>JAFGNT010000009.1 GCA_016926855.1 Methanomicrobiaceae archaeon | reverse complement strand
CTGGACGACAACCCGTTCGGCTGCGTCGACTACGTCCAGGCCGGAGTGGCCCATGACGGAGTCGAGAAGAACAAGGAGAGCTACACCACGAAGTTCGGCTTCGAGGACATCGAGGGCAAGACCGTCGGAACCATTTCCGGCAAGGCACCGACCGTCGCCGCATTCGGCGCAGTTGCCGCCGAGATCATGGCGAACACCGACCTCGCCACCGCTATGGGCGGGGATGCGGTCCGCGATTCCGCGAACGAGAGCTTTTCGGCCCAGCTGAAGTGCTACGACGCTACGGGCGAGATCTACTACGTGACCTTCAGCCGCGATTCCGTGCGGATCACGTCCTACCAGGACGATGCGATCCGGACGGCCGTCGAGACGTGGGCGGACACTGTGCCGGCCCTTGCGTGATGAGGGGGAAACACCCCCTCTCTTTTGAGGTGAGCTTATGGACACCGAGATCCTCATTGTAGCGATCTTTGTGGGGGGCGGCCTGCTGGGATATGTGATAGTCCCGGGGTTGCTCGTCATGTGGGATATGGTGCTGGACCATATCACCCGGTCCGGGGAAGAGTAGGGGTATCCCCCTTCTTTTTAGGGCCGAAATACGGGCGATTTGGGCTTATTTTCGGATTCCCGATTGTGATGGGGTATGCGGCGCCGGCTATGGTGCCATAGAATCCAAAATTGGGGTTTATTTGTTAAAATACGCAATATTTTCTGATTTTAATACAGGCCCATAGAGCAACACTCTCCTCATCATCCGATCTTTACCCTGTGTTGAGGTGAGATCGTCCGTCTGATGCAATCTATGGAGGTCGAAAAATCGGCAATTTAAGCGTAATTTACCTCTATATAAACACATCTTTTCCTGATAGCACGGAGCCAGCCGCTCGGATTATCTGGTCAGCGACCGGAGGGAGCGGTGCCGCCGGACGGCGGCAGACCTGATATTCCTGGCGGCGTTCGCAGCTTACGGACAGCAAGCCGCAAGCAGTCTGCGCCAGCAGTCTGCGCAGCGGCGGTTTCCCCGCAGCCGGCAGGGGCCGAGCGTGCGAGGTCCGTGCGGGCGTAATAATGCCAGTACACCGGAGAAGAGCAGGCCGGCTGTGTGCAGCGAGCGTGCGAGCAAACACGTCCGGCCGTCCACAAAACAGGGGAGAAGGATCACTCCTCCGCCCCCATCAGCCAGTCCGCGGCCCGCTGTGCGTCCCCGGCCGCCTGGACCACATCGGCCGCCGAACCGTCCCGGATGTGCCGGAGCCATCCCGCGATGTAGGCGGCCGCGTTGTCGAGGACCGGGAGATCGACCCCGCACATCGTGCAGAGGAATTGTGACCGTCCGTAAGGAGGGGCACGAGCCACAACGCGGAGCGATGGGGCTGGCAGCACCCATCTCGGCCGTCAGCTCCTCGCGGCTATACCCTTCGCTCCCGAACCGAATGGGGCCGGTGATCCCCGGCCGCTTCAGGCGGATGGACAGCTATTTTTTTATATGAGAACTCGATTCAGGTATATTTTTGGGGGATAAGAATAAGTTAATTATGGTAAAACCCAGTTACGTTCGATATGCAGAGTTCCTATGCGATTATATGTCCGATGTCCTAACTGCCAAAATAAAATCTATTTGAGTAGCCCTGCTCAGATCCGAAGTCAACTTCCATTTCAGTTTACATTAAATTGCCAGCACGCAGGTTGTTCATATGGGGGGAATTTTCTGTATTTTACCCCAACTGATGTGATAGCTGAGCCAGATAACAGTGGTTTAATAAATGGGGTAATTGTTTTAGCAGCATTGGGCGCAATTGTTGCCGGAGCACCTGGAGCTGTGATAGGTGGGATTCTCGGAGGGGTTGCTGGTTCCACATCAGATCAAGAAGATGTAAAAAAGGTAGTGAGGTTCAACACTTCATGACAAGCTTCCTTGATTCAATTGGGGGGCTTCTCAACTTGTATTATATATTCCCATGTTTGGCTGCACTGATACCTTTGTATGTACAGTGGCGAGAGAATGTAAATCGAAATTTGTTTCTGTTAATTATATTGACATTCAGTATTTTTTCAATGGCCGTTTCAATTGAATACTTTATCATTTACTTGTTCTTCGACTCGCTCCCAGGCACTATTAATTGGAGAGATAAAGCAATCATATGCGTTGGTGCAATTGCTGCATTTCTGGTTCTATTAAAAATAGCAACAGAAGGAACTTCAGTTGGTATGAAGATTTCAGATATTCTAAATAGTTACTTTCTGCCCAAACCCGTCCCTATTCCCTACTCTCTACATAATGAACTAATAAATAAACTACATTTATCCAGTGCGGCAATCTTTTCAGAAGATAATAACGTTGTGAAATTTGCGTTCAAAGATTTTGTAGAACATGGAAGTTTTCTGATTGTTGAATTAGAGAGAAAATATCCTACAGAAGATGAAAAAATTAATATGTTGAGAGCGAAATTCGAGGATTCAGAGGATAAATTTTCAAATATTTGTAGTTTTAACTGCAGTGATGATTCAAGGATAGACGCGGTTAAATCGGTTTCAGAATTTATTGGAACGGTAAATGGACTTTTAAATTCAGAAAATTAATTAAAAATATTTAAATTAATAAATTAACTCCAATTCCGAGTTCATGGTGCTTGAGGGCCTAGCGCTCGTGTGCGGCCGTGAATCCTGACTAGCGAGCATGAACCTGGGAATCCCGCATAGGGGGGAGATGGCAGATTACCGACCGTGCCCTCCTCGAGGGAGGAGATGATCCGGTTCCGGACCACCTCGTACACCGAGGTCATCCGTGGACCGCCCCCTTCTGCCACTCCCGGTCGTCGGCCTCCTCGGCCCGGCGGACGCAGGCAGCCAGCCCGTCCTTCTGCACCCGGTCCGCGTAGGACTGCCGGAGACCGGCCGCGAGATCCCGGAAGCCTCCCGCCCGGGAGAGCAGGGCCCGGCCCCTTCGCTCGAGCGCCTCCGCTTCCTCTTCGAGCCGGGCGATATGGGCGAGGTCCTGCTCGGGGATCGCGTCCGAGAGGCTCGCCGTTTCTGCCGGGGCCATCTCAGGCCACCCCCGGAAAGAAGGATGCCGTGTGGAAGGCGGGCACCAGCTCTTCCGCGACGCGGTCGAAAAGGTGATATGTTCGATCGTCCCATGCAATCTCGTGCTCTATGCGAGCGCGGAGGGCGGCATGCTTTGTCGGGCTGGCCGCCCCTTTTCTCTTTATGTTCTTCATTCATTCACTCCTGCCGGTGCCATTCATCCAGAGCACCGGCGGGCAGCAGTTTAAAACGGCAAACGGAGTAGGCCTGTCGTCCTGCACGAACGTGCAGGATGCGGCCCTGCAGGGGCCGCACCCGAAGGGCGACTTGCTTACCCGTTTGACGGAAAAACGCGTGTGCTTGTGGTGGATTTGCAGTGCCGTGCAGTGGAGCGACGAGGGCAGCGAGGAGCGGAGTCGCACGGCTGGCCGGGCGGCAGTGAGTGGGAGATGGGGGGCGGAAGTGATTGGGAGATGACGAGCGGAAAATATTTGAGCGGAAGACTGTCTCTCTATGGAACAAATGTGTCCCGACTGCAAGGAGAAGCAGCTGGGTTCCGTGAATTATTGCACAAAATGTCAGGCAAAACTGCCGAATGCACCGAAATGGATGCCCGATTACAAAAAGATCAGGACTTCGCCCGAGCTGGTTGACAAGGACGAATTTATGAAGCTGGTCCGGATCTGTTTGGATAGCGAATACTTCACAACGAAGCTGCTGGACAAGATCCTCGTTCGGGCCTTTAAGTCGAAGCTATTGGACCCGCCTCCGAAAGAAGATTTTACGGATGTGATTCTGAAAATGTTTGTACAGGAGTTATTCGCACAATGCAGTCCAACAAAGAAAAAGAAATGAAATAATGATTCGAGTTTATGCATACGGCGTTGGATGTGGAGCATTATTCGAGATGGATTAATGGCCCGTTGTTATGATGAAAAAACGCGCATACATTTATGTGGTTTGAGGGTAATTTTCAACTGCAAAGTATAGTCACTTTTCTGCAAAATAAGCTAGAATTGAGCTCTAATCGCGGAATCCCCATAGCAGCATAAAGAACCTATTTTAGTGACTTTTCTGGTGGAAAAGCTTCAATCCTGATAATTTTATTTTTCATAGTATCGGATCGGATTGAAAACAAACAGAAATATTCCGGAAATTTCACCGGGATGGAAATGTTCCAAAGCCACATGGCAAACACTCCCGTGCTCTGGTGCATCATTGCGTAAGGGAAAAATCACTGGAATAATAGTGAAAAATACCCGATATGATACCCTTTCGTGAAAGGAAAATCAGGATACATCCCGCGTGTTCCATACCACCATTCATTTCTCATTATCCCATAGAATTATTATCGCAGGAGAATAATAGCCACACTCATAGGAATGATGCTATATGGGATTTGTCGATGAATTTCAGGCATTTATTGCCCGAGGCAATGTAATTGAACTGGCGGTTGCATTCATTATCGGTGGTGCGTTCGGAAAGATCATATCCTCGCTGGTGAACGACGTGGTTATGCCCCCGATAGGACTCCTGCTCGGCAATGTCGATTTTTCCAACCTGTTCATTGATCTCTCCGGGCAGGGCTATACCAGCCTCACGGCAGCGAGGGAGGCAGGTGCTCCCGCCGTGGCGTACGGATTGTTCATCAACACGATCATTGAATTCCTGATAATCGCCATTGTCATATTCCTGCTCGTCAGGCAGATAAACAAAATGCAGAAGAAGGAAGAACCGAAGGAAGCCCCTCCACCCGAACCGAGCAAAGAGGTCGTCCTGCTCGGGGAGATTCGGGATCTGCTCAAGAAGTAACATTTCACTCCTCATTTTTTTTGAATCTTATGCGCTTTTTTTTATATCTCCATCCTTGCCAGTTCAGAGAAAGGATTATGACCATAGTCTGTGGGAATCCATGTGAGGTTACGCGAGTACGGTATCTCTTGCGTTACGGCGATGTCCGGACTTTCATCCTCGTAACGAAAATAGCGTCATTGCACCGATCGCAAGCACGCACAGCAGGCAGGCCGGTAAAACAGGATATATCCGACTGAGCTATGGAGCATGGCCTGAAATTCCACTTTCTTACCTGATCATGAAACTCGTCACCTGCTGAAGGATTGAGCGATCCGTGCAGGATCGGTGATCCAGATCCTGTTTCTGGTTGCACCGCTCGTTAATCCCGAATCACCGGTGAACGGCCCACACCTCCTGTTACGGATCGCTCCCCGGAGCCCGCATCAACGAGCAATATAACGGGAAGCAGATCGCTTTCCGCTGCCGGCGCGGCCGTACTTCCGTGCCCGAAAGCACCCGAAAGCCAATCTCCCGGCACAATCGGGCAGGATCCTTCCGACAAATATCCTTGCCCCGAAGATGATTCAAAGCCTGATGCATGGATTATATAAGGCCAGAGAACCTTTTTAGTAGTGCATGGAGAGCGTCGCATTATCTATCGAGTTCCAGATGAGCCTGCTCCTTTTCATCGCACTTGCCGGCTACCTCCTCGCATCAAGGATCAACCAGTCGGCGGTGATCGGGGCTATTCTCGTGGGGCTTCTGGTCGGACCCAGCATGCTCGGCCTGATTACCTACACGGAATTCGTCCAGAGCCTTGCCCACTTGGGAGCAATCATCCTGCTTTTTGTCATCGGTTTCGAATTCACTATCAAGGATATTCTCAAGATACATTACGTCGTCATCGCAATTATCGGCGTCATCGTCCCCTGGATCGGCGGCTACGCCTTATCCCTCCTCTTCGGATTCGATATGGCGAGCGCGGTCTTCGTCGGCACGGCGCTCACCGCGACCAGTATCGCCATCACCGCCAACGTCCTCAAGGAGATTAATATGCTCCAGACCGAGGCCGCGAAAGCGATCATCGGTGTGGCCATCATCGACGACGTCCTCTCCCTGGTTGCGCTCTCCATCACTGAAGAGCTGGTCACCGGGAGCATTTCGGCTATCTCGATAAGCCTGGTTCTCATCAAGGCAATCGGATTTATCGCCATCGGCGGTGCTGTCGGGATCTTCTGGGTGAGCCGGCTCATCGAGCGGATTGACGCATCCAAAATGGCCCAAAAGTATCCCGAGTTCGTCTTCATCTTCTCCATGATGATTGCGTTCCTCTATGCCATGTTCGCCGACCTCATGGGGCTGTCGGGGATTGTCGGGGCCTTCCTCGCCGGGGTCGCCTTCGGGGGGATCGGACTCAGGAACAGTAAAGACGTCAAAGAAGGCGCCGAATACCTCCATATCATCTTCGCGTCGATCTTCTTCGTCTCGCTCGGCATCCTTGCGGACTTCCAGGCCCTCACCCAGGAGATCCTCATCTTCCTCCTGGCATTGACCGCGCTTGCAATAGTCACCAAGGTGATCGGGTGCGGCCTGCCTGCCTGGGCCATGGGAATGTGCCGTAAAGACTCGCTGATCGTGGGGTTCGGTATGTCTCCCCGGGGCGAGGTGGCGATGATCGTCGCCCTGATCGGGCTCAATCAGGGGCTCATCGGGCAGGGCATCTTCGTCGCGATCGTACTGATGAGCCTTTTGACCACTATCATTACCCCGATCGTGTACCGAAACTGGTTCTTCAAGGATGCATGCACCCCAGAAGGATTCAGGCACGAATAAACCTGCATTCCTTTTTTTAACCCTCCCAACTGTCCGATCGGGATGCATACATACTCCGAGACGTTCGAAAAATTCCCTGCACCTGACCGGGCCGCGTGCCAAAAAAGGGCACGGGAGACGTCGACCGCTTCCCAGCGGACCCTGTCCTCGTTCAGAAAGGCCGTCGGAAACCACGGGATCTCACTGAGGTACCGGAGTAGGCTCGAGACATCCATCTCCGGCCCCGGTCGTATGTGTCGCGGGCCTCGATCCAGAGAAACGACACCGGACGCACACAAAAAAAATCATTTCTCTTTTCGCCGGATCCGCACCGACTCCGCATGGGCGTACAGCCCTTCGGCATCGGCAATCGTCTCGATAATGTCACCGATGGCCTCCAGCCCTTTCCGGTCGATGACCTGGACCGTTGAGGACTTGCAGAAGTGGCCGACGTTGAGGCCCGAGTACACTTTTGCGTAGCCAGCCGTGGGCAGGACATGGTTCGTGCCGGAGGCGTAATCGCCGCAGGCGACGGGAGCGTATGCCCCCACAAAGATGGAGCCTGCGTGTTTTACCGCATTGAGGACGGAAAGCGAATCCTCGACCTGAATGGAGAGGTGCTCCGGTGCAATACTGTCCATGAGAGTGACCGCTTCGTCGAGGTCCCGCGTGACGACAAATCCCGACTGGGCAAGCGCCGATGTGATAATCTCCTTTCGCGGGGCCTCTTCCATGAGCCGGCCGATCTCCTTTTCAACCTTCGCCGGGAGGGACGGGTCGGTGGTGATGAGCACGCACGCCGCGTCGGGATCATGCTCTGCCTGTGCGAGGATGTCGATGGCAACATACTGCGGATTTGCCGAGCTGTCTGCGATGATCCCGATCTCGCTCGGCCCGGCGGGGAAATCTATCTCGGCATGGTCACGCAGCATCATCTTTGCCGCGGTCACGTACACGTTCCCCGGCCCGACGATCTTCTGCACCGGCCTGATCGTCTCCGTCCCGAGCGCCATCGCGGCAACAGCCTGCGCACCGCCGATACGGTAGATCTCGTCCACGCCCGCGATATCCAGCGCGACCAGCG
Source organism: Methanomicrobiaceae archaeon (assembly GCA_016926855.1). Taxonomy (GTDB): domain Archaea; phylum Halobacteriota; class Methanomicrobia; order Methanomicrobiales; family Methanomicrobiaceae; genus LKUD01. The sequence goes on along the minus strand of JAFGNT010000009.1, from coordinate 68,391 downwards.
TCAGGGGGAGGACAGGCGGAGGGGTGCAGGCGCACATCTCCGGGACACCGGCGACCTTCGCCGGGACCGCGGTCATGAGTGCGGTGGAGGGGTATGCCGCCCGCCGACCGGGAATATAGAGGCCGACGCGGTCGAGCGGTGTTGTTTTTACACCGAGAATGATTCCCGGCTCGACCTCCTCGAGCCAGAGGTCCCGTTCCCGCTGGAGCTCATGGAACCGGGTGATCCGTGCCTCGGCCTCGATGAGGCTCGTAAGGAGCTTGTCATCGACGCTTTCATACGCGGCGTCGCGCTCCTCGTCCGTGACTCTCAGGGAGGTGATATCGGGCTCGTATTTTCTCGCCATCCGGAGGAGTGACTCGTCGCCCTCCTCCCGGACGGTCCGGATAATCCCTGTGACGGCATCCCTCGCTTCATCAAGGCTGGAGCGACGTTTTGTGACCCAGGCATCAACATCAAGCGCTTTGAACATCGTCATCTGGTTGATCGTATACCGTCATAAGCATGCGTGCCGCACAGGAATGACACATGAAGCGGGTAAGGACCACAGGCAGACGCCCCTGACAGACAACCGATGCCCCCCATTGAAGTCCGGACGTCGCCTGCAGGGACCGCATCCCACCACCGCCCGTCTCCGGCCGTTTCATACGACGGGCGTGCCCTGACGAATCCGACCGGCGGTGTCACTCCTCCAGAGTAAACCGCCACCGGCAGAACATGTCATCCGGGTGAGGGTCCGGCGGAGCGTGGATGCATTCGACACGTATCCGCTCGTCAATCTCCTTCGCAAAACTCGTAAACTCCGATCGGTGCATCTCCCGGCAGACATACTCCCCAAGGCCGCGGCGCAGCCGTGCCTCCTGCGTCGGGCACGAGGCGACCGAGATCTCCACCTCGTCCTCCCTTTCGTCAAACCGGTAATCGACGATAATGGACCATGGAAAGAGCTTTTGCGCTTCCACAAAACCCCTAAGCCCCTTTTCGGTGATGGAAAACCGCTCTGCAAGGTCTCGTGCCGCCATGGAGGCGACACGCCCCCAGACCCGTTCGTTTATCGCCTCCGCGGCGGGCTGACCGTACGTCTCCGCGATATAGATGAACCAGAACGCGTCAACCACGCGGTAGTGCCAGAGGAGAAATTCAAGGTACTGCTTGAGTTCGTCCCTGTTCATCCCATCAAAGATATCGAGATTCATGACAACCGGTTCGATATCAGGTAGTCAGGGATTATAAAGATGGTGACAGTGAGAAGAGGGAGGAAAAGAGAGAAATCCGTTGGAGCCTTCGGAACCAGGCCTGCCGCGGACACGAAAAAATCAGAGTGTCGTGTTCTTAAAAAGGTACGATCCCACCGCAATCATAAGAACGGTGAACCCCGAGAGCACGACGAAGCTAATCACCGGACTTATCTGGGACGTTCCCGCAAGGCCGTACCGTATCCCCTCGACGCCATAGGTCAGCGGATCCAGACGTGTTGCCCATGCGACCGAGGGCGGCAGGCTCTCAATCGGGAAAAGCGCTCCCGAAAGGCCGAAAATCGGGAATATCACGAAATTCATAATAAGCTGGAACCCGTGCATGTCCTCCATCTTCGAGGCGATTGCGATCCCGAACGCGGAAAACGAGATCCCGATCAGGATCATAAATACAAGTGCAATGATAAAGCCGGAAATACTCGATATCTGCAGCCCGATGAAGAGGGATATCACGAGGATGATGATGCCCTGTATGCACGCGGTCGTGGCACCGCCGAATGTCTGGCCGAGCATAATCTCAATACGCGATACGGGTGCAACGAGCGTCTCCTTTAAAAACCCGAACTGCCTGTCCCAGATGATCTGGATCCCCGAAAAGACCGAGGTGAAAAGCACGCTCATCGCGACGATGCCGGGGATGATAAACTGCATATACCCGGCATCCTGCCCCGGAATCCGCACGACAGAGTTGAGCCCGAACCCGAGCACGAGCAGAAAGAAAACAGGCATGCCGAGGCTTCCGACAATCCTGCTTTTGGACCTGAGGTAGCGCTTGATGCTCCGCAGCCAGAGCGTATAGACGATATCCATAATCAGCGCCTCCCCGCTTTCAGAAACATGCGCATCTGAGCTTTCGTGTCCGCTTCCTCTTCACGGATCGTTTTTCCGGTGAAGTGCAGGAAGACGTCCTCGAGTGTTGGCTTGTGAATAGAGACCGACCCGATATCAATCCCATCCCGTGCCAGAAGCTGAATGATTTCGGAAATATGTTTTTCGGCATTTTCGAGATGTATCGTGACAATGCCGTCATGCGGCTCCATACGGGTAATCCAGGGTGCCGTAATGAGTGACATGATATCGTCGGTTTGGGATGACGCGATGGTGATCACATCCCCGCCGATCTCTTCCTTCAGCTTTTCCGGTGTGTCGAGAGCGACAATCGCTCCCTTATCGATGATGGCGACCCTGTCGCACAACCTGTCGGCCTCATCCATATAATGCGTGGTAAGGATGATGGTGATCCCTTTCTCAGAATTCAGTGTCCCGATATACTCCCAGAGGTGGTTTCGTGTCTGCGGGTCAAGACCGAGTGTCGGTTCATCGAGGAAAAGAACCTTCGGTTCGTGAAGAAGCCCCCGGGCGATCTCAAGACGTCGCCGCATACCCCCGGAGAATGTCTTGACGAGACTGTCTTTTCTGTCGTCCAGTTCGACAAGCTTCAGGAGGTCGTCGATTCTCTTCTCACGGACATCCCGGGAAATGCGGTACAGGCGGCCATGAAAATCCATATTCTCCCATGCGGTCAGCTCCTCGTCGAGGCTCTGGTCCTGAAATACAATGCCGATGGATTTCCGGACACCATCCTGCTCGTGGAGCACATCACGGCCGCATACCTCTGCAGTGCCTGAGGTCGGCCGGAGGAGGGTTGCGAGCATGGAAACCGTCGTTGTCTTGCCCGCGCCGTTCGGGCCGAGCAGGCCGAAGATCTCTGCGCTCTTGATATCGAATGAGATCCGGTCGACTGCGATGAAATCACCGAATTTCTTCGTCAGGTCTTTAACGTGTACTGCCGCCATTGGCCTCAATCCTCCGGAGATCGGTAACGCACCGCTCAAGAATGTCCACAGCTTGCGGAACCCTTCCGGGAGAAAGATCTTCGATAGCTTCCCGGATGTCAAAAAGCAGCCCCCGGACAACCATTTTTTCTTTTCCAAAAATTTCGCCCAGCAGGTTCGAGAACCTGAGCAGTTTTTCCCGTGACTCCTTCTTCCGTTTTTTAATCGACCGCAATGTCTCCCGGCCCTTTTCGGTCGGTTCGAAGATATTTTTTGACCGGGTTCCGGTTTCGACGACGTGTATCAGGCCGTCCTCCTCCAGCTGCTTCAGAACAGGATACAGTGTTCCCTTGGAAGGAACCCAGAGACCTTCGGTTTTCTCCGAAATTTCCTTGAGCAGTGCATACCCGGATTTAGGTTCCCTGTCAAGAGAATGCAGGATGAACAGGGCAAGAAGTCCCCGCTCTTTTCCATTATCCGCACCAAATTTCCACAGTCCGTTCACAGTATTTATTCACCCTGCGGCGATATTAATATTACGATTCCGAACCGTTCATATTCGCACCATAAGAACCCGTCCCCATGGTGTCAGAAAAGGAGAAAAATGCAGGATACCCCGGTCAGATTTTAATATCCATCACGTTGCTGTTTTCGATGCGCCGGTACACCCCGGCAATATCGTACGGGTGGTCCCGGATATAGACGTATATATCCGCGTACTTCCCGTACTTTTCGACATAGGTATTGTAGTCCTGAACAAGCGCAGTGTACGACGCATAGTCATCGTCCCATGCGTCTTTCGAATCGTATGTCCCGTACTGCAGATCGGATTCAAAATCCTTGATATCCTGTTTCCATTCGGCCATTTTAGCTTCCATGAAGACGAGCCGGTCCGCAATTTTCCGGTAGCTCTCCGTGATGTGGCTGACATAGTTCACCCGGGTAAAACGCTTCCCACCATCCCCGAGCGGGACGACAAACACCTCTGCATCCTCGTACGCGTCGGAATACAGTCCGATATAGGTGGGCACGGTCGTTTCGATATAGAAATACTTCTCGTTCTGTGATGTCGTAAACGTCCGGAATGGGGGATTTCCACTCGTACTGATCCGTATGCCCCCCGTCGCATGATGCATCCCGGGAAAGAGCAGCAATGCAACGTCATAACCCTCACGGGACAGCATTCCCAGGAGAAGAAGGCTCTTTTCATCGCAATCCCCTTTCCCGTCATAGATCACTTCGACAGGATACCGGGGGTATACCGGGGCACGGCTGTCATAGGGTATCTGCTGCACGAACGTAACCATCAGCTCAAGAAATTCCTCGTCATTGAGGTTATCGCTTATCCTGATTCGCTCAAAGGGCCTGAGTACGCCGTCGAAAAACACGTCGATCGCGGGATCCCCGAAGAATGAAGAGTAATACCGGAGCATCCGGTCCTCGTCGTACCAGTACTCATCGGGGAGTGCCTTATCCACCATGCGGGCGCCCTCGTACACGGACCTATTCACGTCGATTTCGATATCATACTCCATGGTCTCGAATTTCACAGGATACGTTCGTGTTTCGAAAGCAGGAGTCCCCTGAATGACGGGTTGGATGTGCTGAAGTGCGAACCCGGTGCCGGGTTCATCCTGATCAGCCGCAGTAGTATACACGAGAGGGGAGGGAATCGCATACACGGTTTCACCGTCAGGCACGCGTGCCGTCCGGTTCTCCACGGCCTGTCCGGCAGGACTCGTGCAGCCGGAAAAGAACGGCACGGAGACTGCCAGAAGAAGAATGAATATCGTAATACGGGAAAAACGGGAAGCCATCATGCACCTTTCCAACGGAGACCGCAATATCGGGGGAGGTTATCTTTCGGATGGAAATCAGGGAATACCTGCCATTCGGTTATTTTCTCGTGCCTGTACTTCTGTCTCTGATTGCCTGAAGATAGCAGTAACTGAACCGGCACACGTTATGTCCGTTCAGGTTCCCGTATTTATATTACACTCACGGAAACGAAAGGAGGAGCCAGAGGCCCTCCCCCCAAAAAAACAGAGCCGGACAACACTTCAGCGGCCCGTGGTTCCCGGCACGGCCACCTTCTTCTCAATCATGTCGGCGGAGACCGTAGTGATTGTCACCAGCACGAGGTAGATCGCGCCGACCATCATAAAAGTCTCATTGTAGGTGAAGTATTTCGTTGCCACAATCTTTCCGGCGCCTGAGAGTTCGATAATCGTCAGCATGTAGGCAAGCGAGGAGTACTTGATGAGATAGATGAATTCGTTTGTGATTCCGGGGATCGCCCGCCGGAGCGCCTGAGGCAGCACAATAAGCCATATGCTCTGCAGGCGTGTCATCCCGAGCGCCTGTGCGGCAATCATCTGTCCGTCTTTGACGGAGAGGAGAGCGCCGCGAATATACTCGGAGTTATAGGCGGCATTGCAGCAGATGAATCCTATCATTGCGGCGACAAAGGGCGAAAACGAGATACCTGCAGACGGCAGCCCGAAGTACAGCATAAAGAGAAGCAGAAGCAGAGGGCATCCCTTGATAAACGCGACAAAAGCGCGGCAGAGATAGGACGTCAGGCGGCCGCCGTAGGTCCTTCCGACCGCAAGCACGACGCCGAGAGCGAACCCGAACGGCGCCGCTGCGACGATCAGTTCAAGGGTGATGACCAGCCCCTGGAGCAGCGCCGGAACGAGCACGTCCGCCATGAAAAGCATCGTGTCCATGGATCCTCACATCACATTTCCCGGTCGAATTCCCGGAACTGTCCGATGAAATTTTTCGTCCGGGAAAAACGCGGATCCGAAAGAAGTTCCTGCGGCGATCCCTGCTCGGCGATCCGCCCCCCCTCCATAAACAGGATCTCATTCGCAACCGATGTCGCAAATCCCATCTCATGCGTCACCACGAGCATGGTGGTTCCGTCACGGGCGAGATTCTTGATCACCTCGAGTACTTCACGGGTAAGCTCCGGATCAAGCGCCGACGTCGGTTCGTCAAAGAGCATGACATCAGGGTCCATCGCGAGCGCCCGGGCAATAGAAACACGCTGCGCCTGTCCTCCCGAGAGTTCCGCAGGATAGTGGTCAGCCCAGTCTTCCATTCCCACCTGACGGAGTTCGAGGAGCGCTTTTTTCCGCGCTTCTTTTGCCGGCATCCCCTTCACTTTGATAAGGGCGATTTCCACGTTCCTGACGGCGGTCAGGTGATCGAAGAGGTAAAAATTCTGGAAGACCATCCCCATTTTCTGGCGGAAATAGTTGATGCGTGAACCTGAATGTGTCACCTCTTCCCCGTTCAGCCAGACACGCCCGCTGTCGGGCACCGTCAACTGGTTGATGCATCGGAGCAGCGTGCTCTTCCCTGTTCCCGATGGTCCGATGAACACCTTGGTGTCTCCCTTTCTGACATTAAAGGAGACCGAGTCGAGCACGACCGTCTGCCCGTACGACTTCCTGATGTTCTCGACCTTCAGGATATACTCGTCATCATGCATGTGATTCCTCACTCTGGTGCCCGAAACCCGGGATCTTTATCTTTTCCTCAACAAGACTCAGGCACTTCATCCCCGAATAGTTCAGGAGAATATAGATACCGGCCGCGGCGATGTAAATCGGCATCGTCACGTATGTCTGCGAGACGATCTGCGATGTTCGCGTCAGGAGTTCCATCACCCCGATCGCGTAGCAGACGGCCGTATCTGTCAAAACGTTCGGGTATTCGTTCGACCATCCGGGAAGCGCGATGCGCATCGCCTGCGGAAGGATAATCGACCGGATCGCCTGAAACCGGCTCATGCCGACAGAACGGGCCGCAATCATCTGCCCTTCGCCAATCGACTGGATGGCGCCCCGGAAGATCTGGGACTGGTAGGCCGCCCCGCGCAGACCGAGCACCACGATGGCGACAACAAACGCCGGCAGATCGAGGTTCAGGCTCGGAAATATCCCGTAATAGAAGAGAAACAGCAGCACCAGCACCGGCAGTCCCCTGAAAAACCAGACAAAAACCCCGACGCACGTCCGGGCGAGACGCGTTCCATACACCTGCCCCAGAGCCATCGGGAGGCCGAACAGCACACCAAGCCCGAGCGATGCAAGCACAAGGGCGAGTGTGAACACAACCCCGCTCAGCAGATACGGGAACCATTCAATCAGTATCGATACGGCATCCATCACAAAAATCCCTGAGGGCAGATCGCCCGTCTTCCTGAAGTTCGCAGTAATTTCACACAATCAAGCATGACTATCACTGCCCGCTGCGGGGTGGGGACCTGCGGAAAGGCCCCCGCATCGAATCAGGCTGTTTTCCCATGACGGAAAAATCACTTCATTTCGTATTTCACAAGCAGCTCATCCCAGTAGGGATCGTTCATGAGGAGGGTAAGTCCTTCATTCATGGTAGCGAGGAGTTCCGTATCCTCCTTCCTGATGGCAACACCGTAATCCTCTCCGGTGTAGATCTCCCCGATGATGTGCAGGGGCTTCTCCGCAATCGCATTCAGATGCGGGGGTTTGTCGTAGATCGATGCATCAATCCTCTTGTTCTGGAGATCGGTGACGACAAGCGGGAAGTTGTCATAGAGCTTGAGGTTCTCCTCGGGCATGAGTCCGGTCGCGATCAGGTTCTCATCCACCCAGAAGGCACCGGTTGTTCCTCTCTGGGCCCCGATAATCGCGTTTCCTGCAAGAATGTCGTCAAGAGTCACAACGGATTCGTCATGGACCGCGAACGTCTGGTTGATTGTCTGATACGGGATTGAGAAACTGACCATCTCCTTCCTCTCTTCGGTGATCGTCATACCCGAATAGACCATGTCGATCTTCCCGGCATTCAGCGCGGGGATGATTCCATCCCATGCCATCGCTTTGATTTCTACCTCAAATCCCATTTTGTCGGCGATCCACCGGACCGACTCGACATCCAGGCCAAGGTAATTCCCATCCTTGTCGAGATAGGAATACGGGGGATATTCACCGTCCACACCGACGACGTATAACGGTTTTTCCTCCGCAATCTGTCCTGATTCTGCAGGAGACGGTTCCGTGCTGCCCGTACAGCCGGCGATACCGGCCGAAACGACAACAAAAATAACCAACAATACACCAAGCACTTTTCTGTTCATTAAATCATGTGTTTGCAGGAAGTTAACTTATCCTTTATGAATTGCTCCGCAGGGGGAGTTTTCCTCACATCATGCCGATTCCGGCCGGAAACCGTAATATAACGAGATTTACAGGCGAATAAGAATGTGTCAGCAGGTCTCTTCCGGCTCTTCCAAAACTTCCCGGTTCCGGAGGGCGTACGTGAGGAGAACGGCGAAAACCGGGATGCCGATGAAAGGTGCCCATTTCAAGAATCAGGAGCGGGACACCTGCCATCAGGAGGGCGATCAGATAGGGATGAGGAATGCGCCACCGCCATTTTCGTAGGCGATGTACGGAAAACGCCAGAGGATCCCGAGACCGACGGCAGAGCACACAACCGCGAGAACAAATGACTTGCGCGAACTCCAGTACTGAACCTCTGCCATCAATCCACCGGGTGGAGATCAGACGGACGCATCATAAATATATACCTTTTTCGAAAATGTATCACGGACGAGCGGGCATGTCCGGAAAAGGGGGATATTTACCGGAACAGAACATATATGTACATACTCTCATGAACCTGCTGACCCTCGTTACTATCGCCGTGAGCCTTGCTATGGATTCATTTGCGGTATCCATTTCCGGGGGCATTACCATGCGGGGGACACGATGGAAAAACGCCCTGACTCTTGCACTCTTCTTCGGAGGTTTTCAGGCGGTCATGCCCGTGATTGGCTGGGCTCTCGGGGAGGCTGTCAGGTCATACCTGGAGGGCATCGACCACTGGATCGCCTTCCTGCTTCTCGCACTCATTGGCATTCATATGATACGGGAAGGCAGAAAAGACGAAGAGGAAAAAAGTCTGAATAGTGCAACGCTCTGGATGATCCTGCTCCTGTCGGTCGCAACGAGCATCGACGCGCTTGCCGTGGGACTCACTTTTGCGTTCCTCGACGTCCCGATCCTCACCGCAGCCCTGCTTATCGGTGTAATAACCGCCCTGATATCATACGGCGGATTTTTCATCGGAGATCGGTGGGGCCACCATATCGGAGCATACGCGGAGACCGGAGGTGGCCTCATCCTTATCGGGATCGGCCTGAAAATCCTGATCGATCACCTCGGAATGATTCCGTTCTAAAAATATCGGGATATCTAGTCCGTCCCGGTGTACCCGAGCGCTTCAGCGAGCATGAGAAATTCGGAAAGCCGGTCATCAGGCCGCTCCAGAAAGAGGGCCCAGAGCCTGCGGTTCAGTGCCAGACGCCGTCCGCATCCACTGCACAGGAGAAACACGCCGTCGATGTCCTGGCGCTCCACCTTGAGCATCCTTTCCTCACACGAAGGGCAGTAATAAAAGTCCTCGCTCATCCTCAATTCTCCATTCCGCATTCACCGAAAACCGGTCAGGCCCGGGTTGCCGAAGTACTTCTTTTCTCAATCGCTTTTACTATTCGGTCAATAACAGGCGCACGCTTCTCATCCATCGACGCTGCAGCCCGGAGCATGGCCATTGCGGGCTCGCCGATCTCGATCAGTGCACGCTCCGCCCCCATCCGCACTGCGGGAGCGGTGTCACCCAGCGTCCCGATGAGCGGTGTGACCACCGGTGCCCCTCCGATACGGGACATCGTCTTCATGGCGATCAGGCGGACATCGACCGTTTCGTCAGAAAGAGCTTCGGTGACCGGCCCGATGGCCGCCATGCCGAGCCTGTCGAGTTCGCCCCACCGGTCCTTGCCGATCAGGTAATATGCATATTCAGTATCGTTTTTGGCCTCCCATCCAAGCTGATCAAGCGCCTCGGCAACACCCTGCTTAAACTCTTTCTCACCGTATTTCAGGGCATTGACGAGATGCTCCTGCGGGATTCCTGAAGGATCCCTGAGTGCTTCGAGTGCAACGTGCCGGACACGATAGTCGACATCGTTGAGCGCCTGGATCAGTGGTTCGATTGCCCGACGGTCCCCGATATATCCGAGCGAGTGAGCGGCGGCCATCTGTACCTCTTCGTCACGGTCTCGAAGGGCAATAATAAGCGGCTCGATCGAACTCCGGTTGCCCATATACCCGAGTGCCTCGGCAATAACCGCACGCACCCGGTAATTACGCTCCGTGTGCATAGCATTGACGAGTGCGTCAATAGACCGCTCGTTTCCAATCTTCCCAAGATTTCGTGCCGCCACTGTCCTTACGAAAGTGTTGTCGTCCCGGAGTGCGTTCATGAGCGGATCGACGGCAACCTCACGCATCTCTCCGAGCACCTCTGCAGCCGCCTTTTTAATATCGGCGTCCTCGTTTCTCAGCGCACGGATGAGCCCCTCGACCGCCGGCCTGCCCATCATCATCAGCCGCATCGAGACAGCCACCTGAGAGGTCCCGTTCCGCTCTTTAAGGGCAATAATGAGGTTGTCAATCTCCTGTGTCCCGTCTTTATCGAACTCTTTCGCGTCATTCTCCTGCATCGCACCGATCAGCTGCGGCTGCTCTTCCTCACTCTCGACGCGCTTCAGCCACGCCTCACGCCAGACGTTGAGGATCTCGCGCTTTTTCATGACGTGTGACGCCTTTTCGCGGACCTCCTCGTCAGGATCCTGCATGGCTATGAGGATGGCCTCCTGGGCCCGGTCGTCGTAAATCGTCCCGAGAGCATCAAGCGCGGCAAGCCGCTCCTTTAAGAGGCCCTTCTTCAGGACCCATGTCAGGGGCATGATGGCGGGGGCTCCAATCCCGGAAAGTGCCTGCGATACACCCCAGCGCACCTCCCCTACCTCGTCCCCAAGGTGTTCGATGAGTGCGGGGATGGATCTGATGTCGGCGAGCTTTGCTAGCCCACGGCCGGCAGTTATCCGTACCAGGGCATTTGGGTTTTCGAGCGCTTGTACCAGGGGAGTGAGTGCCGCATCGCCGAACTCCACGACCGCATCGGCAGCCGCGAACCGGACTCCGTTGTACTCGTCATCGAAGAGCCCCACAAGAAACGATAGTGAAAGCGGATTTTTCAGGCTCCCGAGAGAGAAGGCCGCGGAGATACGCACATCCTCATGGGGATCACGGAGCACCTGAATAAGGGGCCCCACACCCTTCTGACTTCCAATCTCCCCGAGTGCATCCGAGGCCGCAAGACGCACGGTATACTTTTCGTCCTGCAATGCCCCGATAAGGTATTCAATCGCCTGATCACCCATGTCACGAAGCGACTCGATAGCGGTCGCTCGTATCGCCTCGTCCCGAGATCGTAAGGCGCGGAGCAGCACTTCACCAGGATCCTCCTTCACCGCAATCTCCTCGCTCGTGAAGGTTATCGATGTGTGAGAATCATAATCGATGAGATCGGAAGGCCCCTCTGCATGAGGTGCGGCCGGCGTGCCCCATAAATCATCGGCGTCTTCCAGAGCTGCCCTGGCCCGTACCCGGGCGGCAGCCATCTCCTCCCTCTCGATCGCGGAAAAACGTTCCTGAAGGAAGGTCTCCATCCGGTGAATATCTTCGACAGTCGGTTCGGCACCCGCCGCCGGCTTCGCCGCAGGCTCCGGCTGTTTCGCACTCTGCCGTCTCCGCTCGACAGCCGCAAGCCCTTCAGTCACTTTCCGTTCGCTCTCCGCAATTCTCTGCCGGAGGTCCCTCTCCTCCTCCGGGGAGAGGACCTGCTTCGGAACGGGAGGCCGAACCTCTTCTGTTGCTCTCCCGGGACGAACCGGGAGCCTGCCTTCTGCAACTCTCCGCTCATCGAATTTTTTCCGGGCGCTCATACCATCATCGTACTCACGCCTGAACGTCCCCGGGTCGGCGTCACTTCTCCGTGCCAGACTGGATTCCTCCTCGTTTTTCTTTTGAATCGAAGAAATCGCCCGGCGGGCCGAATCTTTCCGGCCTGCATCCTGGACAGAGAGGGCAGCCTGCAACGCTTCATGTGCGGGCTTACCGATTTTTCTGAGCGCCTCAACGGCACCCAGCCGGACACCCGAATGAGCTTCCTGCAGCACCTCGATGAGCGGCTGAATTGCAGGTTTGCCTAAGTTTGCGAGCTCATTCCACTGCTCTTTGGCGATGAGGTACTGTATCTGCTGCCGGGCGGTCGCCGGCTTCCACCCGAGCCGGTCAAGGGCCCAGGCCGCCTCCATCCTCACCTGAGGATAGGAATCAACGAGGACTGCGACCAGATTGGAGAGAGCATGTTTGTCGCCCAGTTCCCCGAACGACTCTGCCGCCGCAGCACGTACATGGGCATCCTCATCAGAAAGGCCCTGCTTGAGAATAGGGATGGCACGAATGTCATGGATCCTGCCCAGCGACCGGATGGCGGGGATCCTGACGGTGGGATCCGGATCACCCGCCGCCTCAAGAAGAACGGGAACCGCCGCTTTTTTCAGCTTTACGCATTCTTTCCATTCCTCACGGATACAGAAGAGGTATGCCTTTTCGGTGTCGTCCTCAGGCTCCCATCCGGTCCTCACCAGCGCATTGCCGGCTTCACGCCGGACGTCGCGGTGGCTGTCACGGCTGAGATGGCGAAGTGCGAGCAGTGCGTCCATATTTTTCTTCCCCATGGAACCGAGTATGATCGCTGCCCCCTTCCTGACCGACGGCGATTCATGCATAAGGGCCGGAGTGAGCGTCTCAAACGCCGCTGTGCCGAGCCGTGCAACATCATCCGAAATAATTACCGCAACTTCCGGAGGCACCTTCGGAACGACATGCATGAGAGCCGGAATTGCCGGAAGACCCGGTGATGAGAGTGCATGCGCAATACCGGACGAACCGGAACCACCGGAGAGGCGGGCTACGACGGCCTTGATCGCAGGCGCACCGAGAGAAAAGAGTGCCATGGCAGCCTCAGGATAGTATTCAGTGTCCGCCCCGGCAAGAATATTCAGGAGACCGTTACTATCCCCTGCAGCCTTCAATTTCCTGATATCCGGTGCCGATCTGCCAAAAAACGCCATTCCTGAGACATCCTCCCGGCGCTCACCGGCAGGCGCGAAACCGGCCGGGCAATGCGACGGATATGTAGAGTAGTATTGTCGGGGGAGCACCATGAATATTCTGTTTGGGGGCAAAACGGATGAGGAGCTGTGGTATACTCCGAAAGCCCGGCTCAGAACAGCTTCCTGAACCGCTCCCCCATCGCATGGCAGATCGGGCAGTGTTCGGGAGGTGCGTCCCGTGCACAGAGGTACCCGCAGACAGGGCAGCGCAGGACGGGGTAGGGGAGGGCCGAGGGCACCGCATTCTCCTGCCGGTAAATGGATTCGGACCGTTCTGATCCCGGAGGCCGCCGTTCCGGAATGGGAGCCGCTTCAGCCAGACCCCCTGCAATCCTGTCGGAAACGTACAGGGCACAGTAACACGCCCCATACTCGGCAAGATCGGGATCACGATAATTGCAGGGACAGATGATATCCAGATCGTCCTCCTTCCTTCCTCCCGCACACCGGCAGGGGCACGCCTGATACCCGTATCGCTTCTCATTCGCGATCAGGCCCCGGACAAGGTGGCGGGTAACGGATACATCGGGGTTCAGGTGGTATCCCGAATGTTCCGCCTCGTCTTGCAAACGCGCTGCACGCGCCGAAATCTCATCCTCACTGACGTCAGGCAGCTTCTTCATCAGGCAAGCGCCTCCCGTATCTCCTCTTCATGAAAACCCACGATAACCTTATCCCCGATACGAATCACCGGAAACGACCCGCGGGGGTTGTATTTCGTGACGTCATCAATTACCCCCTTCATCTCGTCTTCCTCCAGCAGATCGACGTAGATATAGGAGAAGGCGACCCCAAGTTCGCTGAGGAGTTCTTTCGTCCTCCGGCACCACTGGCACGTACTCAGGGCGTAGAGGACTATCCTGCCCCGATCGGCCCCCTCAATCCGTTCGAATTCCATGCCGATTACTATCAGTGCAGAGGATAAGGATTTTTCCGTGGAATGACACGGGCGTATTCCGATGAAGGGGACGGGATAGGTGTTTATAGAAGGAGCCGAAAGAATCCTTTATCGAATTACTGCCGCATAACCGCGGTATACGGGGAAGATGTATGAGGACGATACACGGACTGTTGCTGGTGTGTGTCATGATCTCGATGTTTGCCGCCGCCGGGTGCACGAACAGTGAGGACACGACACCGGTTGTTTCAGGCACCCAGGTGGTGACGGCCACACCCTCCCTGTCGCCCACGCCTGAATTCGAGAAAAATGTAATCGGTTTTGAAAAACGATATACGCCGGAAGGCACCTGTTACTGGGAGACACGGGTGAATCTCGTGAACAACGGTGCCGCGGCGGCAACAAACGTAAAAGTCCTCGTAGCGCTGGTCAACGAAGACACGGGTGCAACGGCCGCATCGCAGAGTGAATTATACACCCGGTTCAATGCCGGTGAAGGGAAAAGCTTTGTCAAGCGGTTGGGCGGCGAATGTGATCAGCAGTACAGGGTGGATATCTTCATCGACTCGGATTAGCACCGGTTGGGATCCCTCCGGACATTCGCTGCATACCGGAGCCGTTCGGCGAGATGTTCGGCATGGGAGCCCATCCAGTAGAGTTTCCGGCAGATGGGGCACCAGAAAAAATTTTTTCCCGATTTTTGCTTCGGCGCATAGGAGGTACCTGCCACTTCCTGCGGCGAGGCCGGGCGGAGAGGCGTGTTGCAGAGCGAACACCGTTGCATCCGCGGGATGAGAGATTCGGGAATAATCCGGTCCCGCAATAACTGGGAGATTTGTTCAAGCACATCCTCGGACTCGATGAGCACGGCTCCCGTACCTCCCCGCCGCGCGAGTTCCCGGTCACGGGTTAAGAGAATACGTCCGCCCGTCTCCGCGATACCGAGGATCAGGGTATCCTCGCGGGAATTTCCCCTGCGGATGCTGTTGGCACTAAGCGTGTCGTACCCGAGAAACCGGAGATAACGCGTCAGCGTGCCGAGCATCCGGTCGGCAATGAAGCGAACGGGGGGATTCGTGTCAGCCGACATGCCTGCGAATCGGAATCTTCGCCCCGCATCCGGCGCACTGCGTCCCGTCAAGCTGCCGGAAATGCACCGAATACCCAGCCCGTTCGATAAGAAGCTCCCCGCAGTCGGGGCAGTAGGTGTGCTCGTACCGGTGGCTGAAGACATTGCCCATGTAGACATACCGCATGCCGATCTCCCGGGCGCGATCGCAGATCTTTTCCAGCAGCTTCACCGGAGTGGCGGGACGATCCGTCATCTTGTAATCCGGGTGGAATGCCGTGAAATGCATGGGCGTGTCCGGACCGAGGGTATCGAAAGTCCACCGGATGAGGCCATCCGTCTCCTCCGGCGAGTCATTCAGCCCGGGTATCACGAGGGTCACGGTCTCGATATGCATCCCGAGTTCATGGGCGCGGAGCGTGGCGTCCAGCACCGGCTGAAGGTGCGCCCCGCAGATTTTCCGGTAAAACCGGTCGGAAAAAGCCTTGATATCCACGCGGAATGCCTCAAGCATGGGTGAGAGGGAGGTGAGCGCCTCCTCCGTGATGTACCCGTTCGTTACATAGACCGTCCCCAGACCCCGCTTCCGCGCAATTTCGCCCATATCGCTCGTGTACTCGTGCCAGATCGTGGGCTCATTATAGGTCCACGCGATGCTGGCACAGCCGTTTGCCAGTGCACGGGAAACACCCTCGTCGGGTGAGAGATCCCGAAGTGCAAAATCATCACACGAAGCTGCGGAGATGTGCCAGTTCTGGCAATGACGGCAGTGAAAATTGCACCCGACGCTTCCGAGGGAATATGATACTGTTTTTGGCAGATAATGGAACAGGGGCTTTTTTTCGATCGGATCGATCGCCTCCGCACTAATTTTTCCATAGGTTGCCGCATAGAGGATACCCTCCCGGTTCAGGCGGACGCCGCAGATGCCGTGCCCTCCCTCCCTGATTGTGCACCGGTGGCTGCATAGCGAGCAGTGTACTGTCGTTCCTTCGATGACTGAATACTGCGTGGCCTTATGCATCAAATCAAAGTCAGGAGTCATGACGAACCCACCTTATCCTTTCCCTGTTCGGTCGTGACATCTCCGGCTCCCTCCTCCGGACCCTGATCCTCCTCGATCACAAAGGCGCCCTCGTATCCGCACTGTTTGCACCGGTAGAGCATGCCGGTGTACCCGCCCGCAACAAGATATATCCCGGTGCTCCCGCACACCGGACAGCAGATCATGTGTGTCTGAATGAAAGCAACCGACAAAAAAGTATCTTTCCGGAGTGGGCGCGGCCGCTTCTCACGGAGTCTCGAGCTCCCCGAAACGGAAAACGACCCGCCAGTCCTGCTGTTCGCGAAGGGTTACCTCATCGGCGGCCTCCAGTGCTTCCACAAGCGTCCCGATAGTGCTGACACGTTTGATCTGCAGGCCGATGAGCGAGAGATGGCGGACCATGTGCGCGTATCGTTCGGAATTGTGCAGATATTCGCGTTTAATCCGGATTGCGCCGAGCGAACCCGCCACTGCAGGAAAGATGATCGTCAGTGCGGCAAGGATGGCGGCCATGCCACTGTGATCGGCGGTCCAGATATGATCATGGCCGAAGGCATGTATCGCCGCAAGAACCAGCGTCAGCGTAAAGAGCGTATTGCCAGCCTGTGACAGGAGTTCGTGTCTCTGGCGGTTCCATCCGCTCATTGTCGTATAACTGGAAATCTGGTCGTCAATCCATGCGGAAAGAATAAAATTTTTCAGCTCCTCAAACGGCAGAGTAAGGTCACAGTACAGCAGGGGGCGTGTCTCGAGGATCCGCGTGAATGCCACTTCTATCCAGTCATTCGGAGTATGGGAGAACATCGGTTTCATGGCAGTATCCGGCGTTTCCGCCCGCACACAGAAGATCGAGAGGAAGAGGGCGGTCCTGAGACGTTCGGACAGGAACCGGTAATCGATCCACTTCCGGTGCCAGTCCCCGACACGGGACGCTATGAGAAGGAAGAGAACGGCGCCCATTTCCGCCACTTCAATCCAGAGCAGCCCCGGAACAGCGGGAAAAAAGAGTGTCTGGATTGCAACCGTCGCGACAGCAGCGGCAGCAAGTGCGTACACGAGCGAGCCGGCACGCATATATCTCCGTTCATACCGTTTTGTCAGGAGAACCGTACGGGAAAAATGCGGCAGGAGTGTTTCCGTAAGGGGATGGATAACCACGGGATCCAACCCGAATATTCTGGCTTTTTCGGTAAACCGGCCATAAATCTCCCTGCACACATCTGCGATCTCCTTCTCGCCCACGGTTTCACTATTAAAGCTGTTCAGACACTGAAAAGATTCGAGGATTCCGTCACTGTGGCGCTCTTCCGTTACCTTTCCGGTCGTCAGATCGATCCAGAAGAGTGTCCGGCCGACCATGCGGGCATACTTGACCATGTCTGCCGTACCGCCGCGGGTGCGGGCAGGTTTTCCATCCCAGATAACGACGAGCACATCGCAGTACCGGACAATTGTATGCCCGATCTCTTCACAGGCACCGTCCCTGTCTCTGCCCTCCGACAGTATAACCTCGACGGAGGAGGCGCGGTCCACGAGTGATCGGCATGTTTCACGAGAAGCATGAGTGGCGCATTCGGAAATATACTCGTCTTTTTCCATCGGAAGGAGGAGCCGCAGTTCAGTGTCCGTCGCCGTGCCGCGGCCGGGCCAGTCAAGCACTTCACCGGCAAGCAGTCGATCGCTGCCCTCTGACAGCGAGGTGATGGCGGCATACCGGTGAGGAGTGTCGCGAAGGATCTGATCAAGGCGCTCCAGGACCTGCCGGACCGCCATGGCTACCTGCAGTTCATCGACAAGGGTCCGCTGACCGGAGACACCGATCCTGACCGTCGACGGAACCCGCAACCGGCCTTCGGCAGGCCCGGATTTCTCCGATAATGTATTCATTGCCAACAAGGGGAAATTCAGCCGTTCTTATAAGCATATCGATTTCGACCACCTGCCTCTCCATCTCATATACATATATGGAAAGGGTGACAATCATTAGCTGAAATGAAAACCATTGTCCTCTCCCTCGGCGGATCCGTTCTGGTTCCTTCGCTCGAATCAAATAATATCAGCCGGTATGCGGCTGTATTACGGGAAATCGCACAACACTGCCGGGTATTTGTCGTGATCGGCGGCGGCGGGGAGGCACGCCGGTATATCGGCGTGGCACGTTCGCTCGGGATGGACGAGGCGAGTTCCGACGAGCTGGGTATCCGGGTCACACGCATTAATGCGGCGCTGCTCGCCGGAGCGCTCCATGATACCGCGTACCCGGCAGTCGCGACCAGCTG
Source organism: Methanomicrobiaceae archaeon (assembly GCA_016926855.1). GTDB lineage: Archaea > Halobacteriota > Methanomicrobia > Methanomicrobiales > Methanomicrobiaceae > LKUD01. The sequence continues at coordinate 49,988 of JAFGNT010000009.1, read as the reverse complement.
TCAGGAGGCTAAACAATTCGGTGAATCGGGTAAGATCGTGGTCATGGGTGGGGTCGCACCGGCCCAGACAACCGATGCCGTCTCCGCGGTTCTCGCGGAATACGTGCACGCCGATGTACTGGTCAACGCCACGTCGGTCGACGGGATATACAGCGCCGATCCGAAAACCGACCCCTCGGCCCGGCGCTACGATGCCCTGACACCCGAGGAGCTGATTGCCATCATCGCCGGTGACCGCCTGCATGCCGGGTCCAATGCCGTCATCGACATCGTGGCGGCAAAGGTCATTCAGCGGAGTTCGATTTCACTCGTCGTGCTCGACGGGAGAGATCCCGAAAACGTGAAAAACGCACTCCTCGGGGAGACGTTCCGGGGCAGCGTTGTCAACCCGGATAAGCAAAACCCGCTTCCGCTCTGAAAATTCCGGTAACTATTTTTATGCGCCGCATCCACAAATGATAGCAACCGGGGCAGTAGGGTAGCCTGGTCCATCCTAGAGCGTTTGGGACGCTTTGACGGCAGTTCGAATCTGCCCTGCCCCATTTTCCATGCACCAGTCCGAAGCATGCACGGTCTACCGCATTTTCCGCGAGCATTATGGCGTAACTCATCCTTCGGAGCGCCATTTCCTTGATTTTAAAAACCCGTTCGAGATTCTTGTTATGACCATCCTTTCCGCCCAGACGACGGACAGGACGGTAAACGCCGTAAAAGACGCACTGTTTCACCGGTACCCTGATGCCGTCTCGCTTGCACGGGCCGATCCGGGCGACGTGGAGCGTATTATCAGGAGCACCGGATTTTTCCGGGTCAAGGCGAGAAACATCATTGCTGTGGCAGGCATCCTTGTGAGCCGCCACGGGGGAGATGTCCCGGCTTCAATGGAGGAACTTCTGGAACTGCCCGGAGTGGGAAGGAAGACGGCAAATATCGTGCTCCACCATGCATACCATATAACCGGGGGAATTGCCGTCGACACCCATGTAAAGCGCGTATCCACCCGTCTCGGCCTCACCGAAAAAACAGACCCTGACCAGATCGAGCAGGACCTGATCGCCCTTTTTCCCAAAAAAGCATGGGGTGAGATCAATTATCTCTTTATCAGGCACGGGCGCGGGATCTGCGATGCAAAAAAACCCCGCTGCACCGAATGCCCCGTTTCGGGGCACTGCCGGTATTACCTGTCCGGACAATCAGAGGATGAGGGAGGCGTACACAAGGTAACAGCCCCATGATACCACTGCCGCAGCAGGGAGTGTGATCACCCACGCAGCGACAATTTCACGGACAATACCCCACTTCACGGCAGAATACCCGCGGGTTGCCCCGACTCCCATGATCGCCCCGGTCATGGCATGCGTGGTCGAGACCGGAACACCAAGCGCGGTCATCAACGACAGGACTCCTCCTCCCGCCGTCGACGCGCAAAATCCCTGATACGGCCGGATTTTTGTTATTCCCGTCGCCATCTTTTTTACAACTCTCCAGCCGCCGAAGAGCGTGCCGAGTGCGATTGCCAGACAGGAGACCAGTATCACCCAGAACGGGACGGAGAAATCGGTGAGGACTCCTCCGGCGACGAGCATTGCCGTAATGACACCCATCGCGTTCTGTGCGTCGTTCGAACCGTGGCCGATCGCCTGAAAGGACCCGGCAAAAATCTGGAGCGGTTTGAAGACACGGTTCAGGCGGGCGGGATGGATTTTCCGGAACGCCCGCATGATGATAATACCAAAAAAGAAGGCGGAGAGAAAACCGAGCATGGGGGAGACCACGATAAACACCACAACGGCGAGGATTCCCTTCACTGTCACAACGCCCAGTATGATCAGCAGCGGCACGATAAGTGACATTCCCGCCAGAAATCCGGTTCCGAGGGTATCCCGGAGCGCGTTTCCCCGGTGAAGATTAAACGCGGTATACACTGCGGCACCCGCCACCCCGCCAATCACCATATATGCAAGCAGCGCCATGACCGTCCCGATGTCGGGCCAGAGAATGGAAGCCGCCCCGCCTGCAGCGATAGCCGCACCTACGAGCCCGCCGACGAGTGCGTGGCTGCTTGAAACGGGAATCCCGAAATATGACGAGAGAAACACCCAGAGCACCGCACCGATCAGGCCGGTCAGCAGGAGATGCGTGGTGAGAAAGCCGGGATCAACGATACCTTTTCCGATCGTCTTTGCAATCGCAGTCGAGAAAATAAACGGGCCCACAAGGTTGAATGCCGAGGCGAGCAGAACGGCACGTATCGGCGAGAGGGCCCGCGTGGCGACGATGGTCGCGATTGAATTGGCCGCATCATTCAGCCCGTTCACGAAGTTGAACAGGAGCGCGATGATGATCCCGGCGGCAATTATGACAATCTCCATGGCCATTCACGTATGCCTGATTGCGATGTCGGAAAGCACGTTTGCCGCATCCTCGCACTTGTCCGTCGCCATCTCAAGATTCCCGTAGATGTCCTTGAGCTTGATGATCTGGATGGCGTCATCCGAGTGGAAGAGCTTGCGGAGTGCATGGCCGAGCACATCGTCCGCGAGGTTTTCGAGGCGGTTGACCTCGATACACCGTTCTTCAATGTTCTTCGCGTTTTTCATGTTGCGAACACTGTTCACGGCACTTTCCAGTTCGGTTACCGAGAGAAGGATGAGCTTTGCGAGTTCCACCATGTACTCGTCCGATTTCTCGATGTCATAGACATACATCTGTCTCGCCGTACCGTCGATGTAATCCAGAATATCATCCAGTGCGGAAGCCAGCCGTGAAATCTCCTCGGGTTCGAGCGGCGTGATAAACGTCCGGTTGAGGAGTTCGTAGATTGAATGGGTGATCTGGTCACCTTTATGCTCAACCTGCTTTATTTTATGACATTTATTTTTGATATCCTGATAGTCTTCGACCAGTACGACAAGCTGTTCGGCGGCTTTTCGCACGTTCGCCGCAAGCTCCTCGAAGAGATCGAAAAAAACCCTGTCCTGCGGAACAACCCACTCCTTAATCCCCACAATGCACCACGGTAGGGTGGGTGCGGTAGAGTCATAAATCATATGTTGTTTTACGGGCCCACTCGTGATGCGTCCGGGGGTTTTCCGCGGAAATATCGCACCGAAAAAGAAATCAGCCACAAAATGATGCTTAAATGGCACTCTGCCACGTAACAGTGAAAGTTTCCCTCCCCTTCCTAAATCTGTAAAATATAAAATTTCTTAATAATCAGAAAATTTATATTATACTAATTACACAGATTAATCAGGGATAACTCATGACCACGGATGATACACAGTGCGGCTGCGCTCCGGGTGCCGGCTGCAGGATTGAGGCGGTGCTCACCGTCGACGAGAGGGGGCAGATGGTGCTCCCGAAGGATATCCGCGAACGGGCGGCAATCCGCCCCGGTGGAAAGCTTGCACTGATTTCCTGGGAGAAAGACGGGAGTGTCTGCTGCCTCGCACTGATAAAAGCCGAAAACCTGAGCGGTATGGTCCGGGATGTCCTCGGCCCGCTGATGAACACGATAGAATGATTCCACCGGGGGACGGAGTATGAATGAAACAGGGGATAAAACGAATGATACACAGCCGTGCTGCTGTTCCTGTTCTTCCGCACCGCAGTCCTCCTGCGATTGCGGCGCGGAGGAGGAAATACTGTCGCCTCCCGTCATCAGGGATACCGGCGGCAGCCTGACGTGGGCGGATCGCTTCGACCATGGTGCCGCCCGGTGGGGGTACAGGCGCATGCACCACCGGGTGCCGCCGGGGCTCTACCGGCTCGGCAGTCCCTCGCCCGATGCGCCGGTCTTCGCATCGGCAAATTATACCCTGAGTTTCGATGCGCTCCGCTCGTCCCTCGCCGGGACAGACTGCTTCATCCTCGTACTGGACACGAAAGGCATCAATGTGTGGTGCGCTGCGGGAAAGGGGACGTTCGGGACCGATGAGCTGGTCCGCCGGATTGCCGTAACACGGCTCGGCGAAGTCGTCCGGCACCGGACGGTCATCGTTCCGCAGCTCGGCGCACCCGGCATTGCGGCGCACGAGGTCCTGAAACGGTCGGGGTTCCGCGTGCAGTACGGTCCGGTGCGGGCATCCGATCTCCCGGCGTACCTGGCAACCGGAGTGGCGACTCCCCCGATGCGGCGGATCGGGTTCCCGCTCAGGGACAGGATCGTGCTGATTCCCGTGGAACTGGTTCAGGCTCTGCCGCTCACCCTGCTTGCCGCCGTTCTTCTCGGGGTGTTTATCGACGGATTGGCCGCACTCCGGGTGATTGCTGCCGTCGGGGCAGGTACCGTCCTCTTCCCGGCACTCCTCCCCGTCCTCCCGACGAAGGATTTCACCACGAAGGGGCTGTTCCTGGGCGTCCTCGCCATGCTCCCCTTCGCAGCCACGGATCTCTCCGCTCCGGCCGCGGGGATAGCACCTTACCTGCAGGCCGCGGCAGGGCTCCTCCTGTTCCCGGCGGTCACCGCGTACCTGGCCCTGAACTTCACGGGCTGCACGCCGTATACGTCGCGGAGTGGTGTCAGGCGGGAAATCTTCCGGTATACGAGGGTGCTCGCGGGCATGGCCCTGGGAGGCATCGCCCTTGCGGCAATCCTCGGAATAACACTGGTGGTGAATGGCTGATGGCGTTTGATTCGTACACGGAAAACACGCTCCGGTACTTCCCGGAGCGGTGTGTCAACTGCGGAAAGTGCAGCAGCGTCTGCCCGCACGCGGTATTCGCCGCAGGTGACGAGCGTGCGTTGCTGTCCCGCTGGGAGTCCTGCATGGAGTGCGGGGCCTGCATGAAAAACTGCCCGGTGCAGGCGATTGAGGTGGAGAGCGGCGTCGGGTGCGCACAGGCGATGATCCACGCGGCCCTCACCGGAGGCGAGGAGACCTGCGGGTGCTGCGGTGAGGAAGAGGGCGGTTCCGACGGAGCGTGCTGTTCCGGGTGGGAGTGAAGAGAGAGGGAACACTCCCGGCTACCGGGGGATGATGCACGCCGCAAGGGGCCGCTTGGGGACATGGTGCACACCGCCCGCGTCCCGCCAGTACCGCGTGTCACCTGATCCGGGAAGCGGCTCGATGACGATGGTTTCCGCAGGATAGCCGATGGCGATGACCAGCCGGATCGCGTAGTCGTCCGGCAGGTCGAGGACGGATCGCAGCGCATCCTTCCGGATCGAACCCACCATGCAGCCGGCAAGCCCCCGTTCCGCCGCAGCAAGCAGGATTGTCTGGGCGGCGATCCCGATATCATAGCAGGGATCCACGACAGGGTTCAGTCCCGTCACAATCGTAATATATGCAGCGGGCCGTTCCCCGCGTGCCGGCCCGCACCATTCGGGAAGATCGAGGGCCCATACCAGACAGTCCGTGATACGTTCGGTCTCCTCCGGATCAGTCGAGAGCACGTACCGGAGCGGCTGGCGGTTCCGGGCCGAAGGGCAGAACCGGGCGATGTCAATGAGATCGCGGAGGGTTTCTTCAGGGATACGCTTTTCTTCGTGGAACCGACGGGTGCTTCGGGACTTTGTGACGAGAGTACGGATCTGATCCTGCATGATGATTGGAGGGAAGGGCGGGGTAGTTAAAGGGATCGGCATGAGGGGGAAGGCAAAAGCATCAGATCATTTATCCTGACCCATGCACGGATATCCTTTATAGGCCATCGGGTAATGTATTAAAACGAGCAGGCTTTCCAGTCTGCAAAATCTGCGAGGTGCGTTGCGATGAAACACCTGAATTACCGTATTCTCCTCCGGAAGGAGCCTGAAGGCGGATATACCGTTACAGTGCCGACCCTTCCCGGCTGCGTCACCTTCGGGGAAAATGTCGATGAGGCCATAACGATGGCACGGGAGGCAATCGGGCTCTACATCGAAGACCTCCGGGAGAGAGGCGAGGACATTCCCACCGAGGAAGGACTTCTCGAATACACCGTCACAATCGAAGCCCATGCCTAAACTTCCGGCACTCACCCCCCAGAAAATCATCAAAATTCTGGAAAAGAGAGGATTTGTGCTGAGCCGGATCAAGGGAAGCCATCATCTGTTCTATCACCCGGAGACGAAGCGCCGGGTTGTTGTCCCGGTGCACAAACGCGATCTCCCGGCCGGTACACTTCTGGAGATCCTCAAGCAGGCCGGGATCGATCGGGACGAAATTCTGGATCTTTAATACAAGATCTGCCGCACAGGCGGATCTGCTATTATGAGAAAGGGATAAAATTATTCCAGGGAAAGCGAGTACCCGGATTTTTCCCATGTCACCGGATTTTCTCCGGAGATATAAGGAAAATGTGTCATTAAATCAGCAGATTTATCGACAACGCCATCAGTGACGTATTTTCATCGATTCAACCTTTTTGTATTAATTCATACAATGAACGAGACGGACCGTGCGGGAATTGAACCCGCGGCCTCTACCATGCCAAGGTAGCGATCTTCCCCTGATCTATCGGCCCGTGCCATATCATATTGGCGTGTTACGTTAGCGGCCCGTTCCGGACCGGCAAGCCAACCCCCTTCACTGCCGGGAGAAAGCAGCGTTACCGTTAAGGAATCCGGCGAGCTACAGGAGGAGCTCAAATGTCTGCTCGATCACCGGTGTTCCCCAGGTGCTGTCCTCCTGCTCGGCGATGAGGGTAAACCCGGTCTTTTCATAGAGGTGTCGTGCGGCATCCAGCCCGGTGAAGGTGGTCAGGTAGACCCTCCGGAAACCTGCGCGGGCACAGAAACCGAGCGCCTCCTGCATCAGGCGGTTTCCAAGGCCGCCCCCATGATATTCGGGTGCGACGATGAACCACCGCAGCCGTGCCCCTTCCGTCCCGGCACCTCCTCCCTCGACGGCGATCGCCCCGACCACCCCCCAGTCCGCCGTTGCCACCCAGAAGCCGTCATGCGTCGGGTCGAAGCGGGTGAGAAACGCGGAGAGTTCACTCGCCACCTTCGCCTCGAAATAGAGGTCGAAATTCCAGTGCTTGTGATAATATGTCGCATGGAGCGCAGTGATCTCTCCGATCACACCGGGTGTATAGCCATGCAGTTCGAATTCCGGCATATCGGGACTCTCCTGGTGAGGGGGTTATTGTAGACGATGGGTAGGTTTCGGGTAGGACGGGATAAGTATACCTTTCGCTGGGTTTTCGGCATTCGGGCCATGAGAGCAATGTTAAGAGCGAAGGCTCTCCGGATAAAATGCTGGACATGAACATGTGAAGAAAAAACAGATGGACCGAGCGGGAATTGAACCCGCGGCCTCTACCATGCCAAGGTAGCGATCTTCCCAAGGCCTCCCGCATACGCAAGCCAGATAACCAGCAGCCCGAGCGCGAGCGGATGATAACATACAGCGTCCCGACAAGAAACAGCATCAAAAACCGCTCAGTGCTGTTCAGGGGAGCAGGATTATACTTCCAGATCTTCGGTGCGCCGTTGCTGGCGAGACATTTCAGGAACATTCCTTCGCCTGCATAGTAGGGTAGTGACTGCACAGGAACCGGAATTCGAACAAAAAGATCATGACGGTATAGACCAGGTACACGGCAACGGGCCACCACCGGTCGGTGAGAAGGTAGAGAAGCAAGAATAATATGGGTGTCCCGATTATTGTCGGAAAGGCAATCGCAAGAAAGCCGTTGAGGACGTTTTTATCCCATCTGCAGTGGAGGTCAGGGCCCAGGGTGCAGTCATTGCATATTTTGCCGTCCTTCACGGTACAGGGGCTTTTCTCCGTTACTTCAGGCATTAACAGGTAGTAAAGGATTAAGGGTATTTATCGGTTTTTGGGAACAATGGAGCCGGACTGGTTTGCTGGAGGCCGAGGAAACCTGTGTATTAGACTATATCGCATAATTCATAGATGAGGTTTTGATCGGGGCATCTGACTTTAATTCCCAAATTTTCAATTTTTTCTTTTCTCCCATTTTCAATAAAGTCCCTTTTATTAGTGGTTATAAAGTAATCACATTTTTGTACCAAAGCTGTTGTAAGAATCCACCAATCATAGAAATCGTTTGACGAGTTGGTTGATTTATTTAGAAAAATTGCTCTTAGAATGCTGCATATTTTTTCATCACCTATTACGCATTGACCAATAACAGATTTACCTATTATTGCGATCTCAAAACTTTTTTCTAACTCATCAATTTTTGATAAATATTTTGACTGCCATTCCGGATCTTTATTTGTCTCATTTTGCTCTTTTTCCAAAACAGTTGATGTTTTAAGCGTAATTTTATTCTGTTTATGTAATTTTTCAAGAATATTTAATGTCTTATTTCGATGGTTAACGTTTAAACAACTAGTATCAAGTGCAATATTAATCATTAAAATTACTAAAACAATATAATATTTATTAATATTTTATTGAATGTGAATTGAATGCGTTGTCACCGTTACGCTTAAGCCATTTCCACACCGTTTTCTTCTTTGAAGTGAAAAAATGGGTGAAACACAGGAATATTTAGACGAAATCTGTGAACGGTGTCAATACTATGGCACAGATGAGTGTAAATGGGATACTCCTGAAGAGTGTCCCTATTCGGACTTCCATTAAAGGCTGAATTAACCCTACATGACAATTAGCGTAGGTATCATGCCGCAAAATCAACGAATAGACCCAAATTTTAATTTAGCACTTTATTAGAGAGTCAGTTGCAGTTTCTAAAAAAACGTCGAAATTCATAATTCTCGCCAATTTTACATCCAATTTTATATATCAATACAAAGAAAGAGAAGTGAATATTAAAGGAAAATCATGACAGAGTGCAGCTCAAAACTAATCGATTTAGTTGTAAAAGCACAGATGCCCATTCTCTTTGTACTTATATTCGTTCCATTTGGGGTATTCTTTCTCTCTTACCAAATGCAATCCATAGCTCTTTTGGGGATTATCGTAATTTTGTTAGGTGTTTCTTGTTGGCATTATAAAACCAAGATATATCCAAAGACAATAGAATTCATGAATAGACATTCCAATACTCAACCGCCCAAATTCCACCATGCAATTATTATTGCTCATAAGAAGATAGAAATTTCATGGACTGATTATATTTGTGGAATTGATATATTGATAGAGCGATTTTCAACCAATGATCCACCAGTTCCATTTAGAATATATGATGTTGCATCGAAGGAAGATGTATTAAACTGCATTTTCGATCCAGACACTCAATACTTATGGATATTCGGTCACGGACAGAGAAACAAGCTCAAAATTAGTGGAAAGAAGTTGTGTTACGCTGATATTCGAGATGCTCCAAAAAAACTGTTCGTTGGTCAATATCACTGTAATTCCCCAATTGGGACCAGTCTCGCTGACATGACCAATGCTTCCGAGTCTGACGTAACCAAATTTTTACGCTTTACACCGGAAATTAGGAATGCAGTATCGAGACAACTCAATAGAATGGAGATTGGTAAGTAACTACTCCAGAGGCGATTCTGCGAAATATTAGTAGAAATGAAATTGCAGTTTTAATCACAGTTTCGTTGATAGTTCCAAGGATAATCGTATTTTAAGAGAAGATTATTTTGCATTCTCATTGCATCTTCCTTTGAATCCTTCCTCTGATATCGATAGAAGAGAGATTTTCCCATTCTTAATGCATCATCGATATAATATTCTAAGTGCGAACCATTTCGTGCATATGATGATATTCTTATCTTTAAATTTGTTGTTTCACCGACGTATTTAATATCAACCGTGCTCCCTCTTGGTTTTTGAGTTCCTAGTTCATAACATGCAGGTCCTTCCCATTGGGGAATGTTTTTATTAAAATAATCGCGTCCTTCTGCAACTTTCAACCATCGTGTCCATACCATATAAATAAAAAAGAGTGAATTATATTATTTATAAATTACATAAAATGGAGCGATATTATGCCGAATTATCGATGCAACAGATGTTTTGATACAGGCTTGCTTGTTTGCGGCGTTTGTAATGGAAAGGGAAAAGATCTTCTTGGTTTTGTCTGTAATAATTGTAAAGGTTCAGGCCATACAAATCAGCCATGTGGTTGTGGAGCAGGAAAGCGTTCCTCACGAAAGCAAAAAAGATGATCAACATTAGAAACGACATTAGATCAATTCAACAGTCGACAATTTTCTAAAAATAGATATTCACCAAAAACAGATGGACCGAGCGGGAATTGAACCCGCGGCCTCTACCATGCCAAGGTAGCGATCTTCCCCTGATCTATCGGCCCGTGCTATATCATATAGGCGTGGTACGTTAAAAAAGCCCTCTGTTTGGATGTCGGCGATCAGTCGGCGGCCATCCCGGAAAGGGCCCCGGCGAGCCGTTTTCGCGCCGCGTGGCAGTCCTCGCGGACAAGCACCTCGCCCTGCCGTATCACGTCCCCGAGAAGCGGGATTGCGCCCGGCGGGGCCTCCCGGCCTACGGGCAGGAGGGCCCTGCCGCCGCCGGGAAGGCGGTAGACCTGCTTCACGCCGCTTTTCTTTCCCCGCTTTGCCGTGATTTTTCCTTCGATCTCCACGATGTCGAGGCTGAAATCGATGACCGGGGCGTTTGCGATCGCACCCCCCACACCGAAGGCGTCGACGATGTCTTTGTAGGCCGCCACGTCCTCGTGCGTGAGGCCGCCCGAGAGGAATATCTTCACGTGCTCGTACCCGCGGGCGTCGAGCTCCCACCGGACCTCCTCGATGATGGATCGCATGCTCCCGCGGCGCGACCGGGGGGTGTCGAGCCGGACGGCGTCGCACCCGAGCGCGGCGGCCCGGAGTGCTTCCTGTTTTTCGTCGCAGACGGTGTCGCAGAGCATCACCCGCGGAACACCCGGGGGCGCACGGCGCATGAAGGACTCCCACGCATCCGAGGGGGAGGGATAGCACATCACGAACGCGTGCGGCATCGTCCCTGCGAGCGGGATGCCGTCCGGGGCGCAGGTGTTTGACACCCCGTCCACCCCGCCGATCCATGCGGCACGCTCGATCATGGTGGCGAGCGCCGGGTGCTGCCGTCGCGACCCGAACGAGTATACCGGGATATCACCGGCGATCGTCCGTATGCGTGCCGCCGCCGTCGCAATCCCCGACGCATGGCAGAGAAAACCGAGGAGTGCTGTTTCGAGCCTGCCGAAATTGGTATACCGGCCGGTGATGCGCAGCACCGGCTCGCCCGGATAAAAGATGCTCCCTTCCGGCATTGCGGTGACATCGACGCTGAGCCCCTCTACGAGGGTGAGCACATCGTCAAGGCCGCAGAACACGCCCCACGACGACGGGAGCGCCGCAGCCGCCACCTCCATGGTGACAAGAGGGTTGATGCCTTCCTCTTTCAGGATCTCCTCGACACGCTGAAAATACACATCCGTACAGGTGCCGTTTTTAATCGCCACCGCAGGTACGATATGAAAGGATCCCATTCCCGAAGCAATTGTCCCCGCACCTATGTAAAGCCCGAGGAATCGCATCAGGCCTCCCGTTCCATCGCGGGGCAGGAGGGGAGCACAAAAATAGGAGGAGTTCTCACAGAATAGGGAGGAAATCAATGAATCGAGGCAGCATACCGGGAGGCGACTCCTGATGCTTGGGATCGTCGGCGGCACGAGTCTTCTCTTCTCCGATCTTCCGGACCTTAGAAAAGAGCGGATATCCACCCCATTCGGCCCTGCCGAAGTATATACCGGGGATTTTGCACTCCTGATGCGGCACCAGTACGGGCTTCCCCCGCACCGCATCAATTACCGGGCATCGATGGCAGCCCTCGCTATTTCAGGTGTTGAGCGGGTCGTGGCATTCGGGTCGGCGGGATCGCTCAAACAGGACATCCCTCCCGGATCGCTACTCATCCCCTCGGATTACATCAGCATGACGGACATTCCCTCTATCCATGACCATGCAATCGAGCACGTAAACCCCGGGCTTGACGAAGCGCTCGCCCGTCAACTCGCATCGCTGGTTCCCGAAGCACAGTACAGCGGCGTATACGTGCAGACAAAGGGCCCGCGAATCGAGACACAGGCCGAAGTGCAGGCGCTCGCCCGGATTGCCGACGTGGTCGGGATGACCGTCGCCTCCGAAGCGACGCTTGCCTGTGAACTCGGCATGGTGTTTGCCGCGCTCTGCACCATCGACAATTATGCGCACGGGCTGGGAGGCGACGTCCTCACCTATGAACACATCCTCGAGACATCACGGATTCACCGCCGGCGGACCGGGGATATCGTCAGGACAATCGTGGAGAAAATGGCATGAAACAATCCGACACAGACAGCGGGCTCTATGAGGAGGGCGTATCGCATATTATTGCGGACGTCACCCTCGGTGACAGGAACGCGGATATTTTCATCACCCGTGACGGGCGTATCGGCGCAGTCGGGGTAAATATCCGGCGCGACTATGCGGGGGAGGCGGATTTTATCATCGACGGGAGCGGCCGCATCGCCATCCCGGGGTGCACAAACACGCACACGCACGCAGCGATGACGCTCTTACGGGGGTACGCGGACGACATGCACCTGCAGGAGTGGCTGTCCGAAAAGATCTGGCCGCTCGAGGCGCACCTCACCGGTGAAGACGTCTACTGGGGCACCAGACTCGCGTGCCTCGAGATGATCCGGAGCGGAACCGTCGCATTCAACGACATGTACTTCTTCATGGAAGATGCGGCACGGGCGGTCGACGAGGCCGGCCTGAAAGCACAGTTTGCATACGGCTTTATCGATCTCTTCGACGAGGAAAAACGCGAAACAGAGATCAAGGCGACGGAAACCCTGGTGAGTGCCGTCAAACGGATGGACAATCCGCGTATACGCGCCGCGGTCGGCCCCCATGCGATCTATACCGTCTCGAAGGAGGGGCTGGAATGGTGCGCCGCCTACAGTGAAGAACAGAACATCGGCATCCACATTCACCTGAGCGAGACCGAAAAAGAGGTTAACGACTGCGTCGAGCAGACCGGGATGCGACCTGCAGCACTCCTCGATTCCTGCGGGTGCCTCACCCCCCGGACTGTCGCCGCCCACTGCTGCTGGCTGGAGCGTGCCGAATGCGATCTGCTCGGCAAACGCGGGGTGTTCGTCTCCCACAACCCCGCAAGCAATATGAAGCTCGCGGTGAACCGGGCCATGCCCTACCACTGGCTGCATGCGGCGGGTGCATCCGTCACCCTCGGAACGGACGGCTGCGCCTCGAACAATAATCTCGACATCTTCGAGGAGATGAAATTCGCTGCGCTGCTCCAGAAATTTTTCTGGAATTCGGATACCCTCCTTCCGGCCACCGAGGCTCTCCTTATGGCGACGGAGAACGGGGCACGGGCGCTCGGGTTCGGCACAGGCCGTATCGAGGCGGGCGCTCCCGCCGATCTCGTGCTGCTGGATCAGAGGAGCCCCTGCATGGTTCCCCGCCACCATACGGTCTCCAACATCGTCTATGCCTGCGCGGGGAGTGCGGTAAGAACCGTCTTCTGCCAGGGCCGCGTCCTGATGAACGAGGGATTCATCCCCGGTGAAGACGCGATTCTCACCGGGGCGGAAAAAGCCGCATCCAGCCTTGTTTTACGTGCCAACGGCGCGTAACCAGGAAATTATTTTTTTTTAAAAAAAAGGTTCAGGCAGTCTCGATTTGTGAGGCTTCCTCGAGATTGAGCTCTTCGATGGCTGCCTCCCGCATCTTGAACTTCTGGATCTTGCCGGAAACAGTCATCGGGAACTCGTCGACGAACTTGAAATAGCGGGGGATTTTATACCTCGCAATCTTACCCGTGCACCAGTCGCGAATCTCCTGATCGGTGAGCTCCAGGCCGTCCTCGGGCTTCACCCACGCCATCAGCTCCTCGCCATATTTCACATCAGGCACACCGAAAACGTATGCATCCTGGATTTTCGGGTGCATGTGCAGGAATTCCTCGATTTCCCGCGGGTAGATGTTTTCGCCGCCGCGAATGACCATGTCCTTTAAGCGGCCGACAATGCGGATATAGCCCTCTTCGTCCATCTCGCCCAAGTCGCCCGTATGGTTCCACCCGTTTGCATCGATGGTGGAATGCGTAGCGCTCGGGTTGTTGTAGTAGCACTTCATCACGACATAGCCCCGTGCGCAGATCTCGCCCGGCATCCCCTTAAGGACCATCTTCTGGGTCTGGGGATCTACGATCTTGAGCTCCACATGGGGAAACGTCCTTCCCACCGTCGAAACACGCCGCTCGATCGGATCGTCGGTGGTGGTCATCGTGATGCCGGGCGACGTCTCGGTCTGCCCGTACACGATCACGATCTCCGACATGTTCATGCGGGTATTGACTTCCTTCATCACCTCGACGGGGCACGGCGAGCCTGCCATGATGCCGGTCCGGAGCGTATCATACGAATATTTGGAAAAATTCGGGTGCCGCAGCTCAGCGATAAACATCGTAGGAACGCCGTGGAGTGCGGTGCAGCGCTCTTCCTGCACCGTTCGCAGCACGGCTTCGGCGTCGAACGTAGGAGAGGGAAGGACCATGGTGGAGCCGTGAGTGACGCAGGCGAGGTTCGAGAGTACCATGCCGAAGCAGTGATAGAAGGGCACAGGGATGCAGAGGCGGTCTTTTTCGGTGAATTTCATCCCTTCGCCGATGAAATACCCGTTATTCAGGACATTATGATGGGTCAGCACGACACCTTTCGGAAATCCCGTCGTTCCGCTCGTATACTGGATATTGATGGGATCGTCGAATGTGAGTGACTCCTCACGCTCCGCGAGTTCGTCCCGGCTGATGTTCTGGCCCTTATCAATCATCTCGTTCCACATGAACATCCCGTTATAGGGGATATCACCGATGAAAACCACGTTTCTGAGGAAAGGGAATTTGTCGCTTTTAATTCTGCCCGGACGGCTTTCGATCGCCTCAGGGCACGCCTCGTAAAACATCCCGACATAGTCCGACGTCTTAAAGCGTCCCTGCAGGAGAATGGTGTGAATTTCGGCCTGTTTGAGCACGTATTCGAGCTCATAGGTCCGGTATGCGGGGTTCAGGTTTACCATGATCGCCCCGATCTTCGCGGATGCAAACTGGACAACCACCCATTCCGCGTAGTTCATCGCCCAGATGCCGACACGGTCTCCCTTTTCGACATCAAGTGCCATCAGGCCGCGTGCAACCTCTTCCACCTTCCCGAGGAACTCCCGGTACGTATACCGGATGTTCTGTTCCACGGAGACAACCGCTTCGGTATCCGGATAAGAATCACAGATCCGCTTCAGCATTTCGCCGATAGTCAGCCCCATCAGCGGTGTTGTAGAGATCCCGCTTGCATAACTTCCCTCAACCATTGTATAGTACATCTGGCGCAGGACGTTTTATGGTTATTTCTTTTGTTTCATATCACAATTCTTAAATTCCGTTACCGCTTTGTATCTACTGCAATCCGGGGGGTCGTGGCCTAGTCCGGCATGGCGACGGGCTCCAGCGGTCTTTGCGTATGATGAACAATGGGTCTCCTGATTCAAGGATGATGATCCGTTGGAGCACTGATGCAAAAGTGCTCATTCGCATGTCGGAGAGACCCGTCGATCGTGAGTTCAAATCTCACCGACCCCACTCATTTTTCCGTACCTTTATGTAACAACTGCACCAATGAATAGTTCAGTAAGGAGACGTTTATGTATCTAATCGGAGAAGCACTCGTAGGAGAGGGGCCGGAGCTTGCCCACATCGACCTGCTGATCGGGGATAAAACCGGGCCTGTCGGAACGGCGTTTGCAAATTCGGCATCACACTTGTCCGCAGGGCACACGCCCCTGCTTGCCGTCGTGCGCCCGAACCTGCTCGCAAAACCCGCAACACTCATCATACCAAAAGTCACCCTGAAGAAGGAATCGCAGGTAACCGAGATGTTCGGCCCTGTTCAGGCCGCGGTTGCCAAAGCGGTGGCTGATTCTCTCGAGGAAGGGATATTCGGCAAAACCGACATTGAGGAAATCGTCATCCTCGCGAGTATCTATCTCAACCCCGAAGCACGTGATTTCAACCGGATCTACCGCTATAATTACGGGGCGATGAAACTCGCAATAAAACGTGCCTTTGATAAGTTTCCGGGACAGGACACCCTGCTCTACGAAAAAGACAGGGCACCCCATGCGGTCATGGGATTCAAAGTCCAGCGCCTGTGGGATCCCCCCTATCTGCAGGTCGCCCTCGATCTCGTGGACATGGGAACGGTCAGGAAGGTGCTTGAGGAGGTGCCGAAAAACGACCACCTGATCATCGAAGCGGGGACGCCCCTCATCAAACAGTTCGGGCTCGCTGTTATCGGGGAGATTAGAAACATCCGGCCGGACGCGTTCATCATCGCCGACTTAAAGACCCTTGACACCGGTAACCTCGAAGCCCGGATGGCTGCAAACGCATCCGCGGACGCAGTCGTCGTCTCGGGCCTTGCGCCGATCAGCACGATTGAGAAGGTCATCCTCGAAGCGAAGAAGACCGGCATCTACTCCGTCATCGACATGCTGAATGTTACGGGCCCCGCAAAGGTTGTTGCCGAGCTCGCAAAGCGCGGAGCCACCCCCGATATCGTCGAAATGCACCGTGCCATCGACGCAGAAGGAAGCGACTACAACTGGGGAGACATCCCGGCAATCCGGAAGGCCGCAAAAGGGAAAATCCTGATTGCGACCGCAGGCGGCATCCGCCAGCCGATCGTAAAGGAAGCCCTGACAGCCGGTGCGGACATTATCGTCGTCGGCCGTGCCATCACCGCAAGCAAGAACATCGGAAATGCTGCGGAAGGTTTCCTCGAGGAACTGAACAGCGAAGAGATCGACCAGTTCCGGGTCATGACCGATTTCTGAAATACCGTCACAAAGATCACTTCTCTTTTTTCCGCTCCCTCCGGTTGATACGTTGCAATATGTAATAGGCCTGAAGAGCGAATCCCTCTGGTACGTATGAACGAACCCGATCCGACGCGGCAGTCCCGCCTGATCTACATGGACCATTCGGCCACCACACCGACACACCCGGACGTGGTTGCGGCGATGCTTCCGTATTTTACCGAACGGTTCGGCAACCCCTCATCGCTCTATACGCTTGCCGGCATCTCCCGGAAGGCGGTCGCGGAGGCACGCGGGCGTGTCGCCCGGGCGCTCGGTGCATCGCCATCCGAGGTGTTTTTTACCGCAGGGGGGACCGAGTCGGACAACTGGGCAATAAAAGGCGTTGCCCTCGCTAACAGGCACCGGGGCACACATATCATCACCACCGCAATCGAACACCACGCGGTGCTCCATACATGCCGGTATCTGGAAACACAGGGATTTTCTGTCACCTATCTTCCGGTCGACCGGTACGGGATAGTCGATCCCGACACTGTCCGCGAGGCGGTCACGGACGAAACCGTGCTCATCTCGGTCATGACCGCGAACAATGAGGTGGGAACCATCCAGCCAATCGAGGAGATAGGCAGGATCGCACAAGATGCGGAGGTGTACTTCCACACCGATGCCGTGCAGGCGATAGGTTTTGTTCCGATCGACGTGGATGCGATGCGCATCGACCTCCTCTCCCTCTCAGCCCACAAATTCTCCGGCCCGAAAGGGATCGGCGCCCTCTATATCCGGGACGGAGTGAATATCGACACTTTTATCCATGGTGGGGCTCAGGAATCGGCGCGGCGGGCCGGAACGGAAAACCTGCCGGGCATCGTCGGACTCGGCGCGGCAATCGAACGGGCAACCTCCGATATCGCGGCGCACAGCCGGAGAATCGCCGACATGCGGGACCGTCTGCTCGCGGGAATCCTCGCGGATATTCCGGCCACCTATGTAAACGGCCACCCTGTCCTTCGGCTTCCGGGCAACGTCAATGTCTCGTTTGCGGGGATCGACGGGGAGGCGCTGCTCATGCTCCTCGATGCCGAGGGAATCTGCTGTTCGACCGGGAGTGCGTGCACCTCGGGATCGGAATTACCGTCCCACGTACTGATGGCATGCGGCGTTGATCCCGCGCTTGCCCGGGCGTCGATCCGCTTCTCGCTCGGGGAAATGACCACCGCAGAGGATATCGATACCGTGCTCTCGGTACTCCCGGAGACAGTCCGGCGCCTGCGTGCCTTATCACCGGTAAAGATCTAAATATTCCTGAGGATAGCCGGATGTACAACGATATCGTCATGGACCATTTCCAGCACCCGAGAAATGGGGGTGAAATTACGGATGCGGATGCAGTTGTTGAAGTCGGGAGCCCCGAATGCGGAGACACGACAAAGATCTATCTCACCATCCGGGACAACCGGATAGAGGATGTAAAGTTCCAGACGCTCGGGTGTGCTGCGGCTATCGCGTCAAGCAGCATGGCAACGGAGATGATCAAGGGAAAAACCCTTGAAGAAGCGTGGAAACTGACAAACAGGCAGGTCTCCGATGCACTTGGCGGCCTTCCGGAAAAAAAGCTGCACTGTTCGGTGCTCGCGGAGGGCGCAATTCGGGAGGCCATCAACCAGTACCGGAAAAATATGGGGCTTGAACCCTGGACCGAATAATCGTCACGTCTCTTCTTTTTTATTCGCAGGACCGGTGTCACCGAGATCGATGCTCTCACCCGGCTCAAGCACCCGCACCCGGATGTCCGTAGTGCGTTCGAGGGCCTGCCGAAACGCCGTTGGATCCTGTTCAATCGCCGGCCATGTGTTGTAATGCATGGGGATGACAAGCGGAGCCCCGATGAAGTTCGCCGCCATCATCGCCTCCTCCGGCCCCATCGTATAGCGTCCGCCGATAGGCAGGAGTGCCACGTCAGGGCGGTACAGGTCACGAATAAGCGTCATATCGGAGAATAGCGCGGTATCGCCCGCGTGGTAGACGGATACGCCGTCCATGCGAATGACATACCCGGCTGCCGATCCGCCGTCGAACCCGGGCCCCGCCTCTTCAAGCCATCCCGAGTGAAGGGCGGGTGTCATGGTAAACCGGACACCATCAAGTTCGATGCTGCCGCCAAGGTTCAGCCCCACCGCATCGATACCCTGAGCGACGAGGTACTTCGCAATTTCGTTTCCGGCAACGGTTTTTGCACGAAGCGCGACCGTATCGCCAAGATGATCCGCATGTCCGTGCGTGACCGCAATAATATCGGGTGCAAGATCACCGGTGCCGGACGGAACGTACGGGTCCACCACGACACGCTTCGATCCCTCAAGGACAAAACAGGAGTGGCCACGCCAGGTTAATCTCATATCTGATCGTTACGGGAGATTTCAATAAAAAAAATTGCATCCTGATACCATGGAGTATCAGGAGGCGTCGATCATTTCCGCTTCGGATATATCGATCGCTTCGCTCAATCCGTCATTATTCAGGCCGCGGGTCATCTGTTCGGTCAGATCGCGGTCCTCCATGACATCCTTGATGCGTTCGAGGAATGGATCGAGAGTAATATCGCGTTCCTGTTCAATCACGTGCCGGTATTCCCGAAGTGTCGAGGGGCTGATGCCAAGTTCCTCGCTGACCTCCTTCATTGTCTTGCCCAGATTGAGGCGCTCCTCCATTTCTTTCCGTTCAAACGGCATCTTGAAATCAAGATCACGGAACAGTTTGAGGCGGACACGGGCACGCGCAACGGTTTTGCTCAGTTTTTCATCGCCAAGTGCCCTGGCAATCTCCGTATCGTTATTTCCTTCATAGTACGAGCAGACCAGCTTTGCCAGATCACGGGGACTTAATTTTGTTTTAAAACAGCCTTGTTCAAGGATTTCACGCATTACTAGCGCGATTTCACGTTCGATTGCATCTTTATCGCGAAGAGTACCGTGGATCTTTTTCATTGGCTCGACAATTCGTGTCTTGCTGGTAATCGTTGTGAAGAGCTCAAGGAGCTGCTTTTTCTTAGTATCATTTCGCATGGCAGGACCACATTTGAAATTCTGCTTTACCATATACACAATTCTACTTAATAGTATCTTTTTCGACGTAAACGGAGGGCTTTAAAAAGATTTTATAATCTGCCGCCAATGTATGATGAAGTAATGTGATCCTGATGGGCGATATATACGAATCGGTAATGGAACTTGCTAAACGGCGTGGTTTTGTGTGGCCGACATCAGAATGCTACGGTGCGGTTGCCGGATTTATCGACTACGGACCGCTCGGTGCGATGATGAAGCGGAAAGTGGAGGATCTCTGGCGGGATTTTTACGTCATCCGTGAAGGGTACTATGAGATCGAATGCCCGACAGTTGGCGCGGAAGCGATTTATATCGCTTCGGGTCATGTAAAAGGCTTTGCTGACAAGATGTGCCAGTGCCCTCACTGCCGGGAATATCTCCGGGCCGACCACATCGCCGAAGCACATGGAAAAGCGAACGCAGCAGTCCTCTCCGCACCGGAACTCTCGGCATTTCTGCGCCTGCTCCCCTGCCCCGCATGCGAGGGTGAACTGGGTGACATCGAGGTATTTGACTTCAACCTCATGTTCGAAACCCAAATCGGACCGGGATCCCAGCGGAAGGGATATTTGCGACCGGAAACGGCACAGGGAATATTTGCCGACTTCAACCGCCTGGTCAGGTTCTACCGGAATAAACTCCCCTTCGGTGCGGTACAGATTGGAAAATCGTACAGGAACGAGATTTCCCCGCGGCAGGGCATGATTCGCCTGAGGGAATTCACGCAGGCAGAGGCGGAGATCTTCGTCCATCCCGAACATAAGGAGCACCCGAACTTTGCTCTCTATACCGACTACGAGATGCCGCTCCTCGGGATTGTCCAGCAGCAGACATCTGCCCCTCCCCTTCGCATTTCGATGAAGAATGCCGTTTCCCGCGGCCTTGTGGCAAACGAATATGTCGCATATTACCTTGCGCTGACGCATGAGCTGCTCGTGTGTGCAGGGGTGCGGGAAGAGAAACTCCGCTTCAGGCAGCACCTCCCCGACGAACGCGCCCATTATGCCGAGGACTGCTGGGACGCCGAGATCTTTTCGGAGCGGTTCGGCTGGGTGGAGACCGTCGGCATAGCCGACCGGACTGATTACGACCTCCGGGCACATGCAGCCCACAGCGGCGATTCATTTACGGTATTCATCCCCTTCGATACAGTCAGGTACGAAAGAAAACGGCGGATTATTCCCGATATGGGAGTGCTCGGGCCACGGTACCGCGGAAAGGCGAAACAGATCTCCGAAGCGCTCGCAGCGGCTGATCCGGGAGAGGACGGAGTGGAGATTTCCGTTGACGGCGAACGCTTCTTTATCGCGAGAGACCTCTACCGCGAAGTGGAAGAGGACGTCGAGATACGGGGGATAGACGTGCGCCCGCACGTCATCGAACCCTCCTACGGCATCGACCGCATGATGTACGCCATTTTCGAACACCGGTACGACGAAGAGATGGTGGAAGGAGAGATCAGGAAAGTCCTCCGCCTTCCTCCCCGGATCGCCCCGGTCCAGGCTGCCGTGTTTCCCCTGATGAACCGGGACGGCCTGGATGAGATTGCGCTGTCCATAACACAATCCCTCGTGGAACAGGGTATTCTCGCACAATATGATGACAGCGGTGCAATCGGGAGAAGGTACCGCAGGCAGGATGAGATCGGGACACCTTTTGCGATAACCGTCGACTACGATACACTCGAGGACTCCACGGTAACGATCCGCGACCGCGATTCCATGAACCAGGTGCGCATCGCTAAAAACGATGTTCCTGAAACGCTTCGTTTACTTATCAACGGGACGCTGAACTTTGATCTGCTGAAGAAATGAAATACATCAGCCATCCCCGCATTCGATCCGGCAGCCTCGAAGAGCGTTCATATCAGCTCGCCATCGCAGTGCATGCACTGGATGGAAATACAATGGTCGTGCTGCCGACCGGACTCGGGAAAACGGCAGTAGCGGCCATTACGGCTGCATCACGGCTCCATACAACCGGTGGGAAGGTGCTCATGCTTGCGCCGACGAAACCGCTCGTGGAACAACACTACCGCTTCCTGTCACGAACACTTCTCGTACCCGGCGAGGAATCCGCGGAAGGGGCAGGGTGTGTGATGTTCACCGGGGAAACCCCGGTGAAGGAACGCACCGCGGCATGGAACACCGCACGCGTCATCACGGCAACACCGCAGGTCATTAAAAACGACGTTCTCGCGGGCCGCTATTCCCTCGGAGACGTCAGCCTGCTTATCGTCGACGAATGCCACAGGGCTGTCGGCAATTACGCATACGTCTTCATCGCCCGTGAATACAGGGAGCGGGCGGCACACCCCCTCATTCTTGCGATGACCGCATCACCCGGAAGCAATACCGACCGGGTGCAGGAGGTCTGCGAGCACCTTGGCATTTCCATCATCGAATCGCGGATCGAAGAGGACCCGGACGTCCGACCGTATATCCACGAGCGCGAAGTTCAGTATATTCAGGTGGATCTCCCTGCCCCCCTCTCCGGCGTAGTCACCACCTTACATGAACTCATCGGTTCCCGCCTTGACTGGCTTTCAGGCCTGGGATTTACCGTGCCCCGGAAAAACCGGATCTCGATGAAGGCACTCAACGCACTCAACGCCTCCATCCAGCGAAGGATTTCACAGCGGGACCCGACCGCATTCCAGGCGTCATCCGTCTACGCCGAATGCATGAAACTGCGCCATGCGATCGCACTTGCGGAGACGCAGGGAAGCGTTGCGATCCGGCAGTACCTGGAAAAACTCACCCGCGAAGGGCGTGATCCCACGGGTTCGAAAGCAAGCCGGCGCCTTATATCGGATCCCGTATTTATCGGCCTCCATCACACGACCGAATCGTGGGACACCGAACTTCACCCGAAACCCGACATCGTCGCAAACCTTGTTTCCATCCAGCTTTCAGAATTCCCGGAGAGCAGAGTCATCGTTTTTGCCAGTTATCGCGACACTGTCAGCCTGCTTGTCGATCACCTGAACGAGCGGGGATTACCGTCCCGCCGGTTCGTCGGACAGGCCGCCAAAGACTCTGAGAAAGGACTTTCCCAGAAGAAACAGCTCCAAACACTCAGCGATTTTCGTCAGGGCGAGTTCCCGGTGCTTGTGGCAACATCCGTCGGCGAAGAAGGGCTTGACGTGCCCTCGACTGATCTCGTGATTTTCTACGAGGCCGTGCCCTCGGAGATCCGGAGTATCCAGAGAAAGGGCCGTACGGGCCGTCACGGAAGCGGTAGGATTATTGTCCTCATCACCCGGGGGACATCGGACGAAGTATTCCGGTACGTGAGCCAGACCCGCGAGCGCGAGATGCATTCCGGCATCCTGACCATGAGCAGACAGCACGAGCCGGACCGGACTCCCCTCCAGACGTCCATTGAATCGTTCGTCCCGGCGGCTGGTCCGCGTATTATCGCCGATGACCGGGAGACGGCGTCGAGGGTCGTCGAACGTCTCCATTCCCTCGGTGCGGATCTCGACATCAGGAGGATGGAATCCGGCGACTACGCGATTGGGGAAAGGATCCTCATCGAGAGAAAAACGACACGGGACTTTGTCGATACGCTCGTGGAGCGCGATCTTCTCGGCCAGATCCGCGCAATGGCAAACACCGTTTCCCGTCCTGTGCTCATCGTCGAGGGTGACGATGTATACAGCGAACGAAACATTCTCCCGAATGCCATACGGGGAGCGCTTGCCGCCATTGCCGTCGACATGGGAGTCAGCATCTTCATTACCCGGTCACCGGAGGAAACCGCCGAAATGATATATGTCCTCGCCAGGAGGGAGGGGTCGGAACCGGGTGAACGGCAGGCCCATCCCCACAAAGCGTACCGCTCATATGCCGGGCAGATGGAGTATATCCTCACGGCGTTTACGGGAATCGGCCCGAAACAGGCACGAAGGCTTCTTGCACACTTCGGCACTCTCAGGAATGTCCTCAATGCGGACGAACGCGATCTTGCGGCGGTGGAGGGTGTGGGTGCGAAGACCGCCCTCGCGATTGCCGACCTTGCGGGCAGGCAGTACACAGAGAAAAAAGACTAGAGGTGTGTGCGCGCCTCGATGCCCATCCGGATGCATTCCATTAATGTCAGGCAGTCTTCCGGGCGTTTTTCGTCCCTGATACGCTCGCACAGCATCACAAGCGTCTCCTCCAGAATCTCGTCAAGTCGTTCTCCTCCGGCGACGCGTGTCCCGGTATGGCCGCCTACACCCTGCGCGGGGGAGACAGCCGCGGCATCCAGTTCAACCACCGGAGTCCCGCTCTCCCGACCATGTTCACGGCAGACAACGCAGATTGTCTCCCCTTTCACTTCGAAGAGGGGCGACCCGCATACGGGGCAGGTCGTGGAGAGCATCTTTCCCCCTTTTAAAAGATATTCCGCCATTATTTCATCATCTTTCTTCATCCGGGTCTCTCCGTTCATTCTTAACTATCATATACAGCCTCCATCTAAATAATAATAAGACGGTTGATCTCATGTCTAATCCTGAACAGACGTTAAACGGATGCATCCAGATGCTCCGGCAAATTATGGAAGATAGTACTATTCCTCGCAATATCCGTCGGGTTGCCGACGAAACCCGCGGAATTCTTATGAACAACTCGATGGGTATCGGGCTGCGTGCCGCCACAGCCATCTCAAAAATCGATGAAATCAGCAATGATCCGAACATGCCGGTTCACGCACGCACCCGGATATGGGAACTTGTATCTCAGCTTGAGACCGTTCCGCTCGACTAAAAAATACTGTTTTGCAGCCCGCCATCTGAGGCGGGATCACACCGCGATAGTTACCAATCAGCACGCTTGTGCCGACATTATCGTGATAATCACGGAACGGCGGCGTGTCTCGCGGACGTCAAGCTCCAGAAGAACAATCTGCTGCCACGTACCGCACGCAAGCGCCCCGCCTACAATAGGTACGGAGAGCGACGGACCGACAAGTGCCGCCTTGACATGTGACCGGCCGTTACCGTCTCCCCACGCACGGTCATGGGCATAGGCGGCATCGTCCGGGGCACATACCGAGAGGGACCGCCTGAGATCCGCGAGGACTCCCGGTTCGTACTCTATCGTCGTGACTGCTGCCGTCGATCCTACCGTGAAAATCGTAACGAGCCCGGTATACACATCACTTTTTCGCACCAAATCCTCAACCGCCGGGGTCAGGTTGATGATATCCCCCTCACCGTACGTATCGATCGTTATCGTCGTCTGAAACACATGCACTCCCCCTGTTCGCAGTAATAACAGGCGATTCTGCTCTCAGGCATAAAGAAACTACGTGTCAAACGGACGAAAAAAATGTTATTTCGGGAAGCGGTATGTAGCGGAACCAGTGACCGTCTTGCCGTTTGGAAGCTGCAATTCAAGGGTAATCTTTCCGACACCGCGATCTAATGCGGAGAGTGTCATGTCCCGGAACGGCATGTAGATGCCGGAGAGCGGATAGGCAGGGTCACCGTCCGCCGATGCGGTAATTCTCGTGAAACCCTTGAAAATCACGCGCGGATTGCTGATTGTGTTTCTATTGTTATCGGACTCAGGCGTATATGCATAGACCGTTACGGGACGGTTTACCCCGGCAAATGTCACCAGCCGCCCCGCTGCATCGAAGAACCGGTAGTGAATGACATACCCGTTGTTGCCGGGAGTCGCATCCCAGTCCGCCACATCCGCAGTGACTTCCATCGTGGTGATCGAATTCACCACCTCGGTGGTCGTCAGTGTCTGCGTGACCGATGCCTGCTGCTGATCTTCATTGCCGGTTTCACCCCCGGGAGTCGGTGTCGGTGTAATGGTTCCGGTGAGTCCGTTTGTACCGTTTGTACCGGTGACCTGTGGCATGAGGATCACCGCCACAACAGCGGCGAGAAGAATGACAAGCACTGCCAGAAGCGCGATTATAATCTTTTGATTGTCCATGCCAAGGCTATAGGACAGAGAAAATATAAAAGGGTGCTCTCCCTCCGGAGGGGACGGGGGGAATTCAGTCTTCTTCCAGATTTTTATCAAGCACGGCGAAATCCACAACACGGTCGCCGGCATCCATCTTCATAATCCTGACTCCGCGTGTGTTCCGCTTCTGGATAGAGATTTCAGATGCCGGTGTGCGCATGACGATGCCGGAGGTGCTCATGAGGATGATATCGTCATCCTGTGCCACGGCACGGGATGCAACAACTCCGCCGCTCTGGTCGGTCTGGATATTCCGCACCCCCATCGTTCCCCTCCCGTGGCCTCGGAATTCTTCGAATTCGGTTCGCTTCCCAAACCCTCTCTCGGTGATGGTCAGGAGGTGATCGTGCTCCACCACGGTGACGCACTGAAGCACATCTTCAAACCGCAGTCTAATCCCCCGCACACCCATGGCATTCCTGTGGAGTGTTCTGACTTCGTCTTCCCTGAACCGGAGGCTCTGCCCGTGCCGGGTTGTGAGGATCAGTTCGCTCGTGCCGCCCGTGCTCTTCACGTCCACCAGTTCGTCACCCTCCCGGAGGGTGATCGCATTGATCCCGGTCTGGCGGGGACGCGAGAATTCTGCCTGCGTAATCTTTGCCACCGTGCCGAACCGGGTCGCGAAGAGGAAGTACCGATCTTCTGAAAATATCCTGACAGGAATGACCGTTGTTACCCGTTCGTCCTGCAGGTTAAGGAGATTGACGATAGCCTTCCCCTTTCCGGTCCGCGTCGCTTCGGGGATATCGTAGACCTTCAGCCAGTACACGCGTCCGTGGGATGTAAAGCAGAGGAGGTAGTCGTGGGTATTTGCCGTAAAGACATTCTCCACGTAATCCTCATCCTTGGTGGCCATGCCGATAATTCCGCGCCCACCACGGTGCTGCCCGCGGTACGTCTCCAGCGGCATACGCTTGATATAATTATGCGCAGTCAGGGAGACGAGAACGGGCTTGTCCTCAATCAGATCCTCCCTGTCGATCACATCGAATTCCGTGGCAATCCGCGTCCTGCGGGCATCACCGAACTTCTCGCCGATGGCAACAATTTCTTTCCGGATCTCATTTTTAATCCGGTCCTCCCCGGAAAGAATCTCTTTAAGCCGTGCGATCTCCTTCTCAAGACCATCCCGCTCATCGAGAATTTTCTGGTGCTCAAGGGCCGCAAGGCGACGGAGCTGCATCTTGAGAATGGCATCGGCCTGGATCGCATCAAGGCCGAAAGTTGTGACCAGCCGTTCCTGCGCCTCATCCGACGTCGAGGATGAGCGGATCGCGGCAATGACTTCATCAATCCGGGAGAGGGCGAGGAGCAGCCCCAGCAGTATATGAATCCGGCCCTCCGCTTTGCGGAGATCGAACTCCGTCCGTCTCCTGACAACAACAATCCGGTGATCGAGGAATTTCGCAATCATCTCACGCAGCCCGAGCACACGGGGCTGCTGATCGACGATCGAGAGATTGATGACACCGAATGTGGTCTCAAGCGGAGTGTGCTTGTAGAGCTGGTTCAGGATGACGAGGGGCATTACACCCTTCTTCAGCTCGATGACCACCCGGATGCCCTCCTTGTCGGACTCGTCGCGGATATCGGAGATTCCCTCGATCTTCTTCTCCCGGACAAGGTTTGCCATCAGTTCAATGAGGCGTGCTTTATTCACCTGGAAGGGTAACTCGGAGATGATGATGGCAGTCTTTTTCGCGCCTTCCTCGATCTCGGCGACACCGCGGATGCGAATGCGCCCCTGCCCCGTTGTATAGGCACTCCGAATCCCGTCCGTGCCGAGAATGATGCCGCCGGTCGGGAAATCAGGGCCCGGAACGAACTCCATCAGGTCTATCGACGTGACATCCGGGTTATCAATGGTGGCACAGATGGCTCCTGCAATCTCCCTGAGATTGTGCGGCGGCATATTCGTCGCCATCCCGACCGCGATACCGCTTGATCCGTTGATGAGGAGATTCGGCACTTTGGCGGGAAGCACGAGCGGTTCTTTGAGGGATTCATCGAAATTCGGCCCAAATGGAACGGTTTCCTTGTCGATATCCTCCAGGAGCAGTTCGGCTATGGGATCGAGCCTGGCTTCCGTATACCGCATCGCTGCGGGGGCATCTCCGTCAATCGAACCGAAGTTCCCCTGCCCGGTGACAAGCATGTAGCGGTAGGAGAAGGGCTGAGCCATCTTGACAAGAGTATCGTAGATGGATGCATCGCCGTGAGGGTGATATTTACCCATGACGTCTCCGACAACACGGGCGCTCTTTTTAAACGGCTTGTCGCTCGTGTTCCCCATCTCGCCCATGGCGAAGAGAGTACGGCGATGGACCGGTTTTAACCCGTCACGCACGTCCGGAATGGCACGTCCGATGATCACCGACATCGCGTAATTAATGTAGGAGGTTTTCATCTCCTCCTCGATATTAATCGGAATGACCCGGGAGTCTTCAGATGTCAAGGTTTGTCACCTCCTTTGCATGACGCCGGATAAAATCTTTTCGTGCCTGAACATCCTCTCCCATCAGTTTCTCGAAGATCTCGTTTGCATAGCTGGCATCCTCGATCTTCACCTGCTTGAAGACACGGGAGTCGGGGCTCATCGTCGTCTCCCAGAGCTGGGAGGCATTCATCTCGCCGAGACCCTTGTACCGCTGGATATGAACGCCTTTTTCACCGAATTCCGCCATTATCGACTTCATTTCCTCTTCGTCGTATGCATACCGCTCTGCCTTTCCCTTTGAAATCCGATAGAGCGGGGGCTGTGCGATGTATATGTAGCCGCATGTGATCAGGTCAGGCATATACCGGAAGAAGAAGGTGAGCAGCAGGGTGCGGATATGTGCACCGTCCACGTCGGCATCCGTCATCAGGACAATGCGGTGGTACCGTGCACGCCCGGCATCGAAGTCCTCCCCCACGCCCGATCCGATCGCCGATATCAGGGCCTGAATTTCGTTATTTTTGAGAATTTTATGAGGATTGGCCTTCTCAACGTTCAGGATTTTTCCCCTGAGTGGTAAAATCGCCTGAAAAAGACGCGAACGTCCCTGTTTCGCAGAACCACCTGCAGAATCACCTTCCACGATATACAGTTCGCTCTTCGCGGGATCGCGCTCCGAACAATCGGCAAGTTTTCCGGGGAGACCCGAGCTTTCGAGCGTGCTCTTTCTGCGTGCAAGCTCCCTCGCCTTCCGCGCCGCTTCGCGGGCACGTGCCGCCATGAGAGCCTTTTCGACAATCGCCCCGATGATACGGGGGTTCTCCTCAAAATATTCCAGAAGAGACTGGTACACGAGAGAATCGACAATCCCACGGACATTGCTGTTTCCGAGCCGCATCTTGGTCTGGCCTTCGAACTGAGGGTTCGCGATCTTGATGCTGATGACCGCGTTGAGGCCTTCCCGGACATCATCTCCCCGGAGACCTTCGGCCGAGCCCTTGAAGAGATTGTTCTTCCGGGCGGAGGTATTGATGGTGCGGGTAAGGGCGCTCCTGAACCCTTCCAGGTGGGTGCCTCCCTCGCGTGTATTGACGCTGTTGACGTAGGTGAGCATCGTCTCAGAATAGTTACGGGTGTACTGCAGGCCGACTTCAACTTCAACCTTATTTTCGGTGTCCTCACTTTTCAGATAGATAACATCGGGGTGCAGTACCTCCTTACCGGTCGTCAGATACGAGACGTACTCCCGGATGCCTCCCTCATAGCAGTATGCGGAGGAGTCCCCGGAACGTTCATCGGAAATAATGATGGTAACACCGGAATTCAAAAACGCAAGTTCCCGCATCCGGTGATCGAGGATGTCGAAGTCAAAATCGACCAGATCGAAAATTGTCGGATCGGGCATGAACGTGACCCGTGTCCCGGTCATCTGCTCGTCCGAAACCTCTTTTTGCCCCCCGTACCATTCCTGCTGACGCCTGCGGTGCTCCTCATCCGTTTCTTTCCTTGAAGAAAGCGGCGAGATGACCGCACCCCGTTCAAAGCCCATCGAATAAACCTTTCCGTCACGGTACACCTCGGCTTTAAGCAAGCTCGAGAGGGCATTCACAACCGAGACGCCGACCCCGTGCAGGCCTCCCGAAACCTGGTAGGTATTCTTGTCAAATTTACCGCCGGCATGCAGCACCGTGAGAACGACCTCAAGTGCACTTTTCCCGTACTGCGGCATGACATCGACGGGAATGCCGCGGCCGTCGTCCTCGACGGTGCAGGATCCGTCCGTATTGATGGTAATGCGTATCCGGTCGCATTCTCCTGCAAGCGCTTCGTCGATGGCGTTGTCGACCACTTCGTAGACAAGGTGATGGAGGCCGCGGGTATCCGTGCTGCCGATATACATGGCTGGTCGTTCGCGTACCGGTGAAAGACCTTCAAGCACGGTAATGTGGGACGCATCATACGTATTACTCACGCATGACACCTCCCTGGAATCCGCGGTGCCTCGCTCTGTCGGTGGAATCGCGAGATTTCCGGGGAAGTGCAGTGCTTAAAAAATAAAGAAATGTTCCGGTTGAAAATCACACCGTAATATACGTTCTCTATCCACTTAATTGTGTTTCATATCCCGCGTTTGCCACATCAGTCATATGTGCCTATTCGGGGGTCCTCAATCCCGAGTTGACGGTCGATTGCCACGATGAGGCGATAGAGGATTCGTATCACTTCTTCCGCATCCTCGCGATCCATCGTCCCGGGCTGGTGCCAGAGAACACGTTTCCTGAGCGCTACGGTGAGATCCTCAATCGGCGTCCCCCGGAACTGCTCGGGAAGCATCATCTCCGTGAGATGGTCCGCAGCCCCGCCCCATGCCTCGTCGGGCGGGAGGCCGAAGTGCTTGGCAAGAAGAACGAGATTCGTAATATAACCGCGACCGAACTGGCTTTCCATGAGTGATGAATGATTACCGGATATGAAAAACATGCCGGGGATATCTTTCCCTTACAGCAGGGCATAGCCGCCGATAGCTGTTCCGGCAAAATATGCAATCGTTCCGCCGAGCAGGAGCCACTC
The DNA here is from genome assembly GCA_016926855.1 of Methanomicrobiaceae archaeon. GTDB lineage: Archaea > Halobacteriota > Methanomicrobia > Methanomicrobiales > Methanomicrobiaceae > LKUD01. The sequence continues at coordinate 19,130 of JAFGNT010000009.1, read as the reverse complement.
CCCCTTTCTCAGGGGCTTTTTCGTAATGAAAAGATGCGAACCCCTGCCATACCCCCGGCAGAGCATGCTGGTATAGGTGCGCTCCCCCTGCTCGAACGACCGGATAAAGACGGTTCCAATCGTATAGCTGAGCTCCCGCAGGCGGTAGCGATAGGGAAGAGAGGAATCAAATGCATCGAAACACCGTGTTTCAAGCGCATTTTTTATGCGGCGGAACATGGCCGCAAAGACGAAGAGGTACCGAATCATCATGCCGAGCACGAGGGTGAATTCCGCAGGCATTCCCAGCCTTCCGGCACCCTCTAAAAGATCCTGCATCTTGGTTGTCGACGAGAGTAAAATGACAAACGAGACGCAGACCAGATATTTCACTCCCAGAATGGATGCGAATTCAACAGATTCCGCAAAAATTTGCACCCCGAAGGGCAGCGCAACGACCGGGTGAAATACCGTAAAGTAGGGATTTTCAAAAAAGATCTGAAAAATGATGATGAAAATGCCGAACGGCAGGATCAGGAGAAGGCGCATAAAGTAAATCCCGGGCGGCACTCCGGATACTGCCCAGAGTCCCGCACAGTACAGGAAGATCATGCCACCGACGATGTACACACCTGCCGAGCACGGGAAAGCAACGATTGTCAGGATTGCCGCCACCGTAATAATAACCTTTACCCGTGCGTCGAGCCTGTGGATGGGACTGTTCCGATAGGCGATTCGCTCGATGTCAAAGAGCTCCTCGATCATGGCTTCTCCCGAAAGGCAGCAAGAAACGCCCGTTCCGCCTCCTCGTAGGTGAACCCGAGCGGAATATCAATCCCGTGGGCCCGGAGAGACCGGATGAGCCGCGGAAGCGCAGGGACTTCCAGCCGTGAGCGCCGGAGGAGGTCGTCCTGCATGAAAATCTCGTTCACCGTCCCTTTCCCGACAATCGAACCCCGGTCCATGACATAGATGAAGTCCGCCATCTCGGGAACGATATCGAGATGGTGCGTGGAGAGAAGAACGGTGATGCCGTATTTCTCCGGCAGGGTATTCACAAACGAGATCAGATCGGAAACGCCCTGCGGATCAAGCCCGGCCGTCGGCTCGTCCATGACCATGACCTGCGGCTCCATGGCGATCACACCGGCGATTGCAACCCGCTTCTTCTCCCCTCCGCTGAGGTGGTGCGGCACCCGTTCCCTGAGATCCTCGATCCCGACAAGACGGAGCGCCTCATCGACACGATGGCCGACCGTATTCTCATCGAGCCCGAGGTTTGTGGGCCCGAACGCGACATCCTGCTCCACAGTCGGCGAGAATATCTGGTCGTCGGGATTCTGGAAAACGATGCCGACGAATTTCCTGACTTCCCGGATATTCTTCCGTGTAATCGGTTCCCCCCGGATAAGAACGTCACCGCTCGTCGGTTTCAGAATGCCGTTGAAGTGCTTAAAAAGGGTGCTTTTACCCGCACCGTTCGCTCCGATGACGGCAATTCTCGATTTTCGCCCGGCGATGAAATTGACATCACGAAGCGCCGCAATATCATTCCGGTAAGAATAGCAGAGATCCCGTGCTTCGATGAGGTGCATGTGTATTTAGAGCGGTGTTAAAAAAAGATATCAAGTTAGTGTTTTGTCGTGGTAATTGCCTTTCCCACACCGAACACCAGCAGCAGGGCGACCAGTGTGCCGACAAGAACGGCGACAACCTCTCCGGGTTTGCCGAACACCTCACCAAGGCCGTAGTCGGGCATCGGCGCCTCGTACTCGAATGTCCCCTCTCCGATGGCTTCGGCATCGCCATCCTCCGGCGAGGGGCCGGTAATTGACTTCTCGTTCTGCACAAAGAGTGCCGTGCTCTCAAGTCCGTCCGGATCACCCGATGCGAGGAATACTGCGGCAACTCCGATGAGCAGGGCAAGCGCAACTCCGGCGACAAGAAACGGTTTCATTTCCATCAGGCAGCCACCTCCGCTCTTTTCTCCATGATATCCGGGCGTGCGTTTGCGATCAGGTAAATCGCTCCCGCCGTAATCACACCCTCGATGATCCCGATTGCGGCATGGTACAGACCCATTGCCATCAGGCCGGGAACCAGAGGGAACGTACCTGCTATCGCCATCTCGATCGCTGCGGCAAGGGCAGGAACGAAGCAGGCCAGCCAAGCGGCAAAAGCGGCTGCAGCATACGTGTTTCCTGAAATTCCCTTCAGTGCACCATACGTATAATAACCCACGAAACCGCCGATAACGCCCATATTGATGATATTCACCCCCATTGTCGTCAGGCCGCCGTCACCGAATATAATGCCCTGTATCAGGAGCACCAGTGTCAGGATGAACACCGCCGCAAAGGGGGACCCCAGCACGATGGCCGCAAGTGCTCCTCCGACCAGATGACCGCTCGTCCCCATTCCGACCGGCAGGTTGAATGCCTGTATGGCAAAGATCCCCGCCGCAAGCACCGCGACAAGCGGCACTTTTTCGTCATCAAGTTCACTCCTCGCCCATTTCAGGGCAAGCGCTACGAATACGAGCGCAATAATCCAGTACACAATACTCTGCCCGAGAGGGACAAAGGCATCAGGTATATGCATCAGTTCACCTGAGCATGTGTAATACGTATAGCAATAAAAGTATTACTATTTGTTGAAATTTTTTATATCTTTTTTACAATTATGTAATTTTTCCGAGTTCCGATGTGAGGAGCGACCCGCATGCCCGGAGGACCGCAGGTTTGAGCAGAAGACGGCGGACGAGGGTGCTCGGGCGGTCCATATCTCCCTCTGAAACGATCAGGCGTGTCACGGACGGATCATTCAGAGCACGACAGAGATCCTGCATTTGCGCAGGCCCGATCCTCTGTCGTGCCTGCCACAAGCGGTACCCGATGGCAATCTCCCGTCCGAAATCCGCCTTCCACTTCCGTTCATAGTCCCTCAGCGCAGACTCCCCGAAACGGTTCTTTTCACAGCACTCCACCGCCACATCCGCTGCATGGCGGGCAGATCGAACACCGGTATAGATGCCGCCGCCGGATGTCGGTTTTGCGAATCCCGCCGCGTCACCGACAAAGAGCACTCGCGGCCCGTATGTCCGGGGCATGACACCCAGAGGGATGGCCCCGGTAACGAGGTGTATACGGCGGGGATCGAACGCCTTAATGAATTCATTAAAACGTTCCCTGACATTTTGCAGCCCGCAGAGCCCTACACGTGCACGCCCCGGTCCCGACGGAATCACCCACCCGAAAAAATCAGGGGAGGCGTCGGGATACAGCTCGACGTGCGAATCATCCATGAAATGGGGAATTTCTATCTGAATCCCCGAGAGGAGGACAGGGGGACGCTGCATACCGAGCATCCGGGCAACCGGGCTTCGCGGGCCGTCTGCAGCTATCAGCATCCTGAAGGGAATTTTCTCATGACCGTCCACACCGCAGACATGCAGTTCACGATCCTTCACCGCGTACGCATAGGTTTTCAGCCGCATATCCGCCCCGGCATCCGCTGCCCGGCGTGCCATTTCCACGTCGAGGGCGGCACGGTCGACCACCACCGCTTTCGGCTCTCCTGCGTCAAACGAGATTCGGCACCCCGTTCCCATGATCACTGTAGCACCGCTGACGTCGTGCATGACTGACTTCCGCGAAACCCCGCACTCGGAAAAAGCATTCAGGGAGAGGAGCCCTGCACACTGGACGGGGTACCCGACGGTCGCATGCTCCTCGATGCAGAGAGTCTTCAGGCCCGCCGCGGCACAGTATCCCGCCGCCGCACTCCCGCACGGCCCTGCGCCCACCACCACGACATCATACATGCAACAGAATAATTGAGTGCAGCCGCATAAATAGGTCTGCGGCGGTTCAGCCGTGCGTATCTATTTGAATCCGGCGACTACAGGTATAATGCAATGAGACCGGAACCCACATTCGCCTGGAAGCAGTGCATCATTATCCGCAATGATATCAGGATGAGTTGCGGGAAGAAATGTGCGCAGCTTGCACACGCCGCCGTTTCGGCCTTTGACAGGTGCGATAAAGAGAGCCGCCGGAACTGGATTTCCGAGGGGCAGAAGAAAGTAGTGCTGAAGGCGGATAGCGAACGCACCCTGTATGAGCTGAAGACTATTGCCGAACGTGCGGGCATCTCCGCTGCTATCATCACGGATGCGGGCCTCACCGAAATTCCCCCCGGAACGGTCACCGCACTCGGCCTCGGCCCGGCAAAAAGCGAAGACCTGGACCGGATAACCGGGGATCTCTCCCTTTTATGATGCAGAGTGTCCACCCCCTCGAACGCATGCTCGGCATGAACTGGTATGCGGGAGACACTCCCGGCATCGGGGGGATCGTAAAACAGGTGCCTGAAGACTTCATCGTCGAGGAAATCCCGCTGTCACTCCCACAGGAAGGTCCGTTCCTCCTCTGCAAGCTGTGGAAACGCAACTGGGAAACGCAGCGTGCCGTTCGCGAAATAGCAAAAAGACTCCGTATAAGTCATAAGAAAATATCGTGGGCTGGAACGAAGGACAAGCGGGCGGAAACTATCCAGTACATCTCTATCCCCGCCGACATACCGTCGGAAGATATCGAAGCGATATCACTGAAAGATATCTCCCTTGAGATCGTGGGACGAACCCAAAAACCGCTTTCACTCGGAAGTCTGGCAGAGAACCGGTTCCATATCAGGATCCGGGCCTGCGATCCCGAGGATCTCGACAAACGGGTCCGGGAAGGTGTCCTGACGGCTGCAGAGGGCGTACCGAACTATTACGGGATCCAGCGATTCGGAGTCATCCGGCCCATCACTCATCTCGTCGGCAAACACATCCTCAGGGGAGATTTTGAGGAGGCGGTACGCGTGTACGTGGGGTTGGCATGCACGGACGAACCCGAACCGACCCGGAATGCGCGTGCCGCTTACTACGACGATCAGAATGCCGCCGACGCTCTCAGGAGCCTGCCCGTGCAGCTCCAGTACGAACGGGCACTACTCCATCACCTGCACGATAATCCGGAGGATTATCGCGGTGCGATACTGTCACTCCCTCCCAAACTGCGCTCCCTGTTCGTGAGTGCATACCAGTCATGGCTATTCAACCAGGGCCTTTCATGGCGGTGCGAAAACGGCACAGGTCTCGCAGAACCCGCGGTGGGCGACACCCTGCTCTTTTTAAACGGCAGGGATGATATCATCACAAGCCACACTCTCTCAACCGCTGCCATACACCTGCGGAGAGGACGGTGCGCCATCGCCCTCGCCATGCCGGGATCACAACCCCGGAACCTGCAGGGACCGGTGGACGACTACATCGGTACGCTGCTGGAGCACGACGGTATTACACAGGAACATTTCGGGCAGATCTCGGATCTGCTCGGCATCCGCTTTAAGGGCGCGCTCCGCCCCATCGCCCTTCACACTGATGCTACGGCAAATATTACCGGTGATACAGTAGAACTCGGGTTTTCACTCCCGCCGGGACAGTATGCAACGACCGTCTGCCGTGAATTTATGAAGGCGCCGCCTCAGACTATGATTTAGCGGTGGCTGCGAGCGCTTTTGCCCCCTCCACCGCATCGAAAAGATTTCCGGTACGGTCCACCAGGCCGATTTGGACCGCCTCCTCACCGCGAATCAGGCGTGCATCCTCGATAAACTCCCGGGAAATCCCCCGCTCGGCGATGACATCAGTGATGAAATCCTCACTGCTCGCATCGACCATCTGCTGGGCATATACACGCTCATCTTCGGTCAGTTCCCGGTACGGTGACGTCATATCCTTTTTCTCACCCGACTTAATCACGTCCACCGCTATCCCTTCGTCATCCAGATACCCGCTGTAATCATAAAAAAGCCATAATGTGCCGATACTTCCCGTTAGCGTATCGGGATTTGCATAGATAACGTCTGCATGCGCACTGATGTGATATGCAGCTGAGGTGGCAATGTCACCCATCGATACGACGACCGGCTTTTTTCCTCGCGCATACTCGATATCGCGGATGATTTCCTGTGAAGCAACCGGGCTCCCGCCGGGACTGTTGACACGCAACACAATCGCCTCCACCAGCGGATCGTCGGCGGCATTCCGGAGCTGCCGTCCCACGTATTCACTGCCCACATAGCCTCCCCCGGCACCGTCACCGGCCGCCATCGTACCTTCGACGCGGATCACCACGGTTTTTCGCTCTTCGGCATAGGTCAGTCCGAAAAAGAATACGACAATAACCGCCACGATGAGCAGGATGGCACATCCGTAAAACAGTTTCCCATGTCTTTTTTTCGGAGAAGTGCGTTTTATCCTTTCGATTTCCTGGTCAAGCCATGCCATCTGTGTCTTCTCCGTACAGGACATCGTACTCGGTTACCAGATTCGTACCGCAGAGATAGAACGTCTTGAGCTGCAGCCGGAACATCTCATCCTCGTTCTCGATATGCATCCCTCCTACAAGAGAGGGCGTATCTGCCCCACCCACAATAAACGGGAGGTGAATAAGGCGCACCTCATCAACGAGATGGTTCTGGATCATATAGTAGTTCAGTGTCGGGCCGCCTTCAATCATAAGCGAATTGACCCCGTACCGCTCTTTGAGAATGTGCATGAGGAGGGGAAGATCAATAACGTCTTTCCCGGCAACCTCAACGAAGACACCCCGTTCACGGAGCAGAGCAATCCGCTCTTCGGGGGCTGATTCCGAGACTGCCACCAGCGTGGGGGCATCCGAACGAAGCACGTTCGCCTCGGGAGAGATGTCCGCACGGCTGTTCGGGATGACCCGAAGCGGGCTCTTTCCCTCGACCAGCCGGACGGTGAGAAACGAGTTGTCGATCCGGATGGTATTTGAACCCACCATTATGGCGTCGTATGCCGCCCGGGTTTCGTGAAGCAGGATTTCCGTTGCAGGATCCATGTATTTCATCAGGATTTTGCTGGACGCACCCTTTTTAAGGGTGAGCTTCCCGTCAACCGTTATCTCCGACATCATCAGAACATGCGGTCTGTCTGTCTGTATCGCCATGAATTGGTCCTTCTCACATGATATATCGGCTGATGATTTAAAGAAGTACGCCCGGATGAGAGCGCGCGCACTAAAAGAACCCCGGCACGGAAATCGAACAGGAAAAGGGCATGATGGCAGAAGGGGTGTATGCCCCATGCGGAAAGGAAGAGTTATAGAGTCAGGTGTCATCAGAAATATGGAGTACGCATGAACATTACGGCGTTACGGCCACGGCTGGTGGCAAAATTAAAGCCACTGGCGGACGTTTTTATCAGGCTCGGCCTGACGCCAAACCAGATTTCCCTTCTCTCCCTGATTCTGGGGTTTGCCTGCGCATACTTTTTTTTTCAGCGTGAGTTTGGCATCGGAAGCCTGATGCTCCTTCTTTCGGGCATTCTCGATCTCATCGACGGCACGGTGGCACGCCAGCAGGACACCGAAAGCGATTTCGGGGCGGTTATCGACTGGATTGTCGATAAATACGTTGATGCAATCGCCCTCATCGGCATCGGCCTCTCCGGCATCCCCATCGTAAGTGCGATTGTCGCGCTCACGCCGGATACCGCACCCATCGTGGATTTCGCCTGTATCACCATCGCAATCGTCGGGTCGATGATGAATACCTTCATCAAACCGGTGGTCTATGCCGAGGTCGGCTACCATGAACGAAAAAACGGAAAGATCAACGATCCCCTCGAAGGGATCGGATTCTTCGGAAGGCCGGAAACACTCATCGTACTGATTCTCGGCGGCCTTTCGGGGTATATCTGGCTTTCCGTTCTTATCGTCGCAGTCTGCACTAATCTTTCCGCAATGCAGCGGATTGCATACCTCTATCGACGGCTCTCCTGAATTCATCGCGGTATACCGAAATCAGATCGTCCGCAAACTCTCCGAGTGCCGGGATGAGGAGAAACATCGCATAGGCGATCCCGATAAGGATTCCCAGTGCAAGAAGTTCACAGATTACGTTATGAGCCCAGAAAAAGCTCTCGTAGCCGTATTCTCCGTTTGAAGCGATTTCAGGAAGAAACGGGAACCATTGCCCTGTGTACCCCATAATCACGAAAACATTCCGGAAAATATTGAGGATATAGATCACCGGCACAACCAGCAGGAATGCAGCAACTTTCTGCCGCGTTGTCGTCGGCACGGCACCCGCAACTCCGAGCATAATGGCAATGCTCTGTATCCCGGTACATGCGAGGATTATTTCGACGCGGAATGCATCATGCATAACCATATTCCATGCCACCCGCTCCACGGGGAAGGCGAAAACGGCGAGCACCCATGTGACCTGCCCGAGTACGGCAGAGATCAGCAGGTCCCCGAGCGGTCCGACATAGGCAAACGGGGCGAATATCAGGAATGCGATTGCTGCGGCATGTGAGAGCTGCATCACGGTGCTATTCCGTGCATAAAGAAGCTTGATGGTTATAAAAAGAAACGGAATGGAAAGTACGGCAAGGGCGGGGTATATAAAGTTATTTTCCGCGAAATAGACCGGCAACTGCGAGAAAAGGTATGCCGTAATACCCGTCCATCCGAGGATGGCATAGTAGTGATTCCGCGATCCGGGAAGAAGATATGCAAAAAACGCAATGCTCGCAATGAGAACGAGATATCCTTCCATTATAATATATTCCGAACCGGAAAGCAAAAAGGATTGTGAACGGGGAACCTCCCGGCACGAAAAGCAGGGAAACCGGTGCTGTATCCCAAGTATTAATCAAGGCTCCCCCTCAATAATAAACAGATGATGTTCTGCCCGCATTGCAAGAGCCTGATGGTCTCCACGGGGGGCCAGCTGAAGTGCAGAAAATGTGGATTTATACGGGAAATGGAAGGGGATGACGAAAGACTGAAGAAGACTCGCCTGCGGAGTGAGAAGGTGCTTACCATCGTCGACAGCGACGAACACATCCCCACCCTGCCGACGACAAATGTGAAGTGTCCGGGGTGCGGCCACAACACCGCCGAATGGTGGCTCCGGCAGCTGCGGTCTGCGGATGAGAGCGAGGTCCGGTTCTTCCGCTGCACGAAATGCCGGCACACATGGCGTGAATACGATTGAAAAATCGGATCTCTCTTTTTAAAAAACACGGGTGATTACCCGCTTACATCCGCGTGCCGGATGTCATACATATCCCAAAATGGCGCATCCCGCGTATTCATGACCACAATTCCACAAAGCGTTTAATGAAATACCCATTATTAATAATGTAGATTAGGTGTGATAGAGAAATGGCTGAGGATTTCGACGTTTCCCTCAACGAAACAGCAGTATACCATCCTGATCCCTCCTTCCGGAATCAGGAGATGTACAAGGACTACGCGACCGCATACAGGGATTTTCTTAAGGATCCCGATGGTTTCTGGAGAAACATCGCATCCGATCTTGTATGGTTCCGGCCCTGGGACACGATATGCGAGTGGGAGTACCCCTTTGCCCGCTGGTTCGTAAATGCACAGTGCAATATTACCTACAACTGTCTCGAGCGCCATGTAAAAAATCACAGGAGAAACAAAGTCGCACTCTTCTGGAGGGGTGAGGGGGAACAGGAACGCATTCTGACCTATGACCACCTCTACAAAGACGTCATGCAGTTTGCAAACGGCCTGAAAAAACTCGGTGTTTCCAAAGGCGACAGGGTATGTATCTACATGCCCATGATCCCGGAACAGGTCATCGCAATGCTCGCCTGCGCCCGGATCGGGGCGGTTCACAGCGTTGTCTTCGCCGGCTACGGGGCTTCTGCCCTCAACCAGAGGATAACCGGTGCCGAAGCAAAGATCGTGATCACCGCTGAATCCTCAGTCCGGCGCGGAAAAACCATTCCCCTCAAGCCCATCGTCGAAGAGGCGCTGCTCCATGCACCGACAGTGGAACATGTGGTTGTCCTGAGGACACAGCAGCCTCCCGTTACGCTTGTACCTGACTTTGAAGTCGATTTCTATGAACTGATGAACGGCGCCCCCAAGGACTGCCCGCCTGAAGTGATGGACGCGGAAGATCCGCTCTTCATCCTGTATACGTCGGGAACAACCGGTACACCCAAGGGAATCGTCCATACCTGCGGCGGCTACATGGTGGGAGCATACTACACCACCAAGTATGTCCTCAACGTAATGGACAACGATGTCTACTGGTGTACAGCTGATCCCGGCTGGGTCACCGGGCACACCTACGGGATCTACGGGCCGCTTCTCACCGGGGCAACGATATTCATGAGCGAGAGCACGCCGGATTTCCCGGATCCCGGTATCTGGTGGAAACTTATCGAAGAATACGGGATTAACATTCTGTATACTGCCCCGACGGCAATACGCACCTTCATGAAATTCGGTGAGGAATGGCCCGACCGGTACGACCTCAGCTCACTGAGAATTCTCGCTTCGGTCGGAGAACCGCTCAATCCGGAAGCCTTCCTCTGGTTCTACCACACTATCGGGAAAAAGCGATGCCCGATTATTGACACATGGTGGCAGACGGAGACAGGCATGCACATGATCACGACCCTTGCGGGCGAACCGATGAAACCCGGGTATGCCGGAAAGCCGATACCGGGTGTTGTGGCTGACGTCGTCGACCGTGACGGCAATACTGTGCCTCCCAACCAGGGAGGATTCCTCGCCATAAAAGAACCGTGGCCTTCCATGATGCGGACGATCTTCCGGGACGAGGACAGATACCGCAAGTACTGGGAGAGCGGCAATCACCCGTATTATTCCACCAGCGATCTCGCCGTCAAGGACAATGACGGTTACATTATGATCTTGGGCAGGTCCGACGATCTGATTATCGTATCGGGCCACAATATCGGCAGCGCCGAGGTGGAGAGCGCCCTCGTCTCCCATCAGGCAGTTGCGGAAGCAGCCGCAATCGGCAAACCCGACCCTCTGAAAGGAAATATCGTTAAGGCATTCGTTACACTTATTGAAGGATATACACCGTCGGACAAGCTCACGGGTGATCTGAAATATCATGTCCGCCAGACACTGGGGCCCATATCGGTACCCGCAGAACTCGAATATACGGACACCCTGCCCAAGACGCGAAGCGGGAAGATCATGAGGAGGGTTCTCCGGGCTCGCGAACTTGGCATGGATCCCGGTGACATCTCCACGATTGATGAGTGAATCCACCCAACTATTTATATATTCTTTCGGGGCATTTTATAAACATGAATGGTCAACCTGAAGATTCCTTGAAGATCGAAAATATCGTCGCCTCCGCCAAGGTATGCGATTCGCTCGACCTCCAGATGCTTTCTTCACAGATCAAAGATGCGGAATACAATAAAAAGAGGTTTCCGGGTGTCGTCCTGAGAATGCAGGACCCGAAAATCGCGGCTCTTGTTTTCGGATCGGGAAAGGTTGTCCTGACCGGAGCAAAAAGCGTTGACAGTCTCAGCAAAGGTCTGGAGATCCTCGGAAACAAGCTCCGCGCACTGAATATCGATATTCCCGAAAAACTGACATACAAAATCCAGAACATTGTGACTTCGGCAGACCTCGGGACACCGATAAATCTCAACAAGATAGCGGTCGGATTTAACCTCGACCGTATTGAATACGAACCTGAGCAGTTTCCGGGTCTTGTATACCGTCTCGAGGAGCCGAAAGTGGTTGTCCTGTTGTTCGGATCCGGAAAACTGATCATCACGGGTGGAAAACAACCCGAGGACGCGAAGAAAGCGGTACAGAAGATACTCTCGGATCTCACAAACCTCGGATTAATGTAATTTTTTTAAAAAAAAAACTTTTTACCCGGTAAAATCCTATTTTTACTTCAGATTAACAGCCCAAATATCTCTGCATTAATAATAATGGTTTTATAGTAAAAAGATAAATAATTTATTGTATTTTAGGTGATACAGGGATGAGGTTTGAAAAAGTACTTTATTTTACTGATAAAGAAGAAGAATTTGCACAGCTCCTGGTTGATATCGGACTTAAACGAAATGTTGCGAAGGTCCTTGTCTACTTGGCAAATACACCTGAAGCAACATCCCGTGATATTGAACGCGGTACCGACCTTCGCCAGCCCGAAGTCAGTATTGCCATGCGTTCACTTAAAGAAAACGTCTGGATTGAAAGCAGGGAAAGCAAGGCGGAAAGCAAAGGGAGACCGGTAAAGATCTACTGCCTTGCGCGTTCAATTGAAGATATTATGGAGACTATCGAGCAAGACAAGCGAAAAGAAGTACAAAGTCAGCTCGATCTCTTCCATAAGGCGAAGCAGTATATATCAGCCTGAGAGGAGTCTGACCCCCCCGGGTTCGCCGACCACCACTATTGTTTTTGACCGAAATTCGGAGAAGAGTCCACAGCCGAGCACACCGGCGAGGTTATTGATGCGTGCCTCGAGTTCAGCGGGTTTTTGTATGGCCCCGAACCCGCAGTCGAGAATCCAGTTTCCGTTATCCGTTACCACCGGGCCATCCTTTTTCACACCCTCACGCAGAACGCAACTACCGCCCAGATTCTCAATTCGTGCACGAGCAATCGACACGGCAAACGGGATCACTTCCACCGGCACGGGAGCGGAGAGAACGTCAGTCAGCTTCCCGCCATCAACCACAATAACCAGTTTCCGGGCGGCTTCCGCTACCACACGTTCCCGCACATGCGCTGCGCCGCGCCCCTTGATAAGCTGCAGAGCGGGATCGACCTGATCCGCACCGTCAATGGCTATGTCAATGACGGGCGTATCGTCCAGGGTCGTGAGGGGGATTCCGTAGTCGCGAGCCCGGAGCGAAGCCTGTGCCGAAGTGGGAATGCCGCGAATGGACAGCCCCTCGGAAATACGCTCTGATAACCGCTCCATTGCAAAAAAAACCGTAGATCCGGTCCCGAGACCAACCGTCATTCCATCCTGCACCAGATCCGCGGCATAATAGCCGGCATGCTGCTTTGCCTGCTGTTCTTCCTTCATCACCAGATCACCTGAACAGTCGCATCCCGGGTGTAAGGGGCCGTACACGGTTAATTCCGTTCGTGCCCACGGGAATATATACAGCATGTGTGCCACAGGATGATGAGTGTTTCATCCCCGCCTCGCCCGCCGGCATCCATATACTCCCTCACTGCTCCGTTTCACAGCTATCCGTATCACGGACACGGAAGCAGCGGCGGAGATATCTATAGTATTTCCAGTGCAGGAGTACATGAAGAATGATGAAAGCAACAAAGATCAGGCTCGAATAATTATGAATGTCAACCCACCCGGAACGCGTCACTCCGAGGACGCTTTCGGCATACAGCGGATTCCAACCACCCTGGTATCCGCCTGCAGGCAGGAGGATAAAGAGGACGAGTCCCGAAAGGGTCGAGGGGATGAATGCAATCAGTGCACAGATATCGACAACAGCGTTTTGTTTCGCTCTGCTGATCATACGCTTCTTCGTATGTCTCTCCCCTAAAAAAAGGGATTCACTTACTATCCGTCGTTAAAAATTTCCGAAAGGGGATCCATACCGCCAAATGCCGTGCAGTCGAGGGTAATGGGTGTGACGGACACATTCCCTTTTCTAATCGCATGCACGTCGGTGCCCTCCCCGGCGTCCTCATAGAGCGGCCCGTCAATCCAGTAGTACGGCCTCCCCCTCGGATCCAGACGTCGTTCGACACCTGTATGGAACAGTTTCTCGGCAAGGCGTGTAATTTCAAATCCGCCCGTCAGCCGTGAGGGAATATTCACATTAATGACATGGGTATCCCGGGGAAATCCATGCTTCAGCAGGCGTTTCGTTACCATCTGAACCACATCAACCGCCTCGTCAAAACTGTGTTCGAAAAAGCGGGGATCATCGAACTTGTCACCCTGGTCCTCCACCTGCAGGGAAAAGGCGATGGCGGGTGTCCCCTGGTTTGATGCTTCGAGGGCAGCTCCCATCGTCCCGGATGTCATGACGGATTCAAAACTCAGGTTCTCTCCGATGTTGATACCGCTGACGACGAGATCCGGAGCCAGATTGAGACCATAGAGGCCGATGATGACCGCATCGGTTGGTTTTCCACCGATAGAGTAGACCTCCACGCCCTCAATAATCACCTTATTTGCGCGGATCGGTTCGAAAATCGAAATGGAGCGCCCGACCGCGCTCTGCTGTGACGAGGGAGCGACGACCGTCACATCGGCGATGGGAGAGAGAGCACGGTAGGCAGCCCACAATCCGGCAGAGGTAATCCCGTCGTCATTTGTAAGCAGAATCTTTGGTTTCATTTTATCTCTGTAAAGGGCGTTTTGTCACAAGAATTGATCGATCGTCATGCTCTTCTGGTCGGGGGGAAAAACTGATCTGCAATGAAGGTTCTGCTTGCCGAATACGCGGTATTTCATGACCCCCATCTCGCCCCGGAGGGCGAGGCAATGCTCAGGGTTCTCTCCGGTAGTTTTGAGCGGTGTGGCTACGACGTCGTCACCCCCGAAGGACAGAACTTCGAAGACGAGATACGGCATCTTGCCGCAGCATGTGATATGGGGCTCGTGATCGCACCGGACCATCTCCTTGCCCGCTACACCAGAATCATTGAGGAAACGACGTATAACCTCGGGTGCGGCAGTATGAACGTGGCGCTTTGCGCAAACAAACAGAGGACAGCCGCGGTACTGGCAGCTCATGGTATACCCGTTCCCGCGGAGCAGACCGACGGAATGAAGGTCATCAAGGAGATCCGGGGCTGTGGCACGCAGAATATACGCCTCTCCGATTCACGGCCGGGCCCCGGAGAATTCGGACAGGCATATATCGAAGGGGTACACCTGAGCGTAAGCCTCATCGGCAGCCGAGTTGTCGGGGAGAGTTGCCTGTATTTCACCGGAAAAGAGATGCTGCCGCTTGCCCTCAACCGCCAGCACATCAGCATCGAGGACGGCATGTTTCATTATCGAGGGGGCGAGACACCGGCAGACCACCCCCAAAAAGACGAAATCATCAGAACTGCCGTAAGCGCGGCAACAGTCCTCGGGTGCCAGGGATACGTCGGGGTCGATGTCATTGTCGGAGACCGCGTATACATCGTGGACGTCAATCCCCGCATCACGACGAGTATTGCCGGAATTGACGTGGTGATGCAGGAGGAGATTGCCGACCTCATCGTCAGCGCATCACACGGGAAAGGGCCGGATTCCGTGCATCTGACGGGGCACGCGACCTATGACACGCACGGGAAGGTGACGCGGGCGTGATAGGCATCGACGTGGGCGGGGCAAACCTGAAAGTCGTGGATGAGGACGGAGTCCATATTCACTACTGCCCGCTCTGGAAGGATTCACCGCTCAGAGCTTTGCTTCGTGAGTATGGCAGTACTGAAGCGGCGGTTGTCATGAGCGGTGAGCTGGCGGACTGTTTTTCCTCCCGGATGGAGGGTATCTCTTTCATTGTCGACGAGGTCCGGAAAGCCGTGCCCGGGGCAGTCTTCTACGGGATGGACGGACGGTTTCATGAGCGTGCAGTTCCAGAGCTTGCAGCGGCAAACTGGCTCGCGTCCGCCGATTTTCTCCGTGAGGCCTATCCACGGGCGGTCCTCGTCGATATGGGGAGCACGACGACTGACATCATTCCGCTCTCCCCGTTCTCCCGCCTGCTCGGGCTGACCGACCTCGGCAGGCTCCAGAAGGGATACCTTGTGTACACCGGGCTCTTGAGGACAAATGTTGCGGCCATCCTTCAGGAGGTGATAATCAATGGAATCCCGACTCCGGTGTCCAGCGAGTTTTTTGCCCAGAGTGCGGATGCGCATCGTGTTCTCGGCACTATTTCTGCTTCGGGGTATTCCGTCCCGACGCCGGACGGTGCAGATACTTCCCGGGAAGCGTCACTGCGACGCCTTGCGCGGGTGGTATGTACGGATACCGAAGAGATCGGCGAGCAGGGAGTCTATGGGATAGCAGAACAGGTTTGGAAAGCGCAGCGTGCGGCTCTTGAAAAACGCATCAATGCGGCGGTGCATGAATCGGGAGCCGATACGGTCCTTGCGGCAGGCATCGGATCGAAACTCCTCACCGGACTGTGCGGCGCACACGAATTAAGGTCTATTTTAGAATGCGCTCAGGACGCACTGCCCGCATATGCCGTACGGGAGGTGTACCGACGAATAACCGGACACTGACCCTGCTCCTCCTCGGCGGATCACTTGGTCTGACGGTTGTGCTGTTTTTGGCGGGATTTCCCTTTTTCTTTGTCTTTCTCGCGATACCTTTCATCCCGTTTTTGAGAGAGCCCGAAAAGGGAAAGCAGTGCCCCGCCTGCGGGTGGGAGACCGCCGGTCCGGAACGCTTCTGCCCGTACTGCGGGACCGGACTGTTCACCTCCGACGACGCCGTCAGAGAGAGAGAGAAGTGACACCGGAATCCGGAGGCCGTACAACTCGACGTACGGAGCGTTAGAAACCTCTTTTTGGGCGTAGTTGCGTATGGTTCCCCGGTCAATGCGGATACGCATCGCCTCAAGCATGCGCGCGAGGTGATGATAGGGGAAGAGATCCGCATTGACCGTACAGAGGTCTATGACGGGGGCACCGAGTCGCTTTCCCGGATAAAACGGAGACTTCGCATAGCAGAGCCGTCCGCAGTCCTCGCAATAGAACCGCTTCACAAACACGTGAATATCCCGGTCCGCGGTATCACCAATAATGCGGACGAAAAGTTTCCGCTTCAGGTCATGCCCTCTCACCTTCCCACCACAATCCGGACAGGCGGCGAGATCGGCATAACTCCTGCTTTCAACGGATGAAAGGGCACTCTGAATCAGATCGGTCAGCATCGTTGGAACAAGAATTCGTTTCACTCCGAAAAGCCCCCGGCTATTATTCAAAAATACCTTCGGGACTAATTGCATTAAAGTTTTGATGTCGTGTTTGAAGTAATAAATTAATAATACCAGTTTATATTTTTTAAAAATTTAAAAATATAAATTAACTTTTAATGAGATCCAAAAATAGAATAGCCATAATTAAATAAAAGGAACTCCGTATCCACTTTGTTCGAGGTTAGATCATGGATCTGAAATATGTACAGACAACCTGCCCGTACTGCGGGACAGGATGCTCGTTAAACCTCGTGGTGAAAGACGGCAAGGTGGTCGGGACAGCCCCCTACCACCGTTCGCCTGTGAACGAGGGGAAGGTCTGCCCCAAGGGGACCTACGCCCACGAATTCATCAACCGCGAGGACCGCCTGACAAAGCCGCTCATTAAAAAGGACGGTCAGTTTGTCGAGGCGACATGGGATGAGGCATACGACCTGATTGCATCGAAGTTCAAGTCGTACAAGCCAAGCGAACTCGCCGTGCTCTCATCGGCACGTACCTCAAACGAGGAGAATTACGTCCTGATGAAGTTCGCACGCGGTGTCCTCAAGACAACCCACATCGACCACTGCGCACGACTCTGCCACGCGTCAACCGTCGCAGGGCTCGCCGCAGCATTCGGCTCCGGTGCGATGACAAACTCCATCGGCGATATCGCCGAGTCGAAGTGCGTCTTTATCATCGGCTCCAACACATTCGAGCAGCACCCCCTCATCGGCCGCAGGGTCATGCAGGCGAAGAAGAACGGCGCAAAACTCATCTACGCCGACCCGCGCTTCACCGCAACCGGAAAACAGGCGGATCTCTACATGCAGTTCGTCTCCGGAGCCGATGTCGCCATCTTCAACGGACTGATGGGAGAGATCATCAGGAACGGATGGGAAGACAAGGAGTTCATTGCAAAGCGCACCAACCTCGAGACCTACGAGGCACTCAAGAAAACAGTTCTCAGCGATGCATACAGCCTCGAGAACGTCTCCAAGATCTCCCGCATCCCTGTCGACCAGCTCAAGACCGCAGCAGAGTGGCTCGGAAAGGCAGAGTCTTCAGCACTGCTCTACTCGATGGGCATCACCCAGCACACCGTCGGTGTCGACAATGTCAAGTCCACCGCAAACCTCCAGATGGTGCTCGGCAACATCGGCATACGCGGGGGCGGTGTCAACGCACTCCGTGGACAGAACAACGTTCAGGGAGCCTGTGATATGGGAGCGCTCCCCGTCGTCTTCACCGGATACCAGAAGGTCATCGACGAGGCCGCACACAAGAAGTTCGCAGACGCATGGGGATTCCCCGACGGTATCTGCGAACCGAAGAACGGCTACGAAGTCACCGTCATGATCAACGTCCTCGCGGACAACCCCGGCGAGCTCAAGGCCATGTACATCATGGGCGAAAACCCGATGCTCTCCGACCCCGACCTGAACCACGCAGAACACGCACTCAAGTCCCTCGAGTTCCTCGTCGTGCAGGATATATTCCTGACAGAAACGGCACAGCTCGCTGACGTCGTCCTCCCCGCAACCTGCTACGCAGAGAAGGACGGCACGCAGACCAGCACCGAGCGCCGTGTCCAGATGTGGAGAACCGCACAGGCTCCCCCCGGCGAAGCAAAACTCGACTGGGTTATTATCAGCGAACTCGCGGCAAAGATGGGATACGCAGCCCAGTTCCCCTACCAGAGCGCAGAGGATATCTTCACCGAGATCGCAGAACTCACCCCGTCCTACCACGGCATGAACTACGAGCGCCTCAACAAGCCCGAAGCACTCCACTGGCCATGCCCCACGACCGACCACCCCGGAACCCCCATCCTCCACTGCGAGAAGCGCGCACACCCCCACGGTCTGGGAATCTTCCACCCGCTCGAGTGGAAACCGCCCGCGGAAGTCCCCGACGCAGAATACCCCTTCGTCCTCACGACCGGGCGCTGTATCTGGCACTGGCACACAGGGTCCATGACCCGCCGGTCCGAAGCACTCGCAAACGAAGTCCCCACCGGATGGATCGAGATCAACCCCGAGGACGCGGCGGCACTCGGGATCAAAGACAAGGAGATGATCAAGGCAATCACCCGCCGAGGAGAGGTAGAAGTGCCCGCACGGGTCACTCCCGACATCATGAAGGGAGAGATGTTCATGCCCTTCCACTTCGCGGAATGCGCGGCGAACAAACTCACCAACAACGCACTCGACCCCGGTGCGAAGATCCCGGAGTTCAAGGCCTGTGCTGTAAAGGTTGAAAAGATCCAGGAGGCCTGAAAATGGTTGCTAAAGGCGATATGGTATATGCATGGTCCAACGATGCCGACATCCTCGCAAAAGGTGAG
>JAFGNT010000008.1 GCA_016926855.1 Methanomicrobiaceae archaeon | reverse complement strand
TTCAGATAAAATGTTGTGTGAAAATTTTTCCGGTGCTATTTCAAAAACACCGGTCTGAATTGGTTGTGTTATTGTGTTATGGAAAAGATTGAATGTGTTTTTCATTATTGGAATTATTGTATGTGCAGGAATTCTGGCTGCGGGATGTACGGGCCAGGATGGGAACCAGCAGACGATGGTTGGGAAGGCCACGGACACCGGAGCAAAGGAGAAAGTGGTCCTTATCGCCATACCCTACGATACCGAAACTTCCAGCGGAAATGTTCTCAAGCTGGTATTTGACCAGGCAGGATACGATCTTGATATAAAAGCCGTCGATGTCGGTCTTGCATGGCAGGGCCTTGCCGAAGGTTCCGGTGACTTCTTCGTGGGTGCGTGGCTCCCTACCTGTCACGGGCAATATCTGGAGAGTGTGGGGGACGACATTGAGTTTGTCCGGATCAACATGCAGGGCACCCGGTGCGGCCTCGCGGTCCCGTCATACGTCACTATCGACTCGATTGAGGAACTGAACTCCGTGAAGGACAAATTTGACGAAACGATCATCGGCATTGGGCCCGGCGCCGGCATCATGCGGGGGACCGACACGGCAATCGAGGACTACGGCCTTGATTACTCGCTCCAGGCAGGCAGTGAAGCCGGCATGGTGGCATCATTGAAATCGGCAATTAAAGACGGGGACTGGGTCGTTGTCACCGCCTGGTCACCGCACTGGAAATTCGTCAAGTGGGATCTCAAGTATCTCGACGACCCCCGGAACATCTACGGCGGCGAGGAGTACATCGCCACCTACACCCGGAAGGGTCTGGCGGATGAGATGCCGGAGGTCTATGCCATCCTCGAGCGGTTCCACTGGGAGGCTTCTGATATGGAATCCATCATGCTCGACATGAACGAGGGGATGACCGAGGAAGAGGCAGCCTCAAAATGGGTGAATGAGCATCCCGGTCAGGTTGCCGAGTGGCTCGGAAAAGCCTGAAATTCCACTTTTTTTCACAGTCTGTGATATTTCCGGAATGTGCCGCGGGGGAGATTTCTGTCCGCTCTGCAGAGATAATAGACAGGTATCTTATGGTACGCGGTGAGACATACCAGACGATGAGTGTGCCGTTGCACGGATTGTCCGGTGTTCGGGGGGCCTGTCGCCATCGCATGTGAGTGCTGCCAGTGCGGCGACTGCTGCAGCCACATGCTGCTCGTTCACAGCGTCACGGAGGACCTCGGCACCTACACGTTTGTCGTGTATAACCACTACTCCGGGGACGTGAAGGAAGTGCGGGTCGATCCCGACAAGATCGCCCTCTTTGAAGACCGGAGCAGTCTTGAAGCGCTGCCGGAGGCATGCCCCTTTCTGAGGTTTGATCCGGCAAACGGGAAGGCATGGTGCACGGTCCATCAGACGCGCCCCGATATCTGCCGGGACTTCTGCTGCTGGCGCCTGCTGATTCAGGATTCACGGGGGCGGCGGGCCGGGCGTGTATTATACCAGCGTACTTTTGTTACGGATAGCCCCGCACTCACCCGGCTCTGGGAGCAGGTGAAGCCGACACTGAACGGGCTCGATGACGCGGAATGGGATGATGCCGTCATCCGTATTCTCACGGCATCCGGGTACAGGGTACGGCGGTAGCAGCCGCGTTTTCTTCCTCTCCGGGCACACGGCCGGAAGACGTCGGTGATAATAACAAAGAATTGAATAAAAAAAGAAAAATCAGGTTTTTTTGCGAATAACCACTGCCAGAACAAGGAAAGCCCCGATGCATGTGACCTGTCCGAGAGGGGTTGCCTGTGTCCGGGTCGTTTCGGCCGGTGCAGGATTTTCCGGGGAAACGAGCTCCTTGTTATACGTGATGACGTCGGCAAGGGTATCTACACCCGGGATGGATTTGGGGAAATTGGTGAAGACAACCCTCTCAGCCGGGATGCCCCGGTCATTTAAGGCTTCTTCGACTCCTTTTGCCATTTCACCCGACTGCATGTTCTCGATAATATACCGGACATCTTCGTATTTTGATGTATGTGCGGCGATGTCATCCACCAGCTTCGCAACGGTGAACCTGCCGCCCTGGTAGAACTCGGGACCATAGATAGTGACAACGTTCAGCCCCAGCCAGTTTTCAGCAGCTTCTCTCTGCCACACGATAACGATTACTTTCTGGCCTGCAATCGTCTCTGACTCATCCTGTGTGAGATCGACCGAGTCAATCAGGGAATGATACTCTTTTAAGCGCTCTTCGTAGTACGCCGCGTTTTCGGGATCGGCCTCGAGAAGCCAGGCGGTTATCTCATCAGCAAGCAGGTGAGCGCTGTCAGGGATGGCCCATGGCATGGAAGGATTCTGCATCGTCTTCCACTCCACCTCGCCATAGGTGTTCGCCTCCATGAATTCCTCGATATATGGCATCACGTGCGGATTGTCCACCGAAAAATTGTGGGCAACAAAGAGGTCGGCTTCACTGATAAAATCCCGTTCGAGCTGGATTCTGTTGTTGATGATCTCTCCCTGCATGTGCGGGCAGACGGTAGGATCAGCAATATAAATGGCCTCCACGTGCTCTCCCCCGATGAACTGGATCGGTTCCCAGAGGACGCTTGTGGTCGACACCACCTTCAGGTCTGCGGATGCAGGTCCGACAACAAGCGTGCAGATCGCAATTCCCAGAAGAATAGCATGCAGTAGTGTAATTTTCCCCATAATTAGAATAGAGTAATACCAGGTTATTAATTTTTATTAATTGGTATTCTTCTTTTAGGCGAAATGACTACAGCCAGTGCGAACAGGATGGTGAGGAGCATCGCGGTAAGCGGACCGACCGGCAGGGAATATTCAAGTCCCAGCCAGGCGCCTGCGATACTGGTGCCTGCCGCAATAATAGGGGCGGCAATGAAAAAATCACGGACAGTGTGAAAAAACTGAATTGCAATCGCCGCCGGTGTGATGAGCCATACGTACAGGAGGAGGCCGCCGACAATATTCAGACTCAGGGCCACCGTGATGGCAATCATGGCTAGAATGCCGTAATAAATCGGTTTCACCCTGATTCCCGATGCTTCTGCAATTTTTTTATTAAAAATAATCGCTTTGATTTCCTTGAGGAAAAAGAACACAAAAAGAACCGCAGCGAAGGAAATTGCAGCAAGTGCGTAGATTTCCTCGCGATAAAGGGATATCACATCGCCGAACAGAAGGCCGCTCGCTGAAAAACCCATCCCCAGATACTGCATATAGACAATGAAAAAAATGGCGATGGCCATCAGCATCCCGAAGAGAACCCCCATCGTGGTATCTGCAGGCATTCGTGCATGGTCGCTGAGGGGGCCGAGCAGAAAGGCAATGACAATGCTTGCAATGATGGCCGCCGGGGTGATTCCCACGCCAAGGAACATTCCGATGGCTGCCCCGGCAAATGCGGCATGTGACATCGTAAACCCTATCGCCGAAATATTGAGCTGGGTAATGATCACCCCGAGAACCGCACACGCAACGGATGAAAAAAGCATGGCTTCGACGGCGTGGCAGAGAATGTTATTGGTGATGATGAATTCAAGCATGGGTTGCCACCCGGCACACCGTGCGCACATGCTCTTCCACGTCGCATGCCTGGCACATCTCATCAAGACAAATGCATCCGTCGTTCAAAGCCACAATTCTCACCAGGTAATCCGGAAGACCGTCAAATGCATGCGAGACCATTATGACGGTGCATCCTGATTTCACGGTATCAACGAGGACATTGCTGATAAAATCCCGTGAGCAGAGATCGAGATTGCTGAACGGTTCATCAAGGAGCAGGATTTCCGGATTCCGCACGAGACTCTGGGCGATGAGCACTTTCTGCTGCTGGCCTCCGCTGAGTTTTCCAATCGGCCGGGATCCGAGATCCTCGATGCCCAGGCGATGCAGCGCAGAAGCAACCGCGCCATGATCTTTTTCATCAGGGCGTTTCAGCCATCCGAGAAGTCCGTAGCGCCCCATCAGAACCACCTGTTCCACGGAAAATGGCGTCAGGGGATCAAAGGCGAAATTCTGGATGACATATCCCACCTTTTTTCTTACGTCATTTCCCCGACGGGAGACATCAAGGCCGCAGACCGTAGCCCTTCCGTGGGTGAGAGGGAGCATTCCGTTGATTGATTCGAGTAGTGTCGTCTTTCCCGCGCCGTTCGGGCCGCCGACAATGACGAACTCGCCCTTCCCGATCCGCAGGGATGCATCCTTGATGATGGGCCGGTCGGCTCCTTCATAGGCGGTATATATCCCCTCCAGATCAATGACCGGATCTGCCGTTACCGTTTTCATGCGCGTCTCCGTTCTTAGATTCCGTGTATCTCAAAGAGGTCCCCATCATCGAGATAGTACATGCGTTCTGCCAGTTTCTCGATTGCCAGTGCATAGTCTGCCTGGTCCCGTGGCGGAGTCTGATAGGGTCGGGGCACGAACACAATCTCTTTCCCGCCGTGTGAGAACACGCATTTCAGCTGGTCGCCCGCCACAATCTCGATGTTACGTTTCCCCAGTGTGCATCCGCTTCCCAGCTGAACGCCGTCGACAATGCAGGACTCCGGAGGTGTGCCGGAACAATAGACCGCAGCCCTGAGCTGGAACGGATCCGTGCAGATGTGATCTCGGACATATCGGCCGATCCGGTACCCGAGGACGATGAAGGGGCCGAGGTGACCGTGAAATGCCGCAAGATCCTCGATAGAGTACCTTTTATCGGCATTGAAATGACGGCAGTGGGGATGGTTGTGCATACCACCAGTTGATTCGGATATTATAAAAAATATAATCTTTGTTACCAGATGTGACAATCAAAAATGGAAATGTTACTAAAAACGTTGTAAAAATATATTTTTAATACTATATGCGTGGAAGCACATCTTTCCTATGAAGACAGCGATGCGGCAATCCGCCGATGAAATGCGTCTGTCTGCAGTGTGGCTGCCGGGCCGGCACGACTCCCGGTCCACCCTGCTCCCGGGTGGCTGAACGCCGGATGCTTACGACCCTCCTGCTTCGCTGTCAACAACCGCGGAAATATTCACGTTTATGTCAGTCTGCTCGATTGAAAACGCCCTGCTTACCGAGGCGGTTCGGCGTCCGGCCTCTTCCATTGCGAGCACGATCACACGAACCGCATCTTCAAATCCTCCGTTCTTCCAGTGCTTCCTGATAATTTCGTTCGCGATCTTTTTCGTGATGTCATTTCCGAGGACGACGAAAGCGCTCCCCTCTTTCTTCTGCATGGTCACCATGCGGCCTCCTTCGAAATCGGCGATTGCATACTGCCCGGCTGCCGCGTAGATACGGCGGCGCGAGACCGTCCCTCTCTCGAATTTGGAGACCTCACCGGTGAGGACGCCGTCATCCCGCCGTACAACCTTGCTCTTGTCATCGCGCACGGAGATCCGGACCCCGATCTCAGCGGCTCGTTTTTCGAGATCGGCGTCGGTGACGATGCGGCCGTCATAGAGCTCGGATTCCAGCTCCCGCCTCCGCGCCTCATCTCCCCGGAAGAGGACCTCACGCATGTCGCCGGCGACGGCCGCCCCCTTCTTCCCGACGAACGCCATCAAAAGTGTCATAATCGCACATTCATCTTTTTATTCTGGTCTGCCCCGCACCGGTAATAATTCTCCCGGCCTGCCTTTCGAACATCTGTCGGGTGGCCACATGGCCCGGACATATCGCCGCTTTCAGGAGAATCTGAAAGGAGGGAAAAGGTTCATTGCGACACCGCTGCTGTTTCACCGGCAAGGAAACCCGCATTATCATGGCACCGTGCCTGCAGGACAGACGAGCTCACAAATCCTGCAGGGTACATGCTGGCCACCCTGTTTCCGCTCCGCCCTATCCGCATCCAGCCGTGCCGCACACCGTTCCCGGGAGTAGTGGCCCCCTGAAAATGCATTCTGGGGGCATTTTGCCTCGCAGGGGCGGTCGCAGGTGCCGCAGAGAGTTGGTGCCTGCTTCTGCAGGGCGGGTGGTTCCGTATCGATATCGACCCATAGCGCCCGGAACCTGACTTTCGGGCCGAAACCCGGTGTGATGACAAGATTATTTTTTCCCATATACCCGAGTCCTGCGAGAACAGCCGCGTCCTTGAGGTAAATGCCGCCGTCGGAAACCTGATAGGGGATGTCTGCTGCCGCGATGCCGAATTCCTCCTTCAGCCACACGATGAGTTCCCGTATGATCCTCCGGAGCATGCGGTCTCCCGGTGTGCTCCGCCCTTCCTCCCACCAGTCCATCTCGGGCTTTTTTGGATCATGATACAGCCCGAGTACGACGATTGTACCCGAAAATGTCTGAAATCCCTGTGGCCCCGCCGCCTGTGCCGATGGGCTGTTCCGGAGGATTTCCGCAGGAACATACCCTGCCACGCTCGCACCCCGTTCGAGAGCTTTTTTCAGAATACTATTGATTATCTGCTGTTCACGGGTCATGACTCACTACTACCAGTACCTCCCGTAAAATATAAAGGCAATCGCCGGCTTCGAGCGAGTTCTTACACCCTTCCGTGACCTGCCGGGTCCCGGAGGCGCCAGGGGGGAAGCCTTTATCATTCGGGGTGCCGAAGGGGAGGCGACCATGATCTTACGCATGGGATGTGATCACCTATGGCAGGCATTGGAAAGGAATTTATGAAAAAGACAGAGTTTGAATATCTTGGCCCCTCCGACCAGATGCAGGGCGTTCCCCACCCCCTGCTGGAAGTGCCGTACGACAGGGGCGGTGCGGTAATCTCCCTCCCTCCTCCCTCCTCAATAACCGTAAATCCCATCGACCTCCGGGATGCGATCGAGCAGCGGCGAAGTGTCCGGCAGTTCTCGGATAATCCCGTCACTCTCGCGGAACTGGCATTTCTCCTCTGGTGCACCCAGGGGGTGAAGGAGACGGTGCAGGGGCAGTTTACCTTCAGGACAGTGCCCTCGGCCGGAGCCCGGCACGCGCTGGAGACCTATCTTCTGGCAAACAACGTTGTGGGGCTGAAACCCGGCATATACCGGTACCTGGCGCTGGAACACCAGCTGGCCGAAATACCTGCCGATCCCGATGTAGCGGAGAGGATCACGGCGGCATGCGTGAATCAGCAGTTCATCAGGAACAACGGTGCAACGTTTTTCTGGACTGCGGCCGCGTACCGGATGACATGGCGGTACGGGGAGCGGGGGTACCGGTATCTTCACATTGATTCGGGCCATGCGTGCCAGAACCTCTACCTCGCAGCCCGGGCTGTCGGCTGCGGTGTCTGTGCTGTCGGCGCATTTCATGACACTGATATGAATACGCTCCTTCAGCTCGACGGTGAAGAGCAGTTCCTTGTTTATCTTGCGGCGGTTGGGAAAACGGAATAATTTACAGATTGATAGATGACGTCCCCGATCTGCACAACGCCGGGAGCATCCCCTGATCCGAACGAACGTACACGTCAGCGTTCCCGGTACCTCCGGTAAAAAAAAGGTCAGACGTGATGCCTGCCCAGAAAATACACGCCGACACAGATAACACATATCGAGACGGCCATTGCCAGCATGTCGATTGACGTTGAAAACTCCATTGAAAGAATCCTCTGGAAGAAGCTGACGATCAGGACCATGATAATGACCTTGATGATCTTGTTTTTGAGATCGTCAAGCGTGGAAACCTCGAGAATGTTGGAAAATCCTTCCTCCGTCCGTGCGATATCAAGCTCGGATATAAAGAGCTCGTAAATGCCGAAACTGAATATCAGGAGCACGAGGCCGATCAGATAAAAATCGATCGCCCCGATAATCGTTATCAGGATGCTTTCATGCGTCAGGTGGCTCTCCCGGACAAGGAGATATTCCCGGAGAATGTCAAATATTTCCCGTGAACCGGCAAAAAACAGGACGATTGCGCTTAATGCTCCAAATACAACGCCCAAAAGGACGATATACCGTGAATTCCAGAGAATCCGTTCAAAAACGGACTCGAACACCGTCTGCTCCCGGCAATGACCGGAAATGTCCGTTGTATCAGGCTTTTCCATAATGCTGTTCCCTCTATAATCGTATGCAGTACTGTGTCGGACCCGTATTAACACCTATTCACCGGCTGCCGGGTTCCACCGGGGACACTCACTCTTCAAGGAGCTCCCGCTCGTCCGCCAGTACCTCCCGGATGGAAATATGCTGGGGGCAGAGGTCCTCGCATATGCCGCAGTCCTGGCACCGGGCTGCGTCTCCTCCCGACCGTGAAAAAACACGGTAGACAAACCGTGCGGTGTCCCTGTCATCATAGATGAACGCGTCGTTGTAGATAGCAAGGCATGCGGGAATGTCGACACCCGAGGGGCATGGCATGCAATACCCGCATTGCGTGCAGGGGACCCTGTTTCTTTCCCTGTACATCGATCTTATCGCATCATAAACGATAAGTTCCCGGTCGGTGAGCGTGTTCGCTCGTCCCTTTTCCGCGTAGAGAATGTTTTCACGCACCTGATCCTGCGTACTCATGCCACTGAGGACGACGGTGACCTCCGGATGGTCCCACACCCACCGAAGCCCCCATTCCGCCGCCGTTCCGTGAAAACCCGATGCCGACCGCGCCCTGTCGGCTTCGGGCAGAGACTTCGCGAGCAGCCCTCCCCTGAGCGGCTCCATTACCACGACGCCGAGTCCCCGTTCGCCTGCGTACCGGAGGCCGGCGGTTCCGGCCTGATACTCCGTATCCATGAAATTGTACTGGATCTGGCAGAATGTCCAGTTGTAGGAATCGACGATTCTCCGAAATACCCGCTCCGAATCATGGAATGAAAAACCGGCGTGGCAAATCCGGCCGTCAGCAAGCGCTTCGTCCAGAAATTCCGTGACACCGAGATCCTGCATCTTCTCCCACAATCTCCGCCCGAGGCCGTGGAGCAGGTAGAAATCTATGTGGTCGGTCCGGAGCCGGGCAAGCTGCTCATCGAGATACCGGCCCATATCCTCCCGTGACCCGACCTTCCAGACGGGGAGTTTCGTTGCAATGGTGACCCGTTCGCGGTAGCCCCCCCTGAGTGCTCTCCCGAGAAACGGTTCGCTCTCGCCATTGTGGTACGTATACCCCGTGTCGAAATAGGTGACGCCGTTGTCGATCGCATAGCGCACCATGGCGGTCGCTGTTTCCTCATCGATGCGGCCGTCAGGTGTCTCCGGGAGCCGCATGCACCCGAAACCAAGAATGGATAGCCTGCGGTCTGAATTTTTTAAGCTTCTCTGGAGCATCCCGGTATCCCCGTCATTTCCGGCCGGCAGTGCACCGCCGGAGGAAGAAAGACAGATCCTTCACGCGTTTTTCTGCCATGCAAGGGTTTCAGAGCAGCTGGCTACCCGCTTCGTCGCCCGGTGCACAGGTGAACACCCCGGTGATCGTGAGCACCACAAGTGATTTCGCGGGGAACCTCTCGGAGACAGCCTTCACCCGTGCCCGCATCGTCTCGTAGTCAGGTCCCGATGTGACGATGCGTACATCGCCCTTGATCTGGAGACATCCCTTTGTCTCAGGGCCCCAGACATAGATCGCGGCACGCGGGTTCTCGATCATGTTTGCGAGGCTTTTTTTCATGTAATTGTCTGCAATCCAGATTGTCCGGTCATCAGTCAGCCAGACCGATTTCATCGGGGCGACATTCGGCTCCCCGTTTCGTGATGCCGTCGCGAGCGGGAAGACGGTTGCCTTCTCTACCATCTCTTTCATCTCATCGGTGAGTTCTGCCATGAGTGATCACTACAGCGATTGGAGCGCAGCATATATTATTCGCATGGTTCCATGTGCCGGGGGGTTCGGCAGAATCAGGGCAATCATTAGGAGTGAAAGACTCTAACAGGAATATCATGAGCACTCGTTTTCGGGGAGAACCGTCCGAGTCCTTAGTGAAGGATATGATGCTCCTGATGGCGGAGAATCTGACCCGGATTACCGGTTCCCTCGCCA
The DNA here is from genome assembly GCA_016926855.1 of Methanomicrobiaceae archaeon. GTDB lineage: Archaea > Halobacteriota > Methanomicrobia > Methanomicrobiales > Methanomicrobiaceae > LKUD01. The sequence continues at coordinate 86,385 of JAFGNT010000008.1, read as the reverse complement.
GTGCCGGGATCGAGGCGTTCGTATCCGAAATTCTCCGGGCCCGCCGCGTTTTCACATTCGGTCTCGGGCGATCAGGGCTTGTGGCAAGCGCATTTGCGATGAGGCTGATCCATCTGGGGATCCCCACCTTTGTTGTGGGTGAGAGCATTCTGCCTGATATCCGGGAATACGGTCTGGAAGGTGACGTTGTGGTTGTCTTTTCACGTTCCGGAGGACCCGGAATTGCGGCTGACTATGCGGCAGATGCGAAAAATACGGGCGGCGCCCGAATATGCCTGATCACGGGCATGGCGAACTCTCCCGTCGGAGAGATTGCTGACTGCGTCATGTACTTCCCGTGTGATCTGTTCCTCCGGCGGTGCGCAGAAGAAGGCTGCACCCTTTTTGCACCCCTCGGCACGTTTTTTGAGACAGCCGCATGGGTATTTGCCGACGCCGTGGTGTCACAGATGATGGAAACCAGGGGGACTGATGCCGATGAAATGTGGGACATCCATGCGAACCTGATGGGGCTGTTCATACTCCCCGAAAAAATTGCACTAGTGCCTGCCCCGAAGAAGAGTGCCCGGGACCCGTGACGAGTCCCTTCTCTTCGCCTGCAGGATCTTCCCCCCTTGAGCGGGCTGCAGTGGTTCTACAGTTCCTGTGGATATTCCCCGGTTTTTCGCTTCCCTGTATCCGGATATCATGAACAGGCCGGGGCCGGGCACAAGCACCCGTCTGTTACATTCACCGGGAGAGAAACCAGTTCCCTATCGGGATCTGCCCGGGCCGGTGCAACGGTAGCACACGTCAGAATTTCTTCTTGGGCTGCTGGGGCTGCTGCTGCTTCTGTTTTTTCTGCTGCTTATCCTTTGTCTGTTCAACCATTGCATCCACCTCCCGCCTGAAATGGCTAAAGTGGATGTAACCCTGTTCAGGTCATAAATCTATCCTGAACATCTCACCGGGACGCTCCTTTCCGGGTGTTTTTCAGTCAGCCTTCACGGTGTGATTCCTCCGGCGGCGTATCCCGCGCATCATTAATTGGCTTCCGGGAAAACGGACGGTTCTGCTACCGGGGATTTTGGGCTGCGGCACCCCTGGGCGGCATTGACAAAACATTCATAAAAACGAAAAGACACACGTGCGCCGGGCACATCCCGCCCGGAAAAAAAAGGGAGAATTATTTCATGGAATATTTCAGAATGAGTTCCTCCCAGTAGGGATCATCCATCAGCTTTGCGAGACCGTCGTTGAGCGAATTTAAGAGTTCGTTGTCCTCCTGCCTCACTGCGATGCCGAACTGTTCATTCGTCTCGACAAATCCGGCCTTCGTCATGTCCTTGCCCTCAATAATGTCGTTCATCACCGTGCTGTCATACATGACGGCATCGATGCGCCCGGCTTCGAGATCGGTGACCGCAAGCGGAACGTTGTCATAGAGTTTGAGGTTCTCCTCGGGCATAACGCCCCCCTCAACGAGGTTTTCTTCAATCCACATTGCTGCAGTACAGCCGCGCTGGGTGCCGATGGTTCTGGTCCCGGAAAGGATTTCGTCAAGATCAAGAACAGATCCTCCTTTGACGACGACCGCCTGATTGACGGTCCAGTACGAGGTGCTGAACGCGACCTTTTCTTTGCGTTCCTCGGTAATCGTCATTCCGGAGTAGACCATGTCGATCTTTTTTGCGAGGAGTGCCGGGATAATTCCATCCCATGCCACCTGCTGGAATTCAACGTTAAAGCCCTCTTCTTCGGCAATCCAACGAATCGAGTCGACATCAAAGCCGGTTGCCACGCCCTCCGTGTCGATCATTGAAAACGGCGGATACGGAACGTCAATTCCCACGATATACGTGGATGCTTCGGGAGTAGTGGTCTCCTGTCCATCTGCGGCCTGTGTGCCCGCGCCTGTACACCCTGCAATACCGGCAGCAAAGAATGCCATGCACAGCACCAGTACGGTAATTAACCTTCTGTCCATGGCATTTTGTTGGAATAGCGAGTAAATAGTTTTTATTAAATAGATCTCTCTCAGGAATGGACGTTTTTTAGGGAATCTGCCATCACGATATATATCGGTGTGCCTGCACGGTCATTTCCGGCCGCACGAATCGGTCAGGCGTCATCTGCGATCCCGCATACCCCACCAGGGATTGTTTCAGCAGGGGGCTGGCACCTGCACCGCCCCGCATCCGATTAATCGCATTATTTTCTGATATCGTCCAGTTCCATCAGTTCTATTACATTTTCATAGAGTCTATCGCCCTCCTGGTATGCATTAACCGCACCATCCAGCCAGATTTTGCGATTCTCCCAATCCTTCTCGTCATTGTAGTCTGCGGCAAGGATCAATGCGCTTCCTGCCTTTGAATACCAGTCAAGGAACGCGATAAATCGTGCATGGGGAATCGCGATTTCCTTGCTCACTTTCAGCCCGGTCATATTACTGGAATGGTGATCCGCGGCTTTTTTCAATTCCGGGGCGAGTTTCTTCATCAGCGGGTAACTCGTCCTGGATGTGCCTGAATACGGGTAATATCCGATATTGGCGCGATACTCGAACATATCGGTGCTGTATTGCTGGATGCAGGCCAGAAACTCCTCATCGGGAGTCGACGGTGTAATCTCTTGCGATTCCTGTGGTGGAGTCGTGTTCGGGGTTAATCCCGGCCCCTGAGTGGCGGGGGGGAGTGTGGCTCTCGTCGTCGGTAGCGCTGTTCTTGGTGTCGGGGTCGAGTATAGGGCAGGCTTTTCCTGGCCGGGTACTTTCAGGGTGCCGGACAGATAATATTTTTTTCCGGCAATAACTGTGATATCCTGCGACCACTGTGCATATCCTTCCTTCCTGAGTTCGAGGGAATGGCGTCCTTCAGAAACATCGAGTGTTGCAGGAGTCGTTTCCCGGAAGACACCGTCAATATAGATCTCAGCCCCATCCGGTGAAGAGGTAAGGTCGAGCGTACCGGTGGCTGCTCCGAGACAGCCTCCGGCACAGATTAACAGGACGATAAGTCCGGGCAGACACGCTTTCATCATCTGGTTCATCGGAATCCCCCGGTATCACCGGAATTGCATGCATGAAGACACGTTATACTATTCATTGTCGGGATTTCTTTATAACTGTCGGTTGCAGGAAACTAGAGAAGCACTCCCACGGGTGTGACTTTCGGAGGAACTGTTCTTACTATTCTCAGTGGTGCCATGCCGGACGGCTTGATTTCGAGCGTGAATTGCTTGTTCTGCTGCAGTCCGACCAGGCTCATGGGCGAGATATTGATGACGAACTGCTCGCCGGGTTCAAGAATAGAGTCTCCGTCCCCGCCGGACACGTCGCGGATGCTCCATTTTCCCCATGACGGAGCGGTGGAGAGAAGCGGATTATGCCGCACGAGCTCCTGTCTGTTTTGCCTGCATAAGAGCCGTATTGATACCCGTGAGAAGTCCACCGGTGCGCCGCCCGAAGGAACCCTGAGGGGGACGTGGAGAAAATCATAACAGGGAGGATCAAGGCCTGTCGCCGAAATGCCGTAGATATCGCCCGAGAGGATGAGAGCACCGCTTGCCCGGAAGACGCCCTCCTGCACCGTTTCCCGTGTCATTTCGTCTGCCAGAAATCCCGATCCGAGCAAGGTATAGCTGAAGACCGAGGCGATGACGACGAATGCAATAAAAACGATTGCGGCTTCCAGGCCGGTAAACGCTTCCCCTGTGTCGATCATCCCCGATTCAGTCCTTCCTGCTAGAGAAATTCGTAATAGGCATTTGCTGAAATATGCCCGGGCGTTGTCCGGTCGAGGGCGAATCCCTGCCCTGTGCACGGCTGCACCTGCAGCCGGAAGGCATCACCGGGAGCGAGATCGGCGTCGGTAACCCGGATTCTCGCACATACAAGTTCGTACTCCCCGAGGATGGAGTCGCCGCCCTCTTCTTCACGCCATCGCAGGGTCACCCGGTCGTCACCGGGAGGGAAGGTGACAATACGGTCGCCGGCCGTGAGGGTATAGGTGACCTGGTCCATGTCGATACCAATGCCGCCGCCTGCAGTCTCGATGTAGACTTCAAGATATTTCAGTTCGGTACCGGTCGTGTCACCCTGCCCGATAACCGTTCCGCCGGATATCAGGGATGTCCCCACCTGTCCGAGACCGGTCAGGACGGCCTCACGGCTTTTCCCCGTGGCAAAAAAACCTGATTCGAGGATTGTATAAGAAAAAATCGCCGCAACGGTGACGAACGCAATCAGGATAATTGCCATTTCGAGCCCGGTGAATGCCTCCTCCCTTTCGCGACATACGGGCATAATGGGGAATTTTCCGGGAATCATAAAAATTCTTGTGATCCGGATCCGCTAAAAGAATCCTGTCATGGAGATCACTGTGGTGATGACAGCCAGCACCCCGCCTGCGACCGCCTGGGGAAGGGTGAAGCGGGAAAGCGTTCCTGTAACCGTATCACCGGTTGTCCGGAGCACCAGCCAGAAATAGGGATCGCTGATGTAGGAGAAGACGAGGGTTCCCGCAGCAATCATCAGGATGAGCGGAACGGGAGGTACCAGTGCTGCAAGGGACGTGCCGGCGATCATCGAGGAGGTGACAACCGCCGTGACGACCCGCGACCCCTGTGCGGTCTGGATGAGGGCGGCGAGGAGGAAGGGGATAAATATGGCGGGCACATTTGTTCCGAGCAGCGAAAACACCTCCGCGGCGAAGCCGCCTGCGCCGATGACCGCCCCGAGTGCTCCCGCCCCGCAGAGATCAAAGATGATAATCCCGGCATTCTTTGTTCCTTTTTCCATGACCACGGCCTGGACATCCGCGGGAACGATTACAAGCGCAATGGCGGCACCCGCGAGGAGCGCAATGTGGATATTCCCGAATGGGTGGAGTTCCGGCAGGATGCTTCCGGCAATGATCATGGCGACCGGGACGGCCACGGGAGCCCATGCCTTCCATCGGGGGGTTTCGGATACGGACGGGGCCTGCTCGGGCGCCTTTCCCCCCTTCCTCAGGAAGAAGGTGCCTCCCGCAAGCAAAAGAAGTGAAACCGGAATGGCTATCGTCATATATGCCTCGACGGCACTCCCGGTTTCGAGAGTGGTGACGATCGTATAAGCGACGGGAAGCGGAAAGAGCAGCACGAATGAGACGATACTGCCGAATGCGGTGATATACAGGAGCCGACGGACTGATTCCTGATCCTGCTGCAGGTGCCCGATGACCGGGGTGAGCACGATGAAGGGTGTGATGCAGCACATGAACGGGATGGCAAGGAGATATCCCGCGACTCCTGCGGTGATCTCCGGCCGGCGCACCGTGCGTTCGAGGTCACTGACGATTCGCGTGATAGATCCGCCGTGGCGGAGCGCCCGGGCGATCAGGGAGCCGCAGAATATCGGGATTCCCAGAAGAGCAAATATTTTTCCCGCACCCGACGTGATCAGCGGAATCATCTCCCCCTCCATGCCGGTGGACACGCCGAAGAGTAGGGCGGCGGCGATAAGGGTAATAAACGGGGAGAGCCGGTAGCGGGCTGTCAGCACGGTGACGAGCAGGAGGACAAGGACAAACGCACACAGAGGATCCATGTCTGCTTCCCCGCTCCTCAGGACTCCCTGTCCCTGTCGTTTATCTCCTTGATCCGTTCATGCGCGACGGCGCGATACTCCGCGTCGATCTCAAACCCGATAAACCGGACGCCGAGGCGGGTTGCGGCAACCGCCGTGCTGCCGATGCCCATGAAGGGATCGAGCACCACGGTGGTCTCGTCACAGCCGTGCAGGCGGATGCACATCTCGGGCAGTTTATCGGGAAATGTAGTCGGATGGGGGCGGGACGTCCTGATCGTCGTGTACGGGATGAACCAGACGTTCCCCCGGTCCCGCAGATCGCGGGTCGCCTGCTTCCATCGCCCGATATTTGTCTTGTCCTGGTACCGGACACCGACAGCCAGTTTATCGAGGGTGACGTTACCGGATTTAGTGAAGTGGAAGATATGCTCATGGCACTGGCTTAAGTACCGGTCGCTGTTGACGGGCTGGTAGTGGCCGACTGCGATATCCCCCCGGATCGCGTCGTAGTTCCCTGCGGCGGCCTTTTCAATGGCGATCGATTTGATCCAGTGGATGACATTCTGCAGTACGTACCGGTTCCTGAACTTTTGCACTACATCGAAGGGTATCCACGGATCACTCGGCTTTCCGCCGACATTCAGGAAGAACGACCCGTCGTCCTTCAGGATACGGCAGGCCTCGTCCGCTACTGTCTCCATCCAGTCGAGATAGGCATCGCGGGGCATCCGGTCGTTGTGCGACCGGTAATTTTTGCCGATGTTATAGGGAGGGGACGTAACAATAATGTCGACGGATTCCTCCTCCATGCGGCGCATCCCCTCCACGCAGTCGCAGGCATGAATGATATTGAAGGCGGGGATGCCGGATTCCCCGTGCCGCACTCCCGTGTCCGCTCCGCATCCGTTCACCGGTGACACAATACGATATCGTTGATCCCCCGTCCTAATGAGCATTCGCCATTCGTGCTGCCCGGCAGGCATCCCCCTCGTCCCGACAGAGTGAGCACGAAGGTTTTTTGGCACGGGTGGGCATCATCCTGTATGGTCACGCCTGCGGAGATCCGGGATGCCGCCACTGCCATTGCCGATCGCGTCATCCGGACGCCGGTCGTCTATTCGCCTACATTCAGCGCTATGACGGGTGCACGGGTGTATCTGAAGCTCGAAAACCTCCAGAAAGGGGGTTCATTCAAGGTGCGGGGCGCAACCTTCATGATCCACACGCTGAATGGGCGGATCGGGCCACGCGGCGTGATCGCCGCATCGGCCGGAAACCATGCGCAGGGAGTGGCAATCGCTGCACGGGATGCAGGGATTTCGGCTACGATCGTGATGCCCGAGTGGGTTTCGATATCAAAGGAAGCCGCAACGCGTGGATATGGTGCGGAGGTTGTCCTGCACGGGCATTCTCTCGACGAGAGCATCGGGTATGCACGTGAGCAGGTGGCCGGGGGGTATACGTTCATCCATCCCTTTGACGAGGCCGCGGTCATTGCCGGCCAGGGAACAGTCGGGCTTGAAATCTGTGCTGACCTTCCTGATACGGACACGATCATCGTGCCGGTCGGAGGAGGGGGACTCATCGCCGGTATTGCGACGGCAGCAAAAGCGCACAACGACGAAATCCGCATTATCGGAGCGGAAGCGCTTTCCTGCCCGTCCTATTCGGAAGCGAAAAAACAGGGCAGGCCGGTCAGGGTGCCTGTCTCGCCGTCGATTGCGGACGGGATCATGGTCAATCCCGTGGGGGACCTGCCCTTCTCTATCATGCAGGCACTGGTGGACGATCTCGTCCTTGTCGACGAACCGGATATAATTCGTGCGGTCAACCTCCTGCTGGAGCGGAAAAAAGTCCTTGCTGAAGGGGCCGGAGTCGTGGGCCTTGCAGCACTTCTCGCAGGGCTGGTGCCGGTCAGCCCCGGCAGTACAATTGTCGTCGTGGTCAGCGGTGGTAATATCGACAGCCCGCTTCTTGACCGCATCCTGCACCACGGGCTACTCGCTTCCGATCGAATCCTGCACCTTTCGGTTACAATCGACGACGAGGCCGGGACACTGGCCCGGCTGCTCACCCTTATCGCGGAGGAGCGGGCCAATATCCTGCATATCCACCACGCCCGATCGGACCGGGACCTTCCCCTGCGAACCGTCCGGCTGGAGATCGAGCTTGAAACCCGTGGTGCCGCACACAACGAGGCAATCGTCGGTGCACTTCGCCGTGGCGGATACGAGCCAGGGCCAGTCCGTTAGGTATCAGATCCGGATAAGCTCGTAGCTGCGGGTTCCGAGACCGATGGTTTCGGCATAGAAGAGCTGGAGCTCTCCGTTCGTATGGGGCCAGACATCCGTGAACGTGTCGCTGCACGGACCGCCGTTTCCCTCTCCACGGCATCCAGACTGTGCATTCACAAGGTCGAGCGACGCTGTGTCGATTGCGACCGGGTCACAGGAAGCAAAAACGCCCACATCGGGAACGATCGGGGGATCACTCCACGGGGCGCAGTCACAGTGCGGGGTGATATTAATCGCAAAATTGATAAACGCCGTTTTTTCACGTTTCCCGGCAACCGCTCCGAGCGCGTATTCGGCCATGCGCTCGGTAAACGGGGTAATACCCTGCTCCCAGTCAAATACCATCGCTTCCTCGGGGCACGAATCGACACACTGGCCACATGATACGCACCGTTCCTGCGTGATCCGTGCAGGCTCTCCCTCATTCACGGATATAGCCTGTTCAGGACAGACGGCGGCGCAGGTCCCGCAGGCCGTGCATTTGTCCCCGAGCACAACCGGCTGGAGCACCGAGTGCTGTTCGTGCTTGCCCGCAGGCGGGGCGCATCCCATGCCGAGATTCTTGATCGCGCCGCCGAATCCGGCGACAACGTGGCCTTTGAAATGCGATACTACGATCATTGCATCCGCGTCCACGATGTCGCCCGCGATGAGGACGCGGTCAAAGTGCTTCCCGGGTATCTTTACTTCCCGGGTGTTTCCACCGGAGATGCCGTCTGCGATGATGATGGGCGCGTCGGCAACCGCATACGCAAATCCATGGGAGATGGCAGTCTCGATATGATCCGGAGCGTTCCGGCGCCCGCCCGAATACAGGGTATTCGTATCGGTCAGGAACGGCCGTCCGCCGGCAGCACGGATCGCGTCCACGATGCGCCGGACGTGCACGGGACTGGTGTAGGTATCGCAGCCCCGTTCGCCGAAGTGAATCTTGACGGCGACAAGATCCCCTTCCCCGATGATCGATCCGCACCCCGACTTCGTGAACAGCCGGTCGATCATCGAGATGGTGCTCTCCCCGCCCGTTCGCTGCATGAAGTCGGCAAAATAGACGTTGCTTGTCATACTGTGCCTCTCTATTCAGGTGATGGGGGCGAATCACGATATATCTTCCCTGTCGCAGGGAACCCTCATATACTGTGCGGGTATACTCCTTTCGCATGCGTGGGATTGTTGGACTGCTCGTGCTCCTGTCAGCAACGGCAGGCTGTGCGGGTGACCCGGGTACCTACCCTGCGGGGGATGCAAAGGCGGTGATCACCGTCACCTCGGCAGCTTTTGCGGACGGGGGCATGATCCCGTCGGAGTATACCTGTGACGGGGAGAACCTCTCCCCCCCGCTGGTGTTCGAGGGTGTTTTGGACGGTGCCGTGTCCCTTGTCCTGATTGTCGATGATCCCGACGCACCGTTCGGGACGTACACCCACTGGATAGTGTATGCTGTTCCGCCCGGCACCCGGAAGTTTCCTGCCGGAATACCGGTCTCGGGGCCCCTCCCGGACGGAAGTCTCCAGGGGAAAAACGCCGGCGGGGTGTTCGGGTACAGCGGCCCGTGTCCCCCGCCCGGGAATCCGCACCGGTATTTCTTCCGCATCTATGCACTGGATGAAGTGCCCACCATCCCGGGAACAGCAAACCGGCCGGCCGTTCTCGCCGCCATGGAGGGCCATGTTATTGCGACAGGGGAACTCATGGGGCGGTACGGCCGGTCCTGACCGGGCGTAAGGTCCCTATTTTCCGTAACCTGCCATACATACACCTGACCAAGCCATGTCTGTACAGTAACCGGCAGGCAGCTCTTATATCTCCGGCACCGATCTTGTATACGATGAACGCCGGGAGTGGTCCGGTACGCCGCCGTGACATCGTGACGCCAATCGGCGTATACACCATTTCGCTTCAGAGGGAAGACTTCTCCGACCTCTATCCGGGGATGATCCGGTATACTCTTTCGCTGTCAGAAGGGGAGCGGACGGTCGGCGTCTTCAGGACCAATAGCTATGAATATACGCCCGGAATGTCTCTCGATGCCGAAACGGCTGCACTAAGGGCGGCTGATGGGTGGGAAGACGGATTGCGGACCGATCCCTGCCGTTTTATCGACCGGATCGAACGCCCGGACCGCCCTGTCTGTGTGCCGGACGTGCAGGCCACCGATGTGCTCATTATTCAGGGGAGTCCGCGTCCCGACGGAAACAGCAGCATTCTTGCCGGATGGGCGAAGGAGGTCGCCCGTGAGTGCGGCCGGACCGTGTCGGTTATTTTTCCCGATGCACTTGAGATTCATCCCTGCATCGGCTGCTACCAGTGCTATAACACCGGTGCCTGCACCTTTGACGACGATATGACCGGAGTGCAGAACGCCATCCGGGACGCGGAATGTGTCGTGCTCTGTACCCCGGTGTATACAACAACGGTGCCTGCCGCGCTCAAGGCCCTGATCGACCGCTGCCAGGCCAGTCATGCGGAACTGGCGCTGTCCGGCGGGCGCACCGGGCGGAAGACACGGGGCTGTCTCCTCGCCGTCGCCGGACGGGAGGGGCGGGAGAATTTCACCGGCACGCGTGAGGTTGCTCGCGCATTTTTCGGGAACCTCGGAATCAGGCTGTCGGGCGAGATCTGTGTCGGCGGGATGGACAGGATTCAGGATGTGCGCCGGATTCCGGGACTCGAGGAACGTGTGCAGGAAGCAGTACGCAGTACTATTACAGCGGACAGACCCGTTCAGGTACCTGATGATCGATGACATATGTTCACGGCTACTCGGACGGAGAGGCATCACGGCTTGATGATCAGGCGAATACACTTGCAGATCTCCTGCACTATGACACGCACTACCCCGAGGGGAGCCGTGTGCTTGAGGTCGGGTGCGGCACCGGAGCCCAGGCGTTCCTCCTTGCCGGACGGAGCCCCGGTGCGGCGATTGTGTCTGTCGATATATCGCCCGGTTCCGTGAATGCGGCACGGGAGAGAGTTCTCATAAAGGGACATTCCAACGCTGAATTCCTGACCGCCGATATTTTCAGCCTTCCGTTTAAGGAAGAGTCTTTCGATCAAGTATTTGCCTGCTTTGTCTTCGAACATCTCACAGAACCTGTTTTCAGCCCTGAAAAAGATACAGGGCCTCTTAAGGCCCGGTGGTTCCCTGACCGTCATCGAGGGCGACCACGGGTCCGTATTTTTCCATCCCGGGAGTGCCGCGGCACACAAAAATATCCGGTGCCTGATCGATCTTCAGGCAGATGCGGGTGGCGATTCGATGATCGGGAGAAAACTGTATCCGCTTTTATGCGGTGCAGGGTACCACGATGTCCGGGTCTCGCCCCGGATGGTCTATGTCGACTCTTCACGGCCCGGACTCGTGGAGGGGTTTACACAAAAGACCTTCACCGCGATGGTGGCAGGTGTCGGCCCGGAGGCGGTTTCGTCCGGGATGGTGACTGCCGGGGAGTGGGAGAAAGGCATTCTGGGCCTGAACCGTACCGACGGAAGAGGACGGCATTTTCTGCTCCATGTTCTTTCGTGCGTCCTGTGTACGGCCGTGACATCGAGGGCGTGAATTACTCCCGGCGGTACCGCATCCCGGCGGTGGGTGCAATTTTATATAGAAAAAGAATCCTTGTGTGGTTTGGTGAGGTATGATGACATTTGGTAAATTTGAAGTCTTTGTTGACAAGGCCGGCGCCTTCCGGTTCCACCTCAAGGCGCCTAATGGTTCGATCATTGCACAAAGCCAGGGATATTCGACCAAAGCAGCCTGCATGAAGGGTATTGAGAGCATCAAGACCAATGCTCCGAAGGCAGAGATTGTCGAGCTGGCCGCCGCACCCCAGTAATCACCACACTCCCCATTTTTCCCGGCCGGTTTGCTGTGACGAAAAAAGGCACTCAGGGAGAGAAGATTTTCTTCTTAGAGATCTATTGACCGATTGCTCCCCTGGCCAGGACAGACAGCATCGTCCCTGTTCACCGATCACACACTCAGGAATCACCATGAACCGTATCTTCATACTCCTGCTTCTCATCTGTTGTATCACAGCCGTCTGCACCGGGTGTGCTTCTCAGGACCGGCCCGGCAACCCGATGCAGGATCGCGACAGGGTGTCGCAGACAGAGGAATACAGCGGGACAAGTACTCCGCCGGGAGAAGCCGGAGGAGATCACTCCGGCATCTCTCTCCCTGACAGTTTCTCCCCGCGCTCCTCACCTCTTTAATCCCACCGTTCCTTCTCTTCCTGATGTTACCCGGGAAGGGGGCCTATCTCAGGCAGGTCACCGCAGGCATGAAGATGGCATCGGTGGAGGTGGGAAAGGAGCTTGACGGCAGCTCCCCCCCGTCGGTTTTCATCGGGAGCTGGAACTACCCGAACGTCCTTGCCGGTCCGATGGTTGCCCCGGTCCACGGCGACACGAGCATCATGGACACGCCGGAGTCATGGATTCCCACTCACACCACGCAGGAGGAGATCATCGGGTACCGCCTGAACATGGTGAGGGGAAAACGACCCGTTCGTGTAACCGACGTAGGGAGCAGCTTTGTGGAAAAACTTCAGGAGATATCCCTCTCCGCCACATCGCTCCGGAGCGAAGTCAATTTTGAAAGCGCACCTTCCGGCGTTTCGTTTTCCGGTGATCACACGCCCTACGGTCCGAGTGCCCCCATGGAGCGCTTCGAGATTGAAGGCGGGTCATGGAACCGTAACCTGGAGAAGGTCTATTATGATACCGATCTCACGGCATCCGACGCAATTGTCGATCTCCACCGAAAGGATGTCCCGTTTTCCGTGATGCAAAAAGCGCTCTCAACCGGATCGATGGGCATGGGGAAAGCACGGCGGCTCGTTCCCACACGGTGGTCCATCACCGCCTGCGACACGACGATCGGAAACGCTCTCCGGCAGAAGGTTGCGGCGAACCCGATCATCGATACCGTCCGGGTCCATGAATTCGACAGTCTTCATAACCACTATACCGTGCTTCTCCTCCCCACCGGATGGCAGTACGAGTGGATGGAAGCGTTCCTCCGAATCATCGGGAATGAGGAGCTGATCTTTGCAGATCACGAGGGGCACCGGGGGAAGCATGAATACTCCTCTGTGGGAGGGTGCTATTATTCGTGCAGGATGGCGGTGCTTGAGGCGCTCCACCGCGAGGGCATGCAGGCGGGAGCCATCATCCTCAGGGAGGCATACCGGGGGTATGTGCCGCTTGGTGTCTTTAACGTCAGGGAAAATGTTCGGCATGCACTGCTCGGGCCTCCGCGGGAGTTTGAGGACGTGAAATCGGCCCTCTCCGATACCAAAACCCGGCTCGCCCTCCCCCTGTCACGGTTTATCGAAGAGAGCACGCTTCTGTGTGATGTGATGCGGGGCGGGCAGATGCGGCTCAGCAGCTTCCTGTAGCCACCGTGATGTGCCCGGAGTGCTCCGGGTGATCCTGCCCTTTTCACGGCCCACTCTCCCGGCGGGAATCTCCTGATTCTCAGCGGGCGGTGGGAAAGCCCGGAAGGGAATATCCATCACCTGCGCCGCTTTTTGTGTAAACTTCAATAATTTTCGTAGTCTTCCATGATTTTAAATAAATACACTCACTATTCAGAGGTATGAGAAATCGTTACCTCATACCACTCGTCCTTATCTGTTGCATTCTGGCGGCGGGATGCCTCTCCGCCGATGAATGGAACGGCGACGTGCAGCAATCGACGGGTTTCTTTGTGAGCGATGACGTTTCGTATCAGGAAAAAGGTGCTTATGAGGGAATGGGTGCCCCGGCTCCTGTCATGGCTCCCACCTCGAGGACTGCCACCGACGGCAGCTTTGATCAGAAACTGATACAAACGGGCTCAATCAGCCTCGAAGTCAAAAACGTTGCAGATTCCATGGGAACCCTGAAGAGCATCGCAGAAAGCCGGGGAGGGTACCTCTCATCGTCAAATCTCTACCGGGGGTCAGCAGATCGCCTTTCGGCAACCGTGACGGTCCGGGTACCCGGTTCGGCATTCGACGGCACAGTCACGGAGATCCGGACACTCGGAAAGATTCTTTCGGAGTCGATGAATTCACAGGACGTGACGGAAGAGTATATCGACCTCACCGCCCAGAAGGAAGCGAAACAGCATCAGCTCGAGCAGTACAACAGGATCATCGAGAAGGCCGAGAAGGTCGAGGATGTCCTGAAGGTTCAGGTGGAGATCGAGCGCGTTCAGGTCGATCTGGACCGGCTCGAGGGGAGGCTTACGTATCTTGATAACCGGATCGATCTCGCCACCATTTCGGTGAACCTGCAGGAACCGGCCCCCATCGGGGGAGATGCGGGCCACAGTTTCATCAAAGTGATTAACCAGGGGATCGAGGGATTCCTCTTCATGGTCGACTCGCTGATCATCCTCTTCTTCACCGCCCTCCCGCTGATCATTCTCGTGCTCCTCGCGTATGGCTTATACCGGTGGAGAAAAAAGGGGAAGACTGCTTCTATTCCTCAGAAAAAAGCAGCAGATGCGTCAAAACCGGAAGAAGAAGAGAAAAACTAATCCTTTTTTTACATGGCGTTCATCCGCTCCGGTTACGGATACGGATTTGCTCTTTTTTGTGACCGGTAAAAAGGGCAGATTTTTTAAAATGATTGTCCGGAGATAGTAGGGAATCGTGTCCCGATCCCTCACCGGGCTTCTTGAAAGAACGCGAAAGCCTCAATATTCCATGCCACGAATGCAGTATCATGGACCCCGTGCAGAGCGCCCGCAAAACCCTCACTTCATTTACACAGATGCTCCCCATCATCATCGGCGTGCTGCTGCTGATCAGTCTGGTGAACGCCACCATTCCCGCTGAAGCGTATGCCGGGTTCTTTACCGGCAATGTTCTCATCGATCCCGTGCTCGGAGCGGCATTTGGCAGTATCGCCAGCGGGAATCCTATCACCAGCTATATCATTGGCGGCGAACTCATAGCCGCCCATATCAGCCTTACGGCGGTGACGGCGTTCATCCTCTCCTGGGTGACAGTGGGGCTCATCTCCCTCCCTGCGGAGATGGATCTCCTCGGGAAACGGTTCGCCGTCACCAGGAACCTGCTCTCATTTCTCTTTTCCATCCTGATCGCACTGCTCGTCGATCTCACGCTGACCTCATTCGGGGTGTCGCTATGAAGAAGGAAAAGAAGAATTCCAGGTCGAACTTCTATTTCTTCGTCATTGTCATCGCCGTCTACGCGATCACCGCACTTCTTGATCTCCCCACAGCGATCAGGGCACTCAGGATCTTCGCCGACATCCTGCTCCGTATCGCCCCGGTGCTGGTGCTGGTCTTCTTCCTCCTGTTTCTCACCGATCTCCTGATCAGTCCGAAGAAGATGGTGAAGTACCTGGGGCGGGAATCGGGCGCTGTCGGGTGGTGTGTGGCGATCGTCGGGGGGATCATCTCCTCGGGCCCCATTTATGTCTGGTACCCGTTTCTTGCCGATCTCCGTGAGAAGGGGATGAGGCCGGCGCTGGCCGCCACCTTTCTCTACAACCGGGCGGTCAAGGTGCCCCTCCTCCCCCTGATGGTCTATTATTTCGGCATCGCTTTTACCGCGGTGCTCACGGTCTACATGATCCTCTTCTCCCTGGTAAACGGCTACTGTACCGAATGGCTGATGGAAAATCCACCCGGGAGATGATCAACGAGACCAACCGGGACGTGAAGGGGATCGTGTGCACCCCCGAACGAATGGAGAAGTGGCACGGCGATTTTTACGTGCCGGTTGCGGGCACGGGAAGGCCGGAAACAGGGGATTTTTTTTAAAAATGATTATCGGGGATTTTTCAGAATTTTATTCTAAAAAGAGCTTCCATTCACGTGCACCGGCGTCGTCCGGCTGCTTCTCAAGCGGTTTGTTGCGATTGTCCATCAAAGGGCCGTTTTTGCCCTGGCCCATGATCTGGCCTTTATTGATGTGGTACCAGGAATTGAGCCCGTAGATGTAGTAATCGTTGCGCTTTTGCTCCTCGGCCTGTTGAACCGCTTCACGGATCTGTCTCTGCTCTGATTCGGGGTGGTCAACAACGAGAAAGTCCTTCACCTGATCACTCATTTTCCATACCTTTTGCATTCTTGCTGGCATGCCCCGCATTATGAAACAACAAATATAAAAATACTATTATGGATTTCGGGCCACACAAGGGTAGTGTAATCATACGTCAGCTTATGGTGCGAGTGAAATTTGAGACCATATGGTGTAGCACATGTTACAAGAGAAAGCATCGGGAAAGGTTTGAGCAGATCTATAAAAGCGTTAAAATTTTGAATGTTAATTCGATAAGCCTCAGCCGTGATTTGAACACGGGACCTGCTGATTACAAGTCAGCCGCTCTGCCAACTAAGCCACTGAGGCGCAGTATACATATTATCGCCCTCCCTAAAAAAAGGTGGCGCTTTTTTCTGTTTTATCCGGGGGGAGAGAGTGGATTTTCTCACTGTTCCATGCCGTCCGGCAGGCATTCCCCAAACACCCTGTCCCAGACAACCAGCCCTTGATAGAGGATTTTTCGGATGCGGTGGTAGGGAATTGCGGTGGTGCCGCCGGGTGTGAAGGGGGTAATAATTTCGATGTAGTCACGGTCGAGGTGTGCGATATCACTCCCGGACACACCCGACTCGTCGCCCGGTGCTCCGCGGTCGATGTACCTGACTTCGACCTCTGCGAAGCTATATGCGGGATCGTGGAAGAGGCGGAGCAGGAGTTTGTGGCTTGTGCGCAATCTAAATCTCCCCTGCGTATATATCGGCCGTCACCGGACCCGCGAGCCGGTGTGGTGACGAGGCCGTCATCCTGCGGATCTTGGTGCCCGGTTCATCACCGGGAGAGGTATCCGGATGGATGAATAATTACTCTTAAGAACGCTCCCACCTATATATCAGATACGAAAAAACGGTATGCCCGACTCTCTCCCTTTCCGGTCCCGTGAACTGCCATGATCTCTGTCATTATCCCGACGATGAACGAAGAGGAGCATATCGGCTACTGCCTCTCCTCGCTCACATCCCAGACTCTTCCCCGCGAACGGTACGAGATTATCGTGGTCGACGGCAGCTCGACAGACCGGACCCGTGAGATCGCGGAGGGAACCGCCGACCGTGTCGTGCTCCAGGGGCGGCCCGGGATCGGGGGGGCACGCCGGGACGGGGTGGATGCGGCCTCGGGCAGCCTTCTGGTATTCACCGACGCCGACACTTTGCACCGCCCCGAATGGCTTGAAACGATCGAGGAGAATATTACCATCTGCCGCTATGACGTCTGTACCGGCCCCATTCTCTTTTACGAGAAAACGCTTCGCTCCGAACTGCTTGCAGTCTGGCGAAAGCAGTACAACCTGTTTCATCTCTTCAACTTCTACTGGCTGATCGGGTCGAATATGGCAATGACCCGGGAGGTATACGATAAAATCGACGGGCACCGGGACATCTCGATCCTGGAGGACTTTGACCTCTCGGTGCGGATGTTTAAGGAAGGCGACATTAAATGCCGGTATGATCCCCGGCAGGAGGTCTACACCTCGGCCCGCCGGATCACGAACCTCTTTACGTATCTCCTTGTCTACATGTATGGGCACTATCATTACCATTTCACGCATGACTACGTCCGGCTGCTGAAATACCCGCGTTTCGACGAGATGGATCTGCGGGTGATGCTCGAATTTACAAAAATCAAGGAAGTCAACCGGAAATTCAGTGAAATTCACACGAAATTTATCAACCGCTTTGAAAGGTCGGATGAAGGAAGGGAAGGCAAATGACCGGACCGGGAATGAATGCCCTCTCGGGTGGAGATTGAACTATGGCACAGCTCACCGTTGACATCGGCGGCAGTCCCGGAAAAGACTGCCGGGGATTCTGCAAATACTGTTATTTCAAACATGTAAAGGGGACCGTTTCGCTCGGATGCCGGTACTGCCTTCCGTTTTCGAAAGGATGCGACTACTGTACCCGGGGCGTGAAGGAGGAGTATGAGGGCTTCCGTGACCTGCGCGCCGTCGCAGAAGATGTGCTCGCGAACCTGCAGATGCTCGGTGATATCGACCGGATCACGATCAGCGGCGGCGGTGACCCGAGCTGCTACCCGGATTTCCGGGATCTTATTGAAATCCTCGGGAGCATGGAGATACCTCTCCATATCGGCTATACGAGCGGCAAAGGGTTTGACGATCCCGGAATTGCGGAGTTTCTGGTCGAGAACGGGCTTCGCGAAGTCTCCTATACGATCTTTTCGGCAGACCCGGAACTCCGGCGAACCTGGATGCACGACCCGACCCCCGAAGCATCGCTCGAAGTGCTTGAGCGCCTCTGCGGTGCGATCGACGTCTATGCCGCAGCGGTTGTCATCCCCGGTGTCAACGACGGCGAAGACCTTGTCCGGACCTGCCAATGGCTCGAAGAGCGCGGGGCAAAGGGCCTGATTCTCATGCGGTTTGCGAACGAACCGCAGCAGGGGCTTATTCTGGGCAATGCACCGCTTGTCGAAGGGCAGCCCGTGCAGTCCGTCGAATCGTTCCGGGACCTGGTCACGCGGCTGAACGAGTCGTTTTCCCTGAAGATCAGCGGCACACCGCTCTGGGACCCGGAGATAGGTTCACCGTTTGCGCTCCTCCACGAACCGGACCTCCTGAAAAAACTCCCCAAAGTTACCGGCAGGGCGTCGGTTATCACGGGTTCGGTGGCGGCGCCATCTCTCCAGCGGATCCTGCAGATACGGGGGTATGAGGGCAGAGTGGTGAGGACGGAGAAGGAGATTGCCTGCCTCATCACCATCGACGACCTCATGGCGCTGAAACCCGAAACTCTTGAAGAGACGGTCATCATCCCGGGCCGGTGTTTCGTGCACGACCCTGAAGCGGAAGAAGTGCTCTCACAAGACGGCGTGCGGCGGCAGGTGATCCGCGGCCCGGAGATGCTCACCGCCGATGCGGAAACCTCCATGGGCATGACCCGTACCGGTGTGCTCGCGATGGAGATGGAAGGTTTTGCGGACCTGATCCGGATCATCAACCAGTACGGCAGGTAGCGTCTTACCGTCAGGGTTTGTTCCCTGACCCCCGCATCCGTATCTGCGGCCGTGTGCAGAGCGGATCCTCGCATTCGATATCAACCGCAAACTCTTCGTCCACCGATCCCCTGTCGAATTCCGCTCTGACCGATTCACCGGCCCGGGCATCGATGTACCGCCGAAGAAGTTCCGCGAGTGCATCGGACGGCTCCTCGCCCGCCAGCAGGCATGCCTCGAGAAAGGCACGGTACAGGTCGGTTCCGACCTCGATTTTCAAAACAGCCGTCTTTTCTGTCACCAATCCACCTCCCGAAATATCCCGGCCGAGTGATTGGCCGGTGAAGGGATAATGGTTGCCATGGAGGGAGGGGGATTCCGGTCCCCTGCCTTCAGTCAACAACAGGTGATGCTTCGGGATTGAACGGGTTGGTCCTGAGTGCGAGCGAGAAGAGGTACGGGTAGGTGTCCTGGAGGTGCCGTGTGTACTGCAGCCACTGGGTGATGAGCAGGAGGTACACACGCTTCACGTCACCCTGGATGTGCGCCTTGTCGGCTTCCGGAAGCGAGTCCAGCCTGTCTCCCCGGTGGCCGAGCTCCTCGGAGAGATGAAACATCGCCCGCAAGAGGTCGGAAAAGGCTTCCTGCTCGAACAGGACCGGGTTCTCGAGCAGCCGCAGGAGAAGGTCACGGTGCTCTTCGAGGCAGGTCCGCATCTCAACAAGGTCGCCCGGCGACAGGGAAGGGCCGGAGTCGTACCGGGCGAGGCGCGATGCGGCAAGTTTGTACTCCTTCTTTGTCCATGCACCGGTGACGAGCAGGGCGTCCCGGATCCCGTCGATTCCTTGGTCACGCCCGGTCCAGTCCCGCAGGCAGGGAGTCCCCACCATGCTGAAGAAGACGCCGACCACCATGTTGATCTTCCGGAGCCTCGCCTGCTTCTCACGCGACGAGAGGTACATCTCGAGGCCGTTAGCGACGACACCCACGAACGTCCCGACACCGGCGACGATGAGGAGGACGGCGAGGAGTTTGCCGGCGTCGGTGGCGGGTGAGATATCGCCGTACCCGACGGTGGCGATGGTGACGATGCTGAAGTAGAATGCGTCGACGAGCGACAGGCCCTCGAGTGCCATGAAGCCGGCAACGCCCGTTACGATCACGGCGGCCAGTACGAGGATATAGATCTGCATGCGTGAGACGGCGGATGCCATGGGGAGAGTTTGGGTGGCGGGGGATTATATATAGTTGGGGGAGAATGTGCTGCCGGCTGTCTGCGTTTTCGCTGCTTTCCGGGATCAGGCATCACCGGAAACCTACCGGCGGACACGGTAACCGGATGCCGTGAGAATGCTGATCACTGTGTCATCCCATTCCGTACCGCTCAGCCCCTCCAGTGTCGGCTTCATCTCTTCCCAGAGCTGTCCAAGGTCGTCATTATCAGGGAAGAACATTGTCTGATACATCACACGTCCGGCCCGTTTCCCCCGTGAATCAAGAATGAGGAGGCGCCAGCAGCAGTACTCGCGGCAGATGTAGGGGCGTGTCAGGTGGACCGTGCACCATCCCTTTCCTGCGGTATCAAATCTCAGGAAACGGCATGCATCCGGCAGGCCCTCGAGGCTGCTTTTGTCCTCAAAGAGGGCGATCTTGTCCGGGTCAACCCGCACTGTGTCCACATCCCCCGTATAGTGGTTGTGGATGACAAAGGTGTAGTCGCCACAGTCTTCGATAACCCTGTGGACGTCCTGCATATGGCAGCAGCAGCTGCCGCACTGGCAGCACTTACAGGCGATGGTAATCCCTTCCCCGGGTACCGGGCGTCTGGTATACCGGCATGCGTAGTATCCGGTTGTATTCATCGCACTAATAACATACTGCCTGAAGATCCGTTCCCGCATGCACCGTTTCAGGGATACCTGCGATCAGGCGTTCCCGTTCTCCGGGAAAAGAATTGTAAAGGATTTTTCAGCTCTCCCTTTCTACAACGAAAGAAATTTTGACTACCGAACGATATTTTACTTTCCGCAGACTTCTGGCGGCTGAGTAGTGGTGCAGTGCGGACGCCGCCAGAAATATCAGATCTACCGCCCTCCGGCGGCACCTCTTCCTCCGGTTGCTAACCAGATAACAAAAAATGGGATTTTAAGAAAGATGGTAAATTTTTCAATTTTATCCCAAATGCACGGTTTCAATCTCGTCACTGATTTTTCAACATTAACGTGTGTTATTCATTGGATAACGGGTTTCTTCGGATGGATTGGGCAAATTCTCGCGTGTAATTGCCATATCCACGCTTAAAAGGAGCAATGGGATCTGCTTTATCACCTCTCTGTCTTTCTCCTTCTCTTCCTCTGATAGCTTTTCATAAGGGATAAGCGAGGGATGGATCTTTTTCTTATCATTCCTCTCCAATCCGTAATCCCAGCCATTTGCCTTCTTTTCTTTCATCCAGCGTTTGTGTTCGGCTTCTGCGAGCAATTCAATTTCCTCAGCTGTAAAGGAGAATATTCCCGGATCTTCCTCGGGCATATAGTCGACCCGTGCTCCAATCATTTCCAGCCTGTCTAGAATAGCGTCTGCTTGGCGTCTATTTGATTCCCGCATTTCCTCAGACAGTTCATCCCAGGGGCGGCGAACAGGTCCTTCCGAATTCATCACCAGGTATCTTTCGTGAATGGCGCGGGCGATGATCTCCGGGGTAGCCTCAATAATTGAGTCAAGTCCCCGACTACGACTGATCAGGGGGAATATAGCGATGGAAGGAAGCTCATCGGCATTTTCCTCCCTTAACAGAAAGGCCATCCCGACATCGGTCATCGTGGTGACCACAACCGGAATGGCTGTCTCCTTTAGGCGTGCCCGGATTCTGAGGGCAGCTGCCAGACCCCCGTTCCCGTCACCAATGCAGATGTAGACTGCGTCGGCGGGTCCCCCGTCTTCATAGAGGAATGGCGTACTGAAAAATTCCGCGGAATGCGTGTCCATGGTAATGGGGAGAATCTCGCATGATGCACTTATGGATGGATGGCGGATTCGTATCAAATCAGCCCGTTTCCCTGCTTCACGGTCTACTAATGTAACACGAAGTTTCTCACCGGCATTATTCCTCGCATTGCGCCACATTCGTGCTGCAGCGGCGATCAGTGCCTCCCCTACACGCCCCCCCCCGACAACCACGATGCGGGGTATTTTTTCACTCCCGATCATTAAGAAGGGAGAATCTACTCGGACAATCCCCATTCCGGCGGATCTGAATATATTAAAGATCTCTATACGCATTTTGCCGTCTCGTCCACTCTCTAACTCATGTTGTCTGAGTACCAACGGGAGTTCGGGATCCACAACATGGATAAAGCATGTAAGCGGCGCTTTTTCGTCTTTTTCGATAAGCGTGCGGGCCACAGCGGCGGTCCCAGCGTTCATGCTGTCTTCCCCGAGTACGCAAAAGAGGTATCGGGCATTTTTGATCTGTGCATCCTGCAGGACAGAAAGGCTCGTCGCATCACCGTTGATCACCATCCCTCCCCTCGCGTTTATTTCATGACAGTAGGGATTTGTGGAATCTTTCTCTATTACAACAACTCGATGCCCCGCTTCAATGAGTAGATCGGAGATGACAGATCCAAGCTGGCCCAGACCACATACAACCGTATGGCCCCTTGCAACTCTGAGACACAACAGGCGGATATTGTCACGGAAATGTGTGGCAAGGAAGAAAATGAGCGTCGATATGGTAAGCAGAGGAGCGATAATCCGCGCAACCTGTAGTTCAAGACCCGGGTTGGAAATGAAAATGCTTGACTCGAGGACAAAAAGCTGCATAGTTGTATAGATGAGAGTAAAGGTTGAGATGGGGAGTCCCGCTACACGATATGCCTCCTGAAGCCCGAAATAGCCCATTGCGAAGGTTATGGCAGCGAGAGTCATGAGGATGAACCACCGGTATCGTGAGGCCGATGTGCAGGTTCGAGCAAAAATAGAGCTTTCTTTCCTTTGAATGAATCCCCTTCGTTCCATTGTTGACCCTACCTTGAGACACTCTTGCCCGGAAAGGGGCGGATATATGCCCTTTTTTATTTCCTATACTTTAGGCTTCCTTTTTATTCAGAATCAGCAGCAGAAGAAGCACTCCATCTTATTAAAAGACAATTGAGAGTCCATTGCCTCTTTAAAGCGATTATCCTTGACGTCGTATTTTTTGCAGATACCTTCTCTCCACTGATGTACGAATAAGCAGTCGGCTCTATGTGATATGGCGGGCTACCACGATTGTTCAGGATGCCGTGGATAAGGCCTTTCCCGCTTTTATTCGACCATAAGGGCTCTCTCGATTCGTTGTGAAACAAGGGCCCATGTCAGCGGAACTGCGACGAGGACAACGAGAGCAAAGCCCCACCAGTCGTTGAGAAGAAGAAAATTAAACTGCGCGTGAAGCGCTATTGCAAGGAGAAGCGATAGCCCAACTGTCCGGACGGCATGCTTCCCGTCCGCAAACCTAACCAGACCTAGTGCATATCCCCATATTGCTGCCCAGAGAGCGTGGCCTGGCATACTCAGGAGCCCACGCAGGACAGCAACTGCGATTCCACCAGCAGCCGATTCGGCAAAGGAGGCGGATATATATAAAGCATCCTCGACTGTTGCAAACCCAAGGGCTGCGGCAACTGCATAGACGATTCCATCGACTGGTTCGTCGAATGCCGCATGGCGATAAGCGAAGATGAGAACTGCAGCCATTTTTACGCATTCCTCTATTGGCGGGGCTACGAGAACGGCTAGCTCTGCCTTGGTAAGAAATTCCCGGAACAGAATCTCGATTGCTGCCGCTGGAATGATTGCAACCATTCCCAGCAGAAAGGTCCCCGCAACAATCCGGAGAGGTTCAGGCCGAAAACGATCCTTTCTGTAGAAGAACCACAGCCAGAAGAGGCCCGGGGGGACCGCAAGCAGAAGAATGTACATCCATTCGGCCATCTCTCACCCGAACCATTCAGTATCCGTCATCAGGCGTAGCCACTCCTGGTGTTCGTACTCGAGGATTTCCTCGGAAGCATGCATTTCTTCAATCAGTGCGGGAACGACGCTTGTGTCATCTCTCTCTCTGGTCATACAATGTTCTTTTCGTAAAGAGCGAATAGAGGCATCTCTAGTCTTCAATTGGTCGAGAATGAGCCTGTAACGGACCCTGTTTCTGGCGAACTCATTCGCTCCACGGAACGTTCGCATTCCTGCCCCTATTGCCGGAAGTGCTGCAGCACAGACGACGAGAATGACTCCTATCCTCGCTCCGGACGAAAGATGGGGGTCTGTCCCCTCCGTCATAGTAAGATCGATGAGGATGTGGAGTATTGCTGCTCCGAGAGAAAAAAAGAAGAAGGCTGCTGGGAAGAGACGCGTCCACTTGTCCGACCGTTCGATCTCAACTTTCCTTTGGGAAAAATATCCTATCTGATCGGTAAGACGTGTCCTGAGATAATAAGTGACAATAGTGCAGACGCCCTTTGCTGTCGGGTCTGCAGGAGGATTCCACATGATCCCGCGTTGCTGGATCCATTCCCAAATATCACCAATCTTATCGACAGAATGGATGGCATTGATCTCACTCTCGATCTGCTTGTTGGGGAGACTGTCGATCAGGCACCGGTAGAAAAGCATGTTCAGCCTCTCAGCCTTGTGGCGGGAGACAAGCCATTTCTCGTGAACGCCTGAGATTTTCCCTGCTAGTATTATTATCAAGACACAAATTACAGCCGCCAACTCGGTGTAAAGCGGCCAAATCCCGCTCAGTATTTCCGAAACCTGCGCAATAACGAGTACGACGGCCATTGTCCCAAAGAAGATCGCTGCAGCAGTGTACAGGCGGTGGAGTCGCTGGAAACGGAGCGCCTTTACATCTTCAACAGCGGAATGGGGTTTGATTTGTGTATCCAGGCTTTTTAGCCGTTCCCTGAGAACTGTTGGAAGTTCTCCCGTCACATCGGGGTCGGCCCACGCACCCCCTCCTTTCGCAGTCATCACCATCCGTTCCTGAAGGTGAATGCGGGGGGAAAATAATTAGTGTTGTTGTTTTACTTTACGTGTAAGATTGGTCTTTTGCCGCCCTTCAAGAAGCTGGTTCTAATTGTCATTCAGGGTTGAATATTCCCAAAAAAATCTATAAGTATTCTTTTTTTATAACGATGGTCTTGGCGATCATATCATGTATTGCCTGCCTTTTTTCAGTGAATGGAATAGTGAGAATCAACATAAAAAATGGGAATAGCGGGACCTTTATTATCCCCCTGATTAAAGCTTTTTTGGATGAAATTCGTTTTTCATATGTATCAATAGTAATCAAACCCATCAGAAATTTTCCTATCGTTGCCTGAAGAGAACTAAGTTCCATTCCAATGAAATAAGAGAAATATAGCATATATTGCACGTACATGTTAATGCTATAATCATCGTTTCTAAGAATAATTGTGTTAATAAATATTCCAATTATAAATAATATAGCGATATCTATCAGATACGCTATTATTCTAGTAAAAAAGGCAGTGTACCTAATCTGCTGTAAATTCTGCCCTCGTATCCTGACATACCATCACCTCTGATCCAGATAAATACTTCCGCCCTGTGATCCACTCCTCATTGATATCCATCAATATGGCTCCCGCGAGACGGAGGAGTGAATTGTCATTCGGGAACACACCACTTCTTTGAAGCGGTGTTAGAACACCTTTCCAAAGGAAAGGTGTGGAATGCTCCGATTGGTCGGGATCTTCGTTTCAGTTCCTTGTTGATTCGTTCGAGGAGATTGGTAGTACGGATTCTCCGCCAATGCTCCTGGGGAGCACTTCGATAATTCAGCAATCCGGGGATGAATCGTTCCACGGTATCGGCAGCTCTGGGGAATCCTCTGCTATCGAGTTCATCGGCACATTCCTGGAGTCTCCGATGATCGGCAAGAGATTCCTTGATGAGTTGTGCGATCTCTTTATGGAATTTCCTGGGGAGTTTGCGGAGGACCGCCCGGATGAAATGGACCTGGCACATCTGCCAGCTGGATCCATGGAATGCCTTTTCAGCTGCAGCCTGAATGCCCCGGTGGCCGTCAGATATGACCAGATCCGCTTTTGTCAGTCCTCTTTCCTTGAGGTCCGAGAACATATCCTCCCAGGTCAGTTCATCCTCGCAATCAGCGATCCTGGCACTGAGGATCTCCCTGAATCCGTCACTCCGTATTCCGGCAATCACCAGGAGCGCCTTGTTGACATACCGTACTCCGTCTCTGATTTTGAAATAGGATGCATCGACGAAGAGATAGGGGATGGAGGTATCCACCGGCCGGGAGAAGAAGTGATGAACTGTCTGGTCCAGGTCAGCGGCGATCTTCGAGACATAGGAGGGAGATATCTGCTCGATCCCGAGATGCGCTACGATCTCCTGTATCTTTCGAGTTGACACTCAGCGAAAATCAGAGATTTTCTCGACGAACGTCCTTGCAGATATGATTCGAGAATCG
Source organism: Methanomicrobiaceae archaeon (assembly GCA_016926855.1). Lineage (GTDB taxonomy): Archaea > Halobacteriota > Methanomicrobia > Methanomicrobiales > Methanomicrobiaceae > LKUD01. The sequence continues at coordinate 60,015 of JAFGNT010000008.1, read as the reverse complement.
CATTCTCCAGTGCCTTCTCGATCCGGGAGTATCGCTCGAATACTTTCGTCTGAAATGGTAGATCCCGTAATTGAGGTTTGTTGAGGACAAGTTCCCCATATCGTGATTTTAATGTCCTGTCCCGATGACCGTTCCGATAGGTTCTCCTTGAACTGGTCCTCCGGTATCTCCCTGCTCCGGCCTGCTGATTTGCCTCCTCCTGCAGCACCTCGTTTAAGAACCAGGTGAGGAGTTGTTTCATGCCGTCTTCATCAGCGGTAAGGTAATTACGTACAACTTCCTTTAGATCCATTGCCCTGTATTCCTCCATTTGCCAATTGAGAGTGGATACAGGGACTCTTCAATTTTACATCACTTTGTATACGCTACCCGTGGGGACCAGAAGTCAGCATAAAAAATAAGGTGATTGTGTAAGTTCCACCCCTAACCTTTAGTTAGGAAGTGAACATGGATCATATGGATTTCCGGGAGATCGGCAAGTTGGTTTCTGAGGACTGATTATCCCTTGAATATCTCTGGAAGAGACGTGGGAATACGACCTGTCCCTCTTGTTCATCCTCAGAATTCTATTTTTACCAGAGATGGAGATTGAGATGTAAAGGATGCAAGAGAGATTATTGGCCACTCCAGGGAACCCGGTTCTCCCTTCTCAGAATCTCACCGTCACAGTGGCTCTCCCTGATCAAGTTATTCGAGTTATCTGTTTCGGCGAGGAAAGCCTCTCAGGATGTACATCTGAGTTACAAGACTACATTACGGGCATACGACATCCTGCGGAGGGTGATTGTCGAGAAACTCGCCATAGCTGATGATGTCCTGAAAGGAGAATTGGAAGCAGATGAATCATATTTTGGAGGGAAGAGAAAGGGAAATCGAGGCCGTGGAGCTGCAGGCAAGACCATTGTATTCGGGATCCTGGAGCGAGGAGGAAAGGTTTCGGTGAGCATTGTAAAGAATGTCTCTGCCGAGAGTCTCATGACCGAGACCGTAAAGCGGGTACGGAGAGGTTCTATCGTATACACCGACAAGTTATCGTATACACCGACAAGTGGAAGGGATACGATTCTCTCATGTTCTGTGGCTACAAGCATCTCAACATCGACCACCGATACAAGTTCAAACAAGGAAAGGTCTACATCAATGGGATTGAGGGATTCTGGTCATTTGCTAAAGAGAGGTTGATCAAACACCATGGAATCTCCAGACAGAAGTTTCTCTACTACATTAAGGAGATGGAGTGGAGATACAACAACAGAGGCAAAGATTTATTTGAGGAACTTGTGGATTTGATGCTACACGAAAAGGTGTTAGGGGTCGATGTTACCTAATCACCTAATATTAATAAGGAGTATGCAGTATTGCAATTTCAAAAACGCCTATAAAGAGCTTTGAATTGCAAAAAACGAAAGGGATTCTGTATTAAACGTAATTAAGCCTCAGGCGGGATTAGAACAACTCATGAAATGGCATGGCGGGTTCTTTTGAGCCGGAAGGTTTGATGAGGACAGCGCGCACAGGATCTAAATAACCAGCGCGAGAGTGCTGAGGAAATTCTAAAATTTTCGGTTTTTTAAGCCGATCGTGAAAACCACGATCTAAAAAAAATGGCTCAATTTCAAAATTAGCACACAAAATCGCGTAAGAGTGCTGCGGGTGGGATCCGAACCCACGATCTCCAGATGTCTCAGATCAGAGACGCCCCGTTATTTTGCTCAAAAACCCTATGAGTCTGGCGCCCTAACCTACTAGGCCACCGCAGCGCGGAAAGCGCACACGAATGTGCATTACAAAAAGGGTGGGGACGGACATAAATGTTCTGATGCGTGGGTGTCCCGGCCCCGCTCTGCCCTGTCCCCGGCCTGCCTGCCCCGGGCCTATTCGTCACGTTCCATGTTTTTCCGGACGTACACGTTGACCGCGGCGGAGATGGCCGCGACAGTCTTTCCCTGGCGGAGGGACGCGGCGAGCGTCTTCATCCGGGTCTCCTCCTCCCTGAGGAAGCGGTTCAGGTTCCTCTGGATGTGCTCTTCCTGCAGGAAATGCGTGTGGGTATTCCCCGCGATGAAGTGGGAGTTGCTCATGATCGCGTGATGGAGGGGGAGCGTCGTCTTCACTCCGATGATGACGTACTCGTAGATGGCGCGGCGCATCTTCTCGATCGTCTCCATCCTCTCGGCACCGTGGCCGCAGAGCTTGGAGATCATGGAATCGTAGTGGGGGGGAATCGAGTAGCCCATGTGGATGCCGGAATCGACGCGGATACCCGGGCCGCCCGGCGACCGGTACCGGACGATCTTGCCCGGGTCGGCGGCGAAGTTGTTGAGCGGGTCCTCGGCATTGATCCGGCACTCGATTGCATGGCCCCGGATGCTCACGTCGTCCTGCGAGAGTGCAAGCTCCTCGCCCGCCGCAATCGCGATCTGCTGGCGTACGAGGTCGATGCCGGTGATCGCCTCGGTGACCGTGTGCTCCACCTGCAGGCGGGTGTTCATCTCCATGAAGTAGTAGTCGCCGTCCGCGTACAGGAATTCCACCGTGCCTGCGTTCGTGTACTCCGAGACCCGGGCGACGGTGAGGGCGGACGCCACCATCCGTTCCCGGAGTTCGGGGGTCATAATCGGGCAGGGCGCCTCTTCGACAAGTTTCTGGTGGCGCCGCTGGATCGAGCACTCGCGGTCGAAGAGGTGGATGCAGCTGCCGTACGCATCGGCGAGCACCTGGAACTCGATATGCCGGGGTTTGACGAGGTACTTCTCGATAAATACCGTGGCATCCCCGAAGGCCGACTCCGCAATGCGCATTCCCTTCGAGATCGCCTCTTCAAGCTCCTCCTCGGACTCGACGATCTGCATGCCGATGCCACCGCCGCCCGAGCTCGCCTTCACGATGACCGGGTAGCCGATCTCAGCGGCGATTTTCTTGGCGTCGTCGGCGGACGTGACACCATCCGGGGTGTAGGGAAGCACCGGCACGCCCGCCTCCTTCATCATGTGTTTGCTGCCGAGTTTGCTCCCCATCGCTTCGATAGTCTTTGCGGACGGCCCGATGAACGTGATGCCCTCGCTCTCGCAGAGGTGGGCGAAGTGGTGGTTTTCGGCGAGGAAACCGTACCCCGGGTGGATCGCCTCCACACCGGATTTTTCCGCGATATCGATGATGCGCTCCATATTGAGGTAGCTCTTCCGGGGGTGCGCCTCCCCCACGTTGAACGCCTCGTCCGCATATTTCACGTGGAGCGAATTCCTGTCGGGGTCAGAGTAGATCGCCACCGTCTCGATGTCGAGTTCGCGGCATGCCCTCATGACCCTGATGGCGATCTCGCCGCGGTTTGCGATCAGTATCTTCTCGAAATACCTCATTTAATCACCAGCAGGACGTCTCCGTTCTGCACGACATCGCCTGCGTCTACAAAGATCTCCTCGACCGTGCCGTCACGCGGGCTCACGACAGGATTCTCCATCTTCATCGCCTCGAGAACAAGGAGCTGTTCGCCCTTCTTCACCTCGGCACCGCGCCTGACCAGCACTTTCAGCACCATACCCTGCATGTTGCTCTTGATACCGCCCTCGATATCCTCGTGCGGAATCTTCGACCTTTCCCCGGTCTGCACAACGGCGCTCCCTTCAACGGACACGATGCGCACTCCAAAGAGCTCCCCGTCCACCTCCACTTCCATGAAGCTGGGCATCCCGGCGGGTTCCGAAGAGCGGATCTCCTTTTTGGGGAGGCTCTCTGGCTGGCGTTCCCCTTTCAAAAACGAGGGCGCAATAGCCGGGTAAAGGATGAGGGTGAGGATATCCTCGTCTTTCCTGACGAGCCCCGCTTTTCGCGCCTCTTCCGCGCTCTTTTCATAGATGGGTTCGAGGAGGTCAGCCGGCCTGCCGGTGAACGGCTCCTCGTCGCCGATGATCAGCTTACGGATATCCTCGGAAATGGCCCGGGGGGGCCTGCCGTACAGTCCCCGCACGTAGTCCTTGACCTCCTTGGTCACGTTTTTATATCGTTCGCCGCCGATGAGCACGTTCAGGACGGCCTGTGTGCCGACAATCTGGCTCGTGGGGGTAACGAGCGGGGGATACCCGAGATCCTCGCGCACGTGCGGGATCTCGTCAAGGACGGCCTCCATTTTATCCAGTGCGTCCTGTTCTTTGAGCTGTGAGACGAGGTTCGATATCATCCCGCCCGGAAGCTGGTAGACAAGAACATCGCTGTCGATTCGTTCCGAGATGGGATCGATAAGCCCTTCGTACTTCCGGCGCATCTCCCGCACAAGATTCCTCACCTCCCGGAGTGCCATGAGGTCGATTCCGGTGTCCCGCGGCGTCCCTATCAGGCTGGCAATGACGCTCTCCGTCGGGGGCTGGGACGTTCCGAGGGCGAAGGGCGACATGGCAGTATCAAGGATATCCACTCCCGCTTCTATCGCCGCCTGGTAACTCATCGGTGAGATGCCGCTCGTCGAGTGGCTGTGGAGGTCGACGAGGATATCCATCTCCTCCTTGATACCGGTGATGAGTTCGCGTGCTGCCTCGGGCATGATCAGGCCGGCCATGTCCTTGATGCAGATCGAATCGCAGTCCATCGCGTAGAGATCGCGGGCCATGTCGATGAAAGTCTCCACGGAATGGACAGGGCTTGTCGTATAGCAGATCGTTCCCTGAAGGTGCGACCCGAGATCCTTGACGACATCCATCGCCTTTCTCATATTTCTCGTGTCGTTGAGGGCATCGAACACCCGGAAGATTGATACGCCGTTTTTCGCTGCGGCCTCGACGAATTTTTCGACGACATCGTCGGGGTAATGCCGGTACCCGACGAGGTTCTGCCCCCTAAGCAGCATCTGGATGGGGGTCTTTTTGAGCTCTCCGTGCAGGGATCTGAGCCGTTCCCACGGATCGTCGTTTAAAAACCGGATGCAGCTGTCAAATGTCGCGCCGCCCCATGCCTCCACTGAATAGAATCCGATATTATCGATTGCACGTGCAATCGGAATCATATCCTCCGTCTTCAGCCGTGTTGCAATAAGCGACTGATGCGCATCCCTCAGCGTTGTATCGGTTATACGGACGGAATGTAGTGAATGCATTGAAAACACCTGTGAGGGCTGAAGGAAACTTTTGTGATAAAGCCTTTAGAAAACTCACTGTATAACTATAAAAATATCACGAACTGACCAAGTGCGACCAGCAGAATGGAGAATGCACACAATGCAGCGATTTTATCTGTCCATGGCGGGGCGAATGCGGGGCAGAGTGTTCCTCCGTGCCGGTAGCCCCGCCGGGCGAGAATAAGAGCCTGATCCTCGGATCGGTGCAGCTGGGTGATGAGAAGTGTCTGCGCGACGGACAGGGCGGAAGACACACCCCAGCCCGGCCCCTTCAGGCGGAGGGCGTTTTTCATGTGCGCGATATCCTGTTCCATCAGCCTGAGCGTCTGCACGGCAAGCTCCGCCAGAAGACCAGTCTCGAATCCCGCATGTCTGCCCCCCGCCCAGACTGCGACGTCCAGCACCTCTCCCCCCCGCTGCCCGCGGTACGCCCACCCCGCAATGATGAGAACGGCGGTCATCCTGAGCAGATAGGAGAGGCCGTTTCCTCCGGTGACCTGAATGCCGGCGGCAACTGCCAGAACCATGATCCAGATCGCACATGTGGCCCGTCCCGGAATTGATTTCCCGTGCCGTGGCGGAACGGCAGCCCACCAGAGGAGAGCAAGGATTGCACCCGTATCAGACGCGAAAGCGGCCAGAGAGAGGGTAAAAACCGAAAAAAGTCTCAACCGCGGGTCCTGCATCGTGCCTCCCTGATATCCGCGGGTGTGATGTTCCTGGGCAGGTTCCCCCGGTCGATGACCGTTCGGATCGGGCGCGGGGCATCCGCCCATGACAGGAGCGCCTCCGGGATGCGGCCGAGGGAGCGGAGTGTTCCCGCGTCCATCTCCCAGAGCATATCGGTTTTCGGCAGCCAGAGCGGCTCGTGGGTCAGGATAATGGTAATCCCGTTCCCTGCCGTTTCGAGGCGGCGGCAGAGACGCTCCTTCCTGATACAGTCGAGTGCGCTGAACGGTTCGTCAAGTATCAGCACATCGTACTGTGTCGCCAGCACGCAGGCGAGATGAAGCCTTTTGAGCTCGCCGCGGCTCAGGTGGAGAGGGTGGTCGTTTTCACGGCCGGCAAGACCCGTTTCGTGGAGTATAACGTCCGGGGAGAGGCCCCACGACCGAATCTCCCCTGTAACCGTCGGTGCGGTGACATGGTACTCGGGAAACTGCATCGAGAGCATGGTCCGGGAGATCCCTTCCGCCCTGACAATCCCCGCATCGGGGTGTTCGAGTCCGGCAAGCAGCCGTGAAAGTGATGATTTGCCGCTGCCGACGCGGCCGGTGACAAGGTGCATGCCGGGAGTAAATACGGCGTCGGCACTGAGTTGGAATGTGCCCGTCCTCCGCCGCACGCCCGAGCAGATCAGACGCACGAATCGTCCCTCCAGCACTCCGGGTAGAAGCACGACGATATAAGGCGGGAAAAGACCTCCCGCGGGGTACCCGCGTGGACAATTCGTCCTCCCTCCATGTACAGCACGGTATCTGCACCGGACGCGGTGTCCATGTCCTGCGTGCACTGCAGGATGTGCGGTATCGGGAGGCGTTCAAGCACCTGCTGCACGTGCCGTGTTGTGTGCGTGTCACAGTGCGTGTCCGGGTCGTCAAGCACCAGAAGGGACGGGGAGGCGATCACGGCGGTTGCGAGTGCGACGAGCGTCTTCTCCCCCCCGGAGATCTCCCGTGTCGATGCCCCGAGGAGATGGTCGATACCGATTACTGCCGCCGTTTCCCTGACCCGGGTGTCGGTCTCATCGCACGGCCGGTGCACAAACCGGAGCGGGGAGGCGATCTCGTCGAAGACCCGGTCGAACACGACTGTCCTGTCCGGAAATTCCGAGACCCAGCCGACGGCGCACCGGCGGGGTTCCGTTCCGTACACGCTCACCGTCCCGCCGGTCGGGACCTGCATGCCGGCGCAGAGCTCCAGCAGGGTGGATTTCCCTGCACCGTTCGGGCCGATGACCATGCAGTGCCCTTCCGGTATCGTGAGTGAGGGGATGTCGAGAATTCTGTGCCTGAGGGCCTGCAGTTCGATCATTCGATCCGTTCCGCTATCAGGTAGCCTGCTGCCGATTTCAGTGCATCGCCCGGCAGAAAGGGAACAGCGCCGACTATGAATGCCGCACTGATGGAAAGCGGTGTCGAACCTGCGAGCCAGAGTACGCCGCACCCGAGAATTGCCATGCTTCCGAGTGCGATGCCTGCCGCCCGGATCGCGCGTCTGTTCGTTTCGTAGGCAAGGCCGACAACCACGGCGGCGGGAACAAAACCGAGAAGATAGCCGCCCGTCGGCCCGAGCAGTACTCCGATCCCGGCAAGCCCGTTGTGAAATACCGGAATACCGAGTGCGCCGAGTAAAAGATAGCAGACGGCAGGCACGGCGGCGTATCGCTTCATCACCGCCCCTGCGAGCAGCACGAAGAATGTCTGCAGGGTGAGGGGGACCGGAACGAACGGAATGGAAATCCACGCCCCGGCAGTGATCAGTGCAATGAACGTGGCGCTCCGTGTCAGGAGGAGGGTCCGCGTTACGTTCCCGAACATCTCTGTCAACCTGATCTTATTTGGAGGTTAACACGAAAAAGATATCAGGTGTGGCTGCAGTCGCCTGAGATGACCCGCTCCACCCTGCCGTTGTCCTTCCTGATGAGGAGCGCCCCGTGATCATCGATGTCGATGGCCTCACCCTCGACGCTTTTCCTGAGCGTGCGCACATGGACGCGGTGGTCGAGAGTGAGTGAAAGGCTCTTCCATTCCCTGAGAATTGATTCGTACTCCTCGCTTTCCAGAAGGAGGTAGCGCTGCTCGAATTCGCGCAGCACACGGGCAAGCAGGGTGCGGCGGTCAATCTCGGACCCCGTTTCCGCGGAGATCGAGGTGATGGTGTTTGCGAATTCGGAGGGAAGGTGTGTGGGATCGATGTTTGCGTCGATGCCGATCCCGAGCAGGCAGTAATGCACAGTATCCGCCTCTGCAGAGAGCTCAAGCAGCAGGCCGGAGACCTTTTTGTCCCCGATATAAATGTCGTTCGGCCACTTGATGAGCGCCCCGATATCGTATTCCTTTCGGATCGCCCGTGCCACAGCGATGGATCCCGCCATCGTGATCATGAACAGGTGGTCTATCGGGATGTCGGGCGTGAGAATGATCGTGAACCAGATCCCTCCCGAGGGGGAAACCCACGCCCGCCCGAGACGGCCGATGCCTCCGGTCTGCTCTTCGGCGACGATGACCGTGCCGTTTAAGGATGCCGGATCACCCCTGGAGCAGAGATCCTTGGCCACCCACGTCGTGGATGCCGTGCTTTTGTAGTACCGGATGTCCCGGCCGATGAATCGGGTTTTCAGAAGCTTCCTGATTTCATAGGGGAGCAGGCGCCCGGTTGCCGCGTCCAGCCGGTACCCTTCCTGGCGCGAGGCGCTGATCACGTATCCCCAATCCCTGAGTTCCCTGATATGTTTCCAGACAGCAGACCTGCTCACGCCCAGCTGTGAGCTGATCGTCTCGCCCGAGATGGATCCGTCCGCCTCTTCGAGAATGGAGAGGACTTTAAGGGATGTTTCATTCATGGCAACTACCTTTTGGCATCGATTGCTTCGGAGGGGAGCGGGCAGGGATCCGTGCCGCAGACCTGTCTGATGATATCGGACTGGTGCTCCATGAGTGTAGCCAGATCAAAGATACCGGTCATATCGACGACGCCAATCGCCCCGATTGCCTCTCCTGTGCTGTTTCGCAGGGGGGCGACAACGACCGGAATACCCTTGTACGAACCGGCCGACGGTGTGGCTCTGACAAGTGAATTCTTCCTGATGGCCTCTTCGAGTGCCGGACCGGAGTATGCCTCATCGATTACCACTCCGTTCTCAATCCGTACACCCGGGTACTGGAGAGAACGTGCAGTTACCGGAAGCCGGTTTAAAAGCTCGTGAAACGCCATGACAACGGGCAGGAGGTCATGAGGTCGGGAGCCGGTCGAGATCACATACTGGTCCATAAGGAATATCCTCACATCTCAGTCATTTCTCACCTAAAATAAGGTTTCCGTATCACCCGTGCAGAATGACCGGATAAACCGGCGGGACGGGTACTCGTGGATGGCCGTCACGTATATGGTGCCCTTTCCGAGACTGTGCCTGACCATGAGCGCACGCCCGTTCTCCGCTTCCACCACCCGGCTGCCATCGAATTCCGAAAAATGCCCGTCGCATTCGACGGCACTGCAGTCAAAATCCTCGAGGATATGCCCGTCTTTCTCGTCATCGAGAGTGACAGACGCCCGGAAATATTCATGGTGGTACCGGACGGGGAACGGGAGCCAGTCGTACGCCTCCTCGTTCGGGCTCATGGCGCCGAAGACGAGGAGGTTGCCGCCCCGCTCGACGAACCGTCGTATGCGGCCCTGTGATGCACGCAGGGCCGGAAGAAGGCCTGAAAAAGCGGGGTTGCCGAATCCGGTCGGAATTACCAGCGTGACGAAGGATCCGCGGTAAAAGGGTGCAGCAAGCATATGCGGCGTGACCAGTTCGCACCGTACCCCGCAGTCCTCGATGAATCGCGTGAAGACGAGATCCGAATCCCATGCAAGGGCCGCCCCGCATTTCATCCTTTAATCACTCCCAGTGGTTCAAGCCGTGCCACCGTGAGCGAGATTCCGGCCTCGTGCACGACACGCACGACCTCGCTGCTCGGTTTGTACGCGCCGGGCGCTTCCTCGGCGATCACGGCCGGGCTTGTCGCCCTGACGATAATTCCCTGCTTTGCGAGCGTTTTTTGCACATCAGCGCCACTGCTGCTCTTTTTTGCCTGTGTCCTGCTCATAAGTCGCCCGGCCCCGTGACAGGTGCTTCCGAATGTCTTTTCCATGGCTGTTGCCGTGCCTTTCAGGATGTACGAGGACGATCCCATGCTGCCCGGGATAATGACCGGCTGCCCCTCGTTTAAATAGGCGCGGGGAATGTCCCGTGATCCCGGGCCGAACGCGCGGGTGGCACCCTTCCGGTGGACACAGAGCCGCATGGACCGGCCGTCCACCACGTGCTCCTCGATCTTCGCCACGTTGTGGGCGACATCGTACACGAGCGTCATATCCTCGTGCTCCAGTCCGAAGAATGAGGCGAATACCCCGCGTGTATGGTGGGTGATCATCTGGCGGTTCGCCCATGCGTAGTTTGCCGCCGCCGCCATCGCGCCGAGATACGCCTTTCCTTCCGCGCTCGACACCGGTGCGCACGCAAGCTGGCGGTCGGGGATCTCTATGTTATATTTTCCGGTGGCCTTATCGAGCACTTTCAGGTGATCCGTGCAGACCTGGTGGCCGAGCCCGCGGGAGCCGCAGTGTATCATGCAGCAAATCTGCCCCTCTTCGATCCCGTATGCCGCTGCCGCCCGCTCATCGGTAACCTCTGCGACGACCTGCAACTCGAGGAAGTGATTGCCCGACCCGAGCGTACCGCACTGCGGCATGCCGCGCTGGCGTGCTTTCTGGCTTACGTCTGCGCTTGACGCCTCCTTCATGGAGCCGTTCTCTTCGCAGTGTTCGAGATCGGTCTCATTTCCGAAGCCGTTCCGGACCGCCCAGGCGGCTCCCTCATCCATCATGTCAAGGAGATCCCGCGCAGAGAGTTTCAGCGTGCTTTTTGCTCCGACACCCGTCGGGATGGTCTTAAACAGCGCCTCGATAAGTTCCCGTTTCCGTGTGATGTCTTTGAGAGTGAGCGGGGTGGTGATGAGCCGCACGCCGCAGTTGATATCGAAGCCCACGCCGCCCGGTGAGATGATGCCGTGCTCCATGTCGAACGCCGCCACTCCCCCGATGGGAAAACCGTATCCCCAGTGGATATCTGGCATTGCAAGCGAGTATTTCACAATTCCGGGCAGTGTGGCCACATGTGCCAGCTGCCTGACGGCCCCCTCCTCCACCGAACCCGCGAGGTCGTCGGAGAGGTAGAAGCGTCCCGGCACACGCATGCCCGGCACGTACCCCAGGGGAACCTCCCACTCCATGGTGCCCACCTTTCGTATTCCTGTTTGCATCCCCATCACCTCACACGTCAAAGAGTATGTCTACCTGATAACCTTTATCGGTGTTAATAATTCGCAGCCCCGAATAGGAGATGCCCTTAATCTCCGTTCCGCCCCGGTGCCGCTCCGGAGAAAAGGGCTCTCCCCGCGCGGTGCAGTGCACGGTGTTTCCCTCCACGCGGGCCCGGATGTCGGAAAACACGATACTTTCCACTTCGGAGAGGAACAGGAGTTCCGAGAGGAAGTCATGGAGGAGCGATTCCGGATCGTCGGCAGTGAGTGAAAACGTTTTCTCGACACCTGCACACCGCCGGTGTTCGAACATCACCGCGGCCATGGCGGTTGCGGCGTCGGAAAAGAGCTCGTCGAGGGTTTGTCCCCATACACGGATCAGGATGTCTGCTGTGTGCTCCAGTTCTGTATGCGGCATGGCGGCATCATCAGTCGTACCCGAAGAACCGGGGTACCATTCCCATGTGGATGCGATCGATGTACCGCGCCTGAAAGATTGAGACATAAATGATCTGGTCGTCCACGTAGATCTCCATGTCCGATGATTTCGGCGGTTTAACGGTGACGGGGAGCAAAATGGGACCCCCGCATGAGGTGCAAATACGAAAATCGCACTTCCGCTCCCTGACGAAGTCACGAACCTCGTCAGTGAGGGTAATTTCATGAACAGGATTCGAATCCCCGATATCGGTATGCATTCTTCTGTAAAGATATGAAGAAAGAGGAGAAAACAGTTGTGCCACCGGACTGCCCCGGTCAGCACGATCCGATCACACGGACCACGAGATCGCGGTACTGGTCCCGAAGCTCGTACGTCGTATTTGTAGTGTCCGTCGTCCTGATGACACGAAGGATGCCGATTTTAGAGGCGATGATCCCGACCATCGACGCAACGGACTGGTAGGTGATCTCGAACCGCTGCTGGAGGAAGTCGTGCACGTCTGCAATTGTTAAGGATTTGATTTTTACAAAAATATTGAGGATTTCATGGCGTATTCCGGTTTTATCCCGTGAGAGGTAGCTCCGCAGACGGCTCTCTATCTCTTTCCTAAGATCAGCCGGTGATCTCATATTCTGCTGTATTTCCGAATTTTATTTAAGGGTTTTTATTTCAATCCCGCCACAGGCGTGCAATTTCCCTTTCTCCACCGGCAGGGGGGCGGGAATTCCTTCTCTTATGCAGGCGGCGATATGCCGGTCGGGATGGCGCAGAATACCAACAATTTAATCATTCAGGCACAAATCACTAGACATGGGATTTATTACCTATGATATAGGTTCATATGCACCAAAAACAATGGTTGCCCTTCCCATCGCCATTCTTATTCTATCGTGTGCCTTTCTTGCCTTCAATACCTTTTCGACGGGAATGCCGGTCAATCCCGGCATTGATTTTGCAGGCGGGGTGGCACTGACGGTGTTTACGGATGACAGCAGAGAAGAGATCGCCCGCTATTTCGCCGAATACCCTGTTGTCTCCATCGGTGAGAGTGTGAACAACGGGCGGTATATCACCTTTGAATATATGGACGACGATACCTTCAGGGCTCTCACCGGTGATGTCCAGTCGCGGTACCCTGATGCGAAGATCGACCAGATAGGAGAAACTTTCGGCAAAACCCTGCAGGGACAGGCACTTGTGGCCCTGCTCTTCTCGTTTGTCGGGATGTCGGCTGTTGTCTTCATCGCGTTTCGGACGTTTATCCCGTCATTCGCGGTCGTCCTCTCCGCATTTTCAGATATCGTAATTACTGCGGCGTTTATGGACGCATTCGGTATCAGCCTGTCGCTCGGCACGACCGCCGCCCTCCTGATGCTGATCGGGTATTCGGTGGACAGTGACATTCTCCTCACCACCCGCCTCCTGAAACGAAAGGGGAAGGTGAACGAGAAGCTCGAGGGAGCGTTCCGAACAGGGTTTATCATGACGACCACGACGCTGACCGCAGTGGCAGCGATGTTTATCGTCTCCGCCTTTGCGCAGATTATCATTATCCGTGAGATTTCCACGGTGCTCTTAATCGGCCTCGTCGTGGATCTGATGAACACCTGGCTCTTAAACGCGGGCCTCCTGAAGTGGTACGTGACACGCGGGGGTGCGAAATGAACACGGACGCTTTCCGGCAGATCCTGTCTGACTGGCGTGTTCTCATCATGGCGGTGCTCATCATCGCATCGGTTGCGAGCATCTACCTCCTTTCCTTCAACCCGGATGCCGGTCTGACCGGCAACCTGCAGCTCGGGCTTGATCTTGAAGGCGGCGCATGGCTGCAGCTCGCTTTCAAGGCCGAAATCGTCGGATTCTCAACCGATGTGCCGGTCGAAGAATTCATTCCCGATCTCAGGGACCGCCTCGATGCCGAGGTATATCTGGTGGATGACGATCTTATCGAGATACGGAAATTCTATACACGCGAGGAACTCGAACCGGTCTTTACCGCAGCGGGAGGGACCATCACCTCGTATACACAGGGTGTTTCCGAGGAAACCGCCGATGACGTAAAAAGAATCCTCGAGGAAAAGGTCAATACGCTCGGGACCCGCGATGCCCGCATCAATACCCTCACCGGCCTCGAAGGGGTGACACGCTATATCCGTATCGAACTTGCGGGAGCGGACATCACAACAGCGCAGGACATCGTCGGAAAACAGGGTAAATTTGAAATCCGAATCCAGACCGCAGGAAACGCAACCGAGCATGTGCTGTTCGGGGAGGATATTACGAGCGTGTCGACGCCGAGCCAGTACCCGCCGGGAAGCAGCCAGTGGGGTGTCGGGTTTACCCTGAGCGATTCGGGGGCGGATGCCTTCCGTGAGGCGGCGATCACCTACGGAGCGGTGCGTGATCCGGACAACCACCAGCTGATTATGCTGCTGGACGACGCCATCGTCTACAGCGCTCCTCTTTCCCCTGATCTGGCGTCAAACCTTCAGGGCTTTCCCGTCCGGCAGCTGAGCGCCTCCACGGGAAGCGGCGCGGAAGGTCTTGAACAGGCGAAGACACTTGAAATTCACCTTCGCGCCGGCGCGCTGCCGGTGGATGTCGAGGTGGCCGGTTCCGGCTCGGTCCCCGCCAATCTTGGCGAATACTTCAAGATAATGTCAGTTCTTGCCGGAATTTTTGCCCTGCTCGCTGTCGGGGTAACGGTCTACTACCGGTACCGTGAGCCTTCAATCGTCCTGCCGATGATCGGGACGAATGTTGCGGAGATCATCATTTTGCTCGGCATCGCACGGTTCATCCAGCAGCTGGATCTTGCCAGCATCGCCGGGCTGATTGCGGTTCTCGGAACAGGCATCGACCAGCTCGTGGTGATTACCGATGAGGTTCTCTTCGAAGGGCGTGTCCCGTCGCCGACCCTCTATCTCAAGCGCCTCTCCCGTGCTCTCGGCATTATCATGGTGGCCGCTTCAACGACCTTTATCGCGATGCTCCCGCTTGCGTTGATGGATCTCTCCACTCTGAAAGGATTTGCCATCATTACAATTCTCGGCGTATTAATCGGCGTGTTCATCACGCGGCCCGCGTACGGCAAGATCATCATGGGAATTCTTTCCCGGTGATCCTTTTTTCCGGGGACGCCCGTTTGATCGATGATTGTGAAAACAGTATATTTATCTGGTTTTTCCACGACATCAGTTGAGAGGAACAGCGATGTCAAAACCGGTACTATTGGACTTTTCCGCAACATGGTGCGGGCCATGCAAGAGGCAGGGGCCGATTCTCGAAGAAGTAAAAACCCGCATGGGTGATAGTGTCGAGATTCGCGAGCTTGATGTCGATGAAGCGGAAAACAGGGAAATGACAAAAAAATGCCAGATCCGGGTAGTTCCGACGCTTGTTATTCTCAAGGACGGCGAGGTAAAGCAGCGGCTCGAGGGAGTTACCGGGGCCGACGAACTCGAGGCATATCTGCGGCCGCTGGTGGATTAAGTGAAGATAGGCATTGTTGGCGGCACGGGAGAGATCGGTGAGGGCATGGCGATGCGTCTTTCCGTTCACCATAATGTGGCAATCGGTTCGCGTGACGAGGCAAAAGCCAGCATATCAAGCGAGTGTACGGTTTCGTCACTTCAAAAACGCGGTCTGTGCGCCCGGTGCTGCGGCGTGTGCAACCAGGAAGCCGTGGATTTCGGGGATGTGGTGATTCTCGCTATCCCGTACCGGCACGTGGTGCCCACGCTATCGTCGCTCGCAGGTTTCGAAGAGAAGACTGTCGTAAGCCCGGTCAATCCGCTCGCGAAGGCTGCACATTTTTACTTTGACCCTCCTGCCGAGGGATCCGCAGCGCTCCTCATTAAAAGCCTCCTCCCAAAGAGCGCACGTGTGGTGACGGCATTCAACAATATCGCCGCAAACCGGTGGCAGGCGTTTGATGAAGAGCTTGACTACTCCGTGGCAGTCTGTGGTGATGACGATGCGGCAAAGGAGACGGTGATGGCACTGGTTAACGGGGTGTCCAAGCTCCGTGCCTATGATGCGGGACCGCTAGCCGTCTCGTCAATCGTCGAGAGCATCACTCCGCTGCTCCTGAATGTCGCCCGGTATAACAAGATGAAGGATGTCGGCATCCGGTTCGTGTAAGTGTAAAGACCTCGTCGGGGCTCTATCCGCCCTCTTCGGGGATCTGGCATGGTGGCCGGGAACACCTGAGGAGGTCATGATCGGTGCGGTGCTCACGCAGCAGACCCGGTGGGAAAATGTCACTGTTGCGCTTGATGCACTCCGGCACAAGGGAATCTGCAATATCGCGGGCATCCACACCGCACCGTCCGCTGTTATCGAGGAGGCGGTGCGGTGCACCGGTTTTTTCCGGGTGAAGACCCGGCGCCTCAAGGCACTTGCGGAATGGATCACACACCGGTACGGCAGTGTGGCTGCGATGCGTGAGCGGCCTACGGAGGAACTCCGGGCAGGACTGCTCTCCGTCAACGGGATTGGCGCCGAGACGGCCGACAGCATCCTGTGTTATGCACTGGACAGGCCGGTCTTTGTCATCGACGCCTATACGGAGCGCATTTGCGGGTGTGTGGGGATTTCAGAACGGCGAGCCGCACTCAAGCGCCTTTTCGAGGACGTCCTGCCTCCCGACAATACGATACACCGCCGGTGCCATGCATACTGTGTCGAATATGCCAAGGAATTCTGTGGAAAAAAACGGTGTGAAAAATGTATACTGAAGAATGCAGACGAACAGGGCGGCGGCTGAACGCCGAAGGTCTGGTCTCCGGGAACTTCGGGAATATGAGTGTGCGTGCGGATGACGGGTATTATATCACGGCCACCGGGGCATTTCTCGATGAACCGGGGGAACTCGTCTTCGTTCCGGACGACGGAGATGTTCCGGCGGCCGCATCGAGCGAGTACCGTGTCCACCGGGAAATCTACCGGCTGACACGCCACCGCGCCATCGTGCACGCGCACCCTCCCCACGCGATCGCGCTCTCCTATGCCGCGTCCTCTCTCGTTCCGGAGGACAGCGAGGGAATTCTCTTCTGCCCGGAAATCCCCGTTGTCGAGGGAGATCCCGGGACAGAGGAGCTTGCAGCGCGGGTCGCGGATGGGGTGGCACACGCGCCGGCGGTCATTGCACGCGGCCACGGCACGTTTGCCGCCGCAGAGACACTCGTGCATGCGTACCTGCTCACGTCCGTGGTCGAGCATGCATGCCGGATATTCTGGCTTCGGCGTGCATCAACGCCCTCTCTACAAAAGGATAAAGTCGGGTAATCCGGACTAACGGTTCCGGTGCAGCTCCCGCATGACCTCCCGGTGGAAGGTGAGCAGCATATCGGCGATCACGCCGAACATGAAGATATTGAATCCCACCGTAATGAGGAGGAGGGTGAGGATTGTCATCGGAATGCGCTCTATTCCGTTGATCCATTCGAAGACCACATAGATGCCGGTCAGCGCACCGCCGATAAGGATGAGGATCCCGATCAGCCCGAAATAGAAGAGGGGATTGTTGATCTTCGCAAGGCGGTACACGGTCCGTGCGATCTTGAACCCGTCCTTGACGGGGTGGAGTTTTGTTTCCGTACCCGGCCGTTTGCCGTATCGTACCGGAACAATGTCAATTTTCTGCTGGTTTCTGACGGCCTCGACGGCAATTTCGGTCTCTATCTCAAAACCACGCTCCGAGAGCTGCATATCAGAGATGGCCTTCTTCGTGAAAGCCCGGTACCCGGAAAGGATGTCTGAGAGATACTGGCCGTGGGCGACCTTGAAGAGATAATTGATCAATTCATTGCCGAAATGGTTCAGTGCGGTGAGTGCGCCTTTTTCGGGATGTGCGAGGCGGTTGCCGATAACGTGGTCGGCACCGTTGAACAGGGGCTGCAACATCACCTCCGCGTCATCGGGATCATACGTTCCGTCTCCGTCGAGCATCAGGATGTAGGGCAGATCGATGGTTCCGAAGGCCTCGATGATGGCCGTGCCCTTTCCTTTTCCCTGCTGGATTTCGACGCGGGCACCTTCGGCCTCTGCGATCCTGACCGTATCGTCGGAACTCCCCCCGTCCATGACAAAAATGTGTGAATACCCCTTTTTCCTGAAGGTTCGGATGAGGGAGCCGATTGTCGGTGCTTCATTCAGCGTCGGGATGAAGATGCAGACTTCATCTCTGGTGATGTCCATTGGTACACTATATAAAATCTATAGTCATAAGTGCTTGCATGCACATCGCTAAAAAGGGATTGCGCGTCCTTGGCGTCGCGGAAAGTTTCTCCGGCCGGAGTTCGTCGACCCTTGCCGGTGTGGTGATGCGCAAGGATCTCGTCATCGATGGCGCCGCCTGTGCGGACGTGACGGTCGGAGGCATGGATGCGACTGACACCGTCATCCGGCTTGTCCGGATCCTGAACCGAAGTGACATCAACTGCCTGATGATCAGCGGCTGCGTGATTGCATGGTATAATATCCTGTCACCCGACCGGATCGCGGAGGAGACCGGCCTTCCCGTGATTGCGGTTACATATGAGGCGTCGGAAGGGCTCGAAGACGATATACGGTTCCATTTTCCCGGAGATGATGATCGGATGGATGCGTACAGGCACCTCGGGGAGCGCTCGGAATACCTGCTTAAAACCGGGTATACCGTTTACCTGAGGACCGCCCGCTTAGAACGTGCCATGGCGGAGCGGATAACCGATGCCTTTACGAGGGAGGGTAAAGTGCCCGAACCGCTGCGCGTTGCGCGACTGGTTGCCCGGGCGGTTATGCGAACTCCCGGGACGCATGCCCTTCCTAATGGTTAATGCCGCGCTTTTTCAAATCCTCGGATTTCCGGATCGAACACTTCTCGCACCGGAACTGCGGCGCGTGGTCGCCGGAACGGTCGTAATTATCCGTCCGAACGAGGCGGTAGCCGCGGGCGAGAGCTCCGCAGTCGACACAGCGGATTTTATCCCGCACCTCCCACTGGGCGGCGAGTGACTGCGACGTGAAGATGAACCGATCGACCCAGAAGAAGATCAGTCCGCCGATGAGGTTCGCTATGACAGTGGCGGTGAGTGCATCCATTGCGGCGAGAATATAGAGCACTCCGGCAAGAATGGGGGTGGAAAGCTGCCAGCGGATAAGATACAGCCCGTATCGTTTACTATTGACCTGCATGGTTCCCGGGTACTGTCTACTGGTATAAGGTAAAAAAAGTTGACACCGAGGCAGGACCGTTCCGTAGTACCACGGATCGCACGTCACGTGTCCTTCGGGAGTGTCCGGGCGGATTCTTCTGCAGGTGGAATGATTTTAAATGCAATCTGTGAATCCCGGTAAAGTTTGATATAAGGATCATCCCACGATGTGACAAGAGCCGTGAGCGATCCGTCGATGAGCACGATCAGGTGTTCTTTCTCGATGTTAGATAGCAGGAACCAGCGCCGTGTCTGATTTTCGAGCTTCATGGTGGCACGCCATTTTCGCTTATAAAGGGCGACACCATCCGACAGGAACGGCCTGCTCAATCCTAAATCAATGGAGCGTGCCCCGGTTTCTTTTGCCCGCAAAATCCCGAAATAATATGCCGCAGAGAGTGCTCCTTTTTTCCGGTACCGGTCATCGATGATTGCGGTATACAGCCACCGGTACGTATCGCCGTCGGGCATGCCGATCGATCCTCCGACGCGCTGTCCTGACTCTGTGACGAAAAGCACTTCCGTTCCGGGAAAGAGGAACCTGATTCTTTCAAGTTCGGGGACAACCGCCTGATCCCCGAAACGTTCACGGACGAACTGAGTATACATAGCATCATGAAAAAAACGCAGATCTCTGGGATCTTGGGAGATTTCACACTCGTATTTCGAAAATTTTTTGCTTTCCCTGATATGCTTCATAATGTTATGCATGGGGATGCTGAGATCCAGCACCTGCTGGATCCAGGGAAAGGTAAACATCGCACCCGGAAAGAGGAAGGAAAAAAACCTGTCCATATCCACGATGACGTTCTGGCGGTTCCTTACAAAGGACGGTAAATTCCATATATAAATCCTGCCCGCGTTTTCAAGGTGGGCTCCGGGGAAAAACACGCTCATTATGTACGGAGAGATCGCGTGGGATGTGCAGTACCACATTTCCTGATCGCCTGTGATACGGTAGAGATTAAAGTAGGACTCCCGCCTTAAACGGGATATGGCAAAGATCGGAAAGAGCAAGCGCTGTATCAACAGTCGTCGACGGAGGGGAATGGCCCTATATCTTCTTACAATACTCTGGATCATCCCATATCTCCCGCAGGCAATGTTTATCACCGAGCCGCATCCCCCAGCATCCGTTGCGACAGGGGCGCACGTACGGGCACTCTCTGCAGGAGGCATCAAAGGATGGATTTCTGAACCGGGAAAAGCCTTTCTCCCAAATTTCACGGAATGGTGTTGTGCGGATATTCCCTTCGGAATATGAAGCGTCATAGGCGATCTGGCATCCGAGCACTTCGCCGTCCGGCATAATAGCACAGCTTTTTAATCCGGCACCACAGAAAAACGGTTCCGACCGCACCCGGTCTGCAAGACAGCCGAGATAGCCGGCGTCCTCAGTGAGCTCAACATTCATTTCCCTGCGTGCAGCAGCGATAAAGGAAAAAAGAGTGCGTATCTGGTCGTTGTTTAAGGACATGGCATTGTTCTCCTTTGCTCTTCCCACCGGAATAGGAAGTGCGATGCTCCAGAGTGTTGCAGCGGACTGCTGCAGGACGGTTTTCATTTCAGGAAGCGTTTCGATGGTGCCGGGGAGCGCAACGGTATTGACGATGCGGAGCGGCACATTGATGGAGCGGAAAAATTCAAGGGCTGCCATGCAGTTCCGGAAGGCTCCGGGCATTCCGCGTATCCGGTCATTTGCTTCGGAAAGGCCGTCGATGCTTGTAAAATAGAGTTCCGGTGGATACTTCCGGAACTCGTCATGATAGCGCGAGACAAGGTAGCCGTTGGTTGCAATCCCATACTGCATCCCGGCTTCCCTGATATGGCGGATAATATCAAAGATGTCATTCCGGAGGAGGGGTTCGCCACCGCTAATCAGCAGGTGTTTCACTCGCATCGCGGCAAGTTCATCGACCAGTGAAAAAACCTCTTCAGTCGTCAGTTCGGAAACTTTTGTTGTTCCGGCACTCGCTTCGCAGTGAATACAGGAAAAATTACAGTTGTACGTTGCAAGCCACTGGACGTTGACCGGATAGAGTATATTCAGGCGCTTTTTCAGCATATAGTGGAGGGATTTGTATGATGCATAGTGCTTAAAATAGAGCCGCCTTAGTGGCGGATAAGTCATTGCCAGATGGTGTGCGGCCGTAAGGGGTGCTCGTGTTATGGTTCTGAACAGTAATCGTGAATTTTGTTTACGAGGAGTCTCTGCCTGCATGGATCACCCTCTCTGTGTGTAGAATTATACAGGGGAATAATTAAAGCCACGGATATCCCGGTCTTTTCCTGTGCACGGGGCCGATTGCCTCCCCTGTTCACGCGATGCAGCTGTGGCGGGATATCACCACGCCTGTCGGATTCTGCAGAATGTCAACCCGGATCGTATCGCCGGGATGGATGGAACCGTCCGCCAGATCGACACCTGTCTTCTCCCCGGGCCGCCACACGAGGCTGCTGCATCCCGATCCCCACATCCGCTGTACGCCATAGTGGGGCGTGCTGATGAAATCGTGTCCGTTCATCGTCTCGATGCGGCAGGGGAGAAGCGCGTCGTTCGCGTAAATCTCTGCGGAGAGCATGCTGTTTTCAACGTCCGTTGTCCCCCGGTGTTCAAGGACAATCCGGCTGTCGTAATTCAGGTGGGTGGGATGCGTTTCGTCATAGTGCCCGATAAAACAGACAACGAATACCGCCGGGGGTGCGGGGGATCCCCATGACAGAGCGGGAAGCTTGAAAAAAAGCAGCACAAGCAGGGCAAGAACGATTGTCAGGCCGACAAGGAGGATAGTGGCAGTAACCTGCGACGATGCTCTCTCGCCGGCGGTAGTGTCGGGTGGCAATCGTGCATAGGTACGAGCCTTCCGTATCTTAACGCTTGTGAAAAAAAATTTGTGTCCTATTCGTTAAATTCCTCGATTGCGAGCTGGTACAACCAGTCGGTGAGCTGGGCGCACTGTTCAACCACGCAGTCGTTTTCACAGGCGATACAGGGGATAAGATCGCCTCCTGCGAGGAGGAGAGCCGGATTAACCGCGCGCTTCTTTGCACGGAGCAGGTATGTGTTGATCCCTTCCTTTTTGTACTCGATACGCTCTATCAGCTCTTCATCGAGCAGTTTTTTCACGACCCGGGAGCATTTTCTGCTATCGATCTCCAGGAGTTTCCAGAGTTCGCTCTGGAGCACTCCCTTGGAACGGGACTGGATAACGCGAAACGCCTGGTCCTCGATATCGGGCATATGCAATCAGATTACAGGAGCGATGGTCAGAATATTGCTTCCCCGTATCACGACGGTGCCGAGTGTCCTTCCCCGCTGGTCATGAATATATTCGGTTGTCTGATCCATGTGAATGTTGAGGTGTTCGTCGACGGCAATGAGTCTTCCCTGCAGTTTGCGTTCTTCATCCTTTATTTCGACGACTATTTTTGAATCAACGAGTGCAAAAACCTTCTTTATCGGCAATACAATGCTATTAACCATCTTCCGTTATGTGGTGGCGGAATCTAATTAAAGTTTGCCCCGACTCCTGTCCCGGAAATCCCGTTCTCTGTGGTTCAAATCGCGCTGTAAAACGTTGATTTGCTATTTCGCCACCCGAACGGGAATTCGTGTCACGGGGAGTTTCCGGCACCCTGCTGCCGGGCTACGGGGGCAAAACGAAAGAGCGCGGTCCCTCCTCCGGATACACGGGGTTTTAATCACTCTCTCAGGAGCTCTTCCATTCTCCGGATAAGCCCTTTGCTGCCGACATACAGGGGTGTCCGCTGATGGACGGATGACGGCTGGACACCGAGGAGATTTCCGGCCCCGTTACTGATGGCCCCTCCCGCCTGTGCGGCGATGAACCCGATGGGTATGGCTTCGAAGAGGAGGCGCAGTTTTCCGCCCTTTTTCTCCTTCAGTGCGGGATAACAGTAGACGCCGCCATATTTCAGGATCTGGTGGAAATCGGCGACAAAGGACCCGGAATACCGCAGCTTGGCGCCGTCATGTTCGATTGTATCGATGCAGAACGCGTGGGCGTCGGTCCACTCCGTCCTCAGGCCCCCGCTTCCGTACAGTTTGCCTTCCGGCATCTGCACGAGCCCCGAGAGCAGGATATACTCGCTCTCCTCGTTAAGGGCGAAGATGTACACGCCTTCTCCGACGGTGAGAGTCAGTACGGTCATCGGCCCGTAGAGCATATACATGGCCGCTTTCAGGTTCTCTCCTTTCTGAAGCACACCGCCGCTCTCGTAAATGCCGACGATCGTCCCCACCGCGAGATTCACCTGTATCAGAGAGGAACCATCGAGTGGGTCCATAACAACTGCATACTCTGCCCGTGCCCCGGGAAACCTGACGATATCGGGTTGTTCCTCTGAGGCAAGCTCCGCTACAAGGCCCGAGGCTTCGAGCACCTTCGTGATATGCCTGTCTGACCACTCATCAAGTGCTGCCTGCTGTTCGCCTGAAGCATTGAACGATTTAGCATAAGACTGATTGTGCAGAAATGCTTCCCGGATCGGCACCGCCTGTCGTGCGATAAGAACGATCAGGTCCTTCAGCTGCTCTCCGGCTCCGGTTTTGTCAAGATACTCCCGAAGTGTGATCACCATTTTTCCTCCACCTCTGGTGGCGAAGTATCGAAGGCATGCCTATTAACAGTGTCTGTACGAGCCGGGGGACGGGCGGCTGTCCCCGGCATCGACACCGTTTATCATGGCGCCTCGCGTGCGTTTTTTTAGTGCGCAAGTACCAGAAGAAGCTCCTCCGTGAGCTTCTTTATTTTTGGGAAATCCTTGTGCCGGGCAAATGCCAGTGCCCGGAGCTCATCTGCCTGTACCTTTTGTTCTTCTCCGTCCTCTCCGAATTCTGCCCGCCTGAGTGCTTCCACGGCTTTTTCGAGGATGGCACGCTGCTCCTGCCCGTAGATGATCTCCCACGCCTTCTGCTCATGCTCTTCGAGGGCGTCTTGGTCAAGAGTTCCCTTCACTCTGAGGAGGGCGTCCTCGATATGCTTCCGGGTTACCCGGACGTTCGGCAGCGCGTTCCTGCGCTCCTCCTCGCTTTTCCTTCCCATTGTGGAGACAAAATCGCGCATTGCTCCGAGCTTCGCTTCGCGCACCAGCGCCTCGATATCGGCCCCGACATACCCTTCTGTCCGTTCGACAAGCTCGTCGATACTGATGTCGCCCGTGAGTATTGCCGATGCATTCCTGAGGTAGACCTCGAAGATCTTCTTCCTGCTCTCGGCATCGGGCGGCGGAACATAGATGATGCGGTCGAGCCGTCCGGGGCGCATCAGTGCGTCATCGAGCATGTCGGGCCGGTTTGTCGCCCCGAGCACGATCACGTTCGCGAGTTCTTCAAGGCCGTCCATCTCGGTGAGGATCTGGGATACCACGCTTTCCGTAACATGCGATGAACCCATAAAGGTGCCGCGTTTCGGGAGGAGCGCGTCGATTTCGTCGAAGAAGATGATCGACGGCGCGGCCTGTCGTGCCTTCCTGAAGATGTCCCGTACGCCCTTTTCGGACTCTCCCACCCACTTGGAGAGCAATTCAGGTCCTTTCACGGAGATGAAGTTGCATTCGCTCTTGTTCGCGACGGCCTTCGCGAGGAGTGTCTTGCCGGTGCCGGGCGGCCCGAAGAGGAGGATCCCGGTCGGGGGCCGTGTATCGAGCGCCTCGAATATCTCGGGGTAGAGAAGCGGCCATTCCACCGCCTCCACGAGATCCTTCTTGACCTCCTCGAGGCCGCCCACGTCGTCCCAGGTGACATCGGGAATTTCCACGAGCACCTCCCGCATCGCGCTCGGTTCGACATGCCTGAGCGCCTCCTCGAAATCGTCACGGCTGACCCGGATCTTTTCAAGGACTTCGATCGGGATCTCCTCGTCCATATTGATCCCCTCGAGATGTTTCCTGAGTGCATGCATGGCCGCTTCCTTGACGAGGAGTGCGATATCGGCACCGACAAATCCGTGCGTGCGTTCGGCAAAGGGTTCGAGGAATCCTTTTCGCAGGATCTCTTCATCCTGGCCGGCACCCGGCCCTGCACCTTCCCGTTCAAGGTCAAGCGGGACACCGCGGGTGTGTACCTGGAAAATTTCGAGCCTTCCTTTTTTATCGGGAATGCCTATCTCAATCTCCCTGTCAAAGCGCCCCCCACGGCGCAGTGCCGGGTCGAGTGCGTCGGGGATGTTCGTCGCGGCGATGACGATTACCTGTCCGCGCCCTTTCAGCCCGTCCATGAGCGAGAGCAGCTGCGCAACAACACGCCGCTCCACCTCGCCCTTGGTGTCTTCGCGTTTCGGGGCGATCGAGTCGATTTCGTCGATGAAGACGATTGTCGGTGCATGTTCCTGCGCCTCTTCAAACACTTCACGGAGTTTTCCCTCGCTCTCCCCGTAGTACTTGCTCATGATCTCGGGGCCCGAGAGGGTGATGAAGTGGGCGTCGACTTCGTTTGCAACGGCCTTGGCAATCAGGGTTTTCCCCGTCCCCGGCGGCCCGTAAAGAAGCACGCCCTTGGGCGGGTCGATGCCGAGGCGCTCGAAGAGTTCGGGATGCCTGAGCGGCAGTTCGATCATTTCCCTGACCATGTCGAGTTCGCGCCCGAGCCCGCCGATATCCTCGTAGTGCACATCGGATACGGGTTTTTCTCCTTCTTCAGGCTCGTACGGCGTTTCCTTGAACTCCACCCAGGTTTTCTGGCCGACGATCGCGATGCCTTTCGGTTTGACTTTGGCAATGACAAATGTGATGGGGTTTCCGAGGAGGTTGACCCTGATGCTCTGCCCTTCGACAATGAGCCTTCCCTGAAGCAGCCTGCTGAGATACTCCTCGCCGCCCATCAGCCGGATTGGCTGGGTCGGCTGAACGACAACCTTTTCGGCATATTCGACCTCGACCCTGCGGATCCTGACCTTCTCGTCGATGCCGGTCTGGGCGTTGCTCCGCACCGTGCCGTCGATACGAAGGATATTCCGACCGGTATCCTGGCCGAAACCCGGCTTTACCAGTGCCGCCGCTTTCTTCCGGCCCTGTATCTCGATGACGTCGCCGCTCACGAGGCCCATCGCCTTCATCAGGTCGATGGAAAGGCGGGCGATACCACGCCCCGCATCCTCGTGCGCTGCCTCCTTGACGGTAACTTCAAAATCCTGTGAATGTGCCATATAGTAAGCCTCACTGTGATATTTACCAATAGTTAGGGTACTGCAATATATAAAGATTTCTGTGGTTGTTTCTGTTGCGTTCGCGGGACATGGGGGCAATGAACTGCCGTCCGCTCCGCTGGGGGCGGGCCTGTCAGCCGGAAAAGTATGGGGTGCCCTGATACGGTATTTTGGCCTTTTTAATGCACATGCGGCCTTCTGACCGAATGTCAATGCGTTGTTATGCGTGCCGGATGGCTTTGCCCGAACAGCGGATGATCCCCTCTTCGGTGATGATGTAATCCATCCGGATATCAAACTCCTCGCAGGGGATGCGGTCCGCCTGCTGGCAGGCGTACCCGATGCCGATCCTCAGGACGTCGGGGTGGGAGGATAAAAATCGGTCGTAGTATCCCGCCCCGTACCCGAGGCGGTTTCCCCGGTTGTCAAATCCGACAAGAGGGATGACGGCGGCATCGATATCCCCGGGTTCGGCCGCAATTTCGTTTCCTATGGGTTCGGGGACATTGAAGGTGCTCACCCTGAGATGTGCCCGGTTTTTCAGGTACGATAGGCGGAGGCTGGTGGTTTCACGCTCGATAATCGGGACGACAACGGCGATTTCCCGTTTGATGAGCGCGTCGATGAGCGCATGGGTGTCAGCCTCGCCCTCCTTTGATACATAGACCATCACCGTGTGATGGCCGTTTAAGAGGGACAGAAGGTGCTCTGTGATAAGCCTGCTGCATCGCTCCGTTTCGGCTGCAGGCATCTGCGTCCGCTTCTCTTTCATCCGGATCCTGAGCCGCTCCTTGTCGGAAACGCCTTCCGGAGGGGAGGACGGTGATGCCCTGGTGTCAGTCATGCGAGGGCATCCAGCAGTTCCTTCATAACATGGACCGGGTACTGGCCGGGTGCTGCCGGCACTCCCGCGTGGCAGTATACCAGTTCCGACCCGTAGAGGGCGAGGAGCACTCTCGCGTGGCGGTACTTCTCACCCAGGACCCCGGTGCAGATCGGCTTTTCCCCCTCAAGGGTGAACCGGAGCAGGGCGAGCACATCTTTTCGTGATGCCGGCGTGACGATGATCTTCGGGATATCCCCGTACTCACGGAGCCGGCGGGCAAGGGCGGCAAGCTCCTCTTCGCCGGGCATTCCGGGGAGGTGAACCGAGGAAATGATGGCGGAGCCCCGCTCACGGATTGCCGGCGCATACCGGGAAAACCGCTCCTCGATATCGATAAATGCCGCAACGCCAGCCCAGGGTTCGATGATTGCGTACCATTCCGCGGGATCGCGTGCAAACGCTCCCCCCTCCTCACGGCTCCGGAGTGTCGCCACCACCGGTACGGGCAGCCGTGCAACGTCCTCCGGGGTGGCCCCGGCTGCCGCGTCAAGGCGGATCTCGATGAGGTCCGGGCCTGATGCCACGGCACCGTCAAGCGTGTCCAGGGACATGACCGATGCAACAATCTTCACAATGATCACGTTCTGGTGTGCGGGGATGATAAAAAAGGGTGATGATAGGGATCCCGGTATTAAAAGGTGAAGTGACGGTTGACCATTTTAAGGGCGCAGTAGTCGCCGCACATCGTGCATGCATCCGTATCTGCGGGGGACCGCTCGTCGCGGATCTGCCGCGCCCGTGCGGGGTTTATCGCGACCGCGAACTGCCGCTCCCAGTCGAGATCCCTGCGTGCATGCCCCATTTCAAGATCATCATCGCGCTTGCCGAGTTTTATCATGTCGCCGACATGTGCGGCAATCCGTGAGCTGATGACACCTTCGAAAACCTCCTCGGGTGTCGGGAGAGCAAGGTGCTCGGCGGGAGTCACGTAGCAGATGAAGTCTGCACCGTATCCCGAGGAGAGTGCCGCGCCGATCGCTGCCACCCGGTCATCGTATCCGGGGGCGATGTCCGTCACAAGCGGCCCGAGCATATAGAACGGCTTGTTGTTTGTGACCCGTTTCTGGACCTTTACGTTCGCCTCGATCTCGTCGACGGGGATGTGTCCCGGCCCCTCGATGATCGTGGTGACCCCGTTTTCCAGTGCACGGTCTGCAAGTTCAGCATTGATGATCAGTTCCTGCAGCCCGGCGCGGTCGGTCGCGTCATGGCAGGCGCCGGCCCTCATGCCGTTTCCGAAGGAGAGGGTCACGTCGTTTTCCTTCATGATCTCGAGCAGGTAGTCGAACTCGGAGTACAGGGGATTTTCCTGTTCGTTCTGGATCATCCATGCGGTCATGAACGCTCCGCCCCGTGAAACGAGGCCGCCGTGGCGTCCCTGGTTTTTAAGCCGCTTCATGGTTTCAAGGTTGATCCCTGTGTGAATTGCCATGAAATTCGTGCCGAGTTTTGCCTGTTCGTCCGTGATCCGGAAGAGATCGTCCGGGTCCATGAAGACGACGCCGCCTTTTTTCTGGGCGGCCTCGATAAAGGCCTGGTACAGCGGGACGCTGCCGACGGAGAGCGTTGTATTCGCAATGATCCGCCGGCGGATCTCCTGGAAATCGCCTCCGGTCGAGAGCTCCATGAGCGTGTCTGCGCCCGCGAGTTCGGCCATTCTGGCCTTTTCGATCTCCTCTTCTATATTGACGATGTCGGTTGATGTGCCGATTGAGGCATTTACTTTGGTGCGAAGCCCCGAGCCGATACCGCAGATCTTTACATCACGGTATGGAGAGACGGGAATGGCGATATGCCCGTTCATTACACCGCGTCGGACGAAGTCTTCTGTCACGCCCTCCGCCTTCGCCACAATTTTCATTTCTTCGGTGACGATGCCCTTTCTGGCATCCTCGATGAGTGTCATGGAAACAAGGTACGTGAGAAATAGGTAATAAACCCTTTTTTTCACATTTCCTGACTAAATTTCGCTTGTTTAGAAAACAAGTAAATTTGTTTTCATCAACCCAACTTTACTTGAATAAAGAGAATCACTCCCGGATCCAAAAATTAAGTCGCATTCAGCATTTTTTGAAACCATCATCCTGACAGTCGTCATGCCGGACACCAGGCATACCATGTCCTCCCTCCTCCGTGACCGCAGGACCATTCATGGGTGACCTTTACAGTCGCTCCGCAATTGAAACCTTCATGTGGTGCTCCACCCACCTAATATATTGACTGGTGGTTTTTTGAAGGTGAATTTCGGGGGCTTTGTCCCGCTCAGTACGGTCGACTGGCGAGGGCGGGCTGTATGCACGGTGTTTCTACGCGGATGCCCGGTACGGTGCCATTACTGCCATAATGCGGCAATCCAGACCGGCGATGACTGGAGGGAGATCGACGATGTCGTCTCGCTGATACGGTCAACCCGGATGGTTGTGAGCGGTGTCGTCTTCTCCGGCGGCGAACCTACCATGCAGAAGGAGGCGCTTGTCGCACTGGCACAAGAGTGCCGGAATATTGGTTTTCTCGTGGGGCTGCATACAAATGGCGTATATCCCGGAACCCTTCAGGCGCTTCTCTCCCGGAAACTCGTGGATCGGATCTCCCTCGATGTAAAGGCACGGTGGGAGCATTACCCGAATCTCCTGAAAGTGAAGCCGGAGACAACCGACCGGGTCAGGGAATCACTTGCTCTCTGCATTGAGGCACACCGGGACGGGCGTCTCCCCGAATTCGAGGTGGTCACCACCCTGTTCCGGGGAAAGGAGGACGATATTCCATTTATTGCGAGAGCGGCGGAGGGCGTTGATTTCGTGATCCAGCAGGGTGTCGAGGGGAGCATCCCGCCCCTTATGTTTGATGAGATCAGGCTGATCGCAGACCGCCTGAACCGGCGGGTGAAGATCCGGACGCGGGAAGACGGTGAGGTGGTGTATGATAAGAACAGGATCATCATCGCCGAATCCATCGTCCTGTCTGATATCGCGCAGGCACGGAGAAAGGCATGAAAGTCATCGCTATCGTCGGCCTCCCGGCGGGGGGAAAAGGTGAATTTTCCCGTATTGCCGACGAGATGGGCATTCCGGTTGTCGTGATGGGGGATGTGGTCCGGCAGGCGGTACTGGATGCGGGGCTCGTGCCGGACGATCATTCGATGGGCGAGATGTCCCGGCAGCTGCGGGAACGCCATGGCAGGGATGCGATTGCCCGTCTCACCATTGCGGCGATCGAGTCGCTGGATAAACCGCTTGTGATAGTCGACGGCATCCGGAGCGACGCCGAAGTAAAGCTCTACCGAGATCATTTCGAACGTTTCGTGCTTGTCGGCATCACATCGGCGTTTCCGGTCCGTCTCGCACGCCTGCAGGTGCGCAGGCGTCCCGATGATGCTGTCGGCGAGGAGGGGCTGCGAGCGCGCGATGCCCGTGAACTCGGGTGGGGGCTTGGGGAGGCTCTGAAAATCGCGGATTACACTCTTATAAACGACAGTACGATTGAATCGTTCCGGGCGGATGTGCGTGCACTGCTCGACACGCTGAAGGTGGGTCCATGACCCTCGAAGCATATTTCTCGTCATCGTCATCGGTCTGGGATTCGATTGAGTGGGTGTTCGGTATCGAGGACTGCGGGTACGCGGGATGGGAGATATCGGCCGACGGAAATTACCGCCTCGACCGGCCCGACAATATGGTGCGGATACGGGATGTGCTGGAATCGACAGGTCTTGGCGTGACCGTCCACGCACCCTATGCCGATCTGAACCTTGCATCGCTGAATTACCCGATCTACCGGGAGTCAATACGCCAGATATGCCAGTGCATCACTCATGCCGCCGACCTGACCGACCGCGTGACCATCCATCCCGGGTACATGTCGCCTGCGGGAAAACTGGTACCCGAAACGGTATGGCGCTACCAGAAGGAAGCCCTTGCCGAAATCGGGGCCTGTGCTGCGGACACGGGCGTTTTAGTCTGCCTCGAAAATATGATTGCCATCAGGGAGTTTCTCTGCCGCGAACCGGGGGAGCTCTTCGGCATGACGGACGGCATCGAAGGGATCGGGGTGACCCTTGATATCGGGCACGCGAATACTGTCGGGGCCGTGGACGCGTTTCTGCAGGATCTCTCCCGTGTCGACCATATGCACCTTCACGACAACCACGGCATCCATGACGAACATCTTCCCCTTGGTGACGGCACTATCGACTGGCCGGATGTCGGCAGGCGCGTAAAAGAACAGTACAGTGGCATCTGCGTCGTCGAAGGGCGAAACCTGACGGAAGGTGCACACAGCCTTGCGGCGTTTACGAGGTGGTTTGTATAGCCGGAGAAACGCTTCAGGTGTATTTCCTCGGCACTGCGGGTGCCCTCCCCACGACCCAGAAGAACCCGCCGTGCTATATGATCCGGCGCGGGTCCGATATGATACTCTTTGACTGCGGTGAGGGAGCCCAGCAGCAGATGATGCGGGCGCGGACAGGATTTACCGTCGATGCGATCTTTATCACACACTGGCATGCGGACCATTTTCTCGGTGTTCCCGGGCTTGTACAGACCCTGTCGTTCATGGAGCGTACCGAGCCGCTCGTGATCTACGGCCCCCCGGGAGTATACGATTTTGTCGATGCAATCAAGATGCTCTCTAAAAATCCGATACGGTTCTCCCTCGTACCGATCGCGCTCAGGCACGGTTCGGTCGTGCCGTTTTCCGGGTACCGTGTCACTGCAGTGGCCGTCCAGCACGGGATGGCGAGTCTCGGGTATGTTCTCCGGGAGGATGAGCGTCCGGGGCGCTTCAACCGGGAAAAGGCGATTGCACTGGGGGTGCCTCCCGGCCCCCTTTTCGGGCGCCTGCAACGCGGTGAGACTGTCTCTGTCGGTGAAGAGGAAGTGACTCCCGGGGATGTGATGGGGCCTTCCCGCCCGGGCAGGTGCGTGGTGTACACCGGGGATTCGCGCCCGAATGCAGAGGACTGGAAGGAGTTCGGGATGGACCCGGATCTCCTGATACACGATGCCACGTTTGACGATGCCGCGGCGGAAAGGGCACGGGAGGTCTTTCATTCGACCGCCGGAGAGGCAGCAGTCGTTGCAGGTGAGATCCGTGCCCGGATTCTTGCGCTTGTGCATATCAGCTCCCGGTACAGAAGTACAGCAAACCATATACAGGATGCCGCACAACTCTTTGAGGGTGATGTGATCGCGCCTGACGATCTCTTCATGGCAGAAATTCCGTTTCGGGAGTGAGGGACTTATGGGAGATGGTGACGCTGACTCTGGTGGCAGTTGCGAGCCGGACGCGGCTCGTAATGACGGGCCTTGTCGCCCTCCTGCTCAGTGCGCTCGCAGCCAGCGTCGCCGGGATGTACCTCGGGTCTGTCCGTGATGTGCTCGATCTCCTGCCCGGACTGATGGTGCTGCTCCCGCCGTCCATTAATATGCGCGGGAGTATCTCGGGAGTTCTCGCGTCGCGCCTCTCCTCTTCGATGCACCTCGGGGAATTCGAAGTCGATTTTGGAACGCTGAGCGTTCTCGGCGGAAATATCCGTGCATCGTTCGTCGCGACGGTCCTGATCGCTTTTGTGCTGGGGTTCTTTGCCTGGGCGGTTACGGGTCTCCTCGGGGAGACCGGAATCGGTGTCATCGATTTCGTGCTCATCTCGGTCATAAGCGGCATCATCTCCGGCATCATCGTCATCGCGATCACCATTCTCGTTGCGGTGGCCAGCCACCGCTACGGTGTGGATCTCGACATGATCGGGGCGCCGACGGTCACCACGTCCGGCGATATCGTCACGCTCCCGCTCCTTGTCATGACCGGCGTGGTGCTCATCACACTCGACCCGGTCGTGCGGGGGGTGCTCTTTCTCGCTGTGCTGGGTGTTGTCGCAGCAAGCATCGTTTCGACACGGTACCTGCCCGAACAGGTGCGGGGCATCGTCCGGGAGATTGTCCCGCTGTTAATCCCGCTCTCGCTCGTGGGGACGTTCGCCGGTATGACCTACGCACTCGATCTCGACCGGCTGGTCAGTTTCGCGGC
The DNA here is from genome assembly GCA_016926855.1 of Methanomicrobiaceae archaeon. Classification (GTDB taxonomy): domain Archaea; phylum Halobacteriota; class Methanomicrobia; order Methanomicrobiales; family Methanomicrobiaceae; genus LKUD01. The sequence continues at coordinate 27,159 of JAFGNT010000008.1, read as the reverse complement.
CCTTCTCATCCTCATCCCCCCGTTTATGGGGGGGTGCGGCTCCATCGGCGGGATCCTCTGCTCCCGTCTCGCAACCGGCATGCATACGGGCGTCTTCGCGCCGCACATCCTGCCGGAGCGGGACGTATACCCGCATTTCGCGACCACATACTTATACGCAATCGTGCTGCTTCCCCTCATGGCGGTGGTCGCCCACGGCGCTTCGCTCGTAATGGGGCTCTCCTCACCGGGACTGCTCGAGATGGGCATCATCGCGACGGGCGCCGGGATGATCGTGCTCACGTTTGTCAATATCGTCTCGTACGCCACCGCGAGCATGTCGTTTCGGTACGGACTGGATCCCGATAACTTCGGGATTCCCGTCATTACGAGCGTGATTGACCTGATGGGTGCCGCTGTGCTGATTGCCGTTATCAATCTTGTCCTGTGAGGGCCCGCCCCTTTTTCCGGGAGTCAGGTTGGTCTGCCTGTCCGTTTCGGTGACCTGATACATCATGATCTCCGTTATCCGGTTCCGGTACCAGTGGAGGGTTTATTATTTTGCAAATCCAAGAAATACAGAGAGGTTCGTAAAAATATGGCCCCCCCCACAACCGTCCGCTCAGGTGTATCGGGAGCGGCGGGACCGAGGGGAAAAGGGAGAACCATAATAAACGATAAATTGAAATGGGTTTTCTATCTATGACGGAACTCGAATATCAGCCGACCAGTTTCAAGGATGTCCTCATCGAAATGAAGGACATCTCCGAACTGATGGTTGATCTCTCCTATTCCGCGATATTATTCGAAAGCAGGGATATTGCCCAGGAAGTAACCAATCTTGAGGAGCGCATGAACCTGCTCGTCTACCAGGCACGTATCCAGAGCATTCTCGGTGCACGGCGGATAGAGGAGGCAGAATCCATGAGCGGCCTCCTGCAGGTGGCGGAGGCGGCGGAGACGATCTCGAACTCCGCCTCCGATATGGCGACGATCATCCTGAAAGGAGTGAAATTTCCCGCACGTGTCATGCAGGCGCTGCCCGATGCGGAGGAAGTGACGGTGCGTCTCGTGGTCAGGGAGAACAGTGCGCTCGACGGTCTGACTCTCGGGGATATAAAGCTGCAGAGCACAACGGGAATGCGGGTCATCGCCATCCGGCGGGGCGTCAGCTGGCTGTACGATCCCGACCGTGATACGCTTATCAACGACGGCGACATCCTGATTGCCAAGGGCTTTGAAGGAGGGGTGGACCCGCTCTTTGTCATGGCAGGTGGGGAGCGCCTTCCGCCGGCGGAAACAAAGGATGAGGCGGTCGTGGATGACCTTGGCAGGGCGGTCCGGCTTATTGTCAGGATGAAGGACATGAGCGAACTTGCGGTGGGCCTTGCCTACACCGCACTCCTGTTCCAGCACAAGGACGTGGCCGACGAAGTAGCGTCCCTTGACCTGAAAATGGATGATATGCGCTATGAACTCGACCTCTGGGTCCTGGAAGCGGCGAAACGCATCAATAACGTTGAATATCTCCGGGGGCTTCTTTACATGTCCACATTTGCCGAAGCAATCAGCAACGCGGCCTATTCGATTGTCGATGTCATTCTCCGTGATATCGAGATACCCCCGGTCTTTCAGAAGATTGTTCGGGAATCCGACGAGATCATTTCCCGTGTCCGGGTCGGTCCCTCCTCCGCCCTCGATGGCAGGACGCTGAAGGAAGCGTCGCTCGGGACGGTGACGGGCATGGTAGTGCTTGCGATCAAGCACGAGAAGAAGTGGCGATACCGCCCGCGGAAAAACGACCGGCTCTATTCCGGTGACATTATTATTGCAAAGGGGCGGAGGGACGGCGAAGAACGGCTTTCCGATCTCTGTGCTGAACAATTAAACGCATGAAAACGACTGGTGAAATGAATGGATAACGCAACAGATGAGATTGTATACCGCCTCGGTGCAACGTGCGGAATAGAGGATGTCGAAGAAGGAAAAACCTATGAGGCACGGGTACAGGGCTTCGCAAATTTCGGGACCTTCGTGCAGTTAAACGACCGGGTGAAGGGGCTGGTTCATAAAAGCAACCAAAAACAGGATCACCGTGAACGGGACCCGATCATCGTGAGAGTACTCTCCATCCGGAGAAACGGCAATATCGATCTCGAGGAAGTGACCCCCGGCATCTACAGGACGCAGACGGTCACGACACACATCCCGCCGGTGCGGCTTACCGATCTCGGGCAGAAGATCGGGAGGAGCGTGATGGTGGAAGGAGAGATCGCACAGATAAAGCAGACGTCGGGCCCGACAATCTTTACGATTGTCGATGAGACCGGTACGGAAAATGCCGCCGCCTTTGTGGAGGCGGGGGTACGGGCCTATCCTGAGGCGATGGTCGGTGACATCGTCGGCATTCTCGGCGAAGTGATGAAGCGCAACAACCAGCTCCAGATTGAGGTCGCGTCGCTCTCCGTCCTCGATGAGGATGACGCAGCACGTGTGCGTATGCGCATCAACGATGCCCTTGATGAACGGGCGGAGCCCGACGATATCCCGTTCCTCATCGAGAGCGCGGTGCTCGAGCGACTTCGCCCCGAAATGCGAAAAATCGCAAAAATCATCAGGAAAGCGGTCTTCACCGCCCAGCCTATCGTCCTGCGCCATCATGCCGACGCAGACGGCATTTCGGCTGCGGTTGCGGTGGAGGCAGCGGTCACCGGACTGATGCGGGAGAGCGGGGCCGACTTTGATGCGGAGAATTACCTCTTTAAGCGGGCTCCCTCGAAGGCACCGTTTTACGAGATTGAGGATGTGACCCGGGATCTTGACTACGCCACGAAGGACAACGTCAGGTTCGGGCAGAAGATGCCGCTGATTCTGATGATGGACAATGGTTCGACGGAGGAGGACGAACCCTCGTACCGCATGGCACGGGTGTACGACCTGCCGATTGTGGTCGTCGATCACCACCATCCCGACGAATCGGTAGACCGTTTCTTACAAGCGCATGTCAATCCCTACCATGCCGGGGGCGATTTCGGGATTACCGCAGGAATGCTCGGGACCGAGATTGCCCGGTTCATTCATCCGCCCGTGGAAGACCGTATCCGGCATATCCCTGCGGTGGCAGGTGTCGGGGACCGGAGCGAGGCGCCGGAGCGGGAGAAATACCTTGCACTGGTTGCTCGCGAGTATCCCGAGGAGCACTGCAAAGAGATCGCCCTTGCCCTCGATTACGAGCAGTTCTGGCTCAGGTTCAACGACGGGCGGGAAATCGTCAAGGACATTCTCAATCTCAATAATTCCTATGAACGCCACCGGAACCTTGTCGCCCTGCTTGTTCAGGAGGCGAATGCCGCCATCGACGAGCAGCTCCGGGCATCCATGCCCCATGTGACCGAACAGCTTCTCGAGAACGGCGCCCGGCTCTTTGCCCTTGACGTGGAAATATATGCCCACCGGTTCACGTTTCCGCCACCCGGAAAAACATCCGGCGAGGTGCATGACCGCTTCTGCCGGAAGCACGCCGGCAATGCGGTTGTGACACTCGGGATCGGCCCCGATTTCGCGGTCATCAGGTCACGGGGAGTCCTTCTGAATATTCCCCGGATGGTCCGGGAACTCCGCGAGGAGATTGACGGGGGCGGCGTGAACGGGGGCGGCCATCTCGTTGTCGGCAGCATCAAGTTCGTTGAGGGGATGCGGGACGTCGTCGTCGCCCGCCTGATAGAAAAGATCGGGGAGTATCCGCTGGAGCCCTGACGGCAGCGATTATCGTTATGGTTTATCGGTCAGGGCTGGAAACAACCCGTCCAATTCCCGAGTTAAGTGGCTTTGGGTGATAATGAGGCCCTCCAATCTGCTGGATCGGGAAAAACTCAAATCGAAGTCTATAAATAGCGGATGGCATATATCACATACTTACCTTATGGAGGATCACGATGTCCCATACAAACCGCATCAGGGATACGTACTCGGAATCTCAGCGGAAAATACTATATTATCTAAAAAGAGGCCTTGACAAAGGAAAACACTATTTCAAGTCAAAATATATTGCCAAGGAACTTGGGCTTTCGCCCAAGGAAGTCGGCACAAATCTTGCCATCCTTGCGGAAATCTGCGAGGAACTGGATATCAGCCGGTGGAGCTATTCCAACAGCACTACATGGCGTGTCCTTCCCCGTGGTGCCTGATAACCTCTTTTTTGTCTCTCTGCTGTTCACCGTCGTGCGATACCCCTGAGTCCTGACTTCGTCCGGCGCCGGGGACGAACCGGTAAACGGGTGTTGGCCGAGAGGTGCCCCGGGGTGCTTTTTGTTCTGTCCTCCATCCAAACGATTATGAAACGGGAAGGGACACCATTGTGTATGGAAAAAACAGTCGTCGACTTCACGTCACGAATAGAGTTCATTGCATCCATCGATTCCGCAAAAGACTGTCTGATGAACCAGGGCCCTCACGAGCGGGAGGAAGGGGCGGACACCGAACTCTGGTTCAATATCGATATCCCCAAAGGCCACGGCCTGAAAAAGGGTGACCGGATTCGGATTATCGTCGAACGCGCCTGAAATACCTTTTTTTAAAATAATTTTATCGGCCGTTCGAAGAACAGCGTATAGCTGTACGCGTCACGGACCCGTACGATGAAGTAAACGTCCGTATTGGATACCTGGATATTTTTCCGGACGACTTCACCATGGCGGACTTCGCCCCCGTCGATGATCTCTCCGTTCTCCGCGTTCACGAGCACCCATTCGAGCAATCCCGACTGCGGGTGATTCCTTGCATCAAGTGTTGAATTGACCCGCCATAACGGATAGGGGACACTGAAATACTGGGTGATGCCGCCCCGTGCCTCCTCGAGAAAGCCGAACCTTTCAATCTGTGTACTGTGCCATTCCGGATCGGAGGCTCCGAAAGTGGACATATGGTCGGGGAGGAAAATCAGGGGATACTGGCTCGGATTCGGGGTGTAAAAGATGCGGTAGGGTTCAGTTTCTGTCGGCTCGGGTGTCGGTGTCATCAGTATTGGTTCCGGCGTAGGGGGAGGGGTCGGATCGGATATCCCCCCGAAAAATCCCTCTCCATTGAGGGCGGGCTGTACGACAAGGGCAAGCACAGCGACTATTGCGCATGCGGCTACCACCGTGATTAAATCCCGGATATCCACATAATGCGTTGCATGGCGGAGGTCATAAATCCGGCGGATTGTGTGAGACGCAGAAAAGCGAATTCATTCGGGTATATACATTTATCAGGTACCAAAAGTAATTTTCATCAGGATTATGGACCTTGCCGCCCTTCGTACCTGGACAATATTCTATCTTATTTCGTTCGTCGTGCTTCTCTGGGCGCTCTTTCTTACCACACAGGGCGTACTGCTTGGATTCGGGCTGACTCTTGTCATCGTTGTCGTAGGTCTCAATTTCTTTTTCGTATCAATGGAAGTAAAAAGGATTGCCGAGAGAAGGGAGCTCATGTCCTCGCTTTCTGCAACAGATCCCGAGGATTACCGCCGATAAAAAAAATGTGTGCCGCCTCGCCCCGGCGGGATTCTCAATCCTGCTTCTGATAAATCTTCTGCAGTGAATTAAACGGACGATACAGGTGCTCCACTTCGCGGCCGAGGAACTCGGTCTTCCCGAGTACGTAATATCCCCTTGTCAGGAGGGCCGGGTGGAAGATCTCCGCGAGTTCGTTTTTTTGTTTCTCGGTAAAGTAGATGGTGACATTACGGCACAGCACCATGTCAAGTGATTTCACAGCAGCGTGCCCGCTCATCAGGTCGTGCTGCTGGAACCGGATCATCTCCTTGATATGTGGTTTGATTTCGAATTTACCGTCACTGCGTGCCGTGAAATGACGGCGTATCTGACTATCTGTCAGGTTTTCGAGCGACCGTTTGTCGTAGATTCCGTCCCGGGCGGTTTTCAGCACCTCGTTATCGATATCAGAGGCAGTAATCGTCACCCGGACATTCGGACGGAGACGTGTCATATCATATGCCATCAGAGCGAGTGTGTAAGGTTCCTCGCCTGTTGCACATCCGGCACTCCAGATTCGAATCCGCTCTTTCCGTTTCATCAGTTCCGGGAGGACTTCCTTCTGGAGCATATCGAATACCTCCTTGTCCCGCCAGAACTTTGTCACATTGATGGTCAGGGCATTCCGAAGGGATTCCTGTTCCTTCGTATCGGTTGTGAAGAACTTATGGTACGCCTCGAAGTCCTGCTTGCCGCAGAGCCGCATCCGTGACTGAATACGCCGTTTAATATATTCTTCCTTGTAATTGGAGCATCGTATGGAGAGGATCTCCTCGATGCTTCCCTGAAGCAGCCGAAAATGGTTCATAAGGGAGTGGCCTTCCTACGATGCCCGGTTCTCAAGATCCTTGAGAAGGTGGAGCATATCTATCCAGATGACAAGTCCCTGCTTCTTCTCGGCATCATCACAGCCGACCTTGATAATTCCTTTTACGAAGTTGCTGACGTCCGATGATATCCCCTCACCTACATGTTCGACATCATCCTCTGATACCTGAATGACGCTGTGCACATCATCGACGATAATGCCGACATTTGATCCGCCTGCCGTTTCAGTTGTCAGTACGATGATTTTACGATTTTCCAGATCATCATCCGGAGGGAGACTCAGGAGATAGTTAAGGCTGATGATGCTCGTGATCTCACCCCTGAGGTTCATAATCCCCGAAATATATGAGGGGGCCCGGGGAATTGGGGTGATCGGCATCATCTCCACAATTTCCCTGGCCAGATAGATGTCGAGGGCATACCGCTCGCCGCTCAACTCAAATTCGACCAGATCGAAAGTTGTACTCATGGTCCACCCTTAGTTCAGTTTGAACTTTTTCATCATCGTCATGAGACGTCCGGCCATGTCGGTCATTTCATGGGAGGCGCTGCCGACTTCCTCGACGGATGCACTCACTTCCTCTGCGAGGGCTGCCATGTCCTCGATGCGTTCCATGTTCTCCTTTGTCAGGGACGTGGAGTCTTCCATGCTCTGCATTACGCGGTTGGTGGCATGTGCCTGGTCTTCGGCCGCTTTTGTAATCTCGGTAATACCATGGGCGGCTGTCTCGACGTCGGTGACGATCCGGTTCAGTCCTTCGATTGTGGAATTCACGCTTGCAATACCCTGCTGGATCTCCGTGTGCGATGTCTTCATCGAGGCTGCAGTCTTCGCACTCTTTGTCTGGATCGACATGATCAGGTCTTCGATATGCTGGCTTGCATCTTTCGACTCGCCGGCAAGGTTCCGGATTTCTCCGGCAACGACTGCGAAACCGCGTCCGTGTTCTCCCGCCCGTGCCGCTTCGATGGCTGCGTTGAGGGCGAGCAGGTTCGTCTGTGCGGCGATACCGCCGATGAGTTTAACGATGTTGGAGATCTCGCGCATCTCGTCGTTTAACTGGGTGATTTCGGTAACGGCCTCCTCGGATATGGCTCCCACGAGCTGCATCTTGGTATGGGCATCCCTGCCGATCTCGGCTGTTTTGCTCCCTTCCGCGGCTGCTTTCTGTGACCGGGACATGACTTCCTGTGTCGTGGAGGCGATCTCTTCGATCGATGCTGAGAGATCGGAGATTTCCCTGTTGATGTCCTCAATCTGTGCAAGGAGGTTTCTCGTGAATTCGGACGACTCCTGGGTCGCCACGGCAACCTGTTCGGTTGCACGGCCGATCTCATCGGAGCTTTTCGTCACTTCCTGTGAGGTCCCTTCGACCTGGAGTGCTTCCTGGCCTACCTGTTCGATCAGCTCCTTCATGGCGGTAATCGATTTGTTGTAGTCCTGCTTGAGGGTCTCGAGCGGATCGTTGTCCTCCAGCGTGACAAACGCGGTGAGATCCCCGTTCGCCATCTTTGTCATAGCGTCTGCAAGGGTGCCGGCACTTGTATTGAGCCTCGCCGCCTCTGTCTGTGCGGTCTCCATGAGATTCTGCACTTCCTTCTCCTTCCGGTTGTCTTCCGTCACATCCTGGTAAATGTAGTAGTTGACGTCGATCTCGCCCTTTTCGTCGAGGATCGGGACCTGGTAAAGGATCAGATAGGATTTCTCTCCGTTCGGCCATGCGACCTCCATGCTGGTGACGGCCTTCTTCTTTGTCTCGTACGAAGCGTAGAAGTCGTCTCCGCCGGTGATGGTGATATCGAAGTCGTAGAGCTTCTTCGCCATCAGTGCGTCGTAGGACCCGCGCCATACACGTTCGTATTCCTTGTTGAGGTCGAGCCGGTGCTTGTCGTTCGCAAGGATGGTAATCGCCTGCGGGTTCTCCTTGATGAATGCCTCCGCACGCTTCTTGAGGGTGTTGACCTCCGCCATTTCGCGGCGTTCCACCGTTACGTCGTTGTATACGATGAGGATGTTTGTAATCTCCCCGTCCCCATTTAAAATCGGGATGCCGTGCTGTTCGAGAATATGGGTGCCGCTCGGGAGTTCGACGGTGACTTCTCCGAAACTGCGCTTTGTCTCCTTGATTACCTTTCCAAGGCCTTCGCCCTTCTGGTCGAGGATCGTGAAGTCCCGTGCATTCATTGCGAGGACATCTTCCCGCGTGTACCCGCTCATCTGAACGAATGCATCGTTCGTGACGACGATTTTGAACGCCTTTGTGAGGAGCAGAATCGGCATCGGGTTCTCCTGCACAATCGTCTCGGCGCGGCGCTGGAGTGCCGCGTTTTTCTTCATCTGCTTTTCGATCTCTTCGGCTTCCTTGCGCTCCGTGGTAATGTCGTTGTATACGAAATATGCGGATGCGGTCGATCCGGTTTCGTCATTGACGGGGATGCCGAACTGTTCGATGATCTTGGTTCTTCCGTCCTTGAAGGTGAACTGAAGTTCGCACTTCGTGTGGACGCCCTTAAATGTTTTATCCGTTCTGTCGCCTGTGAGGAGTTTTATCTTGTAATCGGTGGTTTCCATGGAGAGCAGTTTATCCCGCGGCTGTTCCATGAGGTTTTCATACGATTCGTTGAGGTCAACGAGTTCGAATGAGCTGTTTAAGAGGACCATCGGGAGCGGATTTTCACGGAAAAGTGTTCCGTTCTGCCTTTGAATTTCAGCATCTGCTGCGATTTTCTTAAAAACCTCGTTCATGGCTTTAGCGAGCGGGCGGAGAGGCTTTGCAAGCGTTGCCGGGTCTATCTGCACGTCGGACACGCCTGCCTTTACTGCTTCAATGGCGGATGTAAATGATTCAATGAATTCATAATCCATGTTCTGCTGCGATTCAGGTGCCGGCATTCCCATCTGGGTTCCGGTTACGGTGCTTTTCTTCTTTGCTGCTGCCATATATCATTTCTCCCTTACATGAGTTACATTAATTCAATCGACAGTCCCCGATACGGGGCTCCGTTTCCATTCCGGTCACATGTGCACGAAGAAATTCCCGTGCATTGCCCCCGGACGCTGCTGTTTTTTCGCATCATTCCCGTCCCATGCCCGGACGATCCGCTGTGCCTGCCAGCCTTTACGGGATGAGGCACTGCGGTTGATGAGATACGGATCGTTCCCGCTGCAACCAGAGGGCGGTTTTTCCGTTCTGACGTCGGGTCGTTTGTATTACAGAAGGATGGCCTCGCACCGCCGTGATCCGGTGATGACGGCGCAGGGTCGATTCCTGCTGGTGCCGGATTGATGATATCCTTCATAGCGACCTCGTTAAAGCCTGTAAAAATGCTTATAAACGTCATACGTGTTCTTCGGCTGTTCGGCCGGATCTGTTTTCCAGTCCTGGCGTTCTGGTGGCAGGGAGTTCGCACTTCGTGGCCTGCCATCGTTTTCTGACTGGTGCCGGAATCCGACGCTATCGGGGCGGGAGGTCCTCTCAGGGAAACCTCCTCTGTGATATGTGCATGCTGTAACGGAAATTGTATGACACCTCACCTTAGTGATATACAATGAGTATGAAACTCGTAATATATAGCCATTTCTACTACCTATTATAAACATTTCCTTTTTAATCCAATAGATATTATTGGTTAAAAAACCGAAATATACAATATATGTGGGGTAAAACTAATGGTTAATTGATGGGGATAATCAATGGCGATAGTAAATGGAGATAAACTAAAAATCGTCGTATTCGGTGCATTTGATGCCGGGAAATCATCCTTTATCCGGGCGGTGGATCCGGCATCCCGGCATGTGGAGGCACGGACGGACGGCGGATTGACCACTGTTGCGCTTGATTTTGGAAGAGTGACAATCGGGAACACGAGAGTCTTTATTTTTGGAACACCCGGTCAGGAGCGCTTTGAATTTGTCCGGGGGATTCTTTCGCGCGGGATGGACGGCGCCATCGTGATGGTGGATGCAACGCGCAGTGTCGATGCGATGACCTGCGACTTCTGTGAATGGCTGCATGAAACCGGGGTTCCGTTTGTTATTATGCTCAACAAATGCGACCTTCCCGCGGCTTCACCCGGGACGTTTGCCAATCTCGCGGGCGATGGTTTTGTCCACTGCATATCCGCCCTCACCGGCGATCAGGTGCATGAGGGCCTCCGGCTCTTTGTCGAGCGCCTCATCCGGCTGCGCCGGAAAAACAAATAGTATTAAATCCACTCGATTTTTACATTGAGATAATGTCCATCGGAAGAATCATCTGCCTTCTTGTACTGGTGTGTGCATTAGCGGCGCTCACGGCCGGGTGCACCACCTACACGTTCGGAGACGTGGCATATACGGACGAAACGCTCCATGTCATGGTGAATAATGGTGACGAACCGCGCCAGGTCACCGTCCAGGTCACCATCTTTGACACGACCGAATTTGCCCAGACGGAAGTATACCGGAAGGCCGAATATATGGATCTTGTCACGGGCGCGAATGAGTACCTTGTCCCCATCAGCCTCCATCCCGGAACCTATAAAATATACCTCTATGTGATGGTGGACGACACGAGGACCACGAGCGTGATACGGGATCTTACGGTGTCATGAGTGCGAATGCGCTGCTCTCCGTGGCTCTCGGAGAACGACCGGCAGATCTGGTCTGCCATGACGTCTCACTCTTTAATCCGTTTTCCTGTGAATGGGAAGAGACATCGTTTGCCGTTGCCGGCGGACGGGTGGCGGGCATTGGTGCGTACGAGGGCGTCCGCGAGATCCGGTTCGGGGGAGCGCGGTGCGTCCCCGGCCTGATCGACGCCCATGTCCACATCGAAAGCTCGCTTCTGACCCCGGTGGAATACGGGAGGCTTGTACTCGCGCATGGCACGACAACGGTTGTTGCCGACCCGCACGAGATAGCGAATGTTGCAGGGACCGACGGGCTCGACTATATGCTCGCGGAGCGGGATAAAACGCCGCTCGACATCCTCATCATGCTCCCGAGCTGCGTGCCGGCAACACCGATGGACCGTGGAGGTGCTACCCTGACGGCGGAGGATCTCTCGGCATATACGGGCCGGGAGGGTGTCCTCGGCCTCGGGGAGATGATGAACGTTCCCGGGGTGCTCTCCGGGGACCCCGGCGTCGTGGCAAAGATGTCACTCTGCCGGATTATCGACGGCCATGCACCGCTCCTCTCCGGGCATGCACTGAACGCCTACATCGGTGCCGGGGCGCAGAGCGACCACGAATGCACGAATATTGCAGAAGCGCAGGAAAAACTGCGTCGTGGTATGTATGTCATGATCCGCGAGGGATCGACCGAGCGAAACCTCCGTGACCTCATCCCCCTTGCAACCCCGTCCACCATATCGCGCCTCTGCTTCGCCACGGACGACCGGCACGCGGACATGCTGGTTGCCGAGGGCCATATTGACGACTGCATCCGCAAAGCCGTCGGCTACGGGTGCGAAACCGAACTGGCCATTCGGATGGCCACGCTCTCCGCCGCCGAACGTTTCGGTCTGACCGACCGCGGTGCGGTTGCACCGGGCAGGATTGCCGACTTCTGCATACTCAACGACGAAAAGGAATTTTGGGTGGCCCGGACGTTCCGCGCGGGTATTGAAATCCGTGATCCCGGATATACTCCTCCGGCTTCCATTTCACGCCCGTTTAACTGTATTCTTCCGACCCCCGCCGATCTCGCCGTCACAGAAGGAGGAAATGCCCGGGTCATCCGCATTCTCGAACACCAGATCCTGACCGAAGCGGAGGACATCGGCATTTCTCCGGGGTCGATTCCCGATATTGGGCGTGATATTCTTCCTGCGGCCGTATGCGACCGGTACCGTGCCTCCGGGTTCGGGATCGGCCTCGTGCATGGCCTGCATCTCAGATCGGGCGCTATCGCCTCCAGTGTTTCCCATGATTCGCACAACATTGTTGCGGCAGGCGCCGACACCGCGGGCATCCTGAAGGCTATCGGGGAGGTCATCGATCACAACGGGGGGATGGCAGCGGTCAACGGTGACTCGGTCACCGTCCTTCCGCTCCCGTGTGCAGGCCTCATGTCGGATCTTCCGTATGAGGAAGTCGCCAGCCGGATCGGTGCACTGGAGCAGACGGTGGCGGCGATGAGCGGCATCGCCCATCCCTTCATGTACCTCTCGTTCCTCGCCCTTACCGTGATACCTCATCGCAGGCTGACGGAACGCGGCGTCTTCGATGCCGACCGTTTTCTCGACGTCCCCCTGTTTTCGGGGGGCGAACCCACCCCCTGATCAGCGGTTCAGGGGAGGTTGTGGTCAACCTGCCACGGCTCACGCCGCCTGTCGATGACGAAGCCTACGGCAGCATGCCATCCGTAGAGATCATTCTCCGACTGGAGCGCCCATTTCATGTCCTCTGGCGGGTAGATCATTTCTGCGCGGATCTCCTCTAAGAGCATGTTTCCGAGCGGCCCGGCCGCGACAGTTACGACTCGCCGTGGATAGGTGGGATCCGGACCGTATCCGGTAATGGAAACGGAATTATCCCCATCAAGCACGATTGTGATATACCACTGGTCCATTGTTACCGTCCTCTGTATCAGCCTCTTATCGCATCAACCTTCGCCGGTATCAGGCCGTGACGGGGACCGGCATGCCGGTGAGAAATCCTGCGATAAGCAGGCCGGCGATGAGCAGGGGCTGATGGATAAGGTAAATTACAAGCGAATGGCGCCCGAGAACGGCGAGCAGTGAAACCGCCTCCGGCATGTCGTCTGTAAGGGGAATCAGGCGCAGGCCGCCCGGGTACAGCGTGGCACCGGCCCACATGCCGATGAGGACGACGCCGAACCAGGGAATCAGGGGCTCGTAATCAAGAGATACGAACGAAACGGGGTGGATGCCGATCCATGCAAGCCAGAGTGGCCCCTCGATTCCCCGGATAAAATACGAAGCGGCAAAGAGTACCACGCCGGCGATAAGATTGAGCTCCCGGAATCTGAAAAACAGGGGTGCGATCACAATGGACACGCCGATGAGATGGAGAATCCCGAACAGCACGTATCCCTTTCCGGGGAAGATGAGGGTCGCAGCGGTGATCCCTATGCCCAGCAGGAAGATACCTGCGCCACGGAGGGCAAATTTCCGGTACGGTGGGTGGTCCCGGTCCCCGTCGCGGCGCGAATTGCTGATGGTAAGCGAGAGCCCTACGAGAAACACGAACAAACCTGCCGTTGCATAGGCAAAATATCGCCAGAATCCGGTATGGACATTGATATCCGCGATATGAAAGAACGAGAGATCGAAGAGGAGGTGGAAAGTGATCATCATGAGTATCGCACATCCCCGGAGAACATCAATCTCCCAGTACCTCCGGTGGGAACGTTCCCTCCCTGTTCCAGCCGCACTTCCCTGTATATGCTCCATTTCCCTTTCCTGCTCTCCCGACAGTACCTCTGGCATAGTGATTTCTGCTCACCCTGCCAAATACTTTCCAGATGACGGCCGACGAACATATCATAGAGGCAGCCGGGCGGGCCCGCGTCGTTGTCAGGGACGGCCGCGTGGTGGACGTCGGGGATCCGGTGATCAGCGATTGCCCGCTTGCAAAAAGGTTTGCCCACCCTGTGCGTGAGATGACAAAGGAGGAGATCCGGGCAAACATCGAGGAGCGGATACGGTCGTTCGGCATGTGTACGGCTGATCGTGACCTTGGTGAAACCCGCGATTTTGTCGTATTCGGGGCGTCCGAACTGCTCAGTTCAGCCATGGCGGCCGGGCTGATCGATGCCGCGGTCATTGCCTGCGAGGGTGCGGGGACGGTCATCTCCCTGCGGCCTGATCTTGTGCAGGGCATCGGGGGCCGGATGTCCGGGCTTCTCAGCACGACACCGATTCCCGCTCTTATCAGGCGTATTGAAGATGCCGGCGGCATTGTCCCGTTTTCCGATACGGCTGCACTTGACCAGTACGGGGGCGTCGCCCGTGCCCGGGAGGCGGGGTATCCCTGTGTGGCGGTCACCGTGGCGGTGGCGTCCGATGCGGTACGGATACGGAAAGATTTCCCGTCTTCGGTCATTATCGGAGTACACACGACGGGCATCTCCCGCGGGGATGCGGAGCAGATGGCGGCGACCTGCGATATCCTTTCCGCATGTGCTTCCGCCTCGGTACGCGAGGCGGTGGCAGGGCGTGTGCTGATCCAGGGGGGCATATCCGTCCCTGTTTACGCCCTCACCCCGGTGGGAAAGGCGATTATCCTTGAAAAAATCAGGGTGACCGGGCAGCCCATGCTCATACGCGGAGCGTCACTGCCTCTATCCGGGGAGAAGGGACCCGCTCCGCTTCTTTAATTTTTTTCAGAATCCCATCAGGCCGGAGAGATCCGAGAATCTTTTCAGGACGAAATCGGGAACGATTGCAGGATAGGGCGTTTTCATCCAGTCGCCGTATTCGGCGTATACCGTGGTCATTCCCAAACGGTTTCCCGGTTCAATCTCACGCCGGAGGCTGTCACCGACCACCCATACCTCTTCGGGCCTGCAGTCCAGTGCGCGGAGTGCGTACAGGAACGAATCATGCCCGGGTTTTCGCGTGCCTGAAACCTCCGGAGTCACGACGCAGTCAAAGTAGACGGCAAGGCCGGTGTGTTTCAGCCGCTCTGCCGCATGCCCGCTTCCCGCATCCGTAACAACCGCCATTTTAATTCCCTTCTCACTGAGCAGGGTGAGTGTTTCGATAACACCGTCGAAGAGGCGGAGTGACCGCAGTTTCACGTCATCATACCGGCGGCACGCCGCGATGAAGGTCTCACTGCGCCAGACATCGCGGTCGCACATAAAGTCCTCAATGTTCGCATGGTCTTCGAATCCGTGCACATTCCGCAGAAAATAGCGGAAGAGCTCAATTCCTTCCCCGCACCCGATGCACTCCACGGCACTCGTACAGGCTGCAACTTTTGCGTCAAAAAAATTATAGAGCGTGTTGTCCATATCAAAAAGACATGCACGGGGCTTTTTTTCGGGATAAACGACCATAGTGCATCTGAAGTGTATGCGGACCATACAGATTAAGCTTCGCGACGGGTACTTTTCTACCTGCGCAAGATGAGCCAGAGGAAGAAAATCACCAGAAATCCGACGACAAGGAGACAAAATGCGTAAAAGGAGAATACATATCCCGTAAGAACAACACCGCCGTCCGGAGCAAGTACCTCTGTGGCTGGCATGACTGATGAAATCTCATTCTCTTCACGGATAATAGTGTGCCAAGCATACCGATCCTGCGTTCACTCTGCGCCGGCCGCTAAAATATCACTTCCCGCTTGTATCTCCCCCCTGATCCCGGAAAATTTCCTGTTCTTCGTGCCTGTTTTCGTCATCCCGGGTGCGTATGAAACGACACGAACCCGGGGACTCATGTACATTTATGCGTTTGTATCGCCTGAAGCGCCTCCGCGGCATGAGTGCGGACCACCGGATCGGGTTCATCCTGCAGTTTTTCCAGGGCATGCTGCGCACCCGCTTCAACCACGACATCGAGTTCCCCTTTCTGCACAAGGATTCTGATCAGCTGTGCCGCGGCGCTCCGTACCGGAGCGGCATCATCGGAAAGAGATGCGACCAGCGGCACGACGCCACCCGCATCGATGAGGAGACGGGGAGTCCATGCCGGGTCCCAGGTACTCATCAGGAGCGCTTCTGCTGCAGTCAGCCTCAGGTCGTCGTCCGGGCCGGAGAGATATCCGACAAGGGATTCGATCAGCCGTACCCTGATTTCTTCATTTCCTGCCATCATCGTATCTCCCATAATTCTCAATGTCGCGCATAGGGGTACACCATTGCATAAAGGTATCTCCGTGGACCGCAACCCGGGTGCCGCCCGGCCGTGACCGAATCCCTCAGGCGGGATTCAGAAGCACGATCGATACGTTGAGCACGGTGGCGAAACAGACCCAGAGCACGTAGGGAACGAGGAGCCATGCGGCGTCCCGCCGTACGGCTGAGAACCGGACTATAGTGGCGATCAGGACGAGGAGCAGGAGCAGGATGTCGGCAAGAGCGAGTGCCGGGTTTTCCAGGCCGAAGAAGATGAGCGACCAGAGCATGTTCAGGATGAGCTGCACCGCAAAGAGGGCGAGAGCGCCGCGAACTGCCGGTTTGTCCGTCCCCTCCATCCAGACCCGGTACGCGGCAATGCCCATGAGGATGTACAGCACGGTCCAGACCGGAGCAAAGACGAATGGCGGCGGAAAGAACCAGGGTTTTACCAGCGTCCCGTACCATGTTCCGGGCCCGGTTTTCGTGACCAGTGAACCCGGGATGCCAGCTGCGATACTGGCAGCAACCGTTACTGCAAGACGGACGGGATCTCTGACCGGCCATGCACCGTGTTTCATATGCCCCGATATCTTCCGGGGCGGTAATAATAGTTGCGGGACCCGGGAAACGAGGGAGAGGGGATGGCCCCGATAAAAGGGGAGCCAAACCCCGGCCCCTCTCTGTGTGGCATCCCCCAGCACCGTCATGGTCACGGTGCGCACTTTTTTGCCTGCTAACACACAAGGGTGATGCGATACCATGGGATTTCAGTACCTCTTCGGTCCGGTCCCGTCGCGGAGGCTCGGGGTTTCGCTCGGCATTGATCTGGTGCCCTTCAAGACCTGCAGTTTCAACTGTATTTTCTGCGAATGCGGACCGACAACGGATCTGACGACGGAACGGAAGGAATATGTCCTGACAGATGATGTCATACGGGAGCTCGATACGTTCCTCGCCCCGCACCCGCAGCTTGATTTCATTACCTTCTCCGGTTCGGGAGAACCGACGCTCCATACCGGGATCGGGACAATTGCACGGCATGTGAAGGAACGGTTTCCCGAATATCGGCTGGCGCTGCTCACAAATTCGAGCCTGCTTTCCGATGCAAAGGTCAGGAAAGATATTCTGGATATCGATGTCGTCATTCCCTCCCTCAATGCGGTAACAGAAAGCCTCTTCCGAAAGATTAACAGGCCGAATGCTTCTCTTTCGCCGGAACCGATTATTGATGGCCTGATTGCATTCAGAAGCGAATATACCGGCGAGATCTGGCTTGAGATCTTCATTGTCCCCGGCCTGAACGACACGCCCGGGGAACTCGATCTGCTGAAGGCCGTCATTCGGAAGATCCGGCCGGAGAAGGTTCAGTTAAATTCCCTCGACCGTCCCGGCGTCCTTGACTGGATTGTCCCGTCCTCGGCGTCCGATATGAAGCGGATTGCACGGCATCTCGATTATCCCGGTGTCGAGATCATAACAGGTGCGGAGTCTCGCTCGGAGATTCCCTGTTTTTCAACGGACGTGCTCGAGACGATTCTCCAGACGATCCGGAGAAGGCCCTGTACGATGCAGGATCTGGCCCGGATCACCGGGCTTCATCCCGATGAGATTTCCAAATACACCGGGATCCTGCGCGAGAGAAATATGATTCTGGAAAAAAGGGAAGAAAGAGGCATTTTTTATACCTGTTCCAAACAAGCCGGAAATCCGGATGCCACGCCGGTTCGGCGAATGCCTCCCAAATAACTGTGGGATTTCAGGAAACCGCCTCGTTCGCAATAGAATCGCTCTGCCCGTCTATCCAAGTGCAACATCCAGTATCATCATCACGACGAATCCTACCATCGCTCCCATCGTGGCAAGATCGGAATTCCCGTGCAGCTGCGACTCGGGAACCACCTCCTCGACCACCACGAAAATCATCGCGCCGGCGGCAAATGCGAGGGCGTAGGGAAGGACCGGCACAACGAAAAACACAAGGGCCGCTCCGATAAGGGCGGCAATTGGTTCCACCAGTGCGGAGAGCTGCCCGTACCAGAAACTTTTCGGAATTGATACACCCTCCCTCCTGAGCGGGACGGCTACGGCGACGCCCTCGGGGATATTCTGGATGCCGATCCCGATGGCCAGTGCAACGGCACCCCCCAGGGTTGCTGTGGGAAGCCCGGATGCGATCGCCCCGAACGCCACTCCGACGGCAAGCCCTTCGGGGATATTATGCAGCGTGATGGCCAGGACCAGCAGGGTTGTTTTTTTCAGCGATGATTTGGGCCCTTCGGCCTCGCTCACCGGATAACCAAGGTGAAGATGGGGGAGAATTTTGTCGACGCCACCGAGAAATACCCCGCCCAGGGCAAATCCGATGGCAGCGGGCAGCCATTCCGGCACTCCCATGTCGGCGGCCAGCTCGATTGCCGGAACAAGCAGAGACCAGAAACTAGCCGCTATCATCACCCCGGCGGCAAACCCGAGCATGAGGTCAAGAAGACGCCGGTCTACGTCCTTCGTGAGTACAACCGTTGCCGCACCCAGCGCTGTAAGACTCCATGTAAAGAGGCCTGCGATAAATGCCTGCGTGACGGGATTCTGCTGCGCGAAGAGTTCAAACATTGGGTATTCTACCGTTAATCCACCGGGTCATGGATTCCCGTGTGTATATGTGGTCTCTCACGGTGCCCGGGTGGAGGATGTTTTCTTCTGAGAGATAAGGGTTGCCCCTGTTCCTCTCCGAACGCCGGAGTGACGTTGCAAGGGGAAACACTCCGGCACCTTGTGTTATAGCATGGATTTTACCGATAGTTATACCGGTTATTCGGATTTTTCCGCCGAAATGACTACCGCACTGGTACCCGGACAAAAAGTGAAAATGATATCACTCTTGCTGTTTTATGATGCTACTACCCGGAGTTACTGCATGCCTCGTGACACAGACATTATCGCTCTCCTTGACCGCCGGACGGTAATCCGAAGGAGAGATCTCATCCGGCACCTCATGGAGACGCACCGGGGGGAGTCCGGGTACGGCAAACAGGAGGTAGACCGGAGGATTACAGCCCTTGTCGAAGACGGCCGGATTGTCACCGTCCCCGACAGGGAACTGGCCGCATTCGGAATTTCCGACACCGGAAAAAATGCGTCGTATGTCATTTCCCGGCAGTCATTCGAACGCAAGTGGCAGTTCGACAGAATGATTACGGAGATCCCGTCCTTAAGCGGGGACGATAGTGCTGCCGCCCTTCATGAAGTTCTCCTCCACAAGTCAGTCTACCGGCTGACTCCCGCACAGCTGGATATGATTGTTCCCACCCTTGATCAGGAGTTCAGGGTCGCATACCTGGCTCTCCAGTGCCTGCACTCGGCGGCTGTCCGGAAGGGTGACCTTCCGGTTGATACGGCAGTTCTCACACAAAAATTACGGCATCTTCTCGAACGGTTCCGGGACGACGAGACGAACCGTCCTGCTATCCGGCACGCGGTTCATCTCCTTGCATGCCTGGGTGATGAAGCCGTTATCGGGCAGCTTGCGTTTGACGCTTACCGGTTTGACGGCGACGGCCTGAGGCGGGGGGAGTACATGTATCCTGTCATGGTGAACGTGATTTGTTCTCACCGTGCTGAACTCAATGAACTGGAAAGAACGTTTCAGTCCCGGGGGGATCCCGGAGCCGCACGGGATATCCGTGAAATCGTTAAGTATGCTCTCGATCCGCAGGAATATGAGAGAAAAATGAAAAAAATCCAGGATGAAGAGGTTGAGATATTTTAAGGGAAGTGATGAGGGTGTTTGCCGAACATGAGGAGAGCGGGTATGGGGAAGCTCTGCCCGGAATACGCCAGAAAACCCTTGTATGGGGAGAAAATACGCTGATGACCGAATTTTTGCTCGCCCGGGGAACGATACTCCCTGCTCATTCGCACCCGCACGAGCAGACCGGCTATCTCGTCACAGGGCATATGACGTTATATATCGGGGACGAGAGGTTCGATGCGAAACCCGGAGACAGCTGGAACATCCCGGCACATGCGGAACACATGGCGGAGATTCACGAAGATTCCGTCGCAATCGAGGTCTTCTGTCCGGTCAGGGAGGATTATCTTCCGGATTGACGGGGTGCACCCGGGAGATTCGATGAAGATCCGTTATTCAGAATCCTCCGCCGCCCGTTCTTTACCGGACGTTTTTCCCGCCTGTTGTTCCGCCTTCCCGGCCGGTTCGGTGAGGATTTTCGCGAGCGAAACCGTCCCGCTCATATCCCCGAGTGTCATCGTGTCGAGCACCGTGGCGGGGACAATAACGAGCGTCGCTTTCTCCTTCAGCCCTTCATAGAGCATGTTCATGGCCCGGAGGTGCAGTGCGGTGGGGTTGTTTTTGTAGGTCTCCGCCGCCTCTTCAAATTTCCTGGCCACCTGCCGTTCCGAATCCCCGAGGATTACCCGGGCCTGCCGTTCGCGCTCCGCCTGTGCCTGCATCGACATCGCATCCTGGAGTTCTGCCGGGATCAGGACGTCCCGGATTTCGACCGAACTGACATGGACACCCCACTCTCTGGTCCGCAGATCGATGATCTTCTGGAGTTCGATATCGATTTTTTCCCGCCCCTCCAGCATATCTGCAAGAAGAGACTTGCCGATCACCTCGCGGAGTGCCGTCTGCGACGCCCAGCTGATTGCCGACCGGTAATCCTCTACTTCCAGTGCCGCCTTCCGGGCGTCGAGCACCTTCCAGAAGAGCACCGCCTCGACGTCAACCGGCACCGTGTCTTTGGTGAGTGTTTTTTCCGCCTTGAATGAGGTCGTAATCACCCGGTTGTCGATCCAGTATGCGATGGTTTCGAGAACGGGAATGATGAAGAACAGGCCCGGACCTTTCAGCCCGGTGAATTTTCCCAGCCGTAAGACGACGGCCCGCTCCCACTGGTCGGCAATCTTTACCGACAGGGCGAGGACGGCCCCGAGCACAATGCAGGCAACTCCGGCAGCGACGGAGAGGTACAGGCCCGGCCGGGAGAGTCCGGTGGAGAGCAGCAAGAGTCCGGGTAGGAAGAGGACGAGAAACACGATATAGGGCAGGGGATGCTGGCGTGACATGACATTCCCTCTCACAATTGTGAATAATATAAGTATGGATGGTGTGGTTAACAGAAAGAGACGTCACGGTCGTCAGGCGGAACCGCCCGGCACCGCTATGCTTCGATTCTAAAATGTATGATATCGTGCCGCGACGGGCATTCGTCGCCCTGATCCGAATGCCTTGGGGGTGACCTTCAGGCCCGGGGCCGCCTGCCTGCGTTTGTATTCGTTGCTGTCGACCTTTCCGACCACCCATTCGACCATTTTGGGATCAATTCCGTGCCCGGTGATCTCCTCCGGGGACTGCCCCTCATCGACGTACGCAGCCAGAATCCTGTCAAGGACCGGATAGGGCGGCAGAGTATCC
Organism: Methanomicrobiaceae archaeon; assembly: GCA_016926855.1. Lineage (GTDB taxonomy): Archaea > Halobacteriota > Methanomicrobia > Methanomicrobiales > Methanomicrobiaceae > LKUD01. The sequence continues at coordinate 5,585 of JAFGNT010000008.1, read as the reverse complement.
TCGTCCTGCTGGTCCGGCCGTAATTCCGCAGACGGGGCTTTTATCAGGATTGCGTCCGGAATGGCGCCGGTTTTCCTGCTGATATACTCTGCGAGCCGGTAGACCATGGTCTTCGGCACATCGGAGATGACGGCAAGTCCTCCCGACATATCGCCGTACAGGGTGCAGTAGCCCACCGCCAGCTCGCTTTTGTTTCCGGTCGAGAGCACGAGATGCCCGAATTCATTCGAGAGCGCCATCACCACGTTTCCCCGGATCCGCGCCTGGATATTTTCGAAGGTGACGCCGACTTCTTCGCCGGGTGTCAGCAGTCCCGAAAGCATGCTCTCATACGACCGGTAGACGGGAGTGATCGGGATTTCGAGGAGCCTGATCCCGAGATTACGGGCAAGAGCCTTCGAATCCCCGACACTGCCGGGCGACGAGTAAGGTCCCGGCATCGTCACGCCGAGGACATTCTCCGCGCCGACCGCGGCGTGGGCAAGGCAGCAGACCACCGCGGAGTCGATGCCGCCGGAAAGGCCGACGATCGCACGGGAAAATCCGCACTTCCTCATGTAGTCGCGCAGCCCCAGCACCAGTGCCATGTACAGGCTCTCGATTTCGGGCAGCTGCCGGTAGGAAACCGGTGCGGGCGGGTGGTCGATGTCCACGATGAGTGTCTGTTCCTCAAAGGGGTGAAGTACCGCAACCGGATCGCCGTTTTCGTTAAAACACATGCTTCTCCCGTCGAAGATGAGCTCGTCGTTTCCGCCGACCTGGTTGACGTAGCAGAGGGGGATGGAATGTTTTTTTGCATGATTCCGGAAAATTTCGAACCGCACGTTCTCCTTTCCGACAGAGAACGGCGAGGCCGAGATATTGATGAACAGCGTCGCGCCCATGCGGGCAAGGGCCGACTGCGGATCAAAGGGGTAGAACCGGCGTGGCCAGAGGTGGGGATCGTTCCAGGCGTCCTCACAGACTGAAATACCCAGCACATGGCCGTGGAAACGTATCACGTTCAGGGAAGGTGCGGGGTCAAAATACCGCTCCTCGTCAAAGACGTCATATGCGGGAAGCAGCGACTTTGGCTGGGAAAACAGCAGGTCGCCGTTCTGGATAAGCAATGCCGCGTTGTACAGGCCACGGCCGGTGTCCCGGTGCGTCTCCCGGGGTGAGCCGAGAAGGATGCCCGTCTCCGGATAGCGGTGGGAGAGCTTTAGAATATCCCCGACCGCCCTGTTCACTCTCCCGATGAACCAGTGCCGTTCGAGCAGATCGCGGGGGGGATAGCCTGTCAGAAAGAGTTCGGGAAATACCACGAGGTCGGGGGATTCACCCCGGCACTGCTCCAGTACCTCCCCTATTTTCGCCGTGTTGCCGACAATATCACCGACAACCGGATTCTGCTGGGCAATAGCAACCTTCACACGGGACCCGCCTTTTGTTCAGGTGACACAAATTTGTCTGTTAGTGGATAAATAGTGCACATATCCTCAACCAAAAATAAGGTTTCCGGGTTTTTTTCCCGGATGAAGGCAGGGATTTGCACGGGTAATGCCGGAGAAAGCGATTTCCCGGCCCTGCTGTGATATCACGAGGAATTTGGTATGCTTAATGCCCCCTCGGCGCACACGGAGAGTTAGCTGTCAGGAATTGCCATGCATCAAAAAAATCCTTCGCAGACGGGACCGGGTGCCCCTCCGCTACTGGAATTTACAAACGTCACGGTGATGATAGGGGGTAAAATCGTCCTTGATTCCGCTTCGGTGACGATTTACGAGGGCGAACATCTCGTCATTCTCGGTCCGAACGGCTCCGGGAAGTCCTCATTCATCAAGACGATCACCCGCGAATATTACCCCGTACTACAGGGCGACGGCGTCACGTTCCAGATCAGGGGAGAGGATGTCTGGCGGGTCGCCGATCTCCGGTCCCTGCTCGGCATCGTCTCCAACGACCTGCAGTACACCTTCACCCGGGAGATAACCGGCCGGGATGTGATCCTCTCCGGCTTCTTTTCATCCGTGGGGCTTTTCCGGCACGAGGTGACGAGTGCGATGAAGGCGAAAGCGGACGAGATTCTCCGGTTTCTCGAAGTCGAAGATCTTAAAAACCGCCTGATGACCGAGATGTCGTCGGGCGAGGCGCGCCGGTTCCTGATCGGGCGGGCGCTCGTGCATGATCCGAAGGCGCTCATCCTCGACGAACCCACGAATAGCCTTGACCTCCATGCACTCCACGCCTTCCGGACGACCCTCAGAAAGATTGCCCGGTCCGGCACCGGGATCATCATGGTCACCCACAATCTCCACGACATCATCCCGGAGATTAACCGGGTCATTCTCATGAAGAACGGGACGTTCTGCGCCGACGGCCCGAAGGAAGAGATCCTGACCGATAAAAATATCGGGGGGCTGTTTTCCGTGCCCGTGCACGTCCGCGAGGAAGACGGGTGGTACTACGCGACAGGGTACTGACGGCACACTGCTGCCCGGTGCGATGCCGCCAGATTGTTCCCGGAGAATGTTGCATCACTATCTGAAATCATGTTGTGCCGGAATCACTGAACGGTATACATCAGGTGCATGATCCCGTTTTCGAGACGTTCTGATCGGTTGAATGTCAGATCCACGGGCGTTTCAACGGATTCAAACAGTTTCTTCTGCCGGGTTCCCGCCAGCACCGGAACGACCAGGAGGCTGAGTTCACCGGCAATCTTCTCCCGTATCAGTACGCCGGATAGCAGGCTCCCGCTATCCGACACAACCGTTGAAACGCCGTATTCTCGACGGAGTATTTCAAGCGCCGCCCGGAGATCCACATGGTCGCTGCCGCACCTGATGAACGGATACTCCCGCTCCTCCAGATAGTCCAGGTACTCTTCCGGCGTTCTGTCCGAAACAAGGACCAGGACGTCCTTAACATGCTCTGAACGCCGGAAAATGTGCAGAAGATTCGGCAAACGCCCCCTGCTGTCGACGATCACTTCGATAGGGCGGGAATCATCCGGTTTGGCTGGCGGCCGGGTGAGATCGCGCTCCTCCTCCGGCGGCACCTCGTCCAAAAACATCTCCACGCCGTACAGGACAGTATCCGCACCCGTAAGCACCGCATCCGGTTTGTATGTCAGAAGAGCACCGTAATGCACCCCGAGATCGATATCAAACCCGGTGAGGGCGTTATCGAGGCTGACGCTGTTGTGAATGATTACCCGCGGCATCATGGTGAAGTCATGGCAGGAGACACATTAAATCCGTACCTCCGGGGGGTGACGATGATGGACCATTCAGGGGGTACGAGCACCCTGTGCCCTTTTTCGTCCCCTATCTGAGGCTGTGGTTCCCGGCGCTCGTGAGGAAATCGAAAGTGCGCTATGATCCGTCCGGGGCTTTCGAGAGTCCTGCCGGCTGCACCAGAACCCGGTAATTTCTATGGGCAAATAATAACCTATAAATATAGTTAGAAGGAAATATCCTTCTTAACCATAAAAAGGGTTGGGATGAAACAACATGAATGATCGATCACCGTTCCTGGTGCTAATGGGTCTTATCATCCTCGGAATGATCGTTGGTCCTGTCTGGGCTGCAGATCCTTCCGGTGAGGCGACACTCGCCGAGAACCCGAATGCACCACTTGATTTTATCTGGGTATTGATGTGCGGATTCCTTGTAATGTTTATGCAGCCCGGCTTTGCCATGCTTGAAAGCGGATTTACGCGGGCGAAGAATGCGGCAAACATCATGATGAAAAACCTCATGGACTTCTCCATCGGAGCGCTTGCCTACTGGGCAGTCGGATTCGCCTTCATGTACGGTACCCTGGAGGGGCTCAACTGGCTGATGGGCTGGTCCGGTTTCTTCCTGATGGGTGATGCCTATGATGTGGTCACCATCGAGTCATGGTTCTTCCAGATGGTGTTCGCCGCGACAGCAGCAACCATCGTTTCAGGGTGCGTTGCCGAGCGCTGCAAGTTCAGCACATACATTATCGTGAGCATCGTTATCACGGCGCTTATCTACCCCATCTACGGGCACTGGATCTGGGGAGGCGGATGGCTCTCCGGGATGGGAGCGCTTGATTTCGCCGGCTCCGGTGTAGTGCACGCCCTTGGCGGATGGATCGGCCTGGCCGGTGCTCTTATCCTCGGCCCAAGGTTTGGCAAGTACAAGAAGGACGGCACACCGAACGCCATTCCCGGCCATAGTATCACGATGGCCACCCTGGGTGTTTTCATCCTGTGGTTCGGGTGGTTCGGCTTTAACTGCGGATCAACCCTTGTCGGCACCGATCTGCGTATATCGGTCATCGCTGCCAACACCACACTTGCTGCAGCCGCCGGTCTCATGATAGCAATGCTCATTACCTGGAAATGGCATGGTAAGCCTGATTTGGGTATGGCAGGAAACGGCGCTATCGCCGGGCTCGTTGGCATCACCGCACCCTGTGCCTGGGTGACACCGCTCTCCGCGGTTGTGATCGGCGCTATTGCCGGCGCACTCGTGGTCTTTGGCGTATGGTTCCTCGACTGGGTCCTGCATATCGATGACCCGGTGGGTGCGGTCAGTGTGCACGGCATTAATGGTGCATGGGGATTACTTGCCCTGGGCATATTTGCCGACGGCACGTACGGAGGAGTGACCGGACTTCTCTATGGAGATTCCGGCTTCTTCCTCGTGCAGGCTCTCAGCGTGGTTGTCAACTTTGCGTGGGCATTCGGGCTCGGGTTAATCGTGTTCTGGGTACTCAAGAAGACCATCGGTGTTCGTGTTTCGGCTGAAGAGGAGCTGGAAGGCCTGGATATCGGCGAACACGGCATGTCGGCCTATCCCAACTATGTGATGACCGAACCCTTTGTGGAGGTGGATTGAAAATGCAGAAGATTGAGGCCATCATTCGGACCGGCAAGGTCGATGACGTGAAGCATGCGCTCGAGGCAATCGGCAAGGTTTCCCTCACCCTCACTGATGTGAAAGGACGGGGCCAGCAGAAGGGGCTCAAGCGGCAGTGGCGGGGATCGGAGTATATCCTCGACATCATCCCCAAAACCAAGATCGAGGTCGTGGTTCCTGACGGGGATGTTGACGCTGTGGTCACTGCAATCTGCAAGGCGGCACGCACGGGACAGATTGGCGACGGGAAGATATTTGTCATTCCGGTCGGCAAAACGATCCGCGTGAGAACCGGCGAAGAGGGAGATGCGGTGCTTTAGGTATCTCTTTTTTTTGGCCGATTGAGCAACACGGATGCTCTTCTCTCTCACGGATCTTTTCAGGGCTGTTTGCAGAACAGAAAAATTGTTCGGAGGTGTCTGGAAAAAGGAAATAGCTGTAAAAAACTGGACGGGTAGGCATTATACGACACACCATTGTTATATCTCACACCATAATTCTTGATCTCTGCCCGGAGAACCCGGTGTGGAGATTATTATTTTTTTTTTCGGGAGCCTGTTGCAATTTTGCGGATTAATAAAAATCTCTAAAAGAATGCCCGGTTATAACTATCTTCAATGTTTAGAACCCAAACTCTTCACGTATTAGGGAATATATCGAGGTTGAGTTTCTCGGCGATCCCCCGTACCTGTTTCGGCACCTCGGTCATTC
>JAFGNT010000007.1 GCA_016926855.1 Methanomicrobiaceae archaeon | reverse complement strand
TGCAAAATTGCTGAAGGTGCTCATTTAATAGTGATCGATCGATGACTATAAAGTACTAACGGCTTAAAAAGGTTTTAAGAAATACTCGAGAGATAATATCCGGGAAGCCATTCCTCCTCGGGGATCTCCCCGTACATATGGGCACTCTTCTCTGCCTGCCGGGCACCCGCGAGAACCCCGCTATCCACGGGGGCCGCGATGGATGCCGTCCCGTCCTGAAACGGAAAAACGAACACGGCATCAGCGATGGGAGGCATGCCTGAAACGGGCGTGATTCCGGGGTAGATTACCTCATTATTAACAAGGCCGGCAACGCAGCCCGCTGTGCCCGCTGCCATCAGGGCAAGCATTGCCCCGGCGATCACTGCAAGGGCACGATCGTGTCTTTCCGCCATGTGCTCAACATCTATTCGATCGGGATGAGGTAAAATATTCTGCATGGGGGCATCAGCGCTCCCTTACGGTCACTTTCACCCCTCACGGCCGTCTCTTTACCTGCTGCGCCATGATAATCACGTGACCCTATAATGGCAGTACAGCCCGTTTTCGAGAGCGCCGCCGACCGCTGGGGGCGGCAAATCGCAGATCGCCGGGAATACAGCATCACGAGGGACGGGAACGTATTCGCCGCAGGCCTTGCCGATACTCCCGTCTTCCGCTCGGATTACGAGAAGGCCCTGCTGCTGCGTGACCGCCTTCTCACCCGGTACCGGGACTCGGCAATCGAAGAAGTCTTCTCCGGGTGCGAGGAAGAGACCGCTGCAGGGCCCTGCTTCGTGATTCGAAGCACTTTTCCGGTCGAGGCACTCCCACCGGACCCGGACAGGGCAGCCCGGTCGCTGCTTTCTAATCTCAGGCTCATTCCGGGCATCGGGCCCTGTACCGAAGCGATGCTGCAGGGGCGCGGGTACCATTCTATCACCGACCTGTGCCGCCACCCCCGTTTTCACGGACATGCACGCGCATTGTGCACTATCCTCGACCGCGGTGATACCGGTGCGCTTCTCCGCCATATCGCCCGCCGTCATTCGGCCTCCCACCCCCTTGCCCTCGCAACGTCCGGTTTTTTCCAAAATAAAAACCTGGTCTTTCTCGACATCGAGACGCTCGGCTTGTGCTCCCGGCCCGTTATCCTCGTCGGAATAGGACGTCTCGGGGCGCATGGACTCTCCGTCAGCCAGTATCTCCTTCGGGACATCGGGGAGGAGGAAGCGGCGCTCCTTGCGGTCAGCTCTCACTTCACACAGGATCGCCCGGCCCTTGTCACATTCAACGGAAAATCGTTCGACATGCCGTACCTCGCGGGACGCATTGCGTATTACGGGTATCCTCCGGCACCGTCGGTTCCCCATTACGACATGCTCCACTTCTCGCGACGCGGGTGGAAGGGCACGCTCCCGGACTTCCGCCTCGGGACGCTGGAGGCCCGCTTCTGCTCGACCGTACGCACAGATGACGTTCCCAGTGCCATGGTACCGGAATTCTACGAAACGTACATGCGCACCGGCAACCCGGGACCGCTCGTGCCCATCGTAGAGCATAACCGCCGTGACATCATCTCGCTTGCCCGCCTGTTCCTGCTGCTCCGGGAGGATATTCATGCTGATGGATGACCCCCGTTCGCACCCCCTCATCACGCACCATGAGATAATCCCGGGCCATGATGCGGTCTACGGCAGCCTTAAAAGGCCGCTTTCGGATCTGCTCGAGGCATATCTCACTGCACGCGGGATACGGCTCTACACCCACCAGTGTACAGCGATCGACGAGGCCAGGGCAGGACGGGACGTTATCCTGACCACACCGACTGCGTCAGGAAAAAGCCTCGCGTTTCTGCTTCCGATCTTTGAAAGCCTGTGTTCCGGCGAGGAAACGAGTGCCCTCTGCCTGTACCCCGCGAAAGCGCTTGCCCACGACCAGCTCTCGGGCTTTCGCGCACTCGAGGGATTCACCGGTTTCCCGGCCGGGAGTGCAGTGTACGACGGGGATACGCCTGCACATCTTCGTCCCCGCATCCGCGAGGAATCGCGTATCATCCTCTCAAACCCGCACGAACTCCATCATGTATTGGCGTGGCACCCGAAATGGGCGGGATTTTTTGAAAAACTCCGGTACGTGGTCATCGACGAAGCACACCGGTACCGGGGTGTCTTCGGCACGCATGTAGCATTCCTGCTCCGGAGGCTGCTTCGAATCGCCGAACGGCATGGGAGCCGCCCCCAATTCATCCTCTCCACCGCAACGATTGCTAATCCCGGCGAATTTTCCCTGTTGCTGACAGGCAGAACTCCCGTTGTCATCGACGACGACGGGTCACCCCGGAGCAAACGGCACTTCCTGCTGGCAAACCCTGCAGCTATCCGGGGAGGAGGGATTTCCCTCTCCCGGGCCGTTTGCGATCTCCTGCTCGCCTCCGTTGAAGACGGACTGCAAACGCTCTGTTTCGCACCGTCGCGTACAATGGCGGAAGCGATCGCCCGGCAGGCCCGTGCCGCGCTCATCCGGAACGGGGGGGCGGCGGAGGCCATCGCGGCCTACCGGGCCGGGTATCTCCCCGAAGAAAGACGCGCTCTCGAAAAACAGCTCAGGGATGGCAGTCTTTCTGCGGTTGTTTCTACCAATGCACTCGAACTGGGCATCGACGTAGGCTCTCTCGATGCGGTGATCATGGCAGGGTACCCCGGCAGCATGATGGCTGCGTGGCAGCAGGCGGGACGGGCGGGACGACGGGGGAACGCCTCGTGGTCGGTGCTCGTGGCATCGGAAAACGCTCTGGACCAATATTTTGTACACCACCCGGAATCTTTCTTTAAAAAAGCCTGTGAACACGCCATTCTCGATCCAACCAACCCATACATCCTTGCAGGACACCTGCTCTGTGCTGCCGCGGAAGCGCCGCTGGCACCCGACGGTGAGGCACGCTTCTTCGGAACGGACGCATGCGATGCGGTCAGGGCACTCGCGAACGCCGGAATCCTTGCCAGAACCCGGAAAGGGTGGGCGTACGCAGGACGCGGCCGCGCAACAGAGGCATGCCCTCTCGGTCCGGCCTCCGGGGAATCGTTCAGGGTATTGTGCAACGGGCGGATTCTCGAGACCCTGGACCGGAACCAGGCGTTTCGGGAAGCCCACCCGGGAGCGATCCTCCTCCACCAGGGAGAGACCTATGTCGTTACCGGCTTCGACCTCGACAACCACTCGATCACCGTCCGCCCGGACGAGACGGACTGCCACACGCGGGCCCACCTGTCAGTGGACATGTCGGTCATCCGGACGCGTGCCTCCCGGACAGGGGAGGGCGGCACACTCTGTTTCGGGGATGTGAGGATCATCGAGCAGTACCGGCAGTACCAGCTCCGCCGCTATGACACGGTGCTTGAAACCCATCCCCTTACCCTCCCGCCGCTCGTCTTTACCACGAGGGCACTGTGGGTCACGCTCCCTGATACTGCGGTTGAACGCCTTTCCGATGATGGCATGGACATAGCCGGGGGGCTGCATGGCGCAGAGCACGAACTCATTGCCATGATGCCGGTCCGCGTGCTCTGCGACCGCCGGGATGTCGGCGGGTTTTCAACACCGTGGCATCCCGATACGGCCGGAGCGACAATTCTTATCTACGATGGGTATGAAGGGGGGATCGGGCTTGCGGAAAAGGCGTATTCCCTCTTCCCCTCCCTTGCCGGGATTGCACGAGACGTCGTCAGGGACTGCCCCTGCACCTCGGGATGCCCCTCATGCATCCACTCGCCGAAGTGCGGGAACGACAACCGCCCGCTCGACAAGGCGGGAACAGAGCGGATTCTCACCCTTCTTGCAGGGGGATGGCAAGCATTATACCCTGACCGTGAGAGGGTTCCCGTATGACGGAAATCATTCATTTCGGTGTTTTTTCTGTAGCAAAGGTAAGTGTAGCAAAGGTAAGTGCAGCAATTATGATGGTTATCGGGCTGATCATGGGCATCATATTTCTCCTCCTGATGCTTCTCGGCGGTGCGGTGGCAGGCTCCTTCGGCATCCCCGGCATGGCCGCGACCACGGGGGGCATCATCGCAATCATCGTCATGACTATCGGCGCCGCGGTAGGCGGTTTTATCTACGGTGCGGTAGCCGCCTTTCTTTTCAACGTTGCTGCAGGGTGGTTCGGCGGTGTCGAGGTGGAGTTCAGGGAGTAACCGGAGAATCCGATGTCACCGGCCGCGCTCCTGATCACAGGCCCCCCGGGCTCGGGTAAAACGACGGCAGTACGGCGTATCATCGAATCGCTCCGGGACGCCCCGCCGGGTGGTTTTTACACCGGGGAGGTTCGTGAGCGGGGAGTGCGTATCGGGTTTGACCTCGTTTCCCTGTCCGGGCGGCGTCAGGTACTCGCACGGACTGGCATGGCAGGCCCGCGGGTGGGGAAGTATGGTGTCGATGTGCCGGGACTCGAAGCATTTCTCGCGGATCCCGAATCACTGCCGGAAGATGCCGGCGTCATAATAGTGGACGAGATCGGGAAGATGGAATGCCTTTCACCGCGTTTCCGGTCATATGTCCTGCAGATCCTCGAAAGCGGGGTGCCCTGCATCGCCACCATCGCACTCCACGGCGACGCCTTTATCGAGAGCATTAAAAACCGCCCCGGTGTCGTGCTCCGGACCCTCACCCGGGAGAACCGTGACCGGCTTGTCCCGGAACTTATCCTTGAGTCGCGGCAGCTCGCCGGAACGGGAGATCTCCGGAAGGAATGAGAGCAAAGGCGTAACGATTCCCCTTTCATCGTTCTTCCCGTTCGAGAAGGTAACAGACGTCCCCGTAGACATCCGAATAGCGCTCAAAGAGCGCAATCTCGGCTTCCCTCATATCAAGGAGGGGGGGCCGCACCCGGATTTTTTGCCCGCTCCTCCCTGAGATGTGCAGCACGGGCCCGGAGCGGAATATAGTAGTCGTTCCACCGTGCCAGGGCGGGGAGAGAATACCTGTCCGTTTCCGTGAGGGAAAAAAAAAGAGAAATGAACTGAGTATGCTTCGTCGAAGAGTTCCGCAATCCGCCCCAGGTCGTCTCCTACCGCGATCGCATCGGGAATGCCGGTGATTCGGAGATCGTTTACACAGACCGCAAAGACGGATTCCCGGCCGCTCTTCGCCGTCATGTACCCGGCCATGGCCTTTGCGTTTAAAAAAATCCCGCTCATATCTCCGGAGAACACCGTCCCGGTCTTCGCCTGCACCATTCCCCTTACAGGACTATCAGGGGGGACCGAATCTGCAAGTGTCCCGTCAACACCAAGGACGGGCAGGGCGTCCCGGTAGTAGTGTGCATACGGCCGGTGTGCCGGATACCGGTGATATCAAATCCGCCTCCGGTGGAGGTACCGTCCCCGTACACCCGGCACTCCAGATGACACATAAAGCGGCAAGAATCAGCATTACCGGGAAAATGCCGGGAGTTTTCATACAGGAAAGTGTCGGCTGGCACTCTGATAAACCATTCCTGACACCTGCTCCCCGGAGATGGAGTCAAAAAGGAGCGCGGTAATACTGACATGTGTACTCTTCCTTCCGTGCATGGATCGATCTGACCCGGGCGCACTTCGCCTGGGCATGGCCGCTGCTTTTCTGCTCCGGGCTTGCGCTTGCGTTCCAGGCATACGGCGGATTTTCGTGGACGACGACCGTGACCGTAGCGCTCATCGGCCTGTTCGGCTTTGAGGGAGGACTGGTGCTCAATGACATCGTCGACCGGGAGCGTGATACCCGTGACATTGATCCCGCCATGACCCGGTACTGGCGGCTCTTCGGCACCCGGCCCCTCCCTCCCGGCCTGATCACGCCGGCCCGTGCTGCGGCCCTCGTCATCGGGTTTCTGCTTGTCACGACAGCGCTGATTTTCACACTCCCCCCACCCCATTCGCAGTTCGTGTTCGCAATCATGGTGTGTGCGTACTGTGCCGAAATCTTCTACCAGCTGAAAAAACGCCGCCAGACATGGCCGATCGCGCAACTCGTCGGGCGCATCGACTTCGCCCTCTTTCCCGTGGCGGGGTACCTCGCCGCAGGCCTGCCCGACATGACCGCCCTCCTCTACTTCCTCTTCTTCTACCCGTTTGCCGAGGCCCACCTTGCCGTGAACGACCTTGCCGATATCGCGAACGACCGGGCACGCGAGATGGCGTCGGTGACAGTGCTCTACGGCGAACACGGGACGGCGGTGTGGATCCTGCTCATGACCATCATCCACGCCGTCTTCGCCGTCCTCTTCGCCACCCGGCTCGGTTGGATCGCCCGTGGGGGATTCCTGCTCGGCATGCTTCTTCTCACCACAGCGAATCTCCGGATTTTCCGGGACCAGAGCGCAAAAACGGCACTGGCGGTGCTCCCGTTCTTCCATGTCGCAATGGCGGTCTATGCAGCCTCTATCATCGCCGACACCGTGCTCTGACCGACAGACAGGTCCGGCTTTTGGGGGCGTATCTATTTATTCTCCCGGGCGTGATGGAACACTCAGATACGAAAAAAGGAGGATTCCGCCCGATCCGGAACCGGAGCACAACAGGAATGGCCGAAGAGGAATTTATCCGGGCTAAACTGCTCTATGATTCGGCGAAGATGCTTAACGGTACCGGAACGGCGGATGGTATTCTTGCCCTCCTCGATCAGGCGCTCCACCTCGATCCGGAGATGACCGGGGCGTGGATTTTCCGGGGCGACGTCTTTGCCTCGACCGGCATGATACGGGAAGCGGTGCAGTGCTACCACCAGGCGATCCAGCTCGATCCCTCCTTTGCACACGTCCTGAAGGACAAGATCAAGGGCGAATGCAACTATTTCGAAGTCAGCGATGCCGAAGCGTGCTTTTCCCAGGCGTTTGAAGTCGGGATCCGTTTCGGGCGGGAGGCCGATGAAGCTGATGAGAAAGTCACGGAGTCGGCTGTGAAGAGGTATTCCGCCGAGAAATAAAGGGAAGGAGAAGAGGGAAGTACATTTACAGTAAAGGGTCCGTTGAACCGACCGGTTCACCTTACGAACCGCCCCCATTTTTTCTCTATATACTCCCGCCCCCGATAGTGTATTCAGCGGAAAAAGGAGAGAGACACCATGACCCCCACCACACACACATCCCGAATCACCGGACAGCACATGACCAGACCCGCCACGGTATCAGGGCGGGCGGCAGCTGTTCTCCCCCTTTTCATCGCTACAGTCACTCCCGGTTCGCGTCAGGTTCACGACCCGCCTGCCCCACATTATCTTCATGGAAATTCCCCTCTCAAAGGCGGACCGAGCCGTGGAGCGGTTTTTAAGCGGATATAATTGCTCGCAGGAGGTATTCTCGGTGTTTGCGGAAGAATACGGGCTCTCACCCGGAGATGCGATGGCGATCGGCCGGGGATTCGGCGGTGGCATCGGGCAGAGGGGAAGTGTCTGCGGAGCGGTGACCGGAGCCTTCATGGCGCTCGGTATTGCCACAGGCCGGGGAATCGACAACGCGGAAGCGAAGAGAGTTGTATACGGAAACGTGCAGGAGTTCCTCCGGAGGTTCGAGGAACGGTGCAAAACAGTAGTGTGCTGCGACCTCATCGGCGTGGACATCTCGACGCCGGAGGGAAACGCGACGGCACAAGAACGCGGTCTTTTCTCCTGTATCTGCCCGGCGTTTGTGCGGGAAGCTGCGGAGATAGTCGGGGTAATCATCCGAAATGAGCGTGAAGCAGTGTGATTTCGCTATGCCGGAACGCTCAGGTGGATCTTACTGCTGCCGTGCGCGATGCGATCAGGGCGCAATACCCCCCGAAGCTCTGCCTGCGGCACCCACGCCATGCAGTTCTCACGCTGGCAGTACTCTCGTTTCAAACCTCCGGCTGATGATCCTCTCCGTCCAGGAGAGCACCCCGGCGTCCTGCACCACAATCAACGGGGATACCTGTCTCGAACCGGATATCCCGATGCAGCATCACATAGTCGGGAATAGCCGTCACCGGGTTGAGGATATTGTGGCGGGTTCGTCATCACCAAGAAGCACGTTTACCATGCAGTCACTCGCCGCGCCTTTCTGCAACAGACCGCACCGTCAGGAATACCGGACCACGCACATCCGCCTTCTTATTGTTGTCGGTCACGTACCGCATCACGTAGTCGGGAATTTTTAAGTTGATCTCGCCCGGGAGTTTTACCATCTTCACCTGAACCGTCGTACCGGTGCCGCACCGGGCGGCCTCCTCGATCCGGGCAGCGGCGAGGTGTGCAGCCGCATCGAGGTACGAGATGCCGGTCGGGGCGCCGTTGTTACGGATGTCCCTGAACTTCTCCGTATCAGGAACGCCCAGCACGGACCCCCCGTACACGAAGATCTCGTTAAATGCCGCAGGCCCGCAGAGTTTAGATCCGGTTTCCGGCTCTTCCACGAAGACCTGAACGTCCGTTCCGGCAATTGTCCCTTCCCACGCCGTAAAGGAGCAGGGGCCGGGTTCGGTGGCGTGGACAGTCGCGGCAGCGGCAATCGCCCGCGCACACTGCCGCCCCTCCGGCAGGAAGGGTTCGTCACGGAGCGTGACGGCGGCGGCGATCTCGCGATCGGAGAGCTGCCGGGGAAAAAACTGGGGCATGGTGAGTTTCCGGATATCATCGGCCCCGTACCGGATCATCGCGAGGCGCTCCACTCCGAGCCCGAGGTTCATTACCGGGACGCCGATGCCGTACTCGCCAAGCGCCGACGGCGAGTACATCCCGAAGGTTGCGACTTCCACCCATTCATGTACCGGATGGCGTGCGTATACCTCCGTCTGGGTGCCGGGAATATAGTATTTGGACCGCTTCTCATCGGGCCGGAACTGGAAATCAGTAAACCCGAAAGCGGAGAGGAGGGCTTCGGAAACCGCTTTTCCGTCCTCAATCGTCACATCCTCGCCGGCAATAATGCACGATGCCGAGTGGTAGGACATGAGCCGCGTCGGCCCCTCCTCCTGCTCGCGGCGAAAACACCGGTCGACCGAGAAGAGGCGGAGGGGGAGCGGCACGTGCTCCCAGAGAGAGGCGAGGGAGAGGAACCACCCGCTGGTCATGTGGCTCCGGAGGGTGATGCGGGAGGACTCGGGAGTGAGGTTTTTGAATTCGGGGAAGACCTCGTCGAGTATGCGAACAACGAGGCCGTCGTCGCAGGACAGCACGCCCGCCAGCTCAAAGGTGAGCTCGTCCCCGTCGATCGCCGACTTCTTGTAGGCATGGAGCGTCTCGCGAAGCCCGTTTTCCTCACCCCCGGAGAGCGGGTGCCCGATAATCGTACCGATCGCGTCAAGCTCCGCCCGTGCAATCCCGACATTCGGCCGCGGAAGCCCGCCGAGGTAGAAGACACGGTCGAGCACCGCACTTGCCTCGGGGCCGAACTGGCGGTAGACATCCTGCTCCTCGATCATCAGGGGGACGCGTGCCTCGTCAAATCCCAGTGCAAGGTAGACCTGCCGCAGCGCCTCGATCGTCTCCGCAATCGGGTGGGGAGAGGCACGCCGGTAGGCGTATCGCGGGTACGTGCCCCCGTATCCCGGCGGCGTGATAATGCCGGGACCATTCCGCCATGCCGTATCAAAATCCTTTCGTGCCTTCCGTTTCCATGCTTCGGGATCAAACCTCATACGTCTCGCCGCTCCATACAAACCACCCGGGACACCGGGCTTTCATCAATACATTCATAGTCACAGTATTTAGCGATTGACTGTGCAAACAGGGCGACCTCTGCATGGTCGGGCATGCATGACCGCTCCAGGCGACGGCAGCTGTACCCGAGATGCATGTACCCCTTCACCTCGACAAACCGTGTTCCCGAATCCTGGATCATGCGGGCATATGCCTCCGGGTTAAAATCGTTCCAGCCCCTGACCAGTGTTATGCGGATGGCGGACCGGCGGGAGGAAAGG
Organism: Methanomicrobiaceae archaeon; assembly: GCA_016926855.1. GTDB lineage: Archaea > Halobacteriota > Methanomicrobia > Methanomicrobiales > Methanomicrobiaceae > LKUD01. Next base: position 24,474 of record JAFGNT010000007.1, on the reverse strand, counting down.
AGGGAGAGGCTCTCCTGCACCTGCTCCCAGAAGTCCCCCATCGGGCGGCAGAGCCGCAGGTACGTCTCCTCGTCCGGTGCATCGAGAGAGATGTAGAGCTGGAACGGGCGGCAGCGCTCAAGTACCCAGGGACGGGTGCCGTTCGAGACGAGGAATGTCGTATATTCCCGGGATAAGAGGTCCACAAGCTCAGGCAGGCGCGAATAGCAGGTCGGCTCTCCGGAAAGCGAGATGGCGACCATCGTAGGCGACATCGCTTCCTCCCACGCTTCCGGGGTCACCAGCGGTGAAACCTTGTGGCCCGAAAGGCCCTTCTTCTGCAGTTTGCGGAGCCGTTCCAGGATCAGGGCAGGCTCAATCTCTTCTTCATTCGTGATCTCGTGCTCCATCGAACGCCAGCAGAAGAGGCAGCGCTGGTTGCAGCGGAGCGTCGGCGTCATCTGGACACACCGGTGACTGTCGATGCCGTAAAAACGGTGTTTGTAGCATTTTTCACCGCCCCGGAGTGCCCGGACGTTCCACATACAGGGTTTGAGGGCAGCGGACGAGGTAGCGGAAAAAAACTGGTACCCCTGTTTTCTCAGGGACTTACATGCTTCCGAGTGCATCGATACCGAGTGTCTCCAGTGCTTCTTTCAGCGTGTTTTGCGCCGCCCGCACGAGCGTTAAGCGACTGTTCCTCGTTTCGCCCTCGCTTTTTAACACCGGATCGTACCGGTAAAAGGTATTGAAGAGATCCGCCAGTTCCCGTGCGTAGATCGAAAGCAGGTGCGGACGCCGTTCGGTGACAACCAACTCAATCACACGGGGGAACCGGGCAATCTGTTTTGCCAGCCGGATCTCATGGTCGGTGGCGAACGAAAACGCCTCCTCGTAACCACCCGCTTTTTCCAGAATGCTGCTCGCCCGGGCATGGGCATACTGGATATAGGGAGCGCTCTGGCGCTCGAAGTTCAGGGCCTCCTTCCAGTCGAAGACGGTGCTCTTCTCCGGCGATACACGGATAATATCGTACCTGATTGCGCCTACGGCCACGGAACGGGCGATATCGCGCCGTTCGTCCTCGGGAAGTTCGGGGCGCCGCACCGTCACCTCGTCAAATGCCCGCGCCGTCACCTCGTCAATCAGCTCGTCCGCCGATACGAATGTGCCCGCACGAGTGCTCATCGATCCCTCGGGCAGGGAAACGAATTCAAAGTGTACGATCTCGGGCGGCAGGACACCGAGCAGGGGGAGCGTCGCCTGAAGCTGGGCACCAATCAGCTTGTGATCCGCACCGAGGACGTCGATGACCACGTCGAAATTGTGCGCTTTCCACTCGTGGTACGCGAGATCGCGGGCAGCGTACACCGACGTTCCGTCACTCCGGCGGATCACGTACTCCTTCTCGAATCCGAACGCCGAGAGATCGAGCGACAACGTACCGTCGTTCTGCGCTTCGGGCAGGAGTTTAAGGCGCCCGATCACACCCTGCATGTGGTGGTTACGGACAAAATCGTTCTCCCGCACAAACCGGTCGTGGGTGACATTGAGGCGTGCGAGGGTTTCCCTGATGCCGCCCACACAGAGATCCACCACTTTTCTAAACGCGATAACCATCTCCGGGTCACCCCGCTCGATAAGCGCCATCCTGCGTTCAATCTCTTCTTTAATCGAAGGATCGGCTTCTAATGCCCGGTTTGCAGCGATATAGACGCGTGCAACGTAATGGTCCGCCTTCTCATTTTCCCGGCGATCGATTCCAAGATGCGAAAAACCCCATGAGACGATCGCGATCTGACGGCCCATGTCGTTGATATAGTACTCCACCTCCAGCGGATATCCCGCTTTCCGGAACGCCCTTGCAAGCGAATCGCCGATAATGGAGTTCCTGATGTGGCCCACGTGGAGCGGACCGTTCGGGTTGGCACTCGTGTGCTCAATGCAGACGCGCTCTGTTTTCACCGGCAGCGCCCCGAATCCGGGTGCCAGTGCAGCCCTTACCGCGCCCTGCACATAGGACATACCAAACCTGAAGTTGATATAGGGGCCCGTCGCCTCGACGAAAACATCCCGCGATTCGAGGATCGGCCGAAGCTCCTCCGCAAGCTCCGCAGCGATTCTGACCGGTGCCATTTTCCGGACTTTTGCGAGGCGGAAAGCGACCGTTGAAGCGAGATCTGCGTGTTCCCCGGCATCGGTCAGGTCGGCCTCCTCACTGCCCGTGCATACGGCCAGCGCCTCGCGTATCTCGTTGTAGACAGTATAGTACATCACAGTCCCGTCCTGTATCTCAGTATCGCAGCAATGCCGCCGAATGCGTTATAGAGCATCGATCCTTCCTCGAAATCATCAGTGATGATCTCGACTTTCGTATTGCTCTGGTCCGCAAAATCCGTCAATTCGTCGATGATATCCGTCTCGTCTTCAAGAAAACGGGGAGCGCTGCATTTTTCGCAGTTACCGAACTCCATATCCTTCGCACTCTTCCCCGGCTCCATCTGCACCGTCTGCTCCTCTTCCGCCCCGCAGTTCTGGCACCTGATGCGCAGGCGCGACTTCCTGAGATTTCCGGAGAGGAGGAGGATATCGACCGCCCCGAGTTCAAGGTTTTTGCGGACGCTCTCCTCGCCATACGCAGCGAGACCGTTTTCCTTCACGAGCTCCTTGAAGAAACGGTCCATCACGCGCTTTTCCTTCATCACTTCGACACCGCGGAGGGCGTCTTCCGCCGCATCAACGAGCTCAGAGAGCCCGTTTTCGTTCGTATAACTCACATCAAAGAGGCCGAGAATCCGTTTCTGGAGTTCGTGGTGCAGGAACGCACCATCATTGAACTCCTCCTTTGTCGGAGTCGGACCGCCGATCAGCACGCCCTTGAACCGTTCGAAAAAGTCCTTCTCGGCGAGGAATATCTCTGATGCACGGTCGCCGACCTTCTTGTAGTACTCGTTGATTGCAATCAGCCGCAGGCGCTGAAACCGCATTGCGGACTGACCGCCTTTACGCTGTTTGCCGGGAACCGTCGAATGGACTCCCGATATGGGTTCGATACGGTTGCCGCGGAGAAAACCGATATACGCCTCGCGCCGGTCGATCACGATCAGGCCATAAACTTCCTTTTCGTGGAGCATCTGCCGGAGAGGCTCGAGCTCGAAGTTCGAGCTGCACCGGTACATATAGAGGCCGAGGGGGTCGGGCGGTTCGATAATAGTGCATTCCAGATCGGTACGGTCACCGCCGAGCTTGATCGTACCGCAGAATACTGCCATCCCGTTTTCCGGCGGACGGTTATAGTATTTCAGGCGGGAAAGAACCGAAGATATGGCGCTCTGGACATTCGACCGTGTCTGTTTGCTCTTGATATTGGCGCACTGACCGAATTCGTCACGCAGCTGACTGGTAACGTCGTGAATCTGCTTGTCGGGGGGAATGTAGATTGTAATAAGTTCTGTTCCGCTCCCCTCCTTCGCCGCGAGTTTTTCAAGAGTCTTTTTGAATTCATACCGTTTCCGGGCATCATCCATCTCTGCTGTTCCTGCCATTCACCACTGTCCCCATTTTCCAAGAATTATATATTATTCGAGCCTCGCCAATTAAAAGGTGAGCACATCGGCCATAACCATCGCATCAACCTCGGTATTGATGCCGTGCGTGCCGTTGAAAGCAATGAAGTCCTTCGGTTCACGGGCATGGTTAAAGAGCGCCATGCCGTCGGCATACGGGATCACCATGTCATCTATGGAATGATAGACGCGGACGGGCCGCGGCGAGATATACCCGACGGCAGTATCCGGATCGATACTCAGGATAAACAGGCGCAAATCGCCTTCGAACTGTGCCGCCGCCCCGCCGTACCCGGAAGTCGAGATCCCGGACCATCCGGCAAAAGACGGATCAGCTGCAACGGCAAGGGCGGTATAGTGCCCGCCGTTACTCGATCCCATGGCATACACGGGAACACCGTACCGTTTTTCGAGCATTTCCCGCGTGATGATGAGGTCGGTCACCACCCGGTATACCTGCGGCCATTTTCCCTCCTGGTACAGGGTAAAGTCGCGCTGGATGTCGAACGAATACCCCGGCGTTTCATCGCCGTTCCCCCGGGGATCGACCACACAGAACGCGATGCCGGCCGCTGCATAGGCCTCCGCACGTTCGAGATGGGCGGCTACCTTCACGCCCGCTCCCGGGACGAAAACGATTGCCGCCACCGGATTGTCCGGCGCCGCGAGAAGTGCAGAGACCGGGCCGCCGGGATTGGCGAAGGTAATATGGCTGATCGTGACTCCGCCGCTTGCGTTAACACGAGTCTCCGTATAATCGGGAGGGACCGCTTTTATGATCAGGCGCCCGTCCTCACCGAGCAGATACGATGCCTGCGGAGCCTCAGGTGCCGAACATCCGGCCGCGGCGCAGAGGACGGCCGCACAGACGACAAGGGAGAAGAGTGTCCGCATCGTCATCACCTCAGGCACCGGTATGCAAGGCAGATTGTCTTCGCATCGACAATTCGCCCGTCCTCGATCATCCGGTGCATCTCGTCGCGTGACACGTGCACCACCTCGATCATCTCGTCCTCGTCGGGTGTATGGGCATCCGAGGGCGCGAGCCCCGACGCCCCGAAGAGGTAGATCACCTCGTCGGTATACCCGGGCGTCGTGTAAATGCACCCTTTCGGTTCGATCATCGTGGCAGCCATTCCCGTCTCCTCAATGAGCTCCCGCCGGGCAGTCTCCTCCGGGATCTCTCCCGCGTCCATCGTCCCTGCCGGCGCCTCGTAGATCCACCGGCCAATCGCATGCCTGTACTGGCGGATCAGCACGCATTCATCCCCGTCGCACGGCAGGATGGCAACCGCCTTTCCGGGCCGCACGACGATTCGCTCTTTCGACCCGCCGGACGGGAGGAACACGTTCGTTTTCTCTATCACCATGCGTTTGCCGCGGTATATCTCCATCACTGGAATCAGTCCCCGTATTCGATCGGATCCGGAACTCCGGCCTCGCGAAAAGCCTGCAGCCGGTAGTGGCACGAATCACATCTCCCGCACGCAGGCGCATTGCTCCGGTAGCAGGACCAGGTGTCCTCGTAAGGCACCCCGAGTGCAAGCCCGCGCCTGATAATATCGGTCTTGTTCAGGTGTACGAACGGCGACATCAGCCGGATATGGGTGTTGTCCGCCGTCCCGGTATCGATGACCTGCTGAAATGCCTCCACAAACTCCGGCCGGCAGTCAGGATATCCTGCATAATCCGACGCCTGCACGCCGATAAAGATCGCCTCGGCACCGGAGGACTCGGCATAACTCGTTGCAATTGAGAGCAGGTTCGCGTTCCGGAACGGCACGTATGTATTGGGGATGCCTTTTCCGTTTCCGTCATGATCGCCCACGGAGAGCGACCGGTCGGTCAGGCTGCTCTTCCCGAACCTGAGCAGATGCTCAAGCGTGATTTCCATTAATTCCACAGCGCCGAGTTTTTCTGCGATGATCCGGGCGCACTCGCGCTCCTTTATCTCAGTCAGCTGTCCGTAGCTCATGTGAAGGCCGCAGATTGCGTATCCCATGTCCCGTGCGACATAGGCGAGCGTCGTCGAATCCATCCCTCCCGAAAGGAGACATACCGCTTTACGCATCACTTCACCCCGATGCACTTGTGCAGCTGCAGCTGGAACCGGGCGGGTATATTGTACGTGATGAGAAACTTGGCTATGGCTCCGGCATCGCTTCCCTCGACAGGGGAGATAAACACCTCACCCCGTACCGGAAACCGTGCCAGAATCTTCCGCGCATAGGCGCAGTCGCGTTCATCTGCGACGACAAATTTTACGGAATCCTCGCTCCTGATGAATTCAAGCAGCGTCAGATTGCTCTTTTCCCCGGACGAGGGGCATTTTACGTCCATGCAGATCGAGGCGAAGCGTTGGAACGGGCGGAAGTCAACCGTGCCGTTCGTCTCGATTTCGACCGTCTTGGATGCCATATGGAGGCGGCGGATCAGCGGCAGCAGCTCTTCCCCCTGCAGCAGCGGTTCGCCGCCCGTGATGCAGAAATGATCCCCCGTCAGACGCCAAGCATAATCGAGAATAGCATCGATTTCCGCCTCTTTACCCTCTTCTTTCGCGTGGGGCGTATCGCACCATGCACAATCAAGGTTGCAGCCCGCCAGCCGGATAAAGATGCAGGGACGCCCCTGGTTTCGTCCTTCGCCCTGAAGGCTCTTGAATATCTCACAGATCTTCATGACTACACTCGGCATAACAGCTCGTTGATTCCCAGACACGGATTTTTCGTACCCGCGCAGGAGTTCCCGCTCCCGCACACGCTTCTGTTATCTGGCCCGCAAGAAGGGCGGCAAGATGTTCGCTCGTCGGATCCCCGTCGGTAGTGATTACTTCCTGGAACTGCGAAAGGCACGCAACCATCGGATCATCGCGGTTGAGGATGACCTGGTGGTCGTACCGGTGCACGACTTCCTTAATGAGATTATAATCCACGAGGATGCCGCTTTCGGAGTCCACTTTTCCATCCATCCATACCTCAACCCGCCACTGGTGGCCGTGGAGCCGGTAGCACTTTCCCTTGTAGTGGAAAAGCCGGTGACTGGCCTCGAAAAATACCTCCTTGTAGATGCGGGTTTCCATTCGTACAGCATTTGTATTCGCAGGCTTATAATCATCGGGGAGACCCGGCGAGGACCACCGCTCCCGGAAGGGTGAGTGCGAGCAGTCCGGCATGGAGCAGGATCGCTTCGGCCGTCACACTCCCGGCACAGGATGAAGAATTCATCGGTACGCTCTTTCTCACTTAAAGTGAAAAAAATCCTGTCTCATTACTCCGGGACGTGAGACGAGTGTTTAATACGCCGGGACTCGTAGTACAATGGCTAGAAATCTGATATACGGTGGCCGCGGCGGAGGGGAACAGGGGGTGAATGCCTCCGGTTTCTGCTAAAAAATCGGAGAATCCGGCTATTCCCGCGAAAGAGCAGAATCCTCTCAGCCACAATATATATATCAATTTCGCGCGTTAGTTAATAGCACAAAGAGGTTAGCCCATCACGCTATAAACCAACTTTGCGAGGGTATCCAATGGGAAATGGAAAATTTGCAGCCAGAAAATGTAAGCGCAACGCCAAAAACAACAGATGGCGCGACGTTAATTATTCACGCCGGGCGCTTGGTCTCGACATAAAGTCAGACCCGCTCGAAGGCGCGCCTCAGGCGCGCGGCATCGTCCTTGAGAAGGTCGGTGTCGAGGCGAAGCAGCCGAACTCGGCAATCAGAAAGTGCGTGCGCGTGCAGCTGATTAAGAATGGCCGCCAGGTGACGGCATTCGCCGTCGGAGACGGTGCTATCAACTTCATTGACGAACACGACGAGGTCACCATCGAGGGAATTGGCGGACGTCTCGGCCGATCGAAGGGTGACATTCCCGGGGTTCGGTTCCAGGTGACCGAGGTCAATAACGTCTGTCTCCACGAAATGGTCATTGGCCGGAAAGAGAAACCGCGGAGGTAATTGGCAATGACAGATGCAGAAATCGCTGCAGGCACTGCAGCAGAAAAATCGGGTGAAGCACGGGCAGCACACCTGCTTTTTAACAAGTGGGACCTCTCCGAAGTGGAGATCAAAGATCCCGGCCTTGTCAGGTATGTCAACATCCACTCTATGATCGTTCCCCATTCATGCGGGAAGCTTGCCGGCACGCAGTTTGCCAAGAGCGAGATGCTGATTGTGGAGCGGCTCATCAACAAGCTGATGCAGACAGAGCACAACACCGGGAAAAAGGAGCTTGTCATCCGGATCGTCAAGGATGCTTTTGAGATCATCCATAAAAAGACGAAGCGCAACCCCGTCGAGGTGCTCGTGGAGGCAATGGCAAACACAGGGCCCCGGGAAGAGAGCGTCAGGCTCAAGTACGGTGGCATCAACGTGCCGAAATCGGTTGACACTGCCCCCCAGCGGCGGGTGGACTCCGCGCTTACCTTCATCGCCCGTGGCGTGCGCAACGCGTCACACAAGAAGAAGAAACCGGTGGCAGCCGTTCTTGCCGATGAGCTTATCGCAGCGGCAGGGGGAGATTCACGCTGCTACTCGGTCAGCAAGAAGGAAGAGCGTGAGCGTGTGGCAAAATCCGCCCGATAATACTTTTTTTGTGGTGTAATTATATGACCAGACGGAAAAAGATGGTAGAGAAGGTCACGGGACTGATGGACAAGCCTGAGTTTATCAGGAACATTGGAATCGTCGCCCACATCGATCACGGAAAAACCACGCTCTCCGACAACCTGCTTGCCGGAGCGGGCATGATCAGCGAAGAGCTGGCGGGCAGACAGCTCTTTATGGACTCCGACGAGGAGGAACAGGCCCGCGGTATCACGATTGACTCAAGCAACGTTTCGATGGTGCATACGTATGAGGGAGATGAATACCTCATCAACATGATTGACACTCCCGGTCACGTCGACTTCGGGGGAGATGTCACCCGTGCAATGCGTGCCGTGGACGGTGCCGTCGTCCTCGTGGACGCAGTCGAGGGCACAATGCCCCAGACCGAGACAGTTCTCCGGCAGGCGCTGAAGGAGGGAGTCCGCCCCGTCCTCTTCATCAATAAAGTGGACCGTCTCATCAACGAACTCAAGGTCGATGAGACCGAGATGCAGATCCGCCTTGGAAGGGTCATCGACAAGGTGAACAAGCTCATCAAAGGCATGAACGAGGAGCGGTACAAGGCCGGCTGGAGACTTGATGCCGCAAACGGCACCGTCGCCTTCGGGTCCGCGCTCTATAACTGGGCGGTCTCCGCCCCGTATATGAAGAAGACCGGTGTATCGTTCAAGGACGTATACGAGAAGTGCACGTCAGGCGATATGAAGTGGCTCGCAAAGAACAGCCCCCTCTCCGATGTCCTCCTCGATATGGTCGTCCATCACCTTCCGGATCCATTCGACGCCCAGAAACGCCGTGTCAACATCATCTGGCACGGGGACAAGACGACGAAGGCAGGGACCTCGATGCTCACCTGCGACCCGGAAGGGCCGGTCCAGCTGATGGTCACCGATATCTCCTTCGATCCGCACGCCGGCGAAGTCGCTACCGGGCGCCTCTTCTCGGGCACACTCCGGCGCGGGACGGAAGTCTACGTGATGGGGTCTGCACTGCGTGTCAACCGGCTTGCCAGTGTCGGCATCTTCATGGGTGCCGAGAGGATCGAAGTGGAAGCGCTTCCTGCAGGTAATATTGCCGCCGTCACAGGGCTGAAGGATGCCATTGTCGGGTCGACGGTAAGCTCGCTCATGGACGTGACACCGTTCGAGTCACTGAAGCATTACAGCGAACCTGTCATGACAGTCGCCGTGGAAGCGAAAAACATGAAGGATCTCCCCAAACTCGTCACCGTTCTCAGGCAGGTCGCCAAAGAAGACCCGACGGTGCAGGTTACCATCAACGAGGAGACCGGCGAGCACCTGATCTCGGGCATGGGCGAACTGCACCTCGAGATCATCACGGGCCGTATCAAACGTGACAAGGGCGTTGAAATCATCACCTCGACACCGATTGTGGTATACCGCGAGACAGTGACCAAAATGGCAGGCCCTGTCGAAGGAAAGTCGCCGAACCGCCACAACCGGTTCTACATCGAGCTTGAGCCGCTGGACCCCGTGGTCGTGCAGAAGATCAAAGACGGCGAAATTTCGATGAACCAGCCCGCCCTCGAACGCAGGGACGCGCTGGTCGCCGTCGGCTTTAGCAAGGATGAAGCAAAGAATGTCAAGGCGATCCAGGACACCAATGTGTTCCTCGACATGACGAAGGGTATCCAGTACCTGAATGAAACGATGGAACTGGTGTTCGAAGGCTGGCGGGAAGCACTCGCCGGCGGCCCGCTTGCCGACGAACATGTCCAGAACTTAAAAATCCGCCTTGTCGATGTGAAGCTCCACGAGGACGCTATTCACCGGGGCCCCGCCCAGGTCATCCCTGCGGTTCGCGCAGCCGTCAAGGCCGGCATCCTTCTGGCAGGGGACACCTTGCTCGAGCCGATTCAGCATATCCAGATCACCGTCCCGCAGGACCACATGGGCAGCGCGACGGGCCAGATCCAGGGCCGTCGCGGCCAGGTGCTGGACATGCAGTCCGAGGGTGACACCATTACCGTCATCGGCAATGCACCGGTGGCCGAGCTCTTCGGGTTTGCAGGCGACGTCCGTTCCGCAACAGAGGGACGTGCCATGTGGAGCACCGAATTCGCCGGATTCGAGACGGTGCCTGCAGGCATGCTCAACGACGTTGTGCGGGAAATCCGCAAACGCAAGGGCTTAAAAGAGCAGATCCCAAAGCCGGAAGATTATCTGGCGTAGATACCCCCATTTTTTTACACTATTTTTTCGCGTCTTCGCCACCCGGGCCCAGGCTGTATAATTCCAGACCTTAACGGCGCGCCGCATCCGGAGGAAATATGCCCCCACGACAACCGGAAAAACATCGAAACATCCAAATCCTCCCCGAATGCAGATTCCCCCATATTTAGCGGCAAATAGTCATTAAGACAGGTGGTGCGCGTATATGAGCTTTTCCGGAGCATAATGATAATCAAATGAATTTATCCTGTTTGATAAATCGCTGAAATAACCACAAATGATAATCACAAGAGAATCATTTTTATACGTAGACGCTGTTGAATTAATTATGGTCGAGGACCATAAAGAATACTCAGCTATACTGGACGTTTTACGGGCGAATCCCCGGGGCATGTCGGTCACACAGATCGCCGAAGCAATCGGTATGAACCGCATTTCCGTGGCGAGATATCTTGATGTGCTCCGCACGTCGGGACAGGTGGACATGGAGCCCTACGGGCAGGCGAAGGTCTACTACCTCTCCCAGAGGGTTCCTATCTCGGCAATGCTCAATTTTTCTTCAGATATGGTAGTCGTGCTCTCAAAAGAGCAGAGAGTGGTGGATGCGAATACGAATTTTCTGCGCCTCTTCAACCTGACCCGGGAAAAATTACTCGATAAACCCATTCATAACGTACTTCACCCCGTCTCCCCGGACCTCAGCATCCAGAAGAGGATAGACAGTGCCCTTGAGGGTGAGGAGGTAATCGAGGAGATCCGCATTCTAAAGGACGATGAGGAGCTGTTTTTCCGGATGAAGATCATCCCGACGGCATTTACCGACGGATCGCCCGGCATTACCATTCTCCTCGAGGAGATCACAGAACAGAAGCGATCGATGGATGCGCTGATCGAGAACGAGAAAAAATTCCGGATGCTCTTTAATAACGCAAACGACTCGATCATCCTTCATGCCATCACTGACGACGGGCATACGGCAGGATTTATTGAAGTCAACGATGTTGCATGCGAAAAACTCGGCTATACCCGGGAAGCACTGCTCCAGATGAACCTGGAAGCGGTTACTTCAGCCGAAAGCCTTGAACTCTACCCGGAATTTCTGGACAGGATATTCCGCGAGGGGCATGCCACATTCGAGGAGATTCAGCTCAGGAAGGACGGCACCCGCATCCCGGTCGAGACGAGTACTCACCTCTTCGAACTGAACCAGAGGCTGGTGATGATCGCCATCTCTCGTGACATCACCGAGCGGAAGGAGATGCAACAGCTTGAACGCGAGGCATTCACGCAGATCGAGAAAAATCTTGCACAGTTTGCCACACTTACGAATCACATCAGAAATCCGCTGTCGGTTATCGTCGCCTACGAGGACATGCTCCCCGGTGAGGCAAGCGAAAAAATCCTCGAGCAGGCACACATCATCAACGGCATCCTCACGCAGCTCGACTGTGGATGGCTCGAATCAATGGAAATGCGCGATTTCCTGAAACGCCGCTATCAGCTGTTTGAAGAATTCACGGAATCCTGAATGCAGGCGGACGGGATCACCCGCGTCCGGCTTTTTTCATACGGATAGCTATATATATTTATACTAATATTTTGGTGAATAAATACAGGATGATAGTTATGGATTTGTTTGAAGAGAAAATGCGTGCCATGAAGGAGATGGCCCCCGAAAACCGGATGGAGATGGTGAAAAACCTTAAAAACCGGTGTCCCTGCCCGACCTGCCCGAGTTACAACACCTGCGCAAAGGAGGCCGGTGAGACGCTTTTCTGTGCGACCGGAAAGAGCTTTATGTGCATCTCCGAGGAGAAAAGCTGCATCTGCCCGACCTGTCCGATTACAAAGGAGATGGGGCTGAAGCACAAGTTCTTCTGCACCCGCGGGGCCGAAAAAGCACAGCGGTATGAACATACCCTCTGGGGCTCCACGATGGTCTGATCCTTCATTTTTTTATCCGGCTGCAGCGATAAGTGCGGAAGCGATCTCATCCGCCCGGTTCACGGTAAGGAGATTCGGGTACGTGAGGATGTGTGCCCGCAGGTCGTCTCCATAGACGATATCAACTGTCGTGTCCTCAAAGATCGATTTCATTGCAGGATTTGCGAAGACCACTACGGCATATACCCATTCCCCGAGGTGCCGCCCTTTGAGATACTCATTGAGCACGGATGCGTTGTACTTCGCCTGTTTGCTCGGGCTTCTCCCGAGAGGGACCCAGGTATCCCTGACCTTTCGGTACCACGCATCACCCCGGCAGGCAACAAAACCCCGGTAATTCTTCGTTTCGATGACAAAGACCCCCTTCGGCCCCACGAGCACGTGATCGATATCACCGTCGGCGCCGGGGATCCGCACCCCGTTGAGCAGGGTGTACCGGTCGTCAAATCCCTGCAGGATACCGGTAACGGCGTCCTCGCCCCGAATGCCGGCGCGATATGCCTTTCGTTTTCCGCGGAAATAGATGAGGGGAAAGGGAATACCGATGAGAAAAAGCGGGTTCAGCACCCACGCAAGCAGGACAAGAAACACAGTGGAGAAAACAGCTAAAACCAGCAGTTCCCGTACACGACGCTTCAGATAGCTGTTTTTTTCACCCGCCATGCGTACCATGCGGATCTACTATTCTCCACCGGCATCTATGAGTATATCGGTCGGAGACACCTGTTCAAAACGCCATCCGGGTGAAAACGATCTGCCCTTCGCGTGGTCAGAACACGCTTTATCGGGGCCTGCGCTGCCGGAGATACGCGCTCACCACCAGCAAACCGGCACATACGGCCCATGCAGCCCCACCTGCCTGCGTTGCCGTCGGGAGCGGACTTTCCGTTAGCGGCGAAACGGTGGCCGGTCCGGTCACGGCAGGTGTCCCGGTCTCCGGCAGGGTCACCCGCCGGGGAAGCAGGGTGAAGGTGGCGGTTTCGACGACATCGGTTTCAAGCACCTCTGCCGTCACGAGGTAGTCACCGGGAGGATACGACGCAGTATCCACCGTCATGTACCACCGGTTCGCACCTCCCCCGCCCCCTTCCACCGTCACCTGGCCCGACATGCCGCCGATTCCGGGCGAGGCCGATTTGTTGGTGGGTCCGAACGAAAGCTGCTCGATCGTCACAAGAATCCGGTTCCCCGGTGAAAAGACCGTCGTGCCATCGAGGCTGAGTACATCCCCCACATATTTGTCACCCTCAGGTGTGATCGTGACAGCCGCCGATACGGAAGCGACACACAGCAGCATTCCCGCCACCACGCCACATAATAGTATTCTGCTCACATGCACCCTCTTTCCCCTCCCATCACCGACCACTTGTCGGCTGACATAATGAATACTTTTATGCGGGTGATAAACGTTGATAGCAGGTATGAAACAGATTGAACAGATGACAGGAGTTCCGGGAATGCTTCGCCCGTTTAAGAAATATATCATGGAAGCGAGTCTCGGTGACGGCGACCAGATCGTGTATTACGGCTGCCCCGGGACGTGCACGCCGTTTATTGAGCTGCTCGCGTTCGCCATCCGGGATCTCCCGGTACAACAGGTATACGTCCCCTATTTCGAAGAATCACGTGCAAAGCCGCTTGCACTTCGTGAGGGCGTCGGGATGCAGGTGACGGAAGGGCCGGTCAGCCTCTCACCTGCTGTTATCGTAATAATGGGAGGCCTCTCAATGCCGGGCGTACCCGTCACCGCAGAGATGGCATCCGAGACGGTCGCTCACTACACCGCCCGAACGGTCGGCATTTGCTTTATGAATATGTTTCAGAAAACCGGGTGGCTCGATTCACTTGCGTTTGATCTGCTTATTGACGCAACCATCGATCCGGTAAGGATCTTTTCGGGGCAGGACTGATTCGGGCAGGAATGTCGGGGTGTGTCCGAATCCGGGTTCTCATGCAACACCGGATCCGGGCTCATCACCGCCACCGAAATGTTTCAGTGCGGAAGATGCCTGATGCAGGTACGTCTCGATAACAAACTTGTCTTTGAGCTCCGATCCCCGGGGGAGCAGGAAGAATGCCCCTCCCAGGAGCGAGGGACCCGCCAGGAGTCCCATCATGTAAATACCCCCCAGATCCAGTTCCTTTTTAATCCTCTTCGCACGTGAAGGGCTGACGATTCCGTCCAGCAGGTGCTCCACTCCGCCGCTCAGTTTAATAAGCTCGCCCTGCAGGAGACCGTTCCGCCCCTTTCCGGTCAGCTCCCGTACCATCTTTTCCGGTGTGCAGCCTGCGATACCGGCAAACTGCTCCGGGATCAGGCCACCCCCGTCAAATCGTATGGTGACATCCGGATCGCCGTCGTGACAGGAGAAGACAGCTATATAGAGAGCTTCCGGAACAAGGATCTGCAGGTGTTTGCCGATATTTTTGTGGATGTCGGTGCCGGGAGGCATGTCGATGAAATTCATCGCAGTCTGGGCAAGGAATTCCATGTACTTGTAATACCGCTTGACCATGCCTTCGCGCTCTTTCTCCTTGGTGATATCGCGCCCGACAATCTGGTACTCGGGCGTTTCGTCGATCGGATTGTGTATAATAAGCCGGGTCGTCCACAGGTGCCAGAAAATATCTTTCGAGCTCCGCCACTCCATCCCCTCCTGAGGGAGCATGACACGGTGCTCTGAATTGCATACCGGCTGTTCTCCCGTGAGCGCGCTAATTTGGGCCTTTACCGTGTCCCGGTCATCCTCGAGGATATAGGAGAAGATGACCGTGCCGACGATCTCCTCACGGGGCATCGAAAAATACCGGCAGAATGCGCTGTTGGCAAATGTTATCGTTCCGTCAGGAAGGAACCGGCAGATCAGATCCGTCTGATCCTCAACAATTGTCCGGTACCTCTCCTCGCTCTTTCTGAGGGCCTCTTCGGTCTCCTTGAGACTGGTGACATCCTCCATAATAGCGGTGACGCCCTTGTTTCCGCCTTCAAATACCGTAGGAATGAACTTCAGCCGGAAATGGCATGTCCTGTCGCCATCATCGAACAGAACCTCGCGGGTTGTTCCCGTTCCCGCGTTGCACTCTTCGATCATCTCCGTTATCCCGGGATCACTGAGCAGGGGCAGGTCCGCCTCTGTCACTTTCCGGTTGATCAAATCAGAAGACTCCCGGCCTGTGAAATCGAGGTATCCCCCGTTGACGTGGATGATCCGGGCATCCTCATCAAGGACAACAATAAAATCCGATGAGCATGAAAGCATCGAGGAGATCGGGATGCGATCGGAGATCGTGTAGACCTTGGCATTGCCCAGCACCTGAACCCCGACCTGGCCGGAGATTAAAAGAATCTGCAGGTATTTTGCAATCGAATTCCGGTTAATGTTCAGCTGGCGCGAGATATCTGTTATCGTCATCCCTTTCGGACGGAACTTCAGGGAATTGAGAATCCGTGCAATCGTCTCCTCATCACCCTGCATGGGTAAATATCAGGAATAGTTGTTAATAAAGATATACGAAACCAGAAAGGGACCATTTAACAGGATTTCTGCATTTTTTTTCACAATCCGGATATATATACCCGGTTACGGAAAAATAAAGAAAAATTTAGAGGTAGGGATTCCTGAGCGCCTTCCCGGATCCGTCAGCTTTCACGCCGAAGGATGCGCGGGCCTCCACCGTCTTCTGGTTCTTCGTGATCTTGTCTGTTGCCAGCTTTGTCACGAGTTCCAGACCGGGTTTGACATCCTCGATAGGCTTGGTCTCGAAGCATCCTGCATCGACTGCCCGTGCCCATACGCTGTCGCCGACCTTGGTCCGCACAAAGACTGTACTCCATCCGTCGGGCGTGCCCACGGATCCCGTGGAAACATCGGCGAGGTTGGAGACGTAGTCGAGACAGACGTGGCAGCCGGGCTGCTCGTACTTGTGGGTCAGCTTTAAGGGAATCTGGGACAGGCCACCGCGCTCGGTGTACACCGAGAACTTGCCCTTGCCGATATCCATCTTGACGGCCGACTCCATCTTCACGGTGCAGTGGTCTTCCACCATGGTCTCGAGACCCTGGTACGGGAAGTTTTCCATGCAGAAGATGCCGATTGCGAGTGCAATCTTGTCGGGGACGTCGCGCATGCCGATCGGGTAGAGCTGTGCCTTGCGGAGACCCTGCATCTGGCAGGGGGTGCCGACGATTCCAACCTTGTCCAGGCCGTAGGACCGCGTCGCCTCCTTGATCAGCGCCATATTCGGGCTGATCGTATAGCGCGTGCCGCGTGCTGCGAACAGTTCCGCCCTCGTGGTGGCGACAACGGGTTCGGGCATCCAGGGTTCTGCACCCTGTCCGGCGACGATGGCGCCGTCGATGATGCCCTCATCAAGCGCGAACGCAAAGAGCTGGGTTACAATTCCGCCATCCTGGGACGCGGAAAGGATTCCCTTGTCCGTCGAACGGGCCGCAACTGCAGACTTGTAGTTCCCGAGAACCATTTTCACTCACCTCCCTGACCCATTGCAGCACCAATCAGTTCGGTGATGCTCTCGAATTCGTTGATCACATCGAAATTGAAGAAGCTCCGCGGGCATTGTGCATAGCATGCACCGCATTTGATGCACATGTCGCGGTCGATCTGGGGTTTGCCGTATACCATCGTGATTGCACGAACGGGACAGCTTGCCGCACAGGTACCGCAGCCCATACAGAGGCCCTGGTTGATGACATCGTACATGAGATCGCAGCCGCAGGCCTCGGTGCCGCGCTTTGCGAGATTCATGAGCGGTGTCAGGTACGCGGCCGCGAGCGCTTTCTGCTCGTCGCTTCCCTGCAGGAGCAGGTATGCCATCACGCAGACGTTCCTGATTGCCTGGGAGCCCGGCGGGCATCCCGGCAGGGTGACGTCCACATCGATGATATCCCCGATAGGCAGGTACGACTCGTGCTGCGGCTGGTTCCACTGGCCGCCGCGGCAGAAGCGTGTGATGTTGCCGTACGACGCGCATCCGCCGAGGGCGACAACGACCTTCGCCTTCCTCCTTGTTTCTTTAATCTCTTCAACGGCATTCTCGTCCTGAATACAGACGGAACCCTCTACAAGCGCCACATCCATCTCGGGAACATGCCGTACATCCACGAGGGTTAGTGCGTAGACGAGATCGGCATAATCATCGAGAATCTTAAAGAGCCCTTCGTAGTTGTCAGCAAGGGACACGAGACATCCGGTACATCCGCTCATGTGTACGTGCCCGACTGTAATTTTGTTTGCCACAGGCTTTTCCTCCTGAATTACTCCTTCCAGCTTTTGTTCAATTTTCACATCACCGGGTTTTGCTGCAGGTTGTGAAACGGGTGCTGCCTTTTTTGCCGGCATTTCTGCCGGTTTCTCAGGCGCCGTCGGTTTCTGCTGCGGCTCCCCCAAGATGAGTTTTTTGAGAGCTGATAGTATGCCCATAATCCACTCCTATTTCGTCAAGTACTAAACGTACTGCCTTAGGAATGGCCTTTTTCACCGTATCAGTGACCCAGAATTCGTAACTTTCGTCTTCGTTCGAAATCCGGGAGAGTTCAATACACTCTGGCTGGCATCCGATGATGATAATCTCCATGCGTTCCGCAAGAACCCTCAGGGGTTCCCGCAGTCCCCACGAATGGTCGTCGGTATAGCTCCCCGGCGGAAGAAAATCGGGCGTAACTTTCGTGATCTGCCCGGGTTCTCCCCCGAAATCAAGGATGTCAACGATGACCATCTTCCGGACAGGCGCTTCTGACTGCGCCATCAGCGTAAAGAGATAATGGGGGCCCGCAAGGCCGGCGTCAAGCACCTTCACGTTTTCGGGAAGGGCGATTTTCTTGAGTTCGGAGACCACGGCGGGTCCGAACCCGTCGTCGGTCTGGAGCGGATTGCCGCATCCGACCACCATATTCTCAGAGTACCAGTCCAACATGCACGAACGCTCACTGAATGAGTTTCTGGGCCACTACCTTCTTCTCTTCATCGACCACGAGCATGTGAGTCGCACAGGAAACACACGGGTCGTATGCACGGACAATTACCTCAGCAAGCTGCCAGGGTGCACCTTCAAGCGCACGGCTGCACGTCGGGAAGTTCCAGGTCGTCGGCACGAGCAGTGAGTACCACTGCACCTTGTTGTCCTTCACCTTCGCGAGGTGGACATCGCATCCGCGGGGCGCTTCGTTCGCGCACCAGCCAAGCGTTCCGTCTCCGCAGGGGATCTCGTCGGCAAGCACACTGCCGGATGTGTCGAGTGCGTCGACCGCCTCGATCATGGCGTACAGCGTGTCGGGGAATTCCATCTGGCGGGCAATCTGCAGTCCCATCGCTCCCTTCCGGTCGTAATCGCGGTATTTTGCGAGACGGGCACGGGGACCGACTTCGACGGGTGCTCCGTCGTAGAGCGGGACGCCGGTGCATGCCTCCATCTGGGGCCATGCCTTTGCGCCTGCCTTTGTTGTACCGCCGAACGGGTAACTGGGATCCTCGAGGTCAATCTCCATTTCACCCATATACCAGTCCCAGGGGCGGACTTCGGTCCAGCGCTCGGGACTCCACTGGGGATCGAGATCAAGGCTGGAGCTCGCGTAAAGCGGGGCTGCTGCCATGTATCCCTGATCGTGGAAGCCGAACTTCTCCGTCTTCTCAACTTCTACACCGCTTGCATTCGCTGCAGTCGGGCGCGCATCCCAGTTCTTGAATATCGCAATCATCAGGTCCATATGGGCGTGCATGAGCGGTACTCCCTCCTTGGCAAGGTCGTAGATCTTGGCCTTTGCCCGGGGGGTGATATTCGTGTACATACCGCCGACACGGGGATTGCTCGGGTGAATGGCTTCGCCACCGACAATCTCGCCGATGGTTTGCGCGATCTCGCGGAGGCGCTGAATCCGGAGTGCAACTGTGCGCACGGGCTCCTCAGGAGTGAACGGGTTGATTTTCACGTCGGTGCCGGGAAGATACATATCCGGCAGCGAGAGGATGTTGTGCAGCGCATGGCTGTGGAGCCTGTTTGCACATTGCAGGATCAAACGCAGAAGATATGCATCCTCGGGGATTTCACAGCCGATGGAGGCCTCCATTGCCTCGCAACCGGCGAGTGTGTGTGCAATCGGACAGATACCACAGACACGTGAGGAGATCTTCGGCACCTGGTGCATCGACTTTCCAATGGCGAGTTTTTCAATACCCCGTACAGGTGTCAGGCTGAGCCAGTCACCACGCTCGATGATGCCTTCATCATTGACTTTCAAAACGAGCTTGGTGTGTCCCTCATGCCTGGTGGTTGGGGAAATCTCTACAACTTTCGACAATAATATCGCCTCATTTTGTATTTTTTGTTCACAGGGCTATACAAGTGTAAATACACATGCTTTCAGCAACACACGTACTCATGAGTACGTTGACTAATAGGTCATTGCTATGTTAAAAATATCTTTCGTTGCGATTCTCCAGAATTCAAAGGAAAAACCTGAGGAAATCACGATTTACACTGTTATTCACCATCCCTAAAATAGAGGAAATGCCCTGTATTCCGCACCTAATGGATTTTACCCAGTTCTGCACGGAGTTCTGCGAGAGTGGCCTTTCGCTCGGCATAGGCGTCGTGCTGGTGAATGCTCTCTTCATTTGTCTGTTTTATTGTAATTAACGTATCTCCGGGCAGGTTTTGAAACTGTTTGGTCACACGTTTTG
Organism: Methanomicrobiaceae archaeon; assembly: GCA_016926855.1. GTDB lineage: Archaea > Halobacteriota > Methanomicrobia > Methanomicrobiales > Methanomicrobiaceae > LKUD01. The sequence goes on along the minus strand of JAFGNT010000007.1, from coordinate 4,490 downwards.
CCATCTCGCGAACGCAATCCTCTACAAAACGGGCGTTCTTGTGCGCATTGTAGACAACGTGGCTTTCATCTCCGCGTTTCAGGAGCTCATAGATCTGCGCGCTCATCGATTCCTTGAGAATAGTGATTATCGACTCGAGTTCCACGTGCTGATCGTCGTCCGTTTCGATGGAGAGGAAGCCCTTGCCACGCTGGTTATGGGTAGCCATCGGGACCTCGTCCAAAAACTTTTCAATCTTGTCTTGATCGATATCAAGGTCCTGAAGAACAAACATCGCCCGTTCCTTCATGATATTCTGCGCACAGGGGCACGCGGTCATACCGGTGACTTCGGCACCGATGCTCTTTCGGACGAGTGGCGTTGTGCCGGTACGCTGGGCGACGGCGCTGGCGACCACCTTCACAACTTCATGACACTCTGTTTTGGAAACGGGGGTCTCCCGCTTCACCATGAAGAGGCTTTTCATGTCCACCTCGGTCCGGTCGGCGTACTCATGGTGATCAAGAAGCTTTCGTGCTACTGCATTGCAGACTTCCTCGATCCCCTTTACTTCACCCTCAATCGTCTGCTGGAGCACCTCGTCGATCACTTCGAAGTTGCGGGAGAGATTCGCTCCCTTCAGGCTGCTCGGAAGGTCAACAAAGACGTTGAAATTCGAGATGAAAATAACAGGGCGTTTTCCCGGCCGTCCGACTTCAACGAGTTTTTTGACGTTTTTCACACCGACCCGTGTCAGATTGATGCGAACGTCGGGCAACGTGGATTGTGTATCCGGAAGTTCCATTACATTAACCTCATCTGATGGAGAATTTTTTTTCCCATTTGGAAAAAGAATCTGATGTACGTTTTTTATCCAGTCATATAATATTTATGAAAGCAGACCCCATTATGCTTGGCGAAGACAATGCTCAAAAAATTCTACGAATCGGACGCAGATTTGAGTATCCTTGAGAAAAACACCATAGCCGTGATTGGCTACGGATCCCAGGGGAGAGGGCAGGCACTCAACCTGCGCGATAGCGGCCTTAATGTAATCATCGGACTCCGACCCGGAAAAAGCTGGCAGAAAGCCTCCGAGGACGGATTTGAGGTCTTTGTAGTCTCAGAAGCAACACAGAAGGCGGATGTTGTGATGATCCTCCTCCCTGATGAAAATCAGGCGGCGGTCTACCGCGCCGAGATCTTCCCCCACCTTGAGGAAAACAACTGCCTTCTGTTCTCACACGGATTTAATATTCACTTCGGCCAGATTGTGCCGCCGCCAAACGTCGATGTGGCTATGGTCGCCCCCAAGGGCCCCGGCCACATGGTCAGGAGGATGTACGAGGACGGCAAGGGCGTCCCCGCACTCATCGCGGTGCATCAGAATTACACGGGCGGAGCGCACGGTATCGCACTCGCCTATGCAATGGGGATCGGCGCAACCCGGGCCGTTGTGCTCGAAACATCCTTTGCCGAGGAGACCGAGACGGACCTCTTCGGTGAGCAGGCGGTGCTCTGCGGCGGTATCACATCACTCATCAAGGCGGGTTTCGAGACGCTTGTAGAGGCGGGCTACGCTCCCGAGATGGCATATCTCGAGGTGCTGCACGAGACGAAGCTTATCGTTGACCTTATCTACGAGGGGGGATTTACCCAGATGCGCGATTCAATCTCAAACACCGCCCAGTACGGCGACCTGACACGCGGGCCCCGCATCATCGGGCCGGAAGTCTACCTTGCGATGCAGCAGGTGCTCGAGGAGATCCAGACCGGTGAATTTGCAAAAGAGTGGATGCTCGAAAATATGGTGAACCGGCCGGTCTTCAACGCCCTGACCCGGGCAGACGAAAATCACCTCATCGAAACGGTTGGAAAGGAAGTACGCGGCCTCATGCCCCAGTTCAGACAGAAATAAAATTTTTATCTTCTTTTTTTCACGTTGCACGTTCACTCTCCCTGAGAATCAAAAAAAACAGTTTATATGCCGCTGAAACGCCGGTACTGGGCTCCATCCGATCCGATGTAACTCCCTTAGTAGCGCATCAGCCGCGTGGTGGTCCCGAGTGCATGCGTGATATCACCGCGCGGGAATTCAAGTATCCCTTCCGTGTACCGGATGCTGAGCGTGTCCCCTCCGGTCTCGCCGATGACACGGTACGGGAGGCCGGAGAGCACTGCTTCGTCCTGGCAGGCGACAAGGAACCGGCCTTCGGTTTCGGCGAAGAGCTCGCGGAGCGGGTTGCCGTCGAGGTGGACCGACGCGGCCGGCGCACACCGTGCGAGAGCCGCAAGGAGACCGCCCCGGGAGAGATCGGTGACGGCATCGATCCGGCCGCCGGCAACGAGGGCCCGCACCGGCGCGAGAAGTCCCGGATCCGCCATCGCCGGGGCATGTCCTCCGCACCCGGTTACCGCGTCAAGGACCGATCCGCCGAATGCGTCCGTGGTTTTGCCGATGAGAGCGAGGAGGGCACCGTCACCGACCGTACCGGGAGTGAGGACAGGGCCCTTCCCGACCATGCCGATCGAGGGCGTGGGTTTGATCTGGGTCTCAAATTCGTCGCTCTCATTGTAAAGGGAGACGTTCCCCCCCACGACGGGCGTGGTGAGCTGCCGCGCCATGTCGCCCATCCCGAGAACCGACTGTTCGATCTGCCAGAATATTTCCGGGTGAACGGGGCTCGCAAAGTTCAGGCAGTTGACAATGCAGAGCGGTTCGGCGCCTGCGCACGCCAGGTTTGCGGCGTTTTCATACACGGCGTTCGCCGTCCCGGCGTAGGGCGCAAGGTAAATCTGTCGCGGATTGCAGCCGCACGACAGCACGAGGGCATCATTCCCGAGGCGGAGGACGCCCGCGTCGCCGCCGACAGAGAGCGTCCGGATCTGCACGTGATGGTCATACTGCCGTGCCACCCAGTCTTTGCGGGCGACGTCGGGGTGGGAGAGCACCGCAAACGCAAGATCGCGGATACTCCCGGAGGGTGGTGCGTACGGTTTTTCCGCATGATATGGCGTCTTCGGCCACACTTCGCACGGCGCACCTCCGACGAGCAGGTCGATGGGGAGATCGCAGACCGTGCGTCCCCCGAACGTGATGACGTACCGGCGCTCCTCCGTCACCTCACCGATATCGCTCCACGGGAGGTCATACTTCTCCGCGATGTCACCGATGATCTGCACGTCTGCGGGTGCAACTTCGACAAGCATGCGTTCCTGCGATTCGGCAAGCAGGATCTCGACCTCGTTCATCCCCGTTTCACGCAGGTGGACCCGGGAGGCATCGAGGCACGCGCCGAAGGTGCTGCTCATCTCGCTTGATGCGCCTGCCAGACCGGCCGCGCCGAGGTCCCGGCAGGAGAGGATTTTTCCGGTCGCCGCCATCTCGAGGGTCGCCTCGATGAGGAGCTTTTCCGTGTAAGGGTCTCCGACCTGCACACAGGGGCGGTCCTCCGCCTCGGCGTCCTCGGAGAGGTCACGCGACGCAAATGACGCCCCGCCGAGCCCGTCCCTGCCCGTGGACGCACCGTAGAGCACGAGGCGGCTGCCGGGCTTCTTGACCCGTGCGGTGAGGAACGTGTCCGGGTTGACGACTCCCACGCAGACGACATTGACGAGAGGATTTCCCGCGTAACTTTCATCGAAGACCAGTTCTCCCCGGACGACGGGGACGCCGATGCAGTTGCCGTAGTCGCCGATGCCGGCGACCACATGCTCGAAGAGATAGCGGTTCTTCTCCTGGGAGAGCGGCCCGAAATAGAGCGGATCCATGAGTGCGACCGGCCGCGCACCCATCGAGATGACGTCGCGGACGATGCCGCCGACACCGGTCGCCGCACCGTCATAGGGATCGACGTAACTCGGGTGGTTGTGGCTCTCCATCCCGATGGCAAGGGCGATATCATCGGAAAACCGCACGATCGCCGCATCGTCCCCGGGGCCCAGGAGGACGTTTTCCCCCGTGGTGGGGAGGGTTTTGAGAAGGGCTCCCGTGGACCGGTAACTGCAGTGTTCACTCCAGAGGTTGTCGAAGCAGGCGAGTTCAAGGGGTGTCAGCTCGCGTTTCAGCTCATGTTCCAGATATGATCGGTCCCGGGCAGATACCATGATGAAGAAAGGGTTGATCACGGATCTACATTAATGATACCCGGCCACCCACTTTGTGGGTTTCTGCCGCGTGCAGCAGGTGCCCCTGTTCACCGGCAGGCCAAAAGGCCCATCTGCGTTTCTTTCTCCCCGGCGTCGCCGGCGATATCCCGGAGTATGGTTCCGCATAATGCAGAGCGGCGGTTCGCCGCTCCCGTTCTGCGGAGGTCCGGGGACATCGGGATTTCCGTCATCGAAGCACCGGCCTTTCCGCAGACCCGCGGGGCATCAGCCGGAGATCCGGCACTCTACGCTGAGGGGAAATTCCGCTCGTGAAATCAGGAGAAAAGAAAAAGAGGTGTGCCGGCAGGACGTCCCGCCGGCCGGAATCCTTCACCGGGCCTCCGCCCGGCTCCGCTCTCACT
>JAFGNT010000006.1 GCA_016926855.1 Methanomicrobiaceae archaeon | reverse complement strand
TATAGATCTTTCCCTTCTGCTTCAGGGGATGCCGAAAAGGAGGACAGAAAATGAAGTATATGCCCTAAATCATGCGGAGTTCAGGTTAGAAACACGCAGATGTGATACCGCCGTATCAGGCAATCGATAAAAAAAATATAAAATTAGTCCCGGTTCCTGCATTTTCTCCCCAGAGAGACAAACAGGGCAATCCCCATGAGGGAAATTACCGGGACTGCGAGTGACGGGAACTCGGGAAAGGGTATTTCCTTGGGGCTGTAGAGGGAGATATCCCGGTTTCCGTTTTGATAGTCCTCCCACACGATGCGGTCGCTGTAGATAGCGGGATATCCCTGATGGTCGGTATCCGTGGTTATCGGGGTTTCACCAGTGCCGAGATTGTAGCAGTTGATATCACCATTTCCGTTGCGGCAGTCATGCCAGATGATGCTGTCACCGGAGATGGCAGTCATCCGGGACGAACGAGTGGTATTAACAGAAACTCTGAAAAATACCTTAACGTCTCTCACAAAATTACTGGTGTGGACACGCTGACGAAATCGGATAAGATTTTTCTGGCCCTCGTTTTACTGATGCTGATCGGAAAGGCCGTCTGGACATACGGTGAAGTGGACCACCCGATCGTACAGAACTGGACCGGGGCCTGGTCGGCGATAATCCCTGCAGCCTTTTTCGGATTTATTGCCATAAAACTCGCTCTAAAAACCGGTTTTCCCGATATCTGGGACGAAAAATATCGCATAAAGAGCGGTTTGTGTACCCAATCCTCCTTGGTTTTTCTTTTGCCCTGATAGAAATTATGGTGGGCCTGGCAATGGATCTGCCCAACATCCATGTATCCTTTCCCTTTTCCCTTCCCGTGTATGTAAGCGGCGGGATTTTCCTTGAGATCCTCTACAATCTTATCCCGATCGTTTTTCTGATATGGTTCATCTCACATGTCTTCCTGAAAGGAAAAAGGCAGAACGAGGTTTTTGTCGTGGTTGCCGTTCTGGCAAGTCTGTGGGAACCGGTTATGCAGATATCGGGCATGTACCGGATGGGCATGCTTCCCGGCATGGTTTTTGCAGCCGGTCTCTTCATCTTTATTTTTGCCGGAAACCTGATCCCCATCACCCTATTCAGGAAATACGGATTCCTGGCGACGGTGATCTGGAGGCTTACGGACTATGGTCTGTGGCACGTGATCTGGCCGATGATTTATTATTGATCCTGTCTTTGTGTGCACCTTCAGAGGCACCTGATCGGGGTGGGATCACCATTTCGGCCACACCTCTGTCATGGTGTGTTTTTTCACGGTAATAAACAAAAGAAGTGCGAGAGGCCGGATTCGAACCGGCGAACTCCTACGAGACCAGGCCCTCAACCTGGCGCCTTTGACCTGGCTTGGCAACCCTCGCCCTATTACTCTATACAGAATGTGGTGAGAGATAAAATATCTTATGCTTTTTTTCGGGATGCCTGCCGTATTTTCCGTCCGGCCGGGGCCCCCGGCCCTCTCCGGGGCCGCTTTTGTGCCGGTTTTATGCCCGAACGCCGGCCCGTGGGGGCGGGAACGCGCGGGAAAGCGTCGGTGCGAACGGCCCGTCTTTCTCCTGCCGGATCTGCGCAGCGATGTATATTTATAGACACCGTGTGAATGATCTGCTACATGTGGGAAGCTATTCTCAGGGCGTTTGAAGATTCGCCCTCGCAGGAGCGGGTCGTGCGTTTTCTCCTCGAGAATGGGTTCGGGGTCAGTCAGGAGTCCAAAATCGTGTGTAACGGCGTGGAAATCCCGGCAACCCATATAGCCCGGGCGGCCGGGACCGACCGGCGCGTCGTAGATGCGACTGCGCGGCGCATCCTCGACATCCCCGAGCTCAGGGAGGTGTTTCTCCATCTCCGGGCGACGCCCGACATCAGCGCGGTGGCGGAGTCGCTGGGCCGGACCGTCATCACCGTGCTCCCGAACGACGCCCAGCAGAAGGGGATCGTCGGGGCCGCCGTGAACGTGCTCTCGGAATATAACCTGAGCATCCGCCAGATATTCGTCACCGATCCCCTGCTCTCCGAGGAACCGAAGCTTGTCATCATCGTCGACGAGGAGCTGCCGGGTGTCGTTTTTGAAAAGTTAAAGGCGCTTCCGCAGGTGCGGCAGCTGATTATCTGAGGCGTTCAACCTCGTCCGCGAGATCGCGCAGGCGTTTCTGCACCTCCGGTCCGAGCGGGGCGGCGAGTGCGATACGCTCATCGATGGTGATCTCGGAGACGCCTTTTACGATATTGTCCGCGTGCGCGACGATCTTCTCTTCCAGCGTCGAGGGGACGCAGTCGCGGGGGGCAAGGCCGAAGCGGCGGCACTCTTCACGGGTGAGGCCCGCACCGATATGGCACTCGACGATACGGGCGATGCGTTCGGAGTAGCCGAGTTCCCGGCAGATGTCAGCCCCGATCTGGCCGTGGGCGATGCCATGGGTCTTCGACCTCCCGATATCATGCAGCCATGCGCCCGCCAGCACGAGATCGGTGTCGACCGGCACCCTGTGGGTGAAGGTGAGTGCAACGCCAGCAACGGCGCGGCAGTGGTCGATCACCTCGCGCTCGCACCCGGCACGTTCCAGAACCTCCTCAAAGGGAGTGATGGGTGTCACGCCTTCCCGAGCGTGGCGCGGATTGCTTCAACGCGGCGTTTCAGGGCACGGAGGATCAGGTCGTTGTCAAAATGCTCCATCCTCTCGTCGCACTGGGGGCATGTGAATTCCCTGCCGAGCGCATCATCGAAAGTAAAAATGATTCCGCACTGCTTGCAGACGTAAAAATCGTTTTCCTCCTCGTATTTCTCCCGCGCCTCGAGCATCTCGAGCACAGCCTCCATGTCCTCATAGAGCGCATCCTCGATATTGTCGAGCCGGAGCTTCCAGAGGTATGTCAGCCACCCGGTCTCGGAATTCTTAATCCGCCGGTACTCGGCAAGTCGCTTTTCGTAGAGGGTATATAGCGTGTGGCGTACGCTGTTGAGGTTGATGCCGGTCGTTTCGGCAAGTTCCTCGTCACTGTGTTCCCCTTCTTCCGGGAACTTCCTCAGGAGCAGAACGCCCTCATCCCTGATCATGCGGACCAGGTATGTCTCGATTGCCGGATTTCCCAGCAGTTCCTCTACCGCTACCATCTGCTCATATATCTGCCCACCCTCGATATAGTCTTATCCAGCATCGCGAGAGCGTCATCCCGTGTTTTCCCCCACCCGAATGTGCTGACGACCGCACCGCCCTCCTCGATATCGGTGCCGGGCCACGGGATGTCGGCGATAGAGGGGGAGAGGCTCCGCAGATCGTCGCGGACAGTCAGATCCCGGTCTGCAAAGACAATCCTGCGCGCCGCAAAGGCGGGAGGCCTGCCCTGACATGCGGGGGGCAGGATGCCCCGGCATGCACTCACATGCAGGTCGAACATATTTCGCCCCGTTGCCATCTCGACCGTGTCAAGTGTCGCCTGAAACCGCGGGTTGATCTCGATTGCCCGGATAGTGTCCCCGAGCATAAAATCGACGCCCACGGAACCGATGCATCCGGACGCCCCTGCCGCATGTTCTGCGATGCTGATGAGTTCGGCGGCACGGGGATGGTCGAACGGTGTGATGGCGCCCGCAAAACCGTGGGCTTTATCGTCATCCGTTTCCCTGAGCAGCTGCTCATTGACGGCGACAGCCCGCGCCTCGCTGCCGTTTGCAATGCAGGACACGCTGCAGGGAATGCCGTCGACGACCTGCTGCCTGATGTAGGGCACGTCGGGCCACATCTCCGTCCACGCCCGCTCCCCGGCAGGTGACCTGACAATCCGGTTCCTCCATCCGCCGGCGCCCTTCCGTGGCTTGATCATGCAGGGAAACGTGGTGGCGGGGACGATCGGCGGCACGGGAATATGCTCGCGTTCGAAAAAATCCTGTATCGTGAGTTTATCGAGAAAATCCCGCACCCGCTCTTTCGGGGTGCCGCAAATGGGGAGGGCGCTTCCCATATCTTCCGCCCCCGAAGTCACGACCAGCAGATCGACAGGGTGCCTCCGGCAGAACTCATCGACAACGCCGGACAGGTCGTCAAGTTCTTCGAACGTCCTGCACTCGTCCGTGTACCAGCACAGATCCTGATCGCAGAAATGGTCGATTGCAGAAACACGGTAGCCGGCATTCCATGCCGATCTGACCACATGCCGGGTTGCGAATCCGGCGACGAGAACGGTCCCCCTCACTCTCCATTCCTCATCTTTCCCCGGGCCGAAGGGGTAATGCGCATCAGTGCATCGGGGTATTCCCGGTTCAGTTCACTCCCTTCGAAAAGGTGATCCAGAAACAGGGCGAGGCTGGAGATCTCCGAATGCGGCTGTGTCGTCACCGAGATGTTGTAGTCCGCGAGCCCGAAGACGTCGCCCGGCACCTTCTCCGCACCGACAACGACAAGGAGATCCCCGGCGTCCCTCACCTCGTCGATGACGTCCGTCATCCGGAGGCCGTACATCGTGAGGTGTGCGACAGTACCCCCCCGTACCTTCCAGTCGGTAATGCACCGGCGCCACGAGACATTATTTTCCACAAAAAATTCGCCTCCCCACCGGCCAACCACGCTGTCAACGGATTTTTTTATGCCGGGGTCGTTCGCGGCGAGGTACATCCCGTCCGCCCCGAGCGCCCGTGCCGTGAGCGCGACGTGTGTCGTGACACGCTGGTCGCGTTCGGGACGGTGGCCGATGCGGAGCACACAGGCCCGGGCCATTTACTTCTCCTCCCCCCGGGGGCGGTATTTAATGACGCCGTCTTCGACGACAATGGGGCTGTCCTGTGCATGGTTCACGCGGCACATGATCAGTGATTCGTGTATCGAGAGCACCCTGACATCCTCTTCCGAACGGCCGATCAGGCAGTTCCTTTCGAGCCGCTCCATCGCTCCCTCCACGTTGTCACGGGAGAATCCTGTGTCGGTGCAGAGCTCCGGGATGGTTGTTGTGTTCCGGGCGGCAATGATGTGGTACAGGGTCCAGTCGAGTTCTTCTTCACGCACGCAAGTGAGGTTGATGTCGGGTTCCATATACTTTTTTGCGGGTAACCGCCCTATCCACCTGTACACCGGGATGAAGCCCGCCGGGGACGAATCCGCGCAGGAAGGCATTTCCCCCTCTCCCCGGAACAGTATGACGGAGTCACTTCTATGACCGATTATCTGGAACTGGCAGAACTCGCCGATAAAATCTATGCAATCGCGGAGGAGGATATCGAAAAACTTGCGGAGATCCTCGATGAACTGGAACCCGGCATTCGGGATGAGCTTCTGCATTCCGATTTTATGAATGCGTTCCAGGTATTCTATTATGCATTCCGGGAACTGCCGACCGAGCTCGGGGAAGAGCGGCTGATTCTCCAGCCCGCCACGGCGGTTGGCCAGGGTGTCCTTGTCGAGGAGCATGACCTGCTCGAACTGCACTTTACAGAGACGGACGGTGTGCCTGCCATGCTGGCAACGGACGGCGAAACGGTGATCCGTACGTTCACGGGGAGGGGGGCGTACGGCCGGGCGGTTGCGTTTTCCGACGGATATGAGCCGTAACGGCTCCAACGCGGCCGGCGCTGATCAGCGATTCATCGACGCGGGCGGGCACCACCGGTGGGATCGTACCCCACCGGGCCGTTTCATCGCCCATCACCACGTAGACACCGTCAACGCCCGAATGTTCGAGCGGCGAAAAGAGCCCTTCTCTACCGTTTCCCGTCCTGTTGCAGAGCGACGTCGCCCAGGCGTCCGCCAGTGACACGTCGCGGGCAAAGACCGTCACCGCGTCTGCGGTCCCGAAGGATATCGACGGCCCGACTGAGGCGGATGACGTGCATATCCCATAGACTGCGCTCTGCTCCGGAAGGATGAATGCACGCGAGGCGCCTGCAGAAGCCCCGCCGGCGTACAGTCCGATTCTGACGTCACGGTCTGATATCAGGGCGATATCGCCCCCGTTGTCGATCACCCCGAAGGCGGCGCCAGCGTCCTGCATCGCCTCCACCCCTGCCCACGCGATGCTGCCCGCCACCGCCGCCATGGGACCGACGCCTGCCGCAACCCCCGCATTCGCCATCCGGCTGACAGTCAGGCTTTCGGTTGCGGGAAGGTAGGGCTCGAGAGTCATGCCGAAAAAAGGATCGGCGGCAAGGTGCGCCTCCACCTCCTGCCGTGCGGCGACCATCGCCTCCTTCGCCGCCCCGATATGGGCTTCGTTGTCGGCGAGGATGGTGGTGATCGTGGTCTTATACTCGAAGTGTTCCCGTATCATTGCATGAGTGACAGGGCATGGTGCGGACAGGCAGGCACGCATTTGCCGCAGAGCACGCATCGTTCCTCGGTCAGGGTCAGGCGCCACTCGTCGTCGAACGAGAAGACGTCCTTCGGGCAGATACTGATACAGGCGCCGCAGTCCACGCACTCGTCCTCGTCGCGCCTCACCGAATCCACGAGTATCCTCACGGTGGCGCCGAATTCACGCATCTTGCTGCACACGAGATCGGAATCGGAATCTGGCACGTCGACGAGCACCTCCCCCGCAACCGAGTCGATGTGTGCCCGTTCGACATTGATGAGGACACCCGTTTCCTTCACGGTGCGTGCGATGACGGGTTCACGGCCTCCCTTCCGGGAAAATGTCACGAGCAGTTTCATCGGCTCCACCTCCCTCCAAAGAGCTTCCCGAGATCAATCGCGCTGAGAAGCCCGATAATGTGCCCGTTGTCATCGACCACCGGGAGCGCACTGATATTATTCAGTTCAAGTTTCCGGGCCGCGATATCGACGGCCTCCTCGGGGGTCGTCCGGATCACGCGGCGGGTCATGATATCCGCGACCCTTTTGCCGCTTCCGGGACTCACCACCGCCTTCGAGATATCATATGTTGTGACGATACCGACCACCCTGCCGTCCGCATCCAGTACCGGGAGGTGGTTGGTCTCTCCCTTCAGGAGTGTGCGTGCCGCGGTCCTGATCTCCTCGTCCTCTCCGATGCAGGGGATGCTGCGCTGCATGATCTCCCTGACACGGGGGACATGCTCTGTTTCGCGTAGCGGATGCACCCGTGTTGCGGTATCGAGATGCCGGGTGGGAAGGAAGAGTTCCATCTTTCCCTCCCTCACCCACCCGGCGAGGGCCGCGGCCACTTCACGGGCTTTCCTGAAACTCGACATCGACGAGGTCTTCACCTCCTCGCCCCCGATCTCGACACTTCCGCTTCGGAGTTCCGCGTAACTGACGTCCCGTAGTACAGGCCGGTCGCGGGATGGGACACCGTAGTCGATGATCGATGTGGTGATATCCTCGTCCCGCACCGCGGTGCTTCGCACGACATCAAGGTCCACGACCGGAATCGGTATCCCGAGGCCGACATACAGGCTCACGCCGTATCCGGTGAATGTGGCGGCGCGCAGGAAGTCGGTTGTCATGCCCGGCATGTTTCCGGTGACCATGAGGTTCGCGAACCCGCTGGCGGGAGATGACTGCGTGCCCTCCCCGATGACCATTCCGGGTGCACCGCAGAGGAAGATTGGCACACCGCTGCCGATGACCCTGAGCTGCGGGTCATTCGCAAGCGGTGAGAGCACCCCCGCTCCTGAAAACGATACGTTGCCGCAGTTGGGGAGGAGCGATCCCATATAGGTGTTCATTACGCGGTCGGATGATGCGTTCGTGGCGGCTCCATACCGCTGGAAGGCGTTTCTGGGATTGCACATGACGGCCTGGTTGAGATCGTCGAGCGTGATTTCGGTTTTCAGTGTCGTCCTTGGGTAACAGTCGGTACCCTTCGAAAACGCCCTGAGCTCAATGGTTTTTCCTGCGACCAGATCCTCCAGCACATGGGCACCGCCGTACCGGTCCCCCTTCGTCTCGGACAGCTGAGTGGCACCAAGATACGCGTCCACCGCCGCTACCCCCGCATATGCCTCGACGTCATTTAACCAGACCCGCTCCATCCGGATGGGGGGATCCGAGTGTCCGAAGTTAAAAAAAGCCCCCGACGAACACATCGCCCCGAACGTCCCGGTCGTGACGACGTCCACTTCGTGAAGCGCCCCTTCCTCGCCGAGTTCATCGACAATAGCCGGCATCTCCTCCGCAGTCACTACCCGGGCGTTCCCATCGCGTATACGTGTGTTAATCAGGTCGATGGACTTCTGCATAAAGTATTTTTTATCATTCATGCATATTTAATACTCCTGTTTATTACTATTGGTAATATGAAGTCTTTTATTCCCCCGGGAAGAGTAGTATATATGGAGATCCACCGGTTTATCGCGGAGATGGAGCGGATTGCGCCTCCTGAACTGGCCGATGCATATGATGAGGGCAGGATCGGCCTTATCATCGAGGGATCGCCCGACATAAAACGGGTATGCTGCGCTCTGGACGCCACGCCTGCGGTTGTGCGTAAGGCAATCCGTTCGGGAGCGGAGATGCTTGTCGTCCATCACACGCCGCTCTGGACACCTGTCACATCGGTGCAGGGGTGCCTCGCGGCACTGCTTCGCGACACGCTTGCAGCCGGCCTGAACATCTATGTCATGCACAGTAATTTCGACCATGCACCGGGGGGGATCAACGACACGCTCGGGAGTCTGCTTTCGCTCGAGGACACGGTGGAGATGTCCCTCGGTCGTGTCGGCAGCTGCACTATCACCCTCCCGGAGATCGCACAACGCCTCGGGTGCCCTCTCAATGTGTACGGGCCGTTTTCTCCCCCCGCCCGGCTGGCCGTCGTCGGAGGCAGCGGATTTTCGCCCGACCTCCTAAAAGAGGCTGTAACACATGGTGCGGACGGTTTCCTCTCCGCCGAACTGAAGCACAGTGTCTGCCGGAGTGCACCTCTCACCCTGATCGAAGCCACGCACTATGCCCTTGAATCGCCGGGAATGCGCCGGCTTGCAGAAACGATGGAGTGGACGTTTCTCGACGATCCCCCCCGGATGGTTTCGGTCCGATGAACGTGTGGGACCGCCTCCGGGCGGACGGCAGGCTGACTCCCGCGATCTGCACACGGCTGCGGCACATATACGGGGAGCGAGGGGAGAAAGCGCTCCGTGCGGTGAAAGAGCGGAGGGTGAAGCGGTACCTGGACTTCTTCGTCGTCGTGGGCCTGAGCAGCGAGTACGTTATCGAGGACGACTTCTGCACCTGCGGCGATTTCCTTTTCCGCGGACGGGAATGCTCGCATATCATTGCCGTGCGCATCGCGCAGGCGACCGGGATCTACGAAACGTACTCCAGCTGGTACCTGGATGAATGGGAGGAAGACCGGATATAGCAAATACTAATTACCGTTTGAAACAGATATTTTGTAATTATCACGTGGTTTTTCCATGCTCGAAGAAGAATATCAGCTCGATTATTTTACATCCCACGGCCTTGAGCGAAAGATATGTACCTCGTGCGGAGCGGCGTTCTGGACCCGCGACCCGGCCCGCACCCTCTGTGGGGACGCTCCCTGTGAGCCGTATTCGTTTATCGGAAACCCTGTCTTCACACCGCATTCCCTGAACGAGATGAGGGAGGCGTTTCTCTCCTTTTTCGAGCGCCACGACCATACCCGCATCGAGCGGTACCCCGTTGCGGCACGCTGGAGGGACGATATATATCTCACTATCGCCTCCATTGCCGATTTTCAGCCGTTTGTGACGAGCGGAGAAGTGCCGCCGCCTGCAAACCCCCTCACCATCTCGCAGCCCTGTATCCGTCTCAACGACCTCGACTCGGTGGGACGATCGGGCCGCCATCTCACTACCTTTGAGATGATGGCCCATCACGCGTTCAATAATCCGGATCAGGAGATCTACTGGAAGGACCGGACCGTCGAGCTCTGTGATGAGTTTATCAGTTCGATCGGCGGTGATCTCAACGCCGTTTCCTACAAGGAGCACCCGTGGATGGGCGGCGGAAATGCGGGGCCGAGTGTCGAGGTGCTGATTTCGGGACTTGAAGTTGCGACGCTTGTCTTCATGAGTCTCGGCCGCACACCGACCGGGGATGCTCCGGTGGATCTCGACGGTGTGGCCTACTACCCGATGCGGACACGCATCGTCGACACGGGGTACGGCCTCGAGCGGTTCGTCTGGGCCTCCAAAGGATCCCCGACAATCTATGATGCGGTATTCCCCGAGATGGTCAGCCGCCTGATGGAGGCGGCGGGACTGTCCCACCTCCTCGATAATCCCGAGTATACGAAGATCCTTGCGATGAATGCGAAATTTGCCGGGCTTATGGACATCACCGGCTCCAACATTCTCACGATGCGGCGGCAGATCGCATCCCAGATTGATGTGCCGCTGGAAAAGCTCCAGAAGATGATTACGCCGGTCGAGCGTGTATATGCGATTGCCGACCACACCCGCTGCCTTGCGTACATGCTCGGCGACTGCATCGTCCCCTCCAATGCGCAGGAAGGATATCTCGCCCGCCTCGTGCTCAGGCGGACGCTGCGGATGATGCATGAGCTGGACATAGCGGAAGACCCTGCCGATCTGATTGAAATGCAGATGCGGACCATCGGCATGGACTCCTTCGAACAGGATATCTGTGTCGTCAGGGAGATCATAGCGAACGAAGTGGAGAAATACGGGCAGACAATGGACAGGGGGGCCAGGATCGTCCAGAAAATGGCCAGGGAGTATAAGAAAAAATCCGAACGCATCCCGCTCTCCGAGATGATCACGCTTTACGATTCCCACGGGATTCCGCCTGAGACCGTACGAGAGGTTGCTGCCGGGGAAGGGGCGATGGTGGATCTTCCCGATAATTTTTACTCCCTCATTGCCGACGTGCACTCGGAATCGTCCCCGGAGACAAAGGACGAGGACCGGTTTGCTGCATTCCGGGACCGCCTCGCCACCCTCCCCCCGACAAGGCGCCTGTACTACGAGAGGCCCGGTGAAATCGAGTTCGAAGCGATCGTGCTGGACTACTTCGAGGGAAATGTCGTACTCGACCAGACCCTGTTGTATCCCGAAGGAGGCGGGCAGCCGTCGGACACGGGCACGCTTGTTACGGAAGATACTATGGTGCGTATCGATCATGCCTTCAAACTCGGAGATGTGATCCTGCACCAGATTAAAGGCGGCACGCTCAAACGCGGCGAACGGGTGAAGGGAATGGTGGACGAGGAACGCCGGTGGACGATGATGCGCCACCATACCGGCACGCACATCCTCCTCCATGCGGCGCGGGAAATCCTCGGGAAGCATATTCACCAGGCGGGGGCACAGAAAGGGATCGAGAGTTCCCGCCTCGATATCCGCCATTACAGGCACATCACTCCCGACGAGCTGAAGCGGATAGAGATTGCCGCCAACAGGATGGTGCTTGCCGACATGCCGGTCTCTGTCAAGTGGGAGGAACGGTCCCGTGCAGAACAGAAATACGGCTTCGATCTCTATCAGGGTGGTGTTCCGCCGGGCAGCGAGATCCGGGTCGTTTCGGTATGCGGGGACGTACAGGCCTGTGCCGGCACCCACTGCCGGAGCACCGGGGAGATAGGGCCCGTCAAGATCATCCGTGTCGAGCATATCCAGGACGGGATCGAGCGGCTGGAATTTGCTGCGGGCACGGCAGCGATTTATTACATGCAGCTTGTCGAGCAGCTGCTTTCCGATGCGTCCGCCGTCCTGAGCGTGCAGCGGGAAAACCTTCCCCAATCCGTCGAACGGTTCTTTACCGAATGGAAGGAGCAGAAAAAAGAGATCGAACGCCTGCAGCAGAAGTGCGTCTCCCTCGAGATGGACCGGCTTACCGCCGAGGTGGTGGCGGGTGTTCCGGTTGCCGTCCATGTACTCGACGCCACGCCCAAAGAGCTTGTCACGCTTGCAACGAAAATTGCTGACGGGGGTGGCATTGCCGTGCTTGCCGGAGGCGAAGAGAGGATACATATCGTCGTGTCGTCGGGAACGGACCGGGTCGATGCACGCCCCGTCGTGCAGGCGATTTGCGGGATGATCGGCGGCAGGGGCGGAGGAAAACCCTTCCTCGCGCAGGGAAGCGGCACCGACCGGGCACGGCTGGAAGATGCCATCGAGGCTGCACGCACGGCAATTTATTCGGATCTGAATGAATGATGATGTGATCGTGCTGGAACCGGGCGACGAACGGGCACAGAAGATTGCCCGTGCAATGGCGAGCCCGACGGCTGCCGACGTGCTTACCGCTCTCAAAAACGGTGACCACACGTCGTCTGAAATCGCAGAGGCGCTCGCGATTCCCATGACAACGGTCACGTATCATATCGGGAACCTGTTGGAAGCGGGCATGATCGATATCGTGAAGACCCGGTGGAGCAGGAAGGGCCGCGAAGTAAAAATATACGGGCTTCGCGACCAGCTTGTCATCGTTTCGCCGCGCACCACGGATGTCCGGGCGATTCTTGTAAAGTATGCGGGATTATTCAGCATATTCGTGGTTGCAACGCTCATGATGGCGATCGTGGCCCCGCTGCTTTTTCCGGTTCCTGCCATGGAGGACGGGGCGATATACGCCCAATCCTCTCCCGAACCGTCCGTTGCTATGGATGAGAAGGCGGTCCGGAGTGCGGGAAGCGGTGTCGTGCCGGACGGGCACGACTCCGTGATTGCCTTCTTCACGGGCGGCTGCGCCATCCTTGTTCTGCTCATCCTCTATGAGCTGATCCTCTGGTACCGCGATACCCGGCAGAACGCTCCTCGAAAAAAAAGTTAATCCGCGTATGCTCCTCTCAGAGCATCGCGATAAAATTTTCAAGTATTTTCAGGCCGGTCGCACCGCTTTTTTCGGGGTGAAACTGTACTCCGTATGCGTTTTCATGGAATATCGACGATGCGAACGGGGTGATGTAGTCCGTTTTCGTGAGAGTGAAACGGGAATCGGTGTCCGCGTACAGCGAGTGGACAAAATATACGTAGCTGTTCTGGGAAACGCCCTCGAAAAGGGGGTGGTCCTGTTCGGTGTGAATTGTATTCCATCCCATGTGGGGGATTTTCATCCCGGGCGTCCGCGGAAAGTGCCGCACGGTTCCGGGCACCAGACCCAGCCCCCGGTGGAGCCCGTGCTCCTCGCTCCACTCCATCAGCATCTGCATGCCGAGGCAGATGCCGAGCACGGGCGAATCCCTGATAAAATCGAGAAGTGGCTGCTTCAGAAGGGCAAGCTGTTCCATTCCCTTCGAAAATGCCCCCACACCGGGAAGAATCACACCGTCCGCCCCGGCAAGGTCGCCGGTATCTGCCGAGATCAGGGTGCGGGCTCCTGCACGCTCGAGGCCCCGCATGACGCTCCTGAGGTTGCCGAGGCCATAATCAAGTATAACTACTGTTTTCATCCGTTCCTTCACCCCTGCGACGCCAGTTCCCGTCATCAATCCAATCCGGGGGCAGGCCGTTGTGTGTCCGCCACGCCTCGAGCTTTTCCTCCCACCCCTTCCAGAGTGCGGGATACCGCTCCTGAATCGTCGCCAGCACCGAAAGGTCGCTTGACGGGCACATAAAACAGCCGATCCGATCGATGCGCTGTTCATAGAGCGTATTGTACGGGGCGTTCTCGCGGAATATGTACAGCCAGACATGCAGCGCCGTCCAGTGCTGGATCGGGGCCGCGGAGATCTGGACCTTCACGATGCCGTTTCTCCATACCCGGGGACTTTTCATCCGGGCGAACGATTCATATTTTCGCTGCCCGATAAACGAGAGGCATTCACCCCACTGCTCCTCGATCAGGCGCCTGACCGGAAGCAGTTTGCAGACTTTGCAGCACCAGCGTGCATCGACCGCCGGCGGCCCTTCGGTTTCGAACGATTCCCAGAAACCTCCGTCGGGCCCGACCCTGACCACATCGAGCCCGTAGCGGTCCGCGACCCCGTCGATGTTTTCATAGGTCTCGGCAAACTCGAGGCCGGTGTCTGCAAAGAGGAGCGGGACGTCTCCGATTGCCTTTCTCACGACAAGGAGCATGGCAAGACTGTCCTTTCCCCCCGAGTACGATACCGTCGGTTGCACCCGGTTCTGCTCTGCGACATTCCGGACGAAAGCGACAGCCTCGGCCTCGTTATTGTCGAGGATAGTGCTGTTGGTGCGGCACGCATCGTCCCATGATGCCGGGCCCGGGATGCAGGGATCTGTGTGGTTCTTTCGTGTCCTGACCACCGTTCCGCGTTCCATGGCACGTGCTGTTTCTGCATCGGCCTTTGCACGGCCGACACCGATGCAGTCGCCGTTTCGGGTACGGATAAATACTTCGTCACCCGCCTTTACGGCCGGATCAATATCCACGAGTCCGGGAGCAAGCACGCTCGCCCCGTCGCGAATGGATTCGACGGCACCGTCATCGACGACCACATACCGCCGCTTCGGCTCGAGATACTGCGAGGCGGCAACGCGGGGAATCGGTTCCCAGCACCGCTCTTCCGGCAGGTACCGCACCGCCGATACTACCGCACCGCCGAGAATCACTTCCTCCATCCTGTCGCGGTCGGGTACTTTATTGAGCACAACCAGGTGCCCTTCGGGAATCAGCCTGCTCCCGAAATGCTCCTCGTATATGGCATTAATGAGATCAACGTCCGCCGGAAAGGCCGGCCGTGCATCCCCCGGCGGGGTGATATGTACGGCACGGGTACCGGCTCCGCATTCGCATTTGGGGCCGAGAACGGGAGTGTGACAGGCATCACACCAGTGCAGGTGGATTTTTCCGAGATAGGATCGCCGCATTCCGTATGAGGTCGTCGGGGAAGGGTAATAAGGTTAGTATTGACGTATAAAATTCAAAATGCTTGGGAAATTGCGGGCCTTTTCTGAATCCTGTTTTCCTGGCAATGCCGGTATGTCCACTGTCTGTCCGGATTCATGAGGCGGGAAATCCCCGCCCATGTTTGATTCAAAAGAATTAAAGTCATCAGAAATGCATAATTAATCATGATAAACCTGAAGGGCGAATGCCGAGTCGCAGGAGTGCCTTTCCGGTGATGCATGAAAATTTTTTGGTGGAGGATTAATGGAGGAGGAAATAGCGTGTTCCAGGTGATGCTATGATACCGTTCATTGTGACTGCACTGGCTGCATTTGCAATTTATCTGATTCTCACGGCCGGATCGGGCACGGTCGGGCTGTGGTCGCCGTTTGAACTCGGCGCAGGAGCTGTGGTCAGTCTTCTGACTGCGGCAATCTCACGGAATTATTTCTGTGGAAGTCGTGACTACCGCATGGCAAATCCGCTCAGGTGGCTCTATTGTGCGGTGTATATTTTCGTGCCGTTCTTTCTCGAAATGGCACGGGCAAATCTCGATGTCGCATACCGGGTCATCACCGGAAGAATCCGGCCCGGTATCGTCAGGGTTTCACCCGACCTTGCAACGGACTTCGGCGTGCTGCTCCTTGCAAACTCGATCACGCTGACGCCCGGTACCCTGACGGTCGGGATCGATGAGGCGACAAACGACCTCTACGTGCACATGATTCATATCGGCCTCGGGAAGGAGAAAAAGGAGATCTTTGAATCCGGGGATCTCTTCACGTTCTTCCCGCTCGCAGACTGGATCAGGAGAATTGCGGAATGACGGACATCTGGGTGGCTGCCGTCGTCGTGCTCGTAGCACTCATTGTTCTGACGATGGTCCGTCTTATTGCAGGGCCGACGGTGCCTGACCGTGTCGTGGCGCTGGATGCGATCAACACGCTGACTGTTGCGGCAATGATCCTCCTTGCCGTCATATACGAGCAGATCATCTTCGTGGACGTCGCGATCGTCTATGCGCTGCTCTCCTTTGTAGGCACGCTCTTTATCGCGAAATATATCGGGGGTGAACTGGGCCAATGATTGCTGATACTATTATTCTGGTGTGCATCGCCATCGGGCTGGTCTTCAACACACTCGGGGTTATCGGCATTCTCCGGTTCCCCGATGTCTACACGAGGCTGCACGCTGAAACGAAGACGACGACATTCGGTACCATATTTCTGTCCCTTGCGGTGATTGTGTATGCGATATCCCGCCTTCTTTCCGACGGCGATGCACAGTTCCTGACGCTTTCCGTGCACACATTCGTTGCCCTGATCGCACTTGCATTCACGAACGCGACCGGCGCCCATGCCATTGCACGGGCAGCGCACCGGAGCGGACAGGTCCCGTCTCCTGCGGTGATCGACCGCTATTCGGAGGGTGATGCATGATCGACATACTCAACGGGCTCGTACTTATCGGGCTGCTCGTATCGGCGCTGTTCATCGTCAGGTGCCGGGATCTCCTGTCGGCGGCAATCTCGTTCGGGATTTTCAGCTTCCTCCTGTCACTGGAATTTTACATCCTGCAGGCACCCGATGTCGCCATCGCCGAAGCAGGGATCGGGGCCGGACTGACGACCGCGATCTTCATCGTCGCCATCAGGGGCACGACACGCTGGGAGGGGGTGCGGGAATGAGAGTGATTATCACGGCAGTCGTTGTCATCGTGCTCTCTCTTGCTGTTCTGTCCGCTGCAGCCGGCCTCGATTTCGGATCGCCGGTGCATACCGATATGGATGACTACTTCACCGGTTTCGGGCAGGTCCTGACGGGCGGAAACAACATTGTCACCGACGTGGTCTTTGATTTCAGGGGATTCGACACTTTGGGCGAAGCGACGGTCCTCTTTACCGCCGTTACCGGTGTGGGACTCGCATTCAGAAAGCGAAAGGAGGATGAGGACTATGAGTATGAGTAAGATCGTCCGGGCGGCTGCATGCGTACTGCTCCCGTTCATTCTCGTGTTCGGCTTCTATATCGTGATGCACGGACACCTGACGCCGGGTGGCGGTTTCCAGGGTGGAGCGGTTATTGCAACCGGTTTCGTCCTCCTGATGGCCGCTTTTTCGTACGATTCGATCACGGCACGCCTCTCCAAGTCGTCGCTGACCGGCGGCGAGACCCTCGGTCTCCTGCTTTTCATCGTCACCGCTGCGGTGGCACTCGGGCTCGGCGGCACGTTCTTTGGGAACTGGCTGGCAAACAGCGGCGCCATCTTCGGCACTCCGGTTGCCTTCGGGGCGAATCCCGGCAACCTGAACACCGCCGGTGTCATCCCGATCATGAACCTTGCCGTAGGAATCGAGGTGCTCGGAGGCCTGTCGGTCATTCTCCTGTACATGCTTTCCGGCGTTCATGAGGAGGTGGCCTGATGGTGCTCTATAATCTGCCGTTCATTGCGGCGGGTCTGCTGATGGCCTTCGGCATTGCCGCGATGCTCCTTCGGCGAAACCTCATCAAGATGATCATGGGGCTCTCTCTCGTAGAGGCCGGTGTGAACCTGCTGCTTGTATCGCTCGGCTACCGGGCGGGCGGGATTGCGCCGATCTTTACAAACGCTCCCCGGGATCTCATGGTCATGCCGACGGTGCAGGCGATGACCCTCACAAACATCGTCATCGGAATTGCGACGACTGCACTGCTCCTGTCGTTTGTTATGGTTATCTACCGCCGGTACGGTTCGGCGGAGGCTGATGTTGTCAGGAGGCTGCGGGGATGATCGTTCCTTCCCTCCTGCTCCAGCATGCCCCCGCGCTGCTGCTTGCAGTGCCGATGCTCGGCGCTTTTGCAACGCCGCTCCTCGGACGGCTCGGCAGCGGTATCCGGAATGCGTGGGCGGTTCTCGCCATGCTCTGCACGCTGCTCATTGCAGTCGTGCTCGCCACGGAAGTACTCGCAACCGGAACGATCGTGTATGCCTTCGGTGCGGCGGCACCGCATCTCTCGGTCCCGCTCGATTCCGGCGGCATTCCGATCCGGATCATCTTCACCGTCGATGCCATGAGCGCGTTCATGGCGCTGTTCGCATCGATTGTCGGGTTTGCGGTTCTCCTCTATTCGCTGAAGAGCCAGTCGCGGAACTCCGGACAGGACGGCTATTACGCCCTTCTCCTCCTCCTGACGGTCGGCATCCTCGGGATGGTCTGCACGGGAGATCTCTTCAACTTCTTTGTCTTCCTCGAGATCAACTCGCTTGCGGGTGCGGCGCTCGTCGCGTACCGCGTGGACAAAGGGGTTGCGGTCGAAGCCGGCCTGAAGTATGCGGTTCTCAGCACTCTCGGCGGCCTCCTGGTCCTCTTTGCCATCGCGCTCCTCTACGGGCAGTACGACGCACTGAACATTGCGATGATTGCGAGCAGGATGCAGTTCACCCTGCTTGACAAGGTTGCCCTCGTCATGCTGGTTGTCGCGCTCGCCATGAAGGCGGGAGCCGTCCCGATGCATTTCTGGACGCCCGACGCCTATTCGATGGCCCCTTCCGCCGTAACGGCATTTCTGGTCGTGGCAAGCCAGGCAAGCCTCTATGGTATATTCAGGGTGGTTTTCAGCCTCTACGGTCTCGCACTCGACTGCCTGACGGTCGGGTGGGTGCTCATCATTCTTGGCGTGCTCTCCATGTTTGTCGGGGTGACAATGGCAATCCCGCAGAAGGATGTGAAAAGGCTGATGGCCTATCACGCCGTCTCGCAGACGGGGTATATGCTCCTCGGCGTGGGCGTGGGCGTGGCGGTGCTGGGCAACCAGGACCTGCTCACCGCATACGGCCGCATCGCCATGGAAGGCGGGATATTCCACATCATCAACCATGCGATGTACAAGGGCCTGCTCTTCCTTACCGCCGGAGCGATCTTCTACCGGACCGGGACGAGGAACCTCAACAAACTGGGAGGGCTCGGCCATTCCATGAAATGGACCATGGTCTTTTTCATGATCGGTGCGCTTGCCATTGCAGGGATACCACCCTTTAACGGGTTTGCATCAAAATTGATGATCTACGAGTCGGTGTTCCTGTTCAATCCGCTGCTCTCGATCATTGCGATGGTCGTCTCCATCCTGACGCTTGCTTCGTTCGTAAAGGTGTTCCATTCGATCTTTATGGGCCCGAAACTTCCCGAATATGCCGATGTGCGGGAAGTGCCGGCACCGATGCTGATCGGGATGGGCATTCTCGCACTGTTCGTGATTCTCTTCGGAATCTTCCCGCAGCAGGTGGTGGACCTGTTGATCACGCCTGCGGCGGCGGCCCTGATCGATCAGGGCGGGTATATCGCGTCGATTCTCGGAGGTGCCTGAGATGGCGGCAATTATGACATTGCAGACAGGAACCGGGTTCTGGAATCCGATAATCTGGATCATCGCGTTTGTCATCGCGTTCGTCTTTGCTTACCTGATCTGGATGCTCGGTGAGAAGGACCCGAAGAAAACGGGCGATCTCATCAGGCCGTACCTCTCGGGCAATCCCGAGCCTGCCAAGGAGGCGGTGCATGTTCCCGGCGGAAACCTCTACTGGGGTTTCACCGAGGCGCTGCAGGGGTATTACACCCGGGTCGTTCCGTTGCACAGCGGGATCCTGACTGACTATCTGCTCTGGTTCCTCGGTGTCATGGCATTTGTGCTCGTCCTCGTAGGGGTGATCGTATGAGACTTTCACGCGCATTTAACCGGTCATTATGGGTATTTCATTTCAATTCAGGCTCATGCAACGGCTGCGACATTGAGATTGTCGCTGCCATCACGCCGCGGTACGACCCCGAGAGGTTCGGGGTGAGGCTGGTCGGTTCTCCGAAGCATGCGGATGTCCTGCTGGTTACCGGACCCGTGACACATGATATGAGGGACCGTCTCCGGCGGGTTTACGACCAGATGGCGGAGCCGAAACTGGTGATGTGCATCGGCACCTGCGGGCAGTCGGGCGGGGTCTTCTATGATTCCTATAATCTTGACGGTCCGGTCGGGGACGTCATCCCGGTGGATATCTATGTTCCCGGGTGCGCCCCGCGCCCCGAGGCGATTATCGACGGAGTGGTAAAGGCTATAGCAAAACTGGAACGACTGGAGGGTGAGCAGGGATGACCCGGACACCGATAACCGCCGGACAGGTCGCCGATATATTTACCGGGGCCTTCGGCGATGGAATCGAAAGCATTGATGTAAAGGAATGGGCCGAAGGCACCCGGAAATCGAAAAACCATGCCGTCTGGATACGAATGCGGCGCGATCTTCTTCATGATGCGGTCAGGAAGCTCATCGAGATCGATTATCCCCACCTCGGCGTCGTCTCGGGCGCTGACACGGGTGACGATATCGAGCTCCTGTACCACATGCTGATATTTTTCGGCATTCCGCATGCGGAGATCACGGTAACAATCACGATCTCCCTCCCAAAAACGGATCTCCGGGTTCCGACGATATCGGACCTTATTCCCGGTGCCGTGTATACCGAACGGGAGAAGCAGGAGATGCTCGGCATTGACGTCACCGGCATTCCGGACAGCAGGGGTCTCTTCCTGCCCCCGGATTTCCCGAAAGGCGTGTATCCCTGGAGGAAGGATGAGACGGGCATCCGGGACGATATGATTAAGGAGCTCTGGAAGGTAGGGCGCCCGGAGGGCCGCCCCGCGCCGCCTGTCAAGCCGAAAGAGAAGAAGAAGAAAGAGGCGGATGCCGAAGGGGCAGCGAAAGAACCCGAACCGGCGGCAGCGAAAGAATCCGCACCACCGGTGCAGGGTGAGGCTCCGCCGGAGCCCCAATCACCCGAACCGGCGGCAGAGGAAAAAGAGGAGGTGACGCAGGATGAGTAACGGGACGAAGAAAGGGTATTCGGTGCCGATTGGCCCGATCCATCCGGCGCTGAAGGAACCGATTCTCTTTACGTTCACGATGAACGGCGAGAAGGTCGAGGAAGTCGATTTCGCCCCCGGCAAAGCTCACCGCGGCATCGAGTGGATGGGGATGAGGCGGAACCCGGTGCAGATCGTACACCTCACGGATCGTATCTGCGGCATCTGCGGTGTCTCCCACACGCTTGCGTTTTCCCGTGCGGTCGAGCAGGTTGCGGAGATCGAGGTGCCGGAGCGGGGGCACTACGTGCGCACGATCATCGCGGAGTACGAGCGTATCCAGTCCCACCTGCTCTGGGCGGGCGTCGCTGCCCACGAACTCGGGTTCGATACGCTCTTTTTCCTCGCATGGCGGGTGCGTGAAGAGTCGATGGACGTGATCGAGCTCCTCACCGGCAACCGGGTGAACTACGGGATTATTCAGGTCGGCGGTGTCCGCAGGGACATCACGGAGGACCAGTTCCCGCGGATCGAAGCGTCGCTCAGATATTATGAGGATCTTCTCGGCAAGATGCTGGAGCTTTTCCTTCATGACACAACGATCACGATGCGCTGCCGAAATACGGGCCTCATGAACCGGCGTGAGGCTCTCGAGCTCTGCACCGTCGGCCCGACGGCCCGTGCCTCGGGCCTGAACCTGGACGTCCGCCAGGATTCCCCCTACGCGGCGTACGGGGATTTGGACGTTCGTGCGGTCATGCCGGAGCAGTACTTAGGTGAAGCGTACGGCGATGTATATGACAGGATCGTCGTCCGGCTGCTTGAAGTAAAGCAGTCGGTGGAGATTATCCGCCAGTGCCTCGACATGATGCCCCCCGGCCCCGTCCAGTTCGAGACAAAGATCCCGAAGCTGCTCGCGACGTGCAAAAAAGCCGTCGGCGAAGCGGTGGGCAGGGTGGAGGCGCCCCGGGGCGAGGCCCTTCATTATGTCCGGATGGACGGGCACGAAAACCCCCAGACATGGAAGGTAAAGGCTTCCACCTACAGCAACCAGATGTCGTGGCTGAAGATGCTCAGGGGTGAGCAGCTCGCGGATGTCCCGATCATCGTTGCGTCCATCGATCCCTGCATGTCATGCACGGACCGGGTGACAGTCGTCCGGGACGGGCACAGCGACGTCATGACGAAAGAAGGCCTGCATCGGTTGTCGGTCGAGAAGACGCGGAGGCTGATGCAATGACCACGATGTTTGGCATCGACATGCTGGCAGTTGTGGGCGGGATCGTGGCAATAACGGTCTTCGGGATTGTTGCAGGGCTGGTCTTCCTCGGTATCGACCGGAAGGTGACTGCCCATATGCAGGCACGCATCGGCCCCCCGATCCGGCAGCCGTTCCGCGATTTCCTGAAACTCCTCTGCAAGGATAGCAGTGTGCCGGAAAATGCCATACCGTGGATCTTCAACGGGGCTCCCCTGCTGGCACTCGCCTCCTCGATCGTGATCCTGCTCTATCTGCCCATCGGCAGTTTCCTGCCGGTATTCGGCAGCTACGGTGATCTGATCCTTGTGATGTATCTCCTGACAATCCCTGCCCTTGCGATGGTCGGTGGCGGTTTTGCCTCCGGATCGCCGTATGCCACGGTCGGGTCCCAGCGTGAGATGGTCACGATGATTTCGTACGAGTTCCCGCTCGCAATCGCCATCATTGCGATTGCGTGGCGTTTGTCCGTTGCAGGCATTGCCGATCCCTTTTCGATAGGCACGATTGCGGCCAATCCTGTCTGGGGTGTTGCGGGCCCTCTTGGCATCATCGGCTTCCTTATCCTGCTGGTCGTGCTCACGTGGGTGACACCTGCTGAACTCTCGCGTGTCCCCTGTGATACGCCGGAGGCGGAGACGGAGCTTGCGGGCGGACTGCTGGTCGAATATTCGGGCAGGAACCTTGCACTCTTCTCGCTCGCATCGGGTGTCAAGACGGTCGCCATGGCCTCACTCGCCGTGGCACTGTTCCTGCCGTGGAACGTCTCGTCGTTTGTCGCACTCAGCCCGGTGGTGGCGTATGGTGCGGATTTCGCCTTCTATCTCGTGAAGCTCTTCGCCGTGATCTTCTTCTCGGTGAGCATAATCCGGGTGGGAATGGCGCGGTTCCGCATCACCCACGTGGTATCGGTCTACTGGGGATACCTTGCCGGGCTCGGCCTCATCGGCCTGCTGTTTATCGTGCTTGACACCGCACTCGGAGCAGGAGTGATCGCATGAGTTTCCTCCCGTCAATTCCGGAAATCCTGAAGCAGGTGCTGAAAAAACCTGCGACGAATGCATTCCCCGCGAAATATCTCCCCCCGTCAATCACGGGATTCCTCACCCGGGTTGGTGAAGGAAAAGCATCCATACATCCGCCGATCGCCACCCCGCCTGCGTTCCGGGGCCAGATTATCTATGACCGGGACACCTGCATCGGATGCAAGATCTGCACGAAGGTCTGTCCCGCACATGCGATTGAGTTCATCCCTGAGACGAAGCGCATCAGGATTTATGTCACGCAGTGCATCTCCTGTTCGCAGTGCAACGATGCGTGCCCGGTCAACGCCCTTCATATGAGCGATGTCTTCCTCACCGCGAACGAAGACCGGTACGCCGAGTCTCTGATCGTGGAGTAGTCAGAGGATCCTGCTCCCGCTATTTTTTCCGGGTCTGCCCTGTTTTTGCCGGTGGAGGTGATGATGCCCTGGAGATGACCCTGATAATTATCTGCATACTTCTCGTTACGGGGACGGCCGTTGGATTCATGTCCGGGCTCCTTGGTGTGGGGGGTTCGGGTCTTATGGTGCCGGTACAGTACAGGGTGCTGCACTCGCTGCTCCAGCTTGACCCGACGGTCGCGATGAGGGTTGCGTTTGCCACAAGCCTTGCCGTCGTGTTTCCCACCGCAGTCTCCGGTGCGGCCGCACATTACCGGCGCCATGCAGTCGCATGGGACGCTGTCGTAGTTCTGGGCGTTGCGGGATGTGCAGGCGGCCTTGCCGGGGGGTGGATCGGTACACATGCGGAGAGCAGCCTGCTCGGCCCGATGCTTGCACTCCTGCTGCTTGCCGCTTCACTGCGGATGGCGTTCCCCCTGCCCGCAGCACGCCCGGAACGTCGGATCCGGTCGCCCTGGGTGTTTGTCGTCACCGGTGCCGGCATCGGGGTGCTCTCCGGCATGCTCGGAATCGGAGGGGGCATTCTGCTCGTGCCGGCCCTGATCCTCATCTGCGGTTTTCCTCCTCACCGTGCGGTCGGGACGTCGACCGGATTTATGGTGCTGGCATCTCTCGGCGGCTTGGCAGTCTATCTTCTCGCCAGCCCCCCGGTCAGCGCACTTCCCTTTCCTGCAGTCGGCTATGTTGATCTGGTCCAGTGGCTTGCCCTTGTGGGCACGACGATCCCGATGGCGCAGGTGGGTGCATGGGCGTCTCACCGTACTGATCCAGTGCTTCTCAGGCGCATCTTCGCAGGGATGCTTGCACTGGCGGGGCTCGATATGGCCTTTGCTTCCTGAAATCTGGTATTTATGGCTGCCAGACCGGGATTTCCCCGAGGCGCTGTTCTTCAATAATCCTGATGAGCCTGTCGGCAGCCTCTACGACCGCAGCGGCGATACCTTCCCCGTCGTCTATCTCCTCCGGCTGAATTCCGATGAAGAGGATTGACCCGGCGGCGCACCGGAGATAGGTGATCAGGTGGTTGAGGGGCAACTGGTGTGTGCCAATCCCGGCGTCCGTGATTTTATCTTTTGGGATGATTCGGACGGCACCGGGCTCAAGCGCCATGTCGGCGGCATCCACGATCACGAGCAGATCGGGGCGTGCCCGGTGAATAATCGATGTGAAATTTTCCGGGGCGGTTCCGCAGTCGATTGCGGTCCAGTCAGGAAGGTGAATATGATGGGCTACGTAGATGCCGACTCCGTCATCTTTCCTGAGCGTGTTGCCAATGCCCATCAGGATGTTCATGGCTGTATGTGGGGGTATTTTTGTATTAAAGTGTGACGGATGGCAATCAATTAAGGCTATCCATATGGTTTATCGATAAACAAAACTTATAAATATAAAGACTGTATTATACCTGTATGCGGAAACGCGATTAGGGAGACTCAGGTGAAGCATCATGGAAAACCGGCAGTTCTGCTCGTTGGCAAGAATCGACAGTGTCCGTACGCCATTTGATGAGGCGTCCCTTTTTGGAACACCCGTTCGGTTTCACCCGGCCTCCACTGCACGTACAGAATTTTCAGGCCCTGAACAGGATATGGGAGTATCGGGCGATATATTCGAGTCATCCGGACAATGCCGGGAGGCACTGTGCCGGCTGGATGCCCGGATTGAGGCGGATCCGGTCGATGCCCGGACATGGGAGAAAAAAGCGGTGTGTTACGCCTCCCTCGGGCAGTACGAGGACGCACTCACCTGTTTCAACCGGGCCATCTCGCTTGCTCCCCGCTATGCCCATGCCTGGAACAATAAAGGGATTACTCTCGGCAGAATGGGGAAATATACCGACGCGATCCGCTGTTTTGACAAGGCGATTGAAATTGCGCCGCAATACGTACGCGCCTGGCATAACAAAAAATATTACCAGAAAATTACGCTGCAGTGCAGAACGGAGTGACGGCGGGAGTTATCAATCCCGTTCTGAACTGCTTTTCGCGATAAACCTGAAACTACCTTGGGACATGCGCCGCGTGTCCGGGCGATACGCCTTCCTTTGCGTCCGTCACCCCGGCGGCAGCCGGGTTCTCTTTCCAGATCCCGCACGTATACCCCCCGGTATCGGTGCAGACCGCAAGAAAGCCCCGGCAGAGAAAAGGGATCAGAGTTCAATTCTCTATTTTTATTGAATAATATGCACGAGTATCCCCTCGTTGTCGGGAGAATACTGTATTTCCATCTCTTCACACATTTCAGCGTGAATGGGGGTATGTTGCTGCTTTCTTCTCCCGCTCCCAGAGCCCGATCAGGTTCCCTTCACTGTCGATGATTGTCACGAGGATTCCCACGGTATCAAGAGTCATTTTCGGGCTGAAGATTCTTCCTCCCAGTCTCTCTACCTGGGCAAGTGCTTTGTCCATGTCATCGACAAGGGCGTACATGAGTATATGGGACGAGGGTTCTTTTCGCTGATACAATCCTCCCAGATTGAGCGTATCTTTTCCGGATTTCCCGGTGCTGATATTCCAGTATTCCACCTGAATTCCCGGAACCTGCGTTGGCATGAAATCCCAGCCGAGAATGTCGGTATAGAATTTTTTTGCCCGCTTTACATCATCTGCCGGGACCTCAAAGTACGAAATATTTGGCATAGATCTGGAATAAGTGACAAAAGTCAAATACCTTCCTGTCACCTGAAAATCCGGAGTATCTGTCTTTACATTGCCCTCCTTAACCGTCACCTAAGCTGAAGCCGGGTTCTCCTCCCAGAGCCCGAATGTGTTTCCCTCGGTATCGGTGCAGACCGCGAGAAAGCCCCAGCCGGGCACCGCCGTCTTCGCGAGGACGACCGTTCCGCCGAGATTTTCCACACGGGCGCAGTACTCGTCGACCGACAGTACGCCGATATAGTTCGTTATATGCTGGTCGGGACTTCCCCGTTTTCCGAGGCCGCCGCCGATGCCTCCGCTGCCGTCGAGACCCGTGGTTTGGATCAGGAAATAGTCATCCATACCGAAAACCCCCTCGATTTTCCAGCCAAACAATTCCGAGTAAAATGTCTTTGCCCGGGCCGGGTCGTCGGCAGGGAGATCAAAATGTACGATCGCAGGCATTTCCGTTCACCTGATAAGGGTGATGATTGCCGGTGATATTTAGCATTTTGCCGGTACTCGCAAAATTTACTATCGGCTTATGCAGCTCAGCTCTTCTGGTTTCCGTGGTGCATTGCCGGTACTGGCCGGATACATCCCTGCCTGAGAGATAAATGGGGGGAAAGGATCTTTGCAGAGAAAAAAAAGGATTATTTGAGTAGATTTAAGAAATCGGAACGTATTGGTTGAAAGAAAAAATGGTTACTCCTTTTATAGCTATACTATTTTCACCTTCTAATACGAGCGAGGTGTCAGAACCGTGTAATGTTTCTTACACTGTGCACATGTTCCGTCCCGGGACTCCTGGAAATAGGCTTTTGGCATATTGTAAACAATTTTATTCTCTTTAAGACAACTGGGACAGGTAAAACGGATACTATACCCGGACCTCGTCCCGATAACCGACGGTTTTACTAAATTTTTTATCATTATATCAACCTCTGCGGTGTTCTCCCCTGATTGATTGTCACAGCATCCAATCAAAACGATCATAATCCGATACTTCCGTTTTGCGCCCGGCATACGTTGAATAATGGAATTATTCTTTTTTTATTCCATCAAAAGGCGTTTCATGCCCAGAATTATTCTGGTTGTATTATAATAGGCTGTCCAGGTGTATATAGGCCTAGTATCATTGTGGCTGATTTTTCCGATAT
Organism: Methanomicrobiaceae archaeon; assembly: GCA_016926855.1. Lineage (GTDB taxonomy): Archaea > Halobacteriota > Methanomicrobia > Methanomicrobiales > Methanomicrobiaceae > LKUD01. The sequence continues at coordinate 69,870 of JAFGNT010000006.1, read as the reverse complement.
ACGGCGACAGCGAATTTGTGCAGCAGAGTCTTCTCTCATCCCGCGCCTCCCGGAGGGAATATCGGGAAGGATCCCGGACGGTCTGGATGAAATAGTGGCACAGGGTGGTTCGGACGGTGTTTCTTCCCGGCGATCTTCCGGTCCGTTTCTCCGGAACAAACCGGTACAATTCCCTGCCTCTGTTGTATGGCAGGTTGTTTCCCCGACAAAAAGACCTTGTTTCTGCCGGAATATGTACAGGTATGAAGATCCTCGGAATATCCGGCAGTCCCCGGGCACAGGGTAATACCGACCTTATTGTGAAGGAGATTATTGCCGGTGCGAGCGCTGCCGGGGGGGAGACGGAGATCATAGCTCTCCGGGATTATGCCATTACTCCCTGAATCGGATGTGAGCAGTGCAGAAAAGACCTGACCTGTTCCCGGTTCAATGACGGAATGAACCTGCTGTATTCGAAGATTGAGGATTCGGACGTCATCATCCTCGGTTCGCCCACGTATAATTACAACGTGACCAGCCTCGTTTAGTCCTTCATCGACCGCCTGTATCCGTACTATATCTTTTCCGACGACCGGCCCCGGCGGTATTCAAGCCGTCTCGCGGACAGGGCGCGGACAGCCGTTGTATTCTCCGTGTGCGAGCAGACGGACCCGTCCGAAAGGGGATTTGCGCTCGATGCCATGGCACGCCCTATGGAGTCGCTCGGGTACACGGTCGGGGAGAGGTTTCCCGTGTACGGGTTCTTTGACCGGGGTTCGGTCCGGGAGGACGAACCGGTCATGAAAAAGGTGTACGATATCGGATACGGGCTTTTGGGATCCGGAATATAACAAGGGAAAGCGGAGATATTCGGGTGAAAAAATGAAAGAAATCGACCGTTGTGTCCTGATGCGCCGACCGGGACTCGAACCCGGGTTTAGGCGTTGGCAACGCCTAGTGATAACCACTACACTATCGGCGCAGGTGCAGTCGTAGTGCTCTACAGGATTCGTGATACTTGATTATAAGTATATCGAATTGGTTCTATTCAGCCCTGATTCTCCTCGATATCGCAGAAGATGTCACAGAGGTCGGTCTCCGATTCCTCCACGGTCACGACGAGCAGTTCGTCGCCCTCCTTTAAGGCCGGGTCATCGGTATGGAGGAGAAATACCTCCTGGCGGTATATGCCGATGTAGGCGTTTCCCTTGGGAAGGGTGACCTCCGAGAGCTTTTTGTCCGCCATCTTCGAACCCACGATAACGCTCCGGAACCGCATGTCCCCGCGCATCAGGGTGGAAAGCTCGATGGTATCGACACCGCGCAGGGCATCGGAGATGATGACAGAGGCCGTCTGGGGCGGGTTGACGACGTGGCGGAACCCGAGTTTTTTCGCGATTGCGAGAAACTGGATGTCTTCTGTCCTGATAATGATCTCCGGTACGTTCATGGTCCGGGCGATCAGGGCGATGAGGATATTGTTCTGGTCGTGCTCGGTGCATGCGACGATGGCGTCGGCCTTGTCGATCTCGGCTTTTTCGAGAATATCGGGCCGGGTGCCCTCTGCGTTGATCACCGTACAGTCGAGCGTTTCGGATAGCTCCTTTGCCCGTGCTTCGTCCCTTTCGATTAAAATGACTTCCTTTCCCTTCTTTATCAGTCGCTGGGCAAGATTTGTCCCGAGCGCGCTTGCACCGACGATAATGACCCGCATGACCTGTTTACCCCTTCACCCACGTTCGCGGGAAGAGCAATATACATACTGGTATGATCTCGATCCGGCCGAGCAGCATATCCAGAATCAGCACTCCTTTCAGCACGCCGGGCAGCGCGGCGCTTGTGATCCCGCACGAAAGGCCGACCGTTCCGATAGCGCTCGATACCTCGAAGAGCGCGTCTCCCAGCGGAAAGCCGTAGAGCATGAATACAAATGCCGATCCCACCGTAAAGGCCATATAAAGTGCGACGAACGCGATAAGCGTCTGGAGGTCATCGGATTCGACGGTCGAATCACGCACCCGCAGTGGCGTGAGCGCCTCTTTCGGCAGGAAAAACCTGATAAAGACGATGTGGATGACCTTTAAGATGATGATGAGCCGGAGGATCTTCATGCCGCCTGCGGTCGATCCCACACTGCCGCCGATCCACATGAGCACCGTGAGCACCGCCTTTGCCGCCGGGGGGAAGGTATTGACGTCCACCGTCGCAAATCCTGCTGATGTGAGTGCCGAGAATGCCTGAAAGGCCGCAAGCGACAGCGCTTCGGCAACCGGCACGGTGCCTGACAGGACGGCGGTAATGAGGAGGGTTCCGACAGCAGCGATGCCGAGGAACCAGAGAAACTGGACGCTCGAGAACAGTTCCCGCGGATTGTGGAGGAGGCGGGGGAAGATGGCGAAATTGACCGAACCCATGACACAGGCAACCGTCACCACGAACGGAATGAAATAGCCGGGAAATGCGGCAATCGATTCGAAGCGGGTGGAAAACCCTCCTGTCGAAACGGTGCAGAGTGCGTGGCAGACGGCATCGAAAACGGGCATACCGCCGAGGAGAAGCAGCAAAAACGCCGCGAGGGTGATGGCGCAGTAGATCTTTCCGAGCAGGGTGGCGGTACCGACGACACTCGGCCGGAGCTTCTGGTCCCCGATATTGACAAGAAAGAGCCGGAACGCGCTCACACCGGGCGGTACAAGCACCGATATGACAATTAATACGATACCTATGCCGCCAATCCACTGGAGCCATGACCGGGCGAAGAGGAACACCGGGCCGACATCGGCCGGAGCGACCGAGAGGCCGGTTGTCGTCAGGCCTGATGCCGCTTCGAAAAATGCGTCGAGAAACGGCATGCCTGTCGAGAGCGAGAAGGGGATTGCGGAGAGGAATGACGAGAGGGGAAAGATGATTGCTGCAATGACCATGGCGTCCTTCCACTGCAGTTCGTACTCGGGAAGAAGCCGGGATATCAGTGTCCCCAGAGTGATGATGAGTGTCGCGATAACGCCATATGTCCCGGCGATAAACCATTCTGAAAAGAAGAGAGCAACGACGAGCGGGACCGCCATGACCGCCCCGATGCCGATCATGATGAGGCCGAGATACTTCAGGATGCCGGCACTGTTCACCGGCGACACGAGTTCATACATCCGTATTTTCTTGAATCGGGGGGGAAGATATTATAGATATCCTCAGGGATTTTACCGGGGATTCATCCGGGTGCCCTGCCCATTGCCCGAAAACCGGCCGCACGGTTGCCGGCCCGTGAGGGCTTGGCGGGAGCACCGGCGGTACCCTGCATACGGATCACCGGAGATTGTTTTACGTAATGTTAATTTCCGGGGAAACAAATCATATTTCCATGATCCCCCTCATGCTCAACCTGCGAGGAAGACGGGTGGTCATCTTCGGGGGCGGAGAGGTCGGCAGGCGGAAGGCGGCCCACTTCATGCCGGAAGCGGATGTGCTTGTCGTGAGCCGATCATTTCACCCCGACTTTGAGGCGATGCCTCTCACAGCCCTGGAGTGCGACCTTGATACGGTCACCGACGCCGCCCTTGCGGACATGCTCTCGGGAGCCTTCCTCGCCGTTGCGGCAACGCCATCTCCTTCGCTGAATGCCCGGATCGGGCGTCTCTGCCGCGCCGGAGGCGTCCTCTTCAATGATGCCGGCGGGGGTGTTGCAGACGTGACACTCCCTGCCGTTGCACGAGGGAAGAATTTCATAATCGCCGTGAGCACAGGGGGGAGCAGTCCTGCTGTCGCACGCTGGCTCCGTCGCCGCATTGAGGATGAATACGGCAATCTCGACGGGATGATTGCCCTCCAGCAGGAACTTCGCACCCTGCTCCGGGAGAGTGTTCCCGATCAAACAGAGAGATCCGTGATACTCTGGGAAATGCTGAACGATGATGAGATCTGGGCGGTGCTCGCAACCAACCCGGACAAGGCGCGAAAGACGATGATACGGAAGTACGCACCATGAAATCCATGCTCTATGCACCGGTTGCCTGTGCCGGCATCAGCCATCATGACGCCGACGTGGCGGTTCTCGAGCAGTTCAGGTTTGCCGATGAGGCGGCCCTTCTTGTCGACGCCCGCACCCGGTTCAAGGGAGCCGTGCTGCTCCAGACGTGCAACAGGGTCGAACTCCTCGTGCACGGGGATGCCGAATCGCTTGCCGCGTTCCTTAAAGAGCGTGGGAAAAGCGGGTTCTGGGTTCGTGAAGGAATCGACGCACTGCGGCACCTGCTCAGGCTTGCATCGGGTATAGATTCCATGATCGTCGGTGAAGACCAGATCCTCGGCCAGCTGAAAAGTGCGATGTCGTTGGCACAGGAGCAGGGCACGAGCAGCACGATCACCGATCTCTGCCTCACGAAGGCGGTGCACGTGGGTGTGGAGGTCAGGCAGAGAACGCAGATCAACAACGGTGCGGTCTCCATCGGCTCCGCTGCCGTGAAGCTTGCCGAAAACCTGCTCGGGAGCCTTCGGGGGAAGCATATCATCGTCGTCGGGAGCGGCGAGATCGGGCGTCTCGTCACCCAGGCGCTGGCCGCCCAGCACCTGACCGCCATATACGTTACGAACCGGACATTTGCCCGTGCGGTCGCGCTTGCGGACGAAATCGGGGGGAAAGCGGTCAACCTCGAGAGCCTGTACCGGTATATCGCCCTCTCCGACGTCGTGATATCGTGCACGGCTGCGCCGCACCCCGTGATTCATGCCGAGGGGATCAGACAGGCGATGAATGAGCGCCACTGGCCGCTTGACGAAGCACCGCGTCCTCTCATTCTCATCGACATCGCCCAGCCCCGCGACGTGGAAGAGGAGGTGGCAACCGTCCCGGGCGTGCATGTGTTCACCATCGACGACCTCAGGTCGGTCAGCGAAGAAAATATGAGGAACCGGAAAAAGCAGGCCGAGATGGGAGAGGCGGTCATCGAGGAGGAGATATCGCATTTCGTGTCACTCCTGAACCGTGCTGCCGCGGGTGACACGCTCTCGGGGCTGCATACATGGGCCGAGGCTATCCGGACCCGTGAGCGGGACAAGGCGGTTGCCCGCCTTGGCACATGCGATGATCACGTTCTCGGGATTATAGACGATTTATCCCGTGTTCTCGTGAAAAAACTGCTTGTCGATGCAACATATTCAATTCGTGAAAGTGCCGAATGCGGTGAGCTGCAGTACGCAGAGGCGCTCGTTAAGGCAATTACCCGGGGTGAACCGCTATGTATCCAGAAAGACGAATGAGACGTTTACGAAAGCGATCCCTTCAACCGCTTGTGCGTGAGACAACCCTGAGCGTGCATGACCTGATCATGCCGCTTTTTTTCGATGAAAATGCATCGGAACCGGTTTCGATCGCGTCCATGCCCGGCCAGTTCCGGTACCCCCTCAGAGAGGCGGGAACGGTGGCCCGCGATATCCGGGATGCAGGCCTCGGGGCCGTCATCCTGTTCGGGATTCCGAAGGCCAAGGATCCGGAGGCGTCCGGTGCCTATGCCGCGGACGGCATTATCCAGGCTGCCGTCAGGGCAATGAAGTCGGCTGTTCCGGACCTTGTGGTGATTACCGATGTATGCGCCTGCGAATATACCGATCACGGCCATTGCGGTATTGTCGGTGACACTGCGGAGGGACCCGACCTCCTCAACGATCCGTCCCTCGACCTGATAGCACGAATTGCAGTCAGCCACGCGAAAAGCGGCGCAGATATCGTTGCGCCGTCGTGCATGCTCGACGGCATGGTCGGGGCTATTCGCCGGGCACTTGACGACGCGGGATTTTGTGATCTCCCGATCATGTCATACTCGTCGAAGTTCGCGAGCGCACTGTACGGCCCCTTCCGCGAAGCGGCCGACTCCGGGTTTTCGTTCGGAGACCGGAGCACCTACCAGATATCTCCGTCCAACCGGCGTGAGGCGATCCTCGAATCGGATCTGGACCGTTCGGAAGGCGCGGACATCCTGATGGTGAAGCCCGCATCATTTTATCTTGATATTATCGCCGCGGTGAGGGAACTCGGGCTCCCTGTCGCCGCATACCAGGTGAGCGGCGAGTACTCGATGATTGCTGCGGCAGCTGACAGGGGGTGGCTTTCCCGGCGGGAGACTGTTCTTGAAAGCCTCGTCTGTATAAAAAGGGCGGGGGCTGATCTCATCATTACCTATTTTGCTCGCGATGTCGCGGGGTGGCTTCATGAAGAGCGCTGATCTGTTTACACGAGCACAGGGTCTCATGCCCGGCGGCGTGAGCAGCCCGGTCCGGGCAATCAAGCCCTTTCCCTTCTATACGGCGCATGCCTCGGGGTCGCGGCTGACGACGGTGGACGGCGACGAGTATATCGACTGCTGCATGGCGTACGGCCCTCTGATTCTCGGGCATGCGCACCCGGCGATCCGCGATGCGATCGCTTTGCAGCTCGAGAAAGGATGGCTGTACGGGACGCCTGTCGAACTGGAGCCGGAGATGGCGGCCCGCATTACCGCGGATCACCCGGGCATGGACATGGTCCGGTTTGTGTCCAGCGGTTCGGAAGCGACGATGGCGGCGATACGGCTTGCCCGCGGATATACGCAGAAGAAGGACATCATCAAGGTGGAGGGGGGATTTCACGGTGCCCACGATGCGGTGCTCGTGAAAGCCGGGTCAGGGGCGACCACTCTGGGCGTGCCCGATTCCGCGGGAGTACTTCCGGCCCTCACCGCCCATACGCGTCAGGTCCCTTTTAATGACACGGAAGCCCTTGAAGCGCTTCTCTGTGCACATGATGACGTCGCAGCGTTCATCCTTGAACCGGTCATGGGAAATATCGGGCCGGTCCTGCCCGAAGAGGGCTACCTGCGCGAGGTGAGGTCGATCTGTTCGGACCACGACACCCTGCTGATCTTCGACGAGGTGATCACGGGGTACCGCCTCGGCATCGGCGGGGCGCAGGTGATGTACGATGTGACCCCCGACCTCACCACGCTCGGCAAGATCATCGGCGGCGGCCTTCCCATCGGCGCATTCGGCGGCCGGAGGGATATTATGGAAATGGTGTCCCCGTCGGGGCCTGTATATCAGGCGGGCACGTTCAGCGGCAACCCGGCAAGCCTTGCGGCAGGGTGCGCCACGCTTGCATGGCTGCACGGGCACCGGGATCTCTACGGGCGCCTTGAGGAAAGCACGCGGGCGCTTGCCGAATCCGTCGCATCACACGGCGGATCGTTCGTACGGCATGGTTCAATGTTCAAGTTCTTCTTCAGAAGTACGCCGCCGCGGAATTACCGGGAGGCGAAGGAGAGCGATACTGTGGCATTTACGCGTTTCTGGGGTAAGATGCGCTCGAAAGGAATCTTCCTCCCGCCCTCGCAGTTCGAGACGAATTTCCTCTCCGCCGCCCATACCGGGAGTGACCTGGACGAACTAACGGGAGCATATCTCGCATGCCTGTGAAGATCGGGACACGGGGGAGTGCCCTTGCCCTCGCACAGGCGTCCCGCGTCTGCGAGGGTCTCAACCGGGCCGGCATTGAAACAGAGACGGTGATCATCAAAACAATAGGCGACGAACAGACAAACGTCCCTCTCCATGAGATCGGGGGTCAGGGTGTGTTCGTGCGTGCGCTCGACGAGGCCATTCTCGCCGGAGAGATCGATGCGGCGGTGCACAGCATGAAGGATATCCCCGCAGAGCGTCCCGGTGGCGTTGTGACGGCGGCAGTACTCAGGAGGGACTCACCTGCCGATTTTCTCGTTCATTACGCTGATCTTGAGGATGTCCGGATTATCGGGACGTCGAGCACCCGGCGAAAGGCGCAGCTGCACCGGAGCAGTCTCGACGCGGAGATCAGGCCGCTCCGCGGGAATGTCGATACGCGCCTCCGGAAGCTGAAGGACGGCGAGTATGACGCCATCGTTCTCGCCGAGGCGGGAATGGAGCGGCTGGGCCTCGATCTGCCGGGCACCCGGCTGCTTCCCCAGTGGTTCGTCCCGTCACCGAACCAGGGGACGATCGCGGTCGTCTGCAGGCGCGATCCGGATCTCGAACAGGCGGTCGGCACACTTGACGATGCTGCCACACGGCAGGACACCGGTGTTGAGCGGGCCGTCATGGAGGAGGTCGGCGGAGGCTGCTTCACTCCGCAGGGAGTCTACTGCGAGAACGGATTTCTCCTCGCCGAAGTGCTCGCGCTCGACGGCAGCAGGTGGGAAAGGATCGAGGATGAGGGAAAAACACCCGATGACGGGCGTGTCATCGGCAGAAAACTGCGCGCTCTTGCCTATGACCTGATCGAAGAGGCGCGTGCCGAACTGGGGGTGAAGCAATGACCGGAATGGTGTATCTTGTCGGTTCGGGCCCCGGCGGGCTCGGGCTGCTGACGTTCCGCGCCCGCGAGGTGATAGACGGGGCGGATGTCATTCTGTATGATCAGCTGCCGGGCGACGAGATCCTCGCTTCACTGCCCCGGGAGGCAGAACTGGTAGACTGCGGGAAATACGGAGGACATCACGTTCTCGAACAGGACGAGATCGAAGCGCTTATGGTTGAGCGGGCACGGCAGGGCAAGACCGTTGTCCGGCTCAAGGGCGGCGATCCGTTCCTGTTCGGGCGAGGCGGCGAGGAGATGGAGACGCTCCGGGAACAGGGGATTTCCGTGGAAATAATTCCCGGTATCTCCAGCGCCATCGCCGTGCCGGAATGCGTCGGCATTCCGGTCACCCACCGGAGATATGCATCGCAGGTGACCATCCTCACCGGGCATGAGGACCCGACGAAGGGCGAGTCGGCACTGAACTGGCAGTGGCTTGCCAGGACACGCGGAACAATCGTGATCCTGATGGGCGTGAAAAACCTGCCTGTTATCGCCGAATCGCTCATCAGGAACGGCAAAGACCCCGAAACGCCGGTCGCAATCATCGAACGGGGGCTCCGCCCTGATCAGCGTGTCACGGTGGCACCACTCAGCGAGATCGGGCGCCGTGCCGCGGATGCGGGGATTGCACCGCCTGCGGTCATCGTCATCGGGGACGTGGTGCGCCTTTACAGCGATTAACAATAGTGATGTCTTTAGGCGATAGTTTTAAATAATGCTGGTGTGAATCACCCGGTAGTATGTTTGGTTTGCTGAAACCCGGCGTATGGTTCGCACCCGGTTTTATCCCCGGGACGGACGGGAAACCGGACGATGAAAAAAGTTTTCGGCAGGATCCCGAGCTTGAGATGATCCTCGAGATGTGGGACGTCCTGCCTGATTGACAGGGAGGTTCGCCGCGTCGGGAGGAGGATGCCGTTTGGGTGCTCACGGACTCCGTGGATACTGCTGCCTTTCGTTCCTGCCGGGTCTATGCCAAACCCTCTTATGAGTCGCCAGCACATAACGTGGTATGCGCAGCGATGATGTGAAGAAAGGGTATGTCCGCGCTCCCAACCGCTCCCTGCTCTGGTCGCTCGGGGTGACGGAAAGGGAGATGGATCTCCCGTTCATCGGAATTGCCAATTCATGGAATACCGTGGTTCCCGGGCATATGCACCTGAGGACGCTCGCAGAGAAGATCCGGGAAGGCATTGCCGCCGGTGGTGGCACGCCGTTTGAATTCAATACAATCGGCATCTGCGACGGGATTGCCATGGGGCACGAGGGAATGCGGTACTCTCTTCCCTCACGTGAAAACATCGCCGACTCGGTCGAACTGATGGTAGAGGCCCACCGGTTCGACGGGCTGGTCTGCCTCGGCACCTGCGACAAGATTGTGCCGGGTATGCTGATGGCGGCAATGCGCTGCAACATCCCCGCGCTGGTTGTAACCGGGGGCCCGATGCTTTCCGGTTTTGCCGGAGGGCGTGATCTCTCTCTCATCGATGTCTTTGAAGCCGTCGGGAAGGTGGCGGCAGGTGAGATGAGCGAAGACGAGCTCTGCACCCTCGAAACCTGCGCCATGCCCGGGTGCGGCAGCTGCCAGGGCCTCTATACGGCGAATACCATGGCGTGCATGACCGAGGCGATGGGCATGTCCCTGCCGGGGTGCGCCGCAATACCTGCCGTGGATGCGGCCAAACTGCGCATTGCCCGTGAAAGCGGCGAGCGGATTGTCGCACTCGTCAGGGGCGGCGTGTTACCCCGGAGCATTGTCACCCATGCAGGCATGAGGAATGCCATCCGCGTGGACATGACGCTCGGGGGTTCGACGAACACGGTCCTCCACCTGATGGCAATCTCCGAAGAGGCGGGAATTCCGCTGTCCCTTGATGATTTCAACCGGATTGCCGAAGAGGTGCCCCATATCTGCCACATGCAGCCCGGAGGGCCGCATTCCATGCAGACGCTCTATCGTGCGGGGGGTATCCCCGGTGTCTTTTCCCGCTTGTCCGGTCTTCTCGAGGATGCCCTTACGGTGTCGGGAAAAACCACGCTGCAGATCGCGACGACAGCGACCGTGCATGACGATACCGTAATCCGGCCGCTGGATCAGCCGGTGCATGCACGAGGAGGGCTGAAGATCCTGAAAGGCTCGCTTGCACCCGATGGCTGCGTCATCAAATCCGCCGCAGTAAACGAGGATATGTGGCGGCATACCGGTCCTGCGCGGGTATTTCACGGGGAGGCGGAAGCGATGAAAGCGATCCTTTCACGGCAGATCCGGGAAGAGGACGTCCTCGTCATCCGGTACGAAGGTCCCCGCGGTGCACCGGGAATGCCGGAGATGCTCTCGCCCACATCGGCGCTGATGGGTCTCGGCATGACCCGGGTGGCGCTGGTCACCGACGGACGGTTTTCGGGTGGGACACGTGGCCCCTGCATCGGCCATGTGGCTCCCGAAGCCGCGATCGGAGGTCCGATAGCGCATGTGCGCGAGGGTGACCTGATCGCAATCGACCTTTTTGCACGGACGATTGACCTTCTCGTCGACGGGGATGAGCTTTCGGAACGGAAAGCGCGCTGGAAACCGGTCGAACGGGAGCTCTCGGGGGTGCTTGCCCGGTATGCCGAAAGTGTCGGGCAGGCACATCGCGGCGCTGTGCTGAAATAATCCAAAATTTTTGTAACATTTCATATCCGAATCATTAAATGCGACGGTGTCTCATGTCGGTATGCCGGCGTTGCGCCGTCTGCACGCCTGTTTACCGATGAGGTGGTGTTTTTTATGATTGAGAAGTTCCTTGAAGGAAATAAGCGGTTTATCGCTGAAGATTTTAAAAAGGATTATGACCATTACCAGAAACTTGCCCGCGGGCAGAGCCCCACGGCTCTCTGGATCGGCTGTTCGGATTCCCGCGTCAATCCGGAACGGGTCGCGGGCGCAAAGATGGGTGAGATCTTTGTGCACCGCAATATCGGAAATATCGCCCCGGAAAACGATCTGAATTTTGCCACCGTACTCGAGTACGCGGTCAAACACCTGAAAGTGCAGGATATCGTCGTATACGGACATTCGGACTGCGGTGCGATGAAGGCGCTCGACAAAGGTGCGCAGGGAGACGAATATGTCCCGCAGTGGCTGAAAAATGCCGAAGGAGTCGTCGACAAGGCAAATGCCGTCATCAGATCGCCCTCAACACCCGGGCAGGAAAAGGAGCGGATGCGACTGATCGAATACGAGAACATCAAGCTCCAGATGGAGCATCTCCGGTCATACAATCTTGTAAAGGAAGCCGAAATCGAGGGAAGAATTGCGCTGCACGGCCTCTACTATGATCTTGAGACCGGAGAACTGAAGAAAATCGCGTGATGCCTTTTTGGCATCAGATACTTTTTATTGGTTTAGAGAAGGGGTTCGAGATGTTTTTTCACGAGCGGGAGTGAAATCCGCCCGAGCGGTGTCACTTCTCCGTTGATGAGCACGATAGGGATCGGGGGGTGGTGCTTCTCGATAATCGTCTGCACGTAATCCGGTATCCCGTCATCGAGAAGTGTGACTTTTACGAGAATGCGATCGCCGTACAGCTCCCTGAGGCGGTTGTGAAGCGCTTCGGAGGCAGTTACCATTTTTTCCGTGGGAGCGCAGGCCTCAAGCTCGCAGGAACGGCTGTCGTCGCAGGGAAACGGGCCGCAGGGTGAATCTTCAAACCCGATAATCTCGATCGTGATCGTTTCCATGCACAGTACTTGCCCGGATGAGTATTAGGATGCTTTGATTCGGGCACAATTCGGTCCTTGCCCGGCCTTCCGGTGGTGAACCGGCACGAACGTTATATGGGTGTCAAACCCATGGTATATGGTAATTCAATGAAGGCGGTTCTGGGTCTTGAAGACGGAGAATATATTGTAGGAAACGGCTTTGGTGCGGAGGGCTCAGTTGCCGGGGAACTGGTGTTTACCACCCAGATGACCGGGTATATGGAGGCGCTCACGGATCCGAGTTATGCGGGCCAGATTCTGATGTTTACCTATCCTCTCATCGGGAATTATGGTGTCGATCCCTTCAATTTTCAAAGCCCGTCGGTGCATGCGATGGGATGCGTGGTTCGTGAACTCTGTGAGAAACCCGCTCAAAATTCCTCATTGGCTTCTTTTTTCGAAGAGCATGGCCTGTTCGGGATGTCCGGTGTGGACACGCGGCACCTGACGATCAAGACCCGGGAGAAGGGGACACTCCGGGCCGCCCTGATCGTCGGTGACGACAACGGTGACTATGCCGTGGAGTGCGCCCGGAACCAGAGGCCGATCACTGACATCGACCTCATTCCCCAGGTTTCGTGCCGGGAACCCTACCGCATCCCCGGGCCCGGGAAGCGTATTGCCGTGCTGGATCTCGGCATCAAAAGGAATATTGCAGTCAGCCTCAGGAAACGCGGGGCAGATCTCTATATTTTCCCCTATAATGCCCGCCCCGACGAAATCGAGGCATGCCGCCCGGAGGCGCTGTTCATCACCAACGGGCCCGGCGACCCGAAACTGGCGACCGATGCAATTGCCTGCGTCAGGCATTATATCGGGCAGATTCCTATCTTCGGGATCTGCATGGGCAACCAGATCGCCGGGCTTGCCTTCGGCGCCGAGACCTATAAGATGAAATTCGGCCACCGCGGCTCAAATCAGCCGGTCAGGCATAGAGACGGCTCGATTTATATCACCACGCAAAACCACGGCTTTGCAGTGGACGGGGACACCCTTCCGGAGGACTGTGAGATCGCGTATACCAATGTGAACGACGGCACGCTCGAGGGCTTCTGTTCCGATGACCTCAATGTCTATTGCGTACAGTTCCATCCCGAGGCTCATGGCGGGCCGCACGATACGGAGCGTCCCATATTTGATTCCTTCTACAGGAGGATTCCCTGATGCCCCGGTTCCCGCACATCAAAAAAGTAATCATCATCGGATCGGGCCCCATTCAGATAGGGCAGGCGGCCGAATTCGATTTTTCCGGTTCGCAGGCATGCCGGGCACTCCGGGAAGAGGGTGTGGAGGTCGTGCTGGTCAATTCCAATCCCGCAACGATCCAGACGGATCCCGATATGGCGGATGTGATCTACGTCGAACCTCTGAAAGCGGAGATTATCGCGAAGATCATCAGGAAGGAGAAGCCGGACGGGATTCTCAGCGGCATGGGCGGCCAGACCGGGCTGAATATGACGGCGGAACTCGCGGAGATGGGAGCGCTCGATGGCGTTGAGATCCTCGGGACGCCGCTTGAGGCCATATATCGCGGTGAAGACCGCGAACAGTTCCGCGATCTGATGGATGAGATCGGCGAGCCGGTCCCGCGGAGCATGATCTTAAACTCCCCCGACCAGATCGACGAGGCGATTTTACAGGTGGGCCTTCCGGCGATTATCCGCCCGGCGTACACCCTCGGCGGGGCCGGCGGCGGGGTCGCCCATACCCGCGAGGAGATGCGCAGGATCGTCGACATCGGGCTTTCCCGGTCGCGTATCCACCAGGTACTCATCGAGGAAAGCGTGACAGGCTGGCAGGAGATCGAGTTTGAAGTCATGCGTGACGCTGCCGATACCTGTATCATCATCTGCGGGATGGAGAACGTGGATCCGATGGGGATCCATACCGGCGAGAGTGTCGTGGTCGCACCGATTCTCACGCTCCGCGATGACGAGTTCCAGATGATGCGGAGCGCCGCCATCAAGATCATCCGTGCGCTCGACGTGCAGGGCGGGTGCAATATCCAGTTTGCCTACTGGAAGGGTGACTACCGCGTCATCGAGGTCAACCCGCGCGTATCCCGCTCATCCGCACTGGCATCGAAGGCAACCGGGTACCCGATCGCACGGGTGGCGGCAAAGATCGCAATCGGACTCCGGCTTGATGAGATCATGAACACCGTGACCGGGTGCACGCCCGCTTCGTTCGAACCCTCCATCGATTACGTCGTCGTGAAAGTGCCCCGCTGGCCGTTCGATAAATTCAAGGGTGCGGACCGGACGCTTACCACGGCAATGAAGAGCACCGGGGAAGTCATGGCGATCGGGCGAACACTTGAGGAGGCGTTCATGAAAGCGTTGCGTTCGCTGGATACGGATATTTTCCGGCACACGAACCCGAATGAGATCCGGATGATACTCACCAGCCCGACGGACGAGCGGTTTGCCTGCCTGTTTGATGCGTTCCGGGAGGGCTTCACGGTCGATGAGGTTGCATCGCTTACGAAGATCCTGCCCTTTTTCCTTGAAAAAATCTGGAATATCGTGCAGCTGGAGGCACATCTTTCCGGGAGCAGTACTCCGGAGGAGATCCGGGTGGCCAGGCGCTCCGGCTTTTCAAACGAGCAGATCGTATCGCTTACGGGCCGTCCGTCCGGCGAGATCGAGGGGATAGTCGGTCTGCCGTCGTACAAGATGGTGGACACCTGTGCGGCTGAATTTCCTGCGACAACGCCCTATTTCTACTCTACATGGGAACAGGAATGCGAAATTGAAGGGAGCGGGAAGCAGAAAGTGCTGATTCTCGGGTCCGGCGCGATTCGCATCGGACAGGGGATCGAGTTCGATTACTGCACGGTTCACGCCGTTGCGGCTCTCCGGGAAATGGAGGTGGAGGTTCATATTGTCAATAACAATCCCGAGACGGTATCAACGGACTTCGACACCTCCGATCGCCTGTTTTTTGAGCCGATGCAGCTTGAGGATGTCACCAATATTCTCCGGAAAGATAATTATTATGGCGTCATGGTCCAGTTCGGCGGCCAGAACTCGGTGAACCTCGCTATGCCAATCGAAGAGGAAATCCGCCGGATCGGGCTTTCGACGGCGATTCTTGGTACGTCGCCCGGTGCGATGGACCTTGCCGAAGACCGTGACCGGTTCAGCGGCCTCCTCGATCGTCTCGGGATTCCGACGCCGCCAAACAGTTCCGCCTATTCCGAAGGCGAGGCGAAAGCGCACGCCGGCCGGATCGGGTATCCGGTCCTTGTCCGTCCCTCGTATGTCCTCGGCGGGCGGGCGATGGAGATCGTCCACGACGAAGTCGAGCTTGAAGGGTACATGAAGGAGGCGGTACGGGTCAGCAGACAGCATCCGGTGCTCATCGATTCGTTCCTCCAGTCTGCGGTCGAGATCGATGTGGATGCCGTGTGTGACGGTGAGGGTGTGCTGATCGGAGGGATTATGGAGCATATCGAGGAGGCGGGCGTCCATTCCGGCGATTCGGCCTGTGTCATTCCTCCGCAGTCCCTCTCCGAATCGGTAATGCAGCGTGTCCGCGACTACACGCGGAAGATTGCACTCGGAATCGGCGTTGTCGGCCTGATCAACATCCAGTATGCGGTCAAGGACGACATCGTCTACGTGCTTGAGGCGAATCCGCGTGCGAGCAGGACCGTGCCGTTCGTGAGCAAGGCGACGGGAATACCGCTTGCAAAGGTCGCCGCAAAGGTCATGATGGGGAAGAAACTCTCCGATATGGGACTGTCCGAGCCGGTTATCAGCCATGTTGCAGTCAAGGAGGTCCTGCTGCCGTTCAACAAGCTTCCCGGCGTCGACACGGTGCTCGGTCCGGAGATGAAGAGCACGGGCGAAGTCATGGGCATCGATTACGATTTCGGGCGTGCATATTATAAGGCATGCATCGCTGCCGATAACGGCCTCCCGCGGGAGGGCAATGTCTTTATCTCCGTGACAAAAGAGCAGAAGGAGGATCTCATCCCCGTTGCCGAGACCCTTGTACAGAGCGGGCTCGTGCTGTACGGGACGGCCGGGACGGTCGAGACGCTCGCGAGCCGGGGGATTTCGGCAAACCTTGTCAGGAAAGTGCAGGAGGGGTCGCCGAACGTCATCGACATGATGCGTCGCGGTGACGTGCAGCTCATCATCAACACGCCTGCGGACAAGCTTTCGCGCCAGGACCATTACCAGATAATGCGTTCCGCCGTCGATTACGGAGTGCCGTACATCACGACGATGCAGGCCGCCCGCGCCGCGGCGATGGCCATCCGTGAAATCGGACGGAAGGCTATCACGATCGAACCCCTCAGCCACTATATCGGCTGAGGGAGTGAAGCGGCGGGGACCCGGCCGGTCCCTTTTTTCTCCGGGTGAGAGAATGCGGATACGTTATGAAGAACTTATCGGGTCCCTGTTTTTTTCGATTCTGCTCGTCTGGATCCTCTGGAAAATCTGGCCCTTCATCACGTAGATAAGGACACCGGGGGAGGCCGGGAACACATATATACCCGCACCTGCAATGTTCGTCCATGGGTGACGGTGATACGGAGGTAGTGTGGAAGGATGTGCATGAGCAGGAATTGCTGCTGAAGAAAGAAGCGGACGGTCTTTCCGAAGATCTGCTCTTTCGCAGCGATGGCTGCCTCAAACGGCTGCTGGCAAAACCATTCACTGATATCGAACTAAGAAGGATCGTTTCAATCATCGTTTCGTAACCGGCGACGTCTCCCTGAAAAGGCGCCAGAATCCGTTTTTCAAGCCGCGGCTATAGCCGGTGACTTCCCGTGAGCAGGTGAAAAAAAAGGTTATGCGGTGCCAATCCAGGCTGTGACCGTTTCCTCATGGGAATCGATCCATGCCTGTGCAGCCTCTTCGTCGGAGACACCGTTTTCTATTTCCAGCATGACCGATTCCATATCGGCTGCTGTCCAGGCAAACCGCGTCAGAATGTCATATACACCGGGTTTATCCGATTCCAGACCCTTCCGGGCGAGTGTTCCGATATATTCCTCGCCACCAAAGACCGCTTTGGGATCATCGAGATATTTCAGGTCGAACCGGGCAAACATCCAGTGGGGAGTCCATCCGGTAACGACAATCCACGATTCATCGTCAACCGCTTTGGACAGCTCAGCGGACATTCCCGCACTTGAACTGGCAACAAGCTCGAAATTGAGGCCATAGGCGGTAATTGCTTCTTCAGTGTTTGCCATAATTCCGGCACCCGGTTCGATGCCGGTGATTTTGCCATCGAATTTGTCAGCAACAGTATTGAGTTCATCGATTGAATCGATTGTCACATAGGTCGGCACCACAAGGCCTATCTTCGCCCCTTCGAGATTTTTCCGGACAAGAACAAGGTCGTCGCCGTACTGCTCCCAGTAATTAGCCTGGGTTGCAGGCAGCCACGCCGAGACCGTACAGTCAATATTTCCATCGGCTACAGCCTGGTACAGCGGTCCGGCGTCTACTGCACTCAGCTCGACCGTATACCCTGCCTTTTCAAAGACCTGCTTGAGCACGTTTGTGCTCGCAATCTCCGAATCCCAGAGCACGTATCCGATTGTTACTGTTCCTTTCGATGTTTCAGCCGGTGCACTTTCCGTGCAACCCGCAACACACAGCAGCCCGAAAACCACCAAACAGAAAAATACTGCCGAACATAATTTTTTAATCATACCATCACATCCAAACTAAAATTTCATTCATTTTTCAAAAAAGAATAAAATTAAGGTTCGTTTCCCTTTCTGTCCCGCTTTTTATAAAGACGTTGTGATCTTCCTGTCAGCTCTTGACAAGGTTCTGGGTCAGGCGATCCAGTACGATGGCAACGATAACGATGGCGAGTCCCGCCTCAAATCCTCCTCCGATATCCACCCGCTGGATACCTTTCAGGACGTTCAGGCCGAGGCCGCCTGCCCCGATCATCGATGCGATGACGGTCATCGACAGGGCAAGCATGATGGACTGATTGATCCCAGCCATAATGGTCGGAAGAGCCACGGGAAGCTGTACTTTTACGAGTTTCTGCCACCCCGTTGTTCCGAACGAATCGGCGACTTCGATAAGTTCACGCGGAATCTGACGGATTCCAAGATTTGTCAGCCTCATTGCAGGCGGCATCGCAAAGATGACCGTTGCAATCATGCCGGGTACGTTGCCGAGACCAAAAAAGATGACCGCAGGTATCAGGTAGACAAAGGACGGCATGGTCTGCATGAAATCCAGAATGGGTTTGAGGAGTGCATCGATGGTATCGTTGCCCGAGGCCAGAATGCCTAACGGTATTCCGATGAGGAGTGCGACGATGGTCGATGCGATGACAAGAGCAAGTGTCGTCATCGCTTCAGGCCAGAGTTCGAGATCCAGGATCAGGAACAGGCCCAATCCGCTCAGAGCGGCTGACCTGATATCGCGGCGGGTGACCAGGTACGCGGCAAGTGCAAAGAACAGGATGATGAGCGCCGGAGGTATGATGAGCAGGACATCCTGAAAACCGTTCACCAGCAGATCCAGCACACTGCTGATCGCGTCGAGGAGCCAGCCAAAACTGTCATCGATAAAATCGACCAGTATCTCGACACCATCACCGATGGGCAGCTTAGGAATCATTTCCATTCACCTCCATCCGGGCAAGTGCCGCCAGCACCGACCCACGCACGATAATCCCCCGTATTTTGCCGGTCACATCAACAACCGCAACAGGATATTGTGCCTCTGCCATGATCGGGATGATATCGGCAACCGGAGTTTCCGGTGGTACCGTCGGGATATCACGAATCAGGATGTCCTCGAGCCCGGTGTTCTGCTTCTGTGCTTCGAGCGCGTCGTCGGCCATAATGAGGCCTTTGAGAATACGGCCTTTTCCAACAACAAATATGCTGGAAATGCCGTATTCCTTCATGAGGCGCAGGGCATTCCGGGGACCCGAATCCACGGCAATGAGCGGCTCCGGACGTTTCATCACATCACAGGCGGTCAGCACCTTTGCCATGTCCACATCCGCGACGAATTTTTCCACGTATTCGTCCTTTGGATTGGAGAGAATCTCTTCGGCAGAACCTATCTGGACAATCTCGCCGTCTTTCATGAGCGCAATCCGGTCGCCCAGTTTGAGCGCTTCGTCAAGGTCATGGGATACGAAAATAATGGTCTTCTGCAGTCGTTGCTGCAGGTCGATGAGTTCGTCCTGCATGTCACGCCTGATAAGGGGATCCAGTGCGCTGAAAGCTTCGTCCATCAGCAGAATATCCGGATCGCTTGCCAGTGCGCGGGCAAGCCCGACCCGCTGCTGCATCCCGCCGGAGAGCTGCCGCGGCATGCTCTGCCCGTGACCGGTAAGCCCGACAAGATCGAGTGCCTCCTCTGCTCGTTTATATCGTTCTGACTCGGAAATGCCCTGGATTTCGAGACCGAAGGCAACGTTGTCGAGAACAGATCGGTGGGGGAGAAGGGCAAAACTCTGAAAAATCATGCCGAGTTTATTGCGCCGGATCTCGCGGAGATCGTCCGGTGCCATTGCGGTAATGTCTGTACCCTCAATGGATATCTCACCTGTGGTGGGTTCGACCAGCCTGTTGATGCACCGGAGAAGTGTTGATTTCCCGCATCCCGAGAGTCCCATGAGTACAAAAATTTCTCCGGGATACACTTCGAATGAGACGTTGTTCAGTCCGACATTCTGCCGGGTCTTTTCAAAAATATGTTGTTTGCTGCATCCCTTGTGCAGGAGGGCAAGAGCCTTCTCCGGCTTCTGACCGAATATTTTTGTCAGACCGGTCACCTGCACTGTCGGATGTTTCGTATCTGTCTCCTCCATAAAAAAACCTCTAAAAATGCCGGATGGTAATTTTAGACCTATTTAAATTAAATTTAATGAGTAAAATAATTTATGACTCAAAATAATTGCCATTCTGGCGTGCATATCAAAAAGTGTACCTTATTATCTCTTGAATCATGCTTTGAGGTGCACACGGCCATTAGATGTCATTTTAACCGTGCTATCTTCGCTTATAGGGATCATAACGCCAGCATATGCCTGATTTTCACACAACAGCGGGTTATCCCGGTGTGGAGAGGGTGTATCCTTTTATTGTGTTTAAGATCCAATGAACAGTACTGTGGTGCCGATTCCACGGTGACGTTGAAAATATAAGGAGAAAGTCAGAATGGGAAAAGGAAAAGTCGTGCTTGCATTTTCCGGAGGGCTTGACACCTCGATCTGTGTTCCGCTTCTTAAAGAGCAGTACGGATATGACGAGGTCATCACCGTCGCAGTCGATGTCGGCCAGCCCGAGTCGGATATCGAAAAAGCAACAGAAAAAGGGCGGATGATTGCCGACCGGCATTATACGATCGACATAAAAGAGAAGTTTGTCAACGATGTCATCTTCCCGTCAATCAAGGCCAACGGGTCATACGAGGGGTACCCGATGGGCACCGCACTCGCCCGGCCGCTGATTGCCGAGGAGATCGTGAAGATTGCCCGCACCGAAGGCGCGGCAACCGTCGCACACGGGTGCACGGGAAAGGGGAACGACCAGCTCCGGTTCGATTTTATCTTCCGGTGCGCGGGCATGGAGATCATCGCCCCCATGCGCGAGATGAACCTGACACGCGAGTGGGAGATCGAGTACGCCCGGGAGCACAACGTGCCGGTAAGCGTTGTCCGGGAAAAGCCCTACAGCATTGATGAAAACTGCTGGAGCCGGAGTATCGAAGGCGGTATCCTTGAAAATCCTGCCACCCATCCACCCGAAGACATCTATGCATGGACCGTTTCGCCCCGTGAAGCCCCCGACGTTCCCGAAGAGGTGCGTATCGATTTCGAACGGGGGGTCCCCGTTGCGCTCGACGGCGAGAGGCTCACCGGATACGCCCTTATTCAACGTCTTAACCTGATTGCCGGAAGGAACGGGATCGGCAGGAACGACATGATAGAGGATCGCATCCTCGGCATCAAGGCACGGGAGATTTACGAACACCCGGCGGCCACGGTCCTTCTCGCAGCCCACCGGGATCTCGAACATCTCGTTCTCTCCCGCCAGGAACTTGCGTTCAAGCACATCGTGGACGATAAGTGGTCAGAACTCGGGTACATGGGGCTGGTTCACGAACCCCTGTTTGCCGCTCTCAGCGCGTTTATCGATACAACACAGGAACGGGTGACGGGAAGCGTGGATCTGGTGCTCTACAAGGGAAGTGTCGTCGTCGCGGGCAGAAGCTCCGTCTCAGGCCTCTATTCGGACGATCTCGTCTCGTTTGACAGCACGTCGCTTGACCAGAATTTTGCGGTCGGCTTTTCAACCTATTTCGGCCTCCAGGCGCGGCTCCACAAAAACCTGGAAAAATAACCGCTTCTTTTTCATCACACGGACAGCCGATCCGGCATCTCCCTTTACGAAATATACCGGAAGGGTGACTTTTTTCCGTAAATATCGGTCATAATAGAAAAATTTAATCATTTACGCGGAAAACCGATGGATCATGTGCGCCCGTTTTCTTGATCGTTTCTTCAAGCCGTCTCCCCATATCGTGGAAAATCCCCCCATTCCTTCAATGTCCCACGGTGCCGGCATGAGAGTGCCCGAATATCTCACGAAGCCGTATTTTATCGTAGCATCGGTGGAAATGGGCAATACAACGACAAAATGCATTCTCACGGGGACGAATCTTGAGACGGGAAAGGCGTACGTCCTGAATAAGACCGTGAGCATGAGCAGGGATGTCCGGCACCCGAAGCCCGGAGAGGAGATATTCGGTGCGACCCTCGACGGAACCCAGCTGACCCGGGAATCGGTGACGGATCTTGTTCGTGATACGCTTATCCAGTGCCATCGCGATGCGAATCTCAGTATCAAGAAGGATCTCGATTTCGTTGTGCGGAGCACCGGCGTCGTGGCGGCGATGGACTCCCCCGATCAGGTCGGGGATTTTGTCATTGCTCTGGCAAACGGATGCCTTGATGCGGGGGTGCCGCCGCGGAAGATGACACCGCCGATGTCGAAGGAAAATCTCTCGCAGAAGCTTCAGGGATTCAGTTTTGCGGACAAGGTGGTCTTTACCGGTGCGGTTGCAGGCGTCGTCCCCCCCGTCGGATCGTCCGGTGTGGAGATGGTTGCAAACGAAATGGAAGGCGAGCTCGCCATGGCGGGTATCAAGGAGGGGGCGAAATGGACGCCGGTTGATTTTCGCAATCCCTGTGTCTCAATCGATTTCGGGACAACGCTCGACGGGCGGATCACAAGCGATGTCGCTTCCACCGAACCGAACCCCTTTGCAAAGACCGTCGGAAATTACTGCGGCCTTGCGGGTGCAATTCCCGATGCAATCGTGCGCGGGACGGGCACGGTGCAGGAAGGCACCGGAACGGCGCTGGATCTCTTCGGTGACCGGAGCGTCTCCGGTTTGAGCCTGTTTAGGAAGAAAGCGTCTCTGGTTGACGATTATGTCGAACGAAGCCACCGGCATATCGATATCAGGGTTGTCCCTCCCGACCGGACACGATTCGGCAGGGTTCCCGTATGTGCCGATGTTGCCGCGGAATCCGGGGTTGCACTCATCGGCTGTGACTGCGGAACCAACGCGAGTGAAACAGACAAGCTTAATGAGATCGGTGCTGAAATCTATGAGAACTACGGTCTCGGTCTTCTCGGTGAGGTGATCGACAGGGTATGTGCACGGATGGCGCTCCGGCTCATTGACGTAACGGTTGAACAGGGTATGGTTCCGCCGAACTCGTCGATCGGATTCACCGGGAGAGCGGCAATATCCGGAAGAAAGCCCGAATATATCCTTGAGGGAGTTATCGAACGGGAACTGTATGACGATCCCGTGAATCACCTGGTCTTTGTCGATGACGGACTTGCCCGGGGTGCCGCCCTGATGGGGCGGTGTATGAACTCGCTCGGGAAACCGAAAGCACCGCTCGGCGGAGTCCGGGGCGGACCCTGCATCATGGGCCGGAGAATCAAGATTGGAAGGTAAGTTAGGTGACAGGCATGGGAGAAGAGACATTTGATATCATAATTCCGCCGGGGACGCCGCGTACCATCATCGTGGATATCGTCAAAAATTTCGACGTGGAAATCGTTCATCGCACCGAGCGCATGTATTTTGCCAACATGGATGGAGATCTGCGTGACGTGCTCGCATTTCGCGGGAAAAAAGACGTGATCGAAAAAGTGCAGGACCGGATGCTTCAAAAACTGAAGGAATATATCGAAGAGAAGTAAACCCTCTATTTTTTGAGCAGTTTTACGAGCAGTGCTTTCTGGGCGTGCAGGCGGTTTTCCGCCTGGTCCCAGACGACGCTTTTCTGGCCTTCGATCACTGCGTCGGTGATCTCTTCCCCCCGGTGGGCGGGCAGGCAGTGCATCACGATCGCATCGGGTGATGCCGCTTCCAGGAGTACTTCATCAACCGTATACCCGGAAAACGCTGCTATGCGTGCATCCCGCTCTGTTTCGGTCCCCATCGAAATCCATGTGTCGGTATAGATCACATCGGCATCCGCCAACGCCTCCCGCGGGGTTGATGCACGGGTAATGCGGGCACCAGCGGCGTTCGCCGCTGCAAGCACGGCTGCAGGCGGTGCGTACCGCTCCGGGGTGGCAACCCTGATTTCATAACCGGTTCGTGCGGAGGAGAGGATGAGGGAATTGCACACGTTGTTCCCGTCCCCGATCCACGCGACGGTCAGATCGGATACGTCACCGTAGTACTCCTTCATCGTCATGATGTCCGCGAGAATCTGGCACGGGTGTTCCCGGTCCGAGAGCCCGTTGATGACCGGAACCGTGGCATGGCGTGCAAGCTCCTCGATGGTCCGGTGGTGAAATGCACGGATCATGATTGCCGAGAGGTACCGGGACAATACCCTCGCCGTATCCCGCATCTCTTCGCCGCGCCCCAGCTGCAGATCGCCCGGATTTAAGAAGAGGGCATGTCCGCCGAGCTCGAACATTCCGACTTCAAACGAGATCCGGGTGCGTGTCGATGCCTTTTCAAATATCATTCCGAGGGTCTTTTTCGCAAGCAGCGGATGATCTTCATCCCTCTTTCTTTTCTTTTTGAGGTCTCCGGCTATGTCGATTACTTCTTCGAGTTCGTTGTGGGTAAGATCGAGAATGGAGAGAATGTCACGCTTCATAAGAGTTCCCTCATATGAGTGCATCGGCGTTCGAGCACTGCCCCGGTGCCGATGTCACGGCGATGCCGAACATTCCCCGACACTGCCGACGCAGCAGATTCTGCTATCCTCTCTGCCTCGTCAAGCGTGTCGCCGAGTCCGACTAATGCGAGAGAGCGTGATGTCTGGGTAATAAGCATGCCGTTTTCCTCTACGACGTTTGCATAATACACAACCGCCTCTCCGGTATCCCCGATATGTATGGGGTCCCCTGCATGCGGCTTTTCCGGGTACTGTGCCGGGACGATATACTTGCATACCGTTGCCTTTTTCGCAAACGTAACCTGTGATGCCGAGAGCGTTCCTTCGGTCAGGTGGCAGATGTTCTCACAAAAATCGGATGATAGAAGTGAAAGAACGTTCATCGCCTCTGGATCACCGAACCGTGCGTTGAATTCGATGACTTTCGGGCCGTCTGCCGTATTCATAAACTGGCCGTAGAGAATTCCCCTGTACGGCACGCCTTCGCGTGCCATCCCGGTAACAGCGTCGGTCATGATCGAGAGCGCTTTTTCATAATCGTCCCGTGTCATAAAGGGGAATTTGTGGTCGGGCAGGGAATAGGATCCCATTCCTCCCGTGTTCGGCCCGAGGTCGCCCTCGTATGCCCGCTTGTGATCCTGGACGAGGGGCATCGGAACGAGATGGGCGCCGTCGACAAATGCCTGCAGGGTGATCTCCTCGCCGATAAGACGCTCCTCAAGGACGACATTCCCGCCGATCTCACGGATATAGGCGATAGCGCCCTCCCGGTCCACCTGCTCTCCCATGATGCGGACCCCCTTGCCTCCCGTCAGACCGATGGGTTTCACGGCGAGATCACCGTCGAAATCCCTGACAAAGTCAACCGCCTCGTCGGCGGCATGGAATACCCGGTACCGGGGGCAGCCGGCGATACCGTGCTCTTCCATCATCGTTCTGCAAAATGCCTTATCGGTCTCAAGCCGGGCTGCCGCCCGCGTCGGCCCGACACACGGGATGCCTGCGTGTTCGAGGGCATCCACAAGGCCCGCCTCGAGCGGCGCCTCGGGCCCGATGACTGCAATGTCGATCCCCTTTGTGACGGCGAAGTCGGTGACAGGTCCTGTGAGCGTCTCCTTTCCGATAAAAATCTCCCGGGCCAGACGGGCGATTCCCGGATTTTTCCTTGCCATTACCGCATAGATTTCTGCATCGCTGTTGCGGGATAGTGCCGTGGTGATTGCATGCTCCCTGCCTCCACCACCCACAACAAGAACTTTCATATCCATATATCCTCCCCGGTAGTAAAATACGTATTTATATGCTCAGGATCTCGGACGCCCTGACAAGGGGGCAGAGCTCGATTCCGATTCGCTTCAGGGCGTCCGCTGCCCCCTGCTCCCTGTCCACGACCGTCACAACGTTCCTGACCGTTGCACCGGCCTCACGCAGTTTTTCAACGCCGTAGATGACACTGCCTCCCGATGTGGTCACATCCTCGACCAGAAGAACATTCTTACCGGACACATCGCCGATGACAGCCCCCGATTTGCCATGGCCCTTCTCCTGCTGGCGGATGATCGCGTAGGGTTTGCCGCTGGCAAGCGATGTCGCCACCGCAATCGGCACTGCGCCGACGGCAACGCCGGCAACAACATCGAAGGCATGAGTGGCAGCAATCTCCTCACCTATCGGCCCGAGGAGTTCCGGGTGAGTGGCAGATGTTTTAATGTCAATGTAATACCGGCTCTGTGCGCCGGAAGCCAGAGTGAACTCCCCGAATTCGATGGCACCGAAATCAATGAGAAGCTGTGTGATCCTGCTTACCATGGTACATCCTTAACTCCGGTGAGAAAGCCAATAATATTTGCCCCCCTGTGGAGAAGCGGGGTTACCACAAGGATACAGACGAATACAAGCGGGGTTATGTGTGCTACTATCCAGCCGGGGTCGCATGCCGCCGTCAGCACAAGCGCTCCCGCAACCAGATCATACTGGTCTGCCAGCGGCCATTTTTCTCCCCGGTCTTTTCCGAGGCGGCGTTTCACAAAACTTTTTACGAGATCGCCCAAGAGTGCCCCGGATGCAAGAAGAATAACGGAGAGAAGTGTATGCACCGATATGCCCAGCACCGTTTCCATGTACAGCAGGAAAAAGCCTGTACAGATTCCGGCGGCAACCCCCCCGAAAAATCCCCTGTATGTTTTTCCATCCCCCAATACCCGCTTTCCGTCGGCAAGCGTCCGCCCGAAGTCGATGGGAGTGCCGCCTCCCAACACCGCTGCGACAGGATTCGGGACGTATGCGGGGATCATCACCCATACTGCGATGAACAACGAAGATATAATAAGGGCACTATCAATAATATCAATCGCCTGTATGAGTATTATCGAGGAATGACGTAAAGATTAACGTTCTGAGTCGCAGTATAATCACTATCCTTCGGTCGTGTGGTGACAATGCCGGTGAAAACGACGAAAAGCATGTGTCCTGTATGCAACACGGTTCTTCCTGCCGATATCGTGGAAGAGGACGGGAAAATCTGGATCACCCGCACATGTCCCGAACACGGGCCGTTTCGGGATCTCTACTGGTCCGATGCTGCAATGTACCGTCGTTTCGATGCCTATGAGGCCGTCGGACGGGGTGTGGAAAACCCGCAAACCATTGCCGGCCCCGAAGACTGCCCCGGTGCCTGCGGCATATGCAGCAATCACCGTTCAGGGACGCTTCTTGTCAATATCGACCTGACGAACCGGTGCAACCTTAACTGCGATTTTTGTTTTGCGAATGCCCGTGCGTGCGGATACCTGTATGAACCGGATTTTGACCAGATCGTCGACATGATGCGTCGTGCACGGAGCCAGAGACCCGCCCCTCCTCCCGCGGTCCAGTTCTCGGGCGGGGAGCCGACCCTGCGGGATGATGGTGTGGATCTGGTGCGCAAGGCGAAAGAACTGGGTTTTTCGCAGGTGCAGCTCGCCACGAACGGCGTGAGGATTGCCCGCGAACCCGATTTCGCAGTGGATCTGAAAAATGCAGGGCTCAGCACCGTGTACCTGCATTTTGACGGTGTTACCCGCGAGACGAATCCGATCCTTGCGGTGGGAAAAAAGGCCGTGGATCGTTGTTCTGCAATCAGGCTCGGCGTTGTGCTCGTCCCGACTATGATCCGGGGAAAGAACGACCATGAAGCCGGCGATATCATCCGGTATGCAGCGGAGCACATCGATGTTGTCCGCGGAGTCAACTTCCAGCCGGTTGCATTCACCGGCGCAGCATCAGAGAAGGATGTCATGGAGCAGCGGATTACCATCCCCGACCTGGCCGACAGGATCGAAGAGCAGACGGACGGGATTATCCGGAAAGACTATTTTTACCCTGTTCCCTGCATCACTCCCTTTTCCGACCTCGTACAAGCGTACACAGGAAAACCCCAGATCTGTTTTACCACCCACCAGCATTGCGGGGCGGCAACCTACGCGTTCGTAACGGAAAAAGGGCTGACGCCAATCAACCGGATGATTGACGTTGACGGATTTTTCGAGGCTGTCAGCACCATGGCGCAAAACATGGAAAAGGGCGGATCGTTCAATAAGGCGTTCACACTGGTTGACGGGGTGAAAAAAATGCATAACTCGGTGAAAAAAGGGGAGCCGGGATCCACCGCACAGTTCTGGAAACTGCTCGGCCAGACCCTTCTCAACCAGGATTTCACGGCGCTGAAGGATTTCCACTGGAACGCACTCTTTATCGGAACCATGCATTTCATGGACCGGTACAATTATGATCTGGAGCGGGTCCAGCGCTGCTGCATCCATTACGCGACTCCGGACGGACGGATGATTCCGTTCTGCACCTACAACAGCGGTCCGGTGTATCGCGAAGCTGTCTGGAAAAAGTATTCGCGTCCTCTCCCGCCTGCGTCAGAAGAGCCGGTCAGGGGAACGTGAGTTCGACGCCTCCGTTCTCCTGCATCGCAATTGAGGCAATTGCAAGGTCCTGCAGTGCGAGCCCCGTCGAATCGAAGACGGTTATCTCGGTCGCGTTTTTCCGGCCGATCTTTCCACAGACGACTTCACCGAGTGTCCCCCGGATCAGTGCCGGGTCATATAATCCCTCCGATACCGGAACGTTGATCTCCCCGGAATGTGTTGCCTGCGCGTAATCGTCGATAAATACCCCGGCACGGAGCAGGATCGCCGGGTCGAGTTCCTGCTTGCCGGGGGCATCGGCGCCGATGGCGTTGATGTGCGTGCCCTCGCGTATCCAGCTGTCCCGGATGATCGGAGTGCGCGACGGGGTGGTCGTACACAGTACGTCGCAGTCACAGACAGTTTCGAGGCTGCCGGTTTTCCCCTCGTACTGCGGGTACCGGGAGATGAGCGCTTCCGCGTTTTTCTCGTCTCTCGACCAGACCCGGAACTCCTGAAGTGCGCATACCTCCGAGACGGCTTCCAGTTGCGCCTCTGCCTGACGTCCGCTTCCGATCAGGCCAAGCACAATATCGGGTTTCGGGGCGAGATACTTTGCCGCAACCGCTCCCGCCGCCCCCGTCCGCATGTCGGTGAGCCGTGTTGCGTTGAGGAGCGCAACAGGCTTTCCCGTATCGATATCGAGGATGACTGTCAGTGCCATCACCGTCGGCAGCCCTGCAGCCCGGTTGTCGGGGTGCACATTGACGATCTTGACACCGGCGATGTCGAGTGCCGGGATATATGCGGGCATGGTCCTGAAGTCGCCCTTCGGGAATGTCACATAGACCTTCGGGGGCATCTGCACCTCGCCCTCGCAGTGATTCTCAAAGGCACGTTCGACGGCGGGGATGACCGATGAAAACGTGAGTCCGGTTTCCGGGGACTGGAGGTATCTCATGGAACGTGAATACGGCATCCGCAGATATAAGCGTTCAGATCTCCGGCCGGGCCGTGAACCGATATATAGCCTTTTTTAGGCGAACAGACAACTCTTATCACAGAGGCTCTTTTCATGATACGTATCATCAAAAAACCCACCGATACACCCGGCGACGACTCGACCGGTGCGGTGATACAAGAGCTCAGGCGGCGGGGGGCCACTTTCTCGGTCCTCGATCTCGATGGCACCGAACCGCTTCACTCCGGTATCTGCGGGGATGTAATCTGGGTATGCGGTATGAAGCAGGAGAATTCGTATTTTGAGATTCTCAATGTGCTGTCGCTTGACAACCGTGTCGTCAATACTCCCGATGCGATTGCCACCTGCGCAAGCAAGGCACGCACGACAGCGCTCCTGATGAAGCACGGTGTGCCGACGCCGGAAACCATCTTCACGGCCCGGGCCGCTGATGCCGCGGCATTTCTGTCCCGCACCGGGAAGGCCGTCTACAAGCCGATGTACGGCTACGATGGAAACGGGATTTTTCCCTTTACACGGGTAGAGGAACTCGGAGAGCCCCCCTGGTACCTGCAGGAATACATTGAAAACGATCGTGACTTCCGGGTATTCGTTATCGACGGGAAGGCCCGGGGTGCGATTGTGCGGCAGTCGGACTCCTTTGCCCACAACATCCATCAGGGGGGACACGGCAGGCCGGTGGAGATCGATACGCCGATGGCCGCCATCGCCGCAGATGCAGCAGGTGCCATCGGGATCGACTACTGCGGTGTGGACCTGCTTCTCCGGGACGGGGAGTATACCGTGCTCGAGGTGAACGGCACACCGAACTGGCACTGCATGGGTGTGCCAATCCCCGAGTATCTCGCTGAATTTCTCATAGAACAGGAAACGGAGTACACAAAAGGCTGAAACAGAAATGAACCGGTAAAAAAAGTATTAATGAATGTATTCGATTTCTTTCTCGGTCTTCCGGGCGAGTTCTTTCATCCGTGCTGCGATCCTCGCGGATGCCGAATACTCGACTTCTTTCATTGCCTCGGCAATCTCCTGACCAAGCACAAAAATGGCATGTTTATGCTCCATTTTACTTTTATGGAGCTGGTTTGGCTCCACACTAAGGGAGTAGTAGTCAGAAAACGACGATTTTGGATTGTTGTCTTCAAAAAAGTCCTTGATTTCCGCCATTACCTGGTGAAGGGTGATCAATTCTTCCTTGTGCATGGTATCTTCGTCCTCCTCTCTAAGACTGAGAAAAATGTGTATAAATAAATATGCATGGCAATGCTTTAAATTATTCGCAGAAGCCGTGTAGATACCGGCTTTTTTATAATTCCTGTGAAATCACGTGCGGCGACGTACTCCATTCCCTTTCCCGCAATCAGGTCGAGCATTCGCTGGTCCACTACTGAATCTATGACAATTCCGGATACGTCGCCTTCAATTTCCGGTATCTCCTGTTCGGCGTCATCTGCGCGCGACTCGCGGATCACCGTGTACTCCGGGGAGAGAAAACGGGCAATATGGTGTCCTTCCACCTCTGTAAAGTGGTTTCTGAGCGTATGGACCTCTGTCCGCGGCTCTTCACCCGTTCGTGCCGTTTCCCTTCCTTCTTCCGGACTCACCCCCCTGACATCCTCTCCCACTGCCACGATCGGCGGGATGGGGCGGCGGGCGGGTTTTTCCTGTTCTCCTTCCCGTTTTACATCGGCAATAAACTCAACCGGCACTTTATTCCGGAGAGCCTTGACGATCTCCTTTCGCGACATCGCCTCGACACTCCTGCCACGCCGGGCAAAGGCCACAAAATCGATATCCGTAGTCTGCAGGAGCTCGGAGAGTATCAGGTCGCCTCCGCGGTCCCCGTCGAGAAATGCAGTGGCTGTCTTGGTTTCGCACAGTGTGATGATGGTATCGGGCACATTGGTGCCTTCCACCGCCACCGCATTCTTTATACCGTAACGGAGCAGGTTGATGACATCCGCCCGCCCTTCAACCACGATGATGGCATCCGACTCCATGACATTCGGCCCGGCCGGAAGTTTTTCCTCGCCGACAATACCGACTTTCTCGATCCGCGTCTGTTCGCGGACGAGGTCAAGCAGTTCGTTCGAGTTTATCGTTCCCTCATCGAAATGTTCGAGCAGGATTTCCTTCGCCCGTTCCAGTATCTTTCTCCGTTTTGTAATACGGATATCTTCGATCCGTTCGACAGAAACGCGGGCGTTGCAGGGGCCGACGCGGTCGATGGTCTCAAGTGATGCGGAGAGGAGTGCCGTTTCGGCCTTGTCGAGCGATGAAGAGATCAAAATCTCTCCTTTTGTCTCCCCCTTCCTGCTGGTAGTCTGGACGTCGATCCGCCCTACCCTGCCTGTCCGCTGGAGATCTCGCAGATCCAGGTCTTCGCCGAGTAATCCTTCAGTCTGGCCGAATATGGCGCCAACTACATCAGATTTCTCGACCACCCCCTCTGCTTCAAGGTAAATATGGATAAGGTACTTGGTAGTTTCCGGTGAATACATGGAATGTCACCTCCAGGTTTACCCATGCCAGAACGGATCTGCCGGTGAATATAAATAAACCTGTACATAAGGCAATCGTATATTATTACTGCAATTATATAAACAAATGCACTGCATATATCGCAGAAGGAAATACCTTCCATTTAACGGCCATTCACTCGCCTGCCTCCTCAATCGGGACCGGTGTCCCTGTTCCGGCAGGAGTCCGATGACAGTCGTGCAAGCAGCTCCTCACGGCTGATGCCGGTGATCATGATCCGCTTCACCGTCGATGTGGCGCCGCTTAAAAGTGAGATATCCCGTTTGGGAATGCCGGTGGCCGCGGATACGCACCTGATGACCGCACTATTTGCCTTCCCCTCAACCGGAGGGGGCCGGACATGGCACTGTATTGATCGCCGCCACTCATTGTATCCAGCGGGAAACCGTTCCTTCTTGGCACCGGCGGATACTTCGATAGTGAGGATTACTCCTCCTTCGGCTTCGGATAGTGCATCGGCAAGAGAATTTTCGGTCATATCCGGGAGGTGGAAAATGTGAATATCGCCCGGCATTAACAAACAGGGATCATAAGTGGCATGGTGCCGTTCTTCACCCGTTTTTACCCTGCCGGGCGTGCCTGTCGCGCACCCGGGTTGTCCCATGGTTCATATCCAGACATCTGTCAATCGATCGCCCGGGGACCTATGTGGTGCGCTGTATCGGCAGATCATATCTGGGGCTGATCCCCCATATAACCACGCCCCGGTATCCAGGCGCCGGGAGATCCCGGGAATTCCCCGTCATGGAAGGAGATCTCACCGTTCATGATCACATACTCGGGAAAGACCGCGGCCATTCCCTCGTACGGCGTCCACCCTGCCCTGCTGTGCAATGCGTCGGCGTCCACACGATGTGCCTCGCGGGGGTACACTGCACAATCCGCCCGGCATCCGGGAACAAATCCCGCACACGGAATGCCGAGCAGTCTGCAGGGCGTATATGATGTCTTGTCCGCGAGGGACGCAAGCGATATCCGTCCCTCCAGCATGGCGGCAAGCAGCAGGGGGATCATGGTTTCGACACCGGGAATGCCGGAGGGCGCATCGGCAAACGCCCCGGATTTCTCGGCGAGGGTATGCGGCGCATGATCCGAGGCGATGACATCGATCCGTTCCCATCGCGACCAGACCTTGCTGCGTGCCTTCTCCCGCCTGAGCGGTGGATTGACCTTTACGCGCCCGTCATCATCAGCAAACATCTCGTAGGAGAGGAAGAGGTGATGGGGAGTCACTTCGATGGTGCCGAGGGCGGCATCGATGGAGTGGATACAGGAGAGGTGACAGAAATGAAGTGCCATGCCTTCCGGTGCCAGTGCCACGATACGGGCGACCGCCTGCGCTTCACCGGTTCCCGTGCGGAGCGCATTGTGGGCGGGCAATGAATCGTCCATGCCGATAAGCACGTCTTCCGCATGGATGGTCACCAGTCCGCCGAGCGGCCGGATCCTTCCGAGCACGGAAGCGAGCTCGTCGTGGCCGATTGCCTCCCCGTAGCTGGATGGTGCGGCGAATGTTTCACCGAAGGCCGTGACGCCGGATCTCCACATCCCTTCGATATCGGCATTCCGCGACACGGCCCCGTTAATGCCGAAGTTGCAGAGCGATTCCTGTTTCGCTTCCCGGATCCTGGCCTCCAGCGTGGGAATATCGGCCACCGGGGGTATCTGGTTCGGCTGGTCGATGACGACCGTCCCTCCCCCCGCCAGTGCACTCCTGCTGCCGGTTGCCCACGTCTCCTTCTGCGCCTGCACGCCGCCCCGCATATGCACGTGCATGTCAACGCCTCCCGGGAGACAGAGATATCCGGCTGCGTCAATGACGGTATCCGCCCGGAGACCTGCACCTACATGGGCGACAACGCCGTCCCGGATGGAGATATCGGCGATGCGCCCTCCGGGAATCATCACATTTTTCATCAGCAGATCAGCCGCAGATTTCATGAATCTCTCACCGGTCCCTTCCTGTGCCGTCCGGTCTCTCCTGCCTGTCCATATCAGACCCGGATTTCATCTTTTTTTGCATACCAGACCTCGACAAGATGATCGGGATGGTATCTCATTTTCGCCTCCCGCAGCCCCGGCAGACCAAGGTCTGATTCCCGGTTGATGTAGCGGTAGCGGTCAAACAGGATATGTGCGGTCTCCTGATTAACTCCTTTGTAAATGCCCTCGCAGTCGGGAAGGCCCTTTTCAAAGTGGACGACGGCTGTTTCGCTGTTGAGTTCGTCGAATATGGCCATGCCGGCAATTGTCCCTTTGACACGGATGACGACTGCCGAGAGTTCCAAATCGAAGAAATGGTCCATCGCATAGAACACCGCATCCTTTTCGTGGGAAAGAACCGGCTTTTCATCACAATGTTTCCATTCGCACCACTTCAGGAGGAATTCATGGAGATCCCCGATATTCTCCCGTGTGATGTGTTCGATCTGGTAGACACAGTTCTTCCTGAATTTATTGAGCTGGCGGCGAATCGAGAGGTATTTCTTTCCCGGGAGCCGGGCAAGATCTGCCGTTGCGTAGACATAGTCGTAATAATCCCTGTCCGGGTAGAGTGTCATCGCCGGATACTGGCTCGCCACCCATTCTTTTGCCGCGGAACCGAAGATAGAGAAGGGATTCTCCCCGCCGTCCGACGCGGCGAGGCGGAGGACCTCCCTGAGCAATCCGGGATCCCGAGGTCCAATGGGGGTCCGAAATGATGTCTGGCCATCGACGGTGCTGGATATAATGATGGTGTTTTTTACCTGTGCGAACCGGTAATCGGCATAGTGGTTCCAGCAGACCATGTTGGAAAACGCATTATCACTGTGTTCCTGGGGATATTTCCGGTAATGGCGGGTGAATGTGTCGCGGTCGGAGAGGGTTACGGGTGTGAAGTCGTTTACTGTAAGCATGCATCGTCATCTCCGCCAAATTTCATTGGCGTGTATCCTTCCATCACCAAAAATCCGCGGGAACGGTAAAAACTTTCGGTTTCAGGCTCTGCAATCAGCGCAATCCACGAGATGCCCGCGTCAGTGCATGCACGGACAAGCCTCAAGAGAATTGACTCTCCGATTCCCTGTCCGCGGCAGGCGGCACGGACGACGAGATCCTGGATATACGCGTCCGAAACGCCGTCCGAGATGACCCGGCCCATACCGACGGCCCGTCCGCTTTCGCGATCAACCGCAACGACAAATGAAAAACTCCCCGAGATGAGGGCCTGCAGGCCGCCGGGATCCCATTCCTCGTGCCACCATCCCCCTTCCCGGTAGAGGTCCGCGATTTCCCCGGCATCCCATGACTCTACCTGCCGTATGTCGAATCGTCCGGACCCGTGCATCTGCTCTCCATGTCGCACATAGAGTTCGCGTTTATAAAAAGGTGTGGTCGGGTGCGCCCTGCCGGACGCCGCCGGTC
This sequence comes from Methanomicrobiaceae archaeon, assembly GCA_016926855.1. Taxonomy (GTDB): domain Archaea; phylum Halobacteriota; class Methanomicrobia; order Methanomicrobiales; family Methanomicrobiaceae; genus LKUD01. The sequence continues at coordinate 34,793 of JAFGNT010000006.1, read as the reverse complement.
CGGCCCGTCAGCAGACCCGTGGGACCGGATCGCCCACCGGCGGTTCGATAAACCGTTCCCCGCCGATTGCCGTCTCCATGATAACATGCCGCCCTTCGGTGACGGTTCCGACGATGACGGCATCCCTGCCGTACCGGTGGCTCTTGAGCGCCTGCAGGACAGCGGTCGCGTCTCCGGCATCGACTCCCATTACGACTTTTCCCTCGTTTGCCACGTCAAGGGGATCGATGCCGAGCATCTCCCCGGCACTCCGGACACTTCGCCGGATCGGGAGCGCCTCCTCCCGGATCCTGATGCAGACACCGCTCTTTCGTGCCATCTCGTTGATGGCGTTCGCAAATCCGCCCCGTGTCGGGTCTTTCATCGCGTGAATGTCGCCCGCACCGAGTGCCTGCTCGACAAGAGTCCAGAGGGGGGCGACATCGGAGAGGATCTGCTCACCGAGATCAAACCCTTCCCGGTGCGCCATGATGGCGAGGCCGTGATCGCCCAGCGTTCCACTGACGATAATCACGTCGCCGGGCACAAGGCCGCTGTCCCGTACCGGACGTGCGGCCACCCCGATGCCTGACGTGTTGATGGCGATGCCGTCAAGCGCCCCTTTCTCCAGTACCTTCGTATCGCCGGTCACGAGCGCCGCACCGCACTCACCGAGCGCCTCGTCCATCGAGGCGACGATGCGCTCCAGGTCGGATACCTCAAATCCTTCTTCGATGAGCATGCCGCAGGAGAGCGCTATGGGCCGCCCTCCCATCATCGCGAGATCATTGACCGTGCCGGAGACGGCGATGCGGCCGATATCGCCTCCCGGAAAAAAGATCGGCTTCACCACATGCGAGTCCGTGGTGAACACGATATTCTGGCCGCCGAGAGGGAACACCGCTCCGTCGTCCAGTGCTTCGAGGCCGATACCCCCGGCATTGTTGTGGGTAAATTTGGTGAGTGTCCCGAGCAGTTCCCCCATTACTTCCCCGCCGGCGCCGTGCATCAGATTGACTTTCATGCTTCATCCACTTCGATTTCAATATTGGTGACCCTAATTTCCATTCCCCGGGTGATCTGCGGGAGTTTTCCGCATACGGGGCAGACATAGCGTTCCGTTCCCTCGTAGCCGCAGTCGCAGCGTGTTTCTGCCGGGACATTCCGGCATTCAAGGACAGTTCCGGCAAAAAGGTGGTCCTCTTCGCCGAATGTCCCGAAAAGGAATACAACCTGCTCGGGATTGACCATGGACATCTCGCCGACGTCCACGTATACCTTTTTCACTTCGGTTGCCCGGTTGTCGAGGGCTGCACGGCGGGCCGTCGCATAGATGTCGTATGCGATGGTGTACTCGTGCATTACTCCTCCATCGCAGCGTAGACCTGCCGGAAGATCTCGCGGGTCTGGAGCGCCTCTTCCCTGCTCAGTTTCTGAATGGCAAATCCCACATGGACGAGGACAAATTCCCCTACACGGACATCGACGAGATCCAGGCGGACCTCCTGCTGCAGGTCACCGTAGTCGACGACGCCGATATTTCCCTCTTTTATTTCCAGCACTTCCGCCGGCACTGCGATGCACATCGTATCAGACTCCCGCTTCCACAATTTTTCGAAATCACACCTGAAAAGACTGCCTGTTTGAAACCGGATTGCCTGGCCCAATTCCCTGCGATGCAGATCCTCCGGTGTCTGTTTACTGTACTTCTCTTTTTAGAAAAGGTAAAAATCTATGTTCGCAGGCAAGAAACCGGGGCAGAGCCGGATGAACGGGGCCGGTATCCGCCACGCCTCCCCGTCGTGGGTCTCTCTCTCTTATTTTTTTATAACTTCCCCTGCAGGATCGGGTGCGCCCGGTTTCCCGTGCTCACCGCACTGCGATCACAACGCCATACAGCCCTTCGGAATACGGCCACCGGGCCATGGAGAATCCCGCCGTCTTCAGCATTGTCCCGAACAGGTCCCGGGTGGGAATCCGTGTCCGGGCCCCGTCCCATGCTGTCAGCTCCCGCCTGATCTCCGCGGCATCGAGGCCGGTATCCCGCATGAACGCCTCCCACCGGGCGAGGCAACGCGTCTCCTCCTCCCTCGTTTCGGGCCTGAAGACGCATCCGGTGACAAAGATTCCGCCGGGGCGAAGCACCCGGTGTGCCCGCGAGATCGTCGCCTGCAGGTCGTCAGGTTCAAGCGCGAAGAGACAGAAGGTACTTGCCACGGCGTCGTAGGGTCCCGCGGGCCACGGGTCCCTGAAATCGCTCTCGATGAAGGAGACTCCTTCCAGCTCCGGTTTCCGGCGGGCGACTCCGAGCATCGCCGAAGAGCTGTCGATGCAGGTAACCGTCGCCGCGGGGAAAGCGTTTCGTATCCGTGCGGTGAGGATGCCGGTGCCGCACCCGAGTTCGAGCACCCGTGTGCTGTTTTCCGGGATGGCATCCGTGACGGTTGCGTAGAAGAGCTCAAAGTCAGGTATGGTGCGGGCGGCGAGATCGTCGTAGTCTTCGGCCCGCGGTTCGGTGTTCTGTTTTATGCCCATATTCAGTCTCCCGGATCCGTTCCCGATCGCCCGCGTGATACATCCGGCCTGTACTCTTCAGGTATCCCCGCAAGGACTTATGGTTCTTGCGGACGATCTGTTTCATCGTGGAATGACACCATGCTCTTTGACAGGATACTCTTTGCCACGGACTTTTCCGGGACGTCCGCCCGGGCGCTCGACTACGTTCGCCGGCTCAAGGATGCCGGGTGCACGCAGGTTGTCCTCCTGCATGTGATCGACGAGCGCGAGGTGAATGTCGTGCTTTCACAGCCGTCGGCATTCATCAACACGGAGGGGGAATACGAGGCGGAGCTGCTCCGGTTCAGGCGGAAGAACGCCCAAAGTGAGATGAACGACATCAGGCTCTCGCTTGAGGACGCGGGGCTCCGGGTAACGCCCTACATCATCGACGGTATCCCCTCCATCGAGATCGTACGGATCGCGGATGCGGAGCAGGCCTCCCTCATCGTCGTCGGTTCCCACGGCCGGAGCAACATCAGCCGGATGCTGCTCGGATCGGTCTCTGAGAATGTGATACGGCATGCACAGCAGCCGGTTCTCGTCGTCCGGCGGAGTGACGGGGAGTGATGCTCATTTCAGGCTACTGGAAATGAGGGTGTGGCGGATGAACACTGTAATGAGAATGAATTTTCAGAAAATCAGGTGACAGGGAATGTTTGAGCAGAGAGAACCGGAAACCGACGAAGGCATCCAGGATGAGACTACTGTCGCAGCCTATGAAATGATGCAGAAGAAGATGAGGGATGACGGACACCTGCCTGTCGAGGCGCTCCTCGAATCGGGAATCAGATCGGGAGTTGCGCTGGAGATCGGGCCCGGCCCCGGGTACCTCGGGCTTGAGTGGCTGAAGGCAACCGAAGGGACACGGCTGGTCGGTCTTGAGATCAGTCCGGCGATGATTGCTATCGCTGAAAAAAACGCTGCCGGCTACGGTCTCTCCCCCCGTGTTCGGTATGAGGAAGGGAATGCCATCGGGATGCCTTTTGACGACGGCGTGTTTGATGCGGTCTTTTCGAACGGTTCACTCCATGAATGGGAATCACCCGGTCTGGTCTTTGACGAGATATCCCGGGTCCTGAAAACAGGCGGGCGTTTCTGCATCACCGATCTCCGGCGCGATCTCTCCCCTGAAATCTACCGGTATATGTACGAATCCTGTGAACCTCCCGAAATTCGGCCCGGTTTTGAAACCTCGGTACGAGCGGCGTATACCCGCGGGGAGATCCTGGATCTGCTCGGGAGGTCGCGTATCAAAGACCGGCATGTCGTTGCCCATCCCTACGGGCTTCTGATATACGGGATAAAAAACTAAAAAAAACAGCCCGGGGGAAACGAAGGCGGTTGCCGGGCAGCCGGACCGGTTGCTTCATAGGTTTCCCTGCAAAATATCGCCTATGGATGTGACCTTCTGCCGTTACTATGCCGGCGACGGCACGCCGCCTTCGAACCGGTACTGCAGGGCATGTCCGCATGCACCGGTTGCCTGCGACCGGTTGTGGCGGCGGGTCATCGAACTGGCCGCATCGAATAACGGCGAACCGGTCCCGCTCCCCGGGACCCGGGCGGTGCTGTTTTCCCACCCGAAGAACCCCGATTTCGTCGGGCTCTCGGTAAACTGCCGGTGGGGCCTTTCAAAAGAGGATTTTCTGCATTACATCTCCACCGGGCATGCAAAAATGGGCCGAAAAGGCCGGCGCAGTGACCCTGTTGCGTCTCCGAGCATGACACGGCAGGAGCCCTATGTTCAGGCGATAGTCGCGCTTCTCGGCGGAATGGACATCCCGGAGATCGAGGCGGTCCGGGAGGTGCAAAAGGGAGGGGCAACCGTGGCTTTTAATGAATGAATCCCCAACGTATTTCCCTTCGGTTTGCTTCAACCGCTGGTATTCCTGCTCCGCCATCCGCTCCTTGCCGTGGAAAACACCGAAAAAGAGTGCAACGAGGCCGATTCCCCACCTGAAGAGGATAAAGACGAACCACCGAAATGTCTCGGGCCCCGCCGGTCACCCACCAGATGACACTAAAAAAAGGGGGTTCACCCCGGCATAAACTCCAGGATGGGCGGAAAACTCAACCCGGTTACTATAGCATATGACCAAAAAATATATATCTATAGAGGATTTTTATATAGATTTAATATGGGAAAAAACTCTTACCAATCCCCGGAAAACGAACCGCTTCGGCTCCTTATTGCAGGATCTCAGATTCCGCCCATAAATACACTCCTTTCCAGGTTTAGCTCTATTTTCACGGTATTTACTGCGTCAGGCGAAGAAATCCTTGTCTTTCTGATGGAAGATTCCGTCGATCTTGTTCTGATCGCTATCGATCAGGACAGCGTCTCATCAATCATCGAAGCGGCGACGTGCATTACACAGATCTTCCACACTCCGGTAATTTTTCTCGCGGATTCTCCTGATTTGGCGATTCTCAATCTCGCACTGGTCGCAGAGCCTGCAGGCATTCTCACTCCTCCGGTTACTAAAAATACGTTGTGTGATATGATCTGCCGCGCTCTTGTATCCGACGTCAGATATGCAGGAAAGTCGAGAGGCCCACGAAACATCCGGATTCCGGCCCATACGTCGCCTTCTCAGGCGCGTTCCCTGAACAGTGAACCGCGCCCCGTTCCCCTGATGCGTCCTCTCCGATGTGTATGACCGGCTGGAATCACTAGTAAATATATATTTTATTTAGAAAATACATAAGTAAGCAGAAGAATAAATATTCCTTCGATGGTGCTGTGTATTTCCTGATTGTGAAAATTCAGAATATCACTATGCGAATCAGAAATCCTTCACCTCCCGGGTTCTATCTCACTCTCTCTATTGAAAAATATAAGCAATTCTGCTATATTTTTGGAAAAAGGCTTGATTCCGTGAACCATCCGAATATCTCCCGGATGCTCTTCCAGGCGGACCTTGAGATGACGCCCGGCCTGTTCCTCTCTCTTCTTTCCGTCACCAGCCTGCTTTCCGCCTTTTTTACATGTGTCATCTCTGCCCTTCTCTTCATGGTGCCGGCAAGCCCCTTCGTCTCGGAGACGCCGCTCCTCTATGTCGCTCTTCTCACCCTTCTCTCCGGGGTCGTGGTAGCCGGGGGGTTTCCCTTTTACCTCCAGAACATGGTCTCCAATAAAAAGATGGATATTGAAAAAAACCTCCCCTACGCACTGGCGTTCATGTCCATCCTCTCGAGTTCGGGGATCACGCCCCTCGACATCATCAGGAGGGTGGCAAAGGAGGATTACGGCCACATTTCTCGGGAATTTTCCAAGATCCTCTTCAGGGTGGAAATCCTGGGCGAAGATGCCGTCACCGCCATGAACGTGCTCCTGAACAATACTCCTTCCGAAACGTTCCGGGGCTTCTGCATCGACTTTACGAACCTCATCTACGGCGGGAGTGGCCTTGAAGGGTACCTTGCGGCAAAGTCCAAGGATCTCATGGCCATTCGCCGTCAGACCGACAAGGAGTTTGTCGAATCACTCGGGCTCTTCGGGGAGGGATACCTGGGGGGCATCGTGATGACTATCACCCTCGCCGTGATCGGGATCGTGATATCCGGGGCGCTCGGGGTTGAACTTGGACCTTTCAGGCCCTCCGAGATGTTTATGATTCTCATCTACCTGATCGTGCCGCTGATCAATGTCACCTTCCTTGCCGTGCTCGGGGTAAAGTACTCTACAAATCCGTGATACATCATGAAACGCCCGTCATTTGAATCTCTCTCGAGGCGATGGACGACCCTGTACGAGCGGCTCCAGCTTCGCTACAATGTTCGGCGGGAGTACTTTACTATCGCCCTGCCTGTCGTGCTTGCCCTCCTCATTGTGGGTGCAGCGCTCCTTCTTGGGTTCGCATCGCCTGCCGGGGGCGAAGTGGAAGTGCAGGACGAGAGGATGGCGGCCTACGAAGAACTCTTACGGCAGATGGAGGAGGAAGAGGCGAAACTCGATCCCGGGGAAACGGATTCCGAAGAGCCGGCCTCGGGGGAGCCCGTCTCCGGTCCGGGGTTTGATCATATTCTTGTCTATGCGGGCCTGATTGCCATCACTCCCTATGCCGTTGATGTCACCCTGCAAAAACGGCAACGGCGCAGAAAGGAGGAACTCTATACCGAATTTCTCTTCAAGCTCTCCGAGATGATGCGGGGCGGCCTTGATCCCGTCAAGTCGGTGACCGAACTGGCGAGGACGGATCTTGGCGCCCTCTCCCCCCATGTCCGATATGCCGCGAATTCGATGAAATTCGGGATTTCGTTTGAAGAATCGATGAGGGATATGGCCAAATCTCTCCGGAGCGAGCTCATCATCCGGTACACCGATCTCGTGGTGCAGTCCTCGTACAGCGGCGGATCGGTCTCCGACCTTATCCTCCGCGCTTCGGAGGATATGCGAAGTATCCTCTCGATCGAGCGCGAGAAGGAAGGAAACCTCTCCCAGTATACGCTTATCTTCTATTTTGCGCAGGCGATCATCGTCTATATCGTGTACGCGCTTCACACCAGCCTTCTCCCTTTCTTTTCCGATATCTCCACGTCCTCGTTTCTGGATTCCCACGAGATTGCCGAGATCGATTTTTCCACCGGCTTTTTCCATCTCATCATGCTCAATGGCCTTTTCGGAGGGCTGATCATCGGTAAGATCACCGAGGGGGAGGCGCGTTACGGCCTCAAACACGTGGTCGTCCTGGTCGCGGCCTGCTACGTCGTATGCTCCCTCACCCTGCTCGCGCCTCCCGCAGACGTGGGGGTGGGGAATATCAGGATCGAGATCCTCTCGGGCGGCGGGCAGGAGAGCTTTGTGAATTTCCCCATCAAAGAACCCATCGTGGCCAGGATCACCGATCCCGAGGGAAACCCCCTGCAGGGAATCGTCGTGGAATTCTCCATCTCTCCCGGAGGCACGCCTGATCCCTCTGCGGTCAGGACGAACAGCGACGGGATTGCGAAGACTGCCGTTACACTGGGGAATATCGACGGTACACACACAATTACCGTGACAGCGGAGAAAGAGACGACTATGACGACCGTGATTGCAAATTCTGCAGAAGAGTGAGTATTACCCGTGCCGTTCACGGGTATCGACGAGAATTCCCTCATCGGTGAGATCGAAGGCCACCATCCTGTCTGCCGGGATCCGGCCGCGCATCTTCGGCACATATATGAACCGTTTCACCCGGTTTCCCTCGAATGTGGCGATAAACTGGATGATGCCGTCGGCCATCGCACGCATCATCTGCTCATGACGTGAGGGGAGGAGCCCGCGATCGATGAGTAATACGATTGTTCCGTTCGCGCTCATCTCGGTGAACAGGTCGAGGGCAATTTTCAGCTCAGTGAGGGATGAATCAAAGAAGAAGGTGCCAAACCTGTCAATGATGCAGAGATCACCCACGCATTCCATCACCATGTCGCGTCGTTCGGTTATCCCTCCTATCAGCTCGCACCCGTCCGGAATGGTAAGGTGGCAGGCGTCCAGGTATGCCTGCAGGTCATCAACTCCTCCCGGGGTGATATACCTGACTTTCTTTCCTGCGCCGGAAGCCTCTGCCGCCTTCATAAGGGCAAAAATTGTTTTTATCGAGCCGGTTTCCTCCTCGACGAGGATAACGCTTCGTTCGGGCAGTGCAGGCAGGCCCATCGCAATATCCATTACGTATCCAATTCGATTTCCCAGATGATAAGATGATACGCGCCCCGGTTTATCTGATTATCAATATTGATAACCATAAGAAAAAAGTTATATATACTATAAATGAGAATCATCCATCTACGCGCACTGGAGTGTTCCTTCGATGACGTATATTTCCGTTCCCCTGCCCTCTTCTGATAAATCCCGTTCCCTGCCGCAAATATTCCGCAGTCCCCGCATCATTGCGCTTATTCCGGCATCTGCGGTCTTCCTCGACTACCTCTTTACGTTCTTCTTTGCGGGCAGTGCCGAAATGGTGCTCCGCTATGAGTTTTCGCCGCTGGTAAAAATTGCAACCGCCCATGGGCTGATGGTCCCCTATCTCCTCGGGATGATGCTCTTCTACTATCTGGTTGCCTGGGCTGCACTCCGGATCCTCTCCGGCTCTCCCCTCTACCCTGCCGGTGCCGCCACCATCATCCTCGTGAGCCTCACTCATGTGCTCGGCGGGCTCTCGTGGTATGTGCAGGCGGAGTGGTATTCGTACTTTGTCCACGCGCTTTCCCTGATAGCTATTCTAGTTGCGCTCGCCGCCTTTGCCTATTCTGGCGTCGGAGCGGTCCGGACATCTCAGGGCGGCTGAATAACTCAATATTCTCTATATTCTCATGACCTCTCTGTAATCTCCGTCGATTAACTCTTTTTTATATCCTGCCGAGATGTTCTCAGGCGATTGCAATGGACTCTCCACACTATCCGGCCGTTATGGCAGTGCACCCTCACCAATCTGTCCTGACTTTACAACCGGATGCCGACGCAAGCGGCCGGATACCCTCGCACGGCCGATCCGATCAGCCCTCCCTCTCCCCAGCAGAGATCGGATCCGCATTCGTGCTTCTCTGCATGCTCGGGATCACATCGGCTTTTTCCGTATGCTGGTTCAGGCCCGGAGTATGTCAGGATCTCTTTTCAATCGCTACCGTCTTCATTTTTGTGTCCATGGGATTTTTTCTGGCGTTCCGGTTGCGCCGGAAATCTCCATGATGCAGTTATTTTCACGGAATTTTCACGTATGGCTGCCAGTTCACGGAGGCCGAATTGAATCGGCCCGGAAAAATAATACTCGGTAAAAAAATAGAGGATCTATAGTTATATTGTGTCTATCTATATTGAATTGACAAAAAATATATAGTACCAAACGAAACACTATCTTCGGTGAAGAATGCTTCCGCAGGAGGTAGATCAGCTTCACCGCACACACCAATCCAACCTCAAACCCACCTACACCAACCTCAGGTCAGCCTCAACCACGAGGCTGGCCGAAAACAAAAAAAATGGGTGAACGCCATGTTTAAGAAAATGTTCGAAAATGAAAGTGCGGTCTCACCGATCGTCGCAACCCTCGTCCTCATCGTGGTTGCCGTCGTCGGGGCCGTCGCCGTCGGTACCATCATGGGTACCTTCAGCAGTGATGTTGCAGAACAGAACAACGCTGGCGACGTCGCCGGTGCATCCGCGACCGAGATTCTGATTGCCGGCTCGACCACCGTCCAGCCCGCCTCCGAGGCACTCGCCAAGGAGTACATGAAGAAGCACCCCGGCATCAAGATCACCGTCCAGGGTGGCGGCTCAGGTGCCGGTGTTGCTGCTGCAGGACAGGGAATTGCTGACCTCGGCTCTGCATCACGCGGTTTAAAGTCCCAAGAGACTGACCAGTGGCCCCTCCTCGAGACCTACCAGATCGGTGGCTCCGGTGTCGCAATCGTTGTGCCCGATAACTCGGTCATCACTGGTGTGACCAAGGAAGGTCTTAAGGAACTCTATGCCCAGACGATTACCAATAACGCTGCAACTGTCGGATGGACTGATGCTAATACTAACGGCGTTATCGAGACTACTGAACTCGGTGCAGTTGGTGCTCCTGCTGTTACTATCACCGTCTATCAGCGCGCTGAGGCTTCCGGAACCGAGGAGACTGTCGCCAAGGAGTACCTGAAGTACGCCGGTGACAATTTCGACGCTACTAAGGCAAAGGGCGAGACCGGCAACACTGGTGTTGCTGACGCTATCGCTGCCGGTTCTGTAACTGACGAGCGCCTGGGCTTCATTGACTTCGGTTACGTCACCACCGACCACAAGGCTCTGACCGTCGACGGCAAGACCTGCGACGAAGACCACATCCTCGAGAGCCTGAAGGGTACGCCTGACTCCGATGTGGACTCTTACATAGAGAAGCTCGCTCGCCCGCTCAACTACGTGATCAACGGTCAGCCCAACTCCGTCGTCAAGAACTACATCGAATTCTGCCAGTCCCCCGAGGGCAAGGCAGTCATTGAGTCCGATGACGTCGGCATGTTCGGCCTGCTGTCCTTCACCAGCTTCTAAGGAAGTTGAAAAAAATAACCATTTTTTGAGCGATTTAATGAACCAATCAATTGATTTCCCGAAGATTGGTTTTTTGGCAGTTTCTATGCTCTCAATTCTCTCAGTCTTCCTCATCTTCGGGTTTATTTTCCATACCGCCGCCCCCGTACTGGCAAAAGAGGGTTTTAGCTTTCTCACCGGTACAACGTGGAGTTATGCCGACCACGAATATGGTGTCTTTACGTTCATCGTAACAACCCTCGTCATGACCGCGATAACGCTTATAATCGCCTGTCCGTTGAGTATCTGCACTGCGGTCTTCCTGGCGGAATGGGCTCCGGCATGGATGGACAGGCCGATCAGCAGCATGATTGAGCTACTGGTCGGCATCCCCTCAGTTGTTTACGGTTTATTCGGTTTTTATATCTTGGAAAAAGTTTTCCGGTATCATATTGATCCGTTCATTGACGCTACCCTGGGTTTCATCCCTATCTTCGCCGATCCCACTCCAAACAGCGGTTCGGGAATACTTCTCGCTTCCAGCGTTCTCACTATTATGATCCTTCCCACCATTACCGCCCTAACCCGGGAGGCGATGGTGAAGGTCTCCTTGGATTTTCGGGAAGCGTCGTTGTCTCTCGGTGCTACAAAATGGGAGACGATTAGGAAGATCGTCCTGCCCATTGCATTCCCCGGCATCCTCACTGCGGTCATTCTCGGGCTGATGCGGGCAATGGGAGAAACCATGGCAGTTGTGATGTTAATCGGGAACGTCAATTCCGTACCAAAATCCATCTTTTCCGATGGTGTAGCCATGACATCAAAAATCCTCTGTGACATCGGCTACTACGTATCGTTCCCCGAACCAAAGAGCGCACTCTTCGCCATAGGTGCGGTACTCCTGCTCATGGAGTTTCTATTTGTCGCATCAATACGGCTTGTAGGGCACTATTTTGGAAGAAAAGGGTTGAAACCATGATTATTCTTCGGTTGCTCAAGGAAAAAATGGTTCTCGCAATATGTGCGACAGCAGCACTCTTTGCTGCACTTATGCTGGTTGTCATCGTCGGAAATATCGCCATCCAAGCCCTACCTTCACTTAGTTTGTACTTCCTGACGACCGCTGAATCTGATACGCCCAGGATCGGTATGGCAATTTCAAATGCGATTGTGGGAACCTTCATGATCTCGGTTTGTGCTACAATTCTTGCCACTCCATTTGCTATTGGCACCGCAATTTATCTTCAGCGATATGCTCCCCGGAATTGGCTTACCCAGATTATCCGATTCCTCATAGAAGTACTCTCAGGTACACCATCAATCGTGCTGGGGATTTTTGGCCTGATCTTCCTTGTAATTTTCTTACGGCACTATACTGGGGGTTTTTCTCTTATTGCTGGTTCGATGGCACTCTCTATGCTGATCCTCCCGGTCATCGAGCGGGCCGCGGAGGACGCCATCGAACGGGTGCCGCATGAATGGGAGGACGCGAGCTATGCGCTCGGGGCCTCGAAATGGGCGACGATACGGGGCATTACCATCCCGGCAGGCCTCTCGGGGATTGTCACCGGCGCGATCCTGGGATTCGGCCGGGCTGCCGAGGAATCGGCCGTCGTCATCCTCACGGCAGGCTACTCCCAGTTCATGCCGGAATGGACCGTCCGTGCCAGCGACAAGCTGGCCTTCGGCATGAAAATCTACCCCGTTCAGGATCTGGTCGGGACACTTCCCTACTCGGTGTACCATGCTTACGAGAACTCGAACGTCATTCCCATGTCGAACGGCTTCGCCGCCGCATTCGTGCTTATCATGATTGTGCTCATCGTCAACCTCAGCGCCAAGTGCATCCTCTGGAGGTACGGGAATGGGTAATCCACCGAAACTGCCGAAAAATGCCTTCGAAGGGCTCTCCCCAATGGTGCAGGGCCCTCTGGATGCCGCATTGCAGGGGGCCGCAGGTACCGATGATGCAGGTTCCTGCAGCGCCGTTCCCGATACAAAAAGTTCGATTTATGACTTTCTTTGCGGTGAGGGCGCTGAGGAGGCCGGCAGTAATTCACCGGATGCAGTTTTCGGGCCACCATCCACCATCATTCCCGAAGCGGATGATGCAGGGGCTATCGGCGCTCCGCCGGGTGAGGATGCCATTGGGGTACCCGTAATCCCTGAGGAGGCAGGACTGGTGGGCATATCCGATGCACTTCCAAAAAGAGGCCCTCTGGCAGCCGCGGGCACTGTCCTTGATACCGCTCCGGGAATTTTCAGACCCTTAGCAGAGGAACCGGCTCAACCTTACGTTCGGGACGATTCTGCGGTTGCCAGGGACGATCTTTCATCCCCTGGCCTGCCTCCCGGCTGCATCAAGGCAAACGCGCCGGCCCCGGCACGACGCTCCCGGCTCTCCTTCCTGCGGCGGGGTCCGGCACCGCCGGACGCCCCCGCCAGGGCGGATGCGCCGGAAGAGCCTGTAGCACCGAAACGTTCGCGCCTTTCCTTCCTTCGCCGGAACAAGGCGCCGCAGGCCAGGCCTGCAGCCGTCCTTGAGGAAGAGAACGAAACCGGCACGGGCTCCGCCACCCGTCCGGGCCTATTCGGAAAGATCCGGGGCCTGTTTTCGGAGCCCGAGATGGCCCCGATCAGCTCGCTGCACTTCGATCCCGGAATGCTGGGTGAGCCGTCGACGGAAGGGGCACTCTGCAACGTGGACGTGACCTACCGCGTGGACGAGCCCTTCCAGTACGTGCGGATCGCGTACAACCGCGACGAGCGTGCGCTGCGCTACCACGTGCTCGAGCCGCCGCTCTCCCCGGGCGAAGCGGAGACGCTCCGGATCATCAGGGGGGCGTTTGAGAAGATGATCAGCACCAGCGTCGACCTCATCCTTGGCGGCCACCGCGAGGCATACCTGCACGAGCGGTTCGACACGATCCTGAAAATATTCGGGTTTACGATGAGCGGGGAGCAGAGAGAGCGGATTTTCTTTCATCTCAAGCGCGACTACCTCGGCTACGGCAGGATCGATACGCTCATGAAAGACAAGTATATCGAGGATGTCAGCTGCAACGGGGCGGAGATGGAACTCTACGTCCAGCACCGGACCTACGGGCCGGTCCGGACCCATATACAGTTCGGTGATGTGGAGCTCAACAATTTCGTTCTCAAGCTGGCCCAGATCAGCGGGAGGCACATCTCGCTTCTCCAGCCCATCCGTGACGTGACCCTGCCGGACGGGAGCAGGGGGAACCTCACATTGGGGAGTGAGGTCACACGGCACGGGTCCACGTTCACCATCCGCAAGTTCCGGGCAAATCCGATCTCGGCAATCGAGCTCATGGATTACGGGACTATCGATGCGCAGCAGCTGGCCTTTCTGTGGCTCCTCATGGAGTACAAACGGTCGCTCCTTGTCTCGGGCGGAACCGCGAGCGGCAAGACGACGTTTTTGAACGTGCTCTGCAGTTTCATCCCCACCGATTACAAGATCGTCTCCATCGAGGACACCGCCGAGATGAACCTGATGCATCCGAACTGGGTCCAGTCCGTCACCCGCACGGGATTCGGGTCCAAGGAGTCGGTGCAGTCCTCCGCCTCCGGTGTGAGCGGGATATCCTCGAAATCCGCCGGGGAGATCTGCCTCTACGACCTCCTTGTCGCGGCGCTCCGGCAGCGCCCCGAGTACATCATCGTGGGTGAAGTGCGCGGTCCGGAAGCCTTCACGCTTTTCCAGGCCATCGCCGTCGGACACGCCGCGATGGGCACGATCCACGCGGGATCGATGGACGAGCTGCTCGCTCGTATCGAATCAAACCCGATGAACGTACCGCGGAGTCTCTTCTCCAACATCGATGCGGTGGTCTTTCCGCTCCAAATCCGGAAGGGAGAGAGGAATGTGCGGCGTATCATGCAGATCGTCGAGCTCTTGGAGCTCGATCGCGAGAGCGGCGATCTGGTGACCAATACCGTCTTTCGGTGGGACGCCGAGAAAGACGAGTTCTGGTTTTCCGGCAAGAGTTATCTCTTCGATGGGATTCGGGATGCGTTCGGTGTGAGCCGCGAACTGCTTGTCCGGGAACTTCGCGACCGGACGAACCTTCTCACCTGGATTCAGTCACGCTGTGTCCGGGATTACTCCGAGATTCTCACGATCATCCGGATGTATAACCGTGACAAGGATGAGGTGCAGATGCTCATGGAACTCTCTGAACAAGAGATTCGTGCCTATCTTATGGACCTGGCAAACAAGAAGAACGGCGACGAACCGGCGGAGGGCCCATGAATGAGTTTTTCGGCCGGGCACGGTGTTCGTTGCGGACATCCGGGCCTCAGAGAGATATATATTAAATACTATATCTATATTTAAAGTTAGTAAAATATATATCAGTCAAATCCAATTCTTTCAGGGGAGATCATGCATCGACTGTTTGATTCGGAGGAGGGTGTCTCTGTCATCGTCGGCACGCTTCTTCTCATTCTCATCACCGTGACGGCGGCGGCAGGTCTTGCCGTTATGGTCTCGGAATACCAGAAGGAGGAGATGGAGCGTCAGGACCACCTGCAGGATGTGGAGAACGAGGAACTGAGGATCATGGGGGTTATCCCGGAGTGGAACGGCACCGCATGGAACGATGCCGTCGGCTCCTCCAATGAAGGGAACTGGAGCTCGATGAAGGTCGCGCTCCTGAATATGAATGTGCAGGATTCGCGGATTGCAGGAATCAAGATCAACGACCGGTATGCTGAACAGTACACCTGGGAGGGAACCGCATACGACCTGAACAAACGGCTTTTTGTTCCTGCGAAGAAACAGCGGGAGGTTACAGTCAGTTTTATCGCGAACTTTACCGCGCCCTACAATATCAGCGAAACAGAGCCCGTTCATATCCTCGTGCTGACATCGCTGTACAATACTTTTGAGCAGACCTTCCAGCCCCCTGTTGCAGTGGCGAAATTCTCCCTCGAGGCAGAGGATCTCACGGTCGCTGACCGCCAGGTGCTCATTCTTGACGGGAGCGATTCTTTCGACGACGGCACGATCCAGGAATGGAGCTGGGCATATACGGACGGATCGGATACATACCCGAAGCCCGGCACCTGGGCTGATACGACGAATATCACGAGCAGCACGCAAACAGGAAAGGTCGCACGCATCTATCTCTCTTCCGAAGGGCCGTTCCGTGTTGTGCTGACCGTTACGGACGATACCGGCATGAAGGGTACCGCTGTCCCCCTCCTCATTCCGGCAAGCCCGCGGTTCAATCCTCCCACCTGCCTGGCCGTCACTCACATCAGCAATGAGCTGCGTGCGACAATCACCGATATCTTCGGTAACCCGGCCCCGGACATCCCGGTTACCTTCCTCAAAATCGCCGGCAACGTGACATGTGACGCCTTCTACGGGGAGACGGGTGCGAACGGAATGGCAACAATCAACATCACGGCCGGGGAAGGTATCATCCGTGTCCAGTCCGGAAAAATCCCATCGGTCGAAAAGGCTGTGAAATTTATTTAATCCCACAACGCGAGGCGCGTCGCGAGAAACGCGGGTGATCGGCCGGAATGGAAGAAAATTTTATTAAGAAATTCATGTCGTTTTATACGCCGGAAGGGCGAATCACATATTGGCCCCAATTCTCTTTTTGTTTGCATCAATGCACTACCTGTATGGAGCGAGAAAAATACCATTTTCCCCAAAAATGTATGCGCTCTTATCATCACAACGACGGGACATACATCCCTCCGAATGTACGCCCCGCATCTCTCACTCACTGCTGCCCGGCCAGCGTACGGCTTCGCTCCCCGCCACATTCGTCGCTCGATTGCGCAGCATTCCACGCACGCCAGACGCACACGCATTTTTCCGTCAAACGGGAATGCACGTCGCGCTTTGGCTGCGGCCTCTGCAGGGCCGCATCGTGCACGCAGGAGGGGAAAAACGAGGATTGTAGTGCCGTGTGCGAATTCACTCCCCGCTGCCGGGGAGGGAATAGCCGAGTGATGAAAAGAAATCCGTGATCTGCCGGAAGAGCCCGCCGATGAAATCTTTCTCATTCTCCGGTGCGGGAGCGTCCCGCCCGTACATCGCGGCGAGCGTTTCAGGATCGAACTCCTCATCCTCCTCCGCGGAGGACGCTGCCGGTGCCGGTGTGGGCGGTACAGGGGTAGAGGGTGGGGTGTGCACCGCATCGGGACTGGCTACGAGGTCGGCGATCACCGTCACCGCGGATTCGGGAGCGAGCGTGACGGTCCTGTGCCATGAGGAGTACCCGTCTTTTAACAGCAGGATGTAGTAAATACCTGGCGCGAGGTCGTCGATCCGCAGGGGTGTCCTCCCTGCGTAATCGCCGTTTAAAAAGATCGAGGTGTTGTCCGGCTCCGAGAGCACCCGGATCGAGTCATCGGTCTCGATCGGAGTGAGGGTGCGGGTAAACTCGATGCCGCCCACGGGGACGTTTAAGGAGACCTCGATCTCTTCGTAGCCCGGTTTTTCCAGCCTGAGGATGTGGTGCCCCTCCTCGATGAAGGGGAGGACCGTCTGGGTGGTGCCCTGATACGTCCCGTCGAGGTAGACCTCGGCGTTTTCGGGATACGATCTGACGACCAGCCACGTGCTGTAGGGGCGAGGCCGGAGGGTTGCCGAGACGCTCGTCCCCTTGCCCGGCAGGACCTCTATTTCGGCAGTGTAGTCCTCATACCAGACTGTCTTGAATCCCGTGGTTTCGGTCAATGTGATCGTGATCGTGTGAGTGCCGGCCGGGATGCCGGAGAGCACCATGTCGCTCTTCCCTCTGGAGATCCCGTCAAGATAGATGTCGGCTTCGTCGGGATGAGTACAGACCGAGATCCAGCCTTCCGTGGGGGCGGGAGCGAGGCCCCAGTGGAGCTCCACGAATTCGCCGGGCGGTATCAGCACTGTCTCCGTCCGGTTCACACAGCCTTCACGGGAAACCGTCACCTCGTGCCAGCCGGCTGGGATCGAGGCAATGACGGAGCCGCTGGTCCCGAGCCGCTCGCCGTCGATGATGATCGCGGCCCCGGACGGACTTGAAGTAAGAAGGAGGGATCCGGTCGCCGGAAACAGGGTCAGCTCTTCGATGTCATAACGCCCGCCCGCGGAATCCTGCGCCTGCAGGGCATATCTCCCCGGCTCCATCGCGCCGGTGTCGAACGTAAATGCGAACTTTCCCCCGGCGATCCGGCACTCGCCGTAGACAGTATCCGCCTGGGAATCGTCGACAGGGAAGATGAGGATCTCGATGGCCGTTCCGTCCGGAAATCCCCGGGTCTCCCCGCCGATCGTGATTGGCTCACCTACGTGGCAGCTCGACGGCAGCTCATCGATCCAGAGCGATGTTGCTGCGGCCTCAGCCGGGAGAATACCGCAGATGAGCAGGACGGCAAGGCAGGCGAGAGTGCGTGCGGTGTGATGATTTGTCATTCGGGTGCTCCTGTGAACCTTCCCCGACTGCCCGCGGCCGGCGGCGGCGGACAAGTATGGATGGAATTCTATTAGAATAGATATTAATCAATCTTATGTATAGTTTCTCTAAAAAATATATATTTTTATCAGATCGCACCCCAAACTCCACGGTGGGCAGGACCGGCCATATCCCTCATTGCGGGAGCATTTCCCTGTTCATGCCCGTCTGTCAGGGTTCGCGCCGGTACACGAGCGCCTCCTCCACAGGGCAGACCCCGGTGCAGCGACCGCACAGGTAGCACTCCGCCTTACTGTTGTTCGCCGTTGCCACAGTGACGGGACAGACACGCTCACTCTTCCCGCACCATATGCAGACATCCGGGTGCCGGATCTTTCACCGGCTCCGTGCGGCAGTGAGTGCAAGCATGAGACCGTACGGGCTGATGAACCGGCACGGCGGGTACACGCTGGCCGAGAGCAGAACGATCGCGAGGAAGATGACGAAGCCCGCGTTCATCGGGGAGAGGGAGAAATAATCCTTCATGCCGAGGATGCCGAGTATGTTTGCAGCGAGCCTCACGCCGGTCGCAAGGATGACAACGAAGGCCCCGTAGCGGATGGCCGTTGCCTGCGGCGTCAGTGTCCGGCCGTGCATGGGGAGGAAAAGCAGGTACATCAGCTCCTGTACTGCCCCGACCGGGCAGATGTGCCTGCAGATGATCCGCCGGGAGTTCAGTGTGATGATGATGAAGAAAGCAGTCCGGCGGCAGCTGCGAAAAGACCGACCCCAGATATATCCCTCTTCCGTGTGAATTCCCATTTCCCGATTATAAAAGGCTGCGTTCTGTTCCGGTTCCGGATATATTTCATGCTGTTATAGTTGTGCGGGCAATAGTTGCAATAACACCTTTTACTATGTTTTATATTCTCTTGATCCGGATGTGGTATCTGCATGCACCCTGATCTCCCCCTCGGATCGCTTATCTCCCTGATTCACCGGAACCACGTGATCGCAGTGAACAACCGCCTGAAGCCCCGGAGTCTCTCCGCCGGTCAGTTCCCTGTTCTCATGTTCCTGTCCCGGAGAGAGGGGATCACGCAGGCGACTCTTGCCCGGCATTTCCATATTGACAAGGCGACAATTGCCCGTGCCGTCCGTCGCCTCGAGGATGACGGGTTTATCTCCCGGAGAACCGATCCTGACAACCGGCGGGCCTTTGCAGTATTCCTGACTGAAAAAGGAAAGAGAGTCATGGAGGAGATCCGGGGCCTTGACGCCGGGTGGGAGGAGGAACTCCTCGCCATCCTCCCGGAACACGAGCGGGGTGACCTGATTGTACACCTTCGCACCCTCGCCGGACACAGCATCCGCATCGCAGAACAGGGAGACGACAATGACTGATCCGGCCCCTGAGGTCCGGTCCGACGGGCCGGATACCGCATTGGATGAAGAGGTCACCCGCGGGGTGCGTATCCTCCGGGGCGATCCGAAGGTCGCCGTCCGGAAGCTTGCAGGCCCGATGATCATTGCCATGGTGCTGATGGCGATTTACAACCTTGCCGATGCGATCTGGGTGGCGGGTCTCGGGGCAGATGCGCTGGCCGGGGTCGGTTTCGTCACCCCGCTCTTCATGATCCTGGTCGGGCTCTCGAACGGGCTCGGGGCAGGTGCCACCTCTCTCATTGCACGGCGCATCGGAGCGCGCGATAAACAGGGCGCAGAGAGCGCGGCCACCCATGCCTTTGTACTGTCCCTGGGGGTATCTGCCGTACTGATGGTGATCTTCGTCCTTTTTCTCCGTCCCATCGTTGCCCTGCTGGGCGCAGGACCCGTGACCGATATTGCCGTGGAGTATGGGCGGATAGTTTTCCTCGGGACCATCTTCTTCCTTGCAGTACAGATGGCCTACGCTATCCTCCGGGCAGAGGGAGACACAAAACGGACCATGTATGCCATGGCCATCTCGTCCATTCTCAATATTATCCTCGACCCCATCCTTATTTACTGGGCGGGGCTCGGGGTTGCCGGGGCAGCCATTGCAACGGTCATCTCCATTGCGTCTGTCATGGTCATACTTGCCTACTGGATCTTTATCCGGCGGGATACCTACGTGCACCTTTCATTCCGGGGGTTTACTCCTCAAACCACAATATTTCGCGCAATTCTCGGAGTGGGACTCCCTGCCAGTCTGGAATTCCTCCTCCTGTCTGTCATGGGGATTGCGATAAACCTCATCCTCGTCACCATCGCAGGCACCGACGCCGTTGCCATCTACACCTCGGGATGGCGAATCGTGATGTTTGCCATCGTCCCGCTTGTTGGAATCGCCACCTCCGTCGTCGCTGTCACCGGCGCGGCGTATGGGGCTCGGGAATTCGAGAAGGTAAAAATCGTGCATCGGTATTCCATCACCATCGGTGTCATCATCGCCCTTGTCATCAGTTCCCTCACCTACCTGCTGACTCCCCAGATCACGGCGCTCTTCACCTACTCCCCGGAGAGCGTTCATCTCATTCCGGGTTTCCTCATCTTCTTCCATACCATGTGTCTCTTTTATCCTTTCGTACCCCTGGGCATGTTCTCCTCGTCGGTATTCCAGGGTACGGGGCATGGATTCACCTCGCTTGTGATCAACCTCCTCCGGACGCTGGCCTTTGTTGTGGTCTTTTCCTATGTCCTTGGTGTCATCTTCGGATTCGGAGCGCAGGGTGTCTATTTTGGCATCGTAGCGGGAAACATCCTCGGGGGATTGGTGGGGTACATCTGGGCGGTAGTGTTTGTAAAGAGGCTCACGCGGATCGATCAAGAATAATACGGTTTTAAAATGAGAAGGATACCCTTTTTTCGATGGTATTTTCCTTTCTGGATGAATATGTCGATGAACCCCGGCGTAAAAACCCGGAAGCAGCCGCGGGCCCCGGGCGGTGCACAACCGGAGTCCGCCGCATCCGGGACGAAGTATGCGCCTTGATCGACGAGACATTCGGGGAGGTAGGATACATCCCCTGACAGGCGATGAAGAACGCACGCGTCCTGCTACCCGCTTCCGGCCCCGAGACCCTTCGCCCAGCTCCGGATTGCGTCCCAGTTCCGGTAGTCCCCTTCAGGGGTTTTCATCACCTTCAGCATCATTCGCAGGGGGAAGGAGAGCGCTTTGGAGTCGAGTTTGCCGGGGAAGAGGGCGGTGGAAACAGGCGTGATGAGCTGCAGGACCGGCTCGAATGCCGCCTGCAGCTTCTGCCGGTTCCCGGGCGTGTCATCGGCAATGAGGATCCCGACGGCAAAGACCGCGACCGGAATCCGTGCGAGGGCCTCGCGGTGCCGGGTCACCAGGTCGAGAGCGTCCGAAAGCCAGCTCCCGGCGTAGACCGGGCTTCCGATGACGACCATGGAATAAAGCGTGATATCGGCAACCTCGTCCGCCCGCACGACATCGACCGCCGCTCCCTCCTCCCGGAGCGCCGTTCCTATCGCCTCCGCCACCTCGCGGGTGGAGCCGTACCGGGTGGCGTAGGCGACGAGTATGTTTCGTTCCATACCTATTCTCCTCCTGTCGGGCGTGATAATAATTCCGGACATGGTGGAACGGATTTTTCCCCTCATCCGGTGGTTGTTGCTCATGGCCTGACGGTGACGAGGGAGAGGCCCGGGCGTCCGACTACGTTCGCCCGTCCAGGGATGCCAGGTACACGCAGGTTGTCCTCTGCATGTGACTGACGAGCGCGGCAACCTCGGCTCTCACCGCAGCGAGCGTTGTCGGGTCGCCGCTTTTCCGGAGCACGGTGGCGATGAGGTGGCCGATCGCCCGCATCTCCTCGTCGCCCATGCCCCGGGAGGTGGCAGCGGGCGTCCCGAACCTGATGCCCGAGGTCCGGACATAGTCCTCATTCCGGCCGGGGAAGGGGCAGCGGTCGGCGCAGATGCCCGCAGCCTCGAGGGCCCGCTCGGCCTCTTCCCCGGAGAGGCCGATCCCTTCAAGGTCGGCGATCATCAGGTGAGTGTCGGTGCCGCCGGTGGCGAGGCCGATCCCCTCACCGTCAAGGGTTTTTGCGAGCACCGTTGCGTTTGTGAGTACCTGGTCGGCATACCCGCGAAACTCAGCGGTCGCCGCTTCGGCGAAGCAGACTGCCTTGGCGGCGATGATGTGCATCAGGGGGCCGCCCTGGAGGCCGGGGTACACCGCCGCATCGATTGCCTCTGCGTACGTCGCATCGCAGAGCACAGCACCTCCCCTCGGGCCGCGGAGCGTCTTGTGGGTGGTGGTGGTGATGAGGGGGATGCGGCCGCCCGGCGAGGGGTACACACCCGCGGCGATCAGCCCGGCGACGTGGGCGATGTCTGCGAGGCAGAGCGCCCCGGTCTCCCCGGCAATTTCTGCAAAGGCACGAAAATCGATCCGGCGTGGGTACGAGCTCGCACCGCAGATGAGCATTTTCGGCCGCTCTTTTTTTGCGAGGGCGGCGATCTCCGCCTCGTCGATCAGGCCGGAGGCAGGGTCGACGCCGTAGCGCACGGCCGGATACAGCCTGCCGGAGAGGTTTTCCGGAGATCCGTGGGTGGGGTGGCCGCCGTCTTCGACACTCATCGAGAGCAGGGTGTCCCCCGGCCTGAGAGTCGCAAGGAAGACCGCACTATTGGCGATCGAGCCGCAATAAGGCTGGACGTTGGCATACTCCGTTCCGAAGAGGGCGCAGAGTCGCTGCCGTGCCAGTTCCTCGATCTCGTCGCAGGGACCGCAGCCGGGATAGTCACGGTGGCCGGGGACGCCATCGGCGTATTTGTTGGTATATACCGTGCCGGCGGCCTCGAGCACCGCCGGGCTCGCGTAGTTCTCCGAGGCTATCAGGGTGAGCGTTTCCCGCTGGCGCTTCTGCTCGGAGAGCACGAGTGCATTGGTAGGGGGATCTGTGCTAAAAAGAGGGCTCATCTCAAGACGATTTGGAGATGTTCGCTTTTATCAGTTTTCCTGAGCTGCTGCGGGACGCCTCCCGCCTGCGACGAAAAACAGCGCATATTTTTACGGAATTTCGGAAAGAATACGGTGCTCGGGGCTGTTCCTGGCACGGGACATTCTCGATATCACGTGCATTGCGATTGCGGAGTTCGGGATTTTTTGAGTCCCGGAGAATCGCAGCAGCTTCTTCCCGGGAAGGGCTGGAATGTGTCCTGATCTTTCTTCCTGTCGCTCTTGTCTTTATCAGAATCAGGTGAGCCGATTTCCCCACCGGCGTCCGGTACCTGGCTGTCGTATGCATCCCTGGCTATCTCTTCTCCGTTCTTCCCGGTCATTTCCGGGGCGGCATACCTGTTGAAACGCTGTTATCGATGGATTATTTCGTTTGGAGGCGCTCGTCGCACTGCTATCGGGGATGTCACTCGGCCTGTTTATGACTAACAAGGAGCTTACCTTCCGGATTTATTTAATTATTTTTATCAACCCCGACGTCTCATACGATTATTTACCTGAGGTTTGCTGGTGAAACAGGAATGGATTCGCTACTCGGTGCTGGGATTCATGCTCTTCAGTGTGTTCCTCTCCGAAATTGCGTTGTATCAGATCTCAGGGGGGATTACCGTTGTTCTCACCCATCTCTGTTATTTTCCTGTGATTTTTCTTGCTTTCCGTTATCCTCACCGCGGCGCCCTGCTTGCCACCGGCACAGGGATTCTCTATCTTATCATCCTCGGTCTGCTGGAATATCCGGATCCCGACATTCTTCCCGGGATCATGCAGTTTTATGTCTACGCCAGCATGGGCGTCGTCGTCTCGTCGCTGGCCTATGACATGAAACTCAACGAAATAAAATATCACACAATTTTTGATAGTTCCGCGAACAGCATCCTTCTTGTCGACGTTGCCACCGGAAGAATTCTTGAGGCCAACCGCCTGAGTCTGGATCAGCTCGCCGGATGCGATGAACAATCCGCTCCCTGTTCTCTGGAGTTGCTGTGGCCCGATACTTCGGCACGCACGGCATTTTTTGCAGATCTACAGCAGGATACGACGGTGTTCGGCAGGGAAGTGCGCCTCGGGCCGCACGAACAGGGCTCATATTTTCTGCTCTCGGCGGCCCTGCTCGCGGATAAGACCGCCGTGCTTTCATTTGCTGATATCAGCGATAAAAAGAAGGTTGAGCATGCATTGCGGCAGAGTGAACGACGGTTTCGTGAGCTGACGGAACTCCTTCCGCTCCCGGTTTTCGAAGCGGATGCGGGAGGGCGGATTACCTTTGCAAACGATGCGGCATTCGAAAAATTCGGATATGCACGGGAGGATGTCGGCCAGGGAATGAGTGTGCTGGATCTGATCGTGCCGGGAGATCGTGATCGGGCGAAGGAAAATCTCTCACCGTTGAGTGAGGGAAACACGGTTGGTATTGAGTATACCGCGATCTGCAGGAGCGGACAGACCTTTCCCGTCATTATCTATGTCAGCAGGGTCCGGGACGGCGCTGCTATCGTCGGAATCCGCGGGATTGCTGTGGACATCACCGATGAAACAAATGCGCAGCAGGTCATCCGCGAGAGTGAAGCGCTGTACCGTACCATCTTTGACAATACCGGAGCTGCAACTGCTATTATCGGAGATAAAAGTAGGATTCTGCTTGCGAATAATGAATTCAGCGTCCTGCTCGATTATCCGCCGGCTGCAATCCCCGGGATGAATATTTTGAGCTGCGTTGCTCCCGACGAACGCGAACGGATTCGATCCTATCACAAGCACCGGCAGTCCGATCCGAGAAGCGCACCCCGGAATTATGAGATGCATTTCATCCGGCAAAATGGCGATCTGCTCTACTGCTCCGTGACCGTTGCCCAGATTCCCGGGACAAAACGCTATGTTGTTTCACTTCTCGATCTCACGGAGAAACAACGATTTGCTGATGCCCTGCAGGAGGCAAACAAAAAACTCAGCCTGCTGTCGAGCATCACCCGGCATGATATTCTCAACCAGATCATGGGGATGCGCTGGTATATTGAGATGATACAGGAAGGCGTATCCGAAAATGCTGATGTCAATGCGTTTATCTCCCGCGTTTCGGAGTGCGTTGATACCGTCACCCGGCAGATCATGTTCACCAGGATGTATGAGGAAATCGGCATTGCCGCTCCCCAATGGCAGTGTATTGAAACCGTTATGCGCCAGGCATGGGATCAGCTGCCGACAACGCAGGTCTCGCTCGGGATCGCAGCGGATGGCCTGGAAGTCTATGCAGATCCGCTCCTTGAGCGTGTTTTTTTCAATTTAATGGACAATTCCCTGCGGCATGGCGAACATGTGACCCGCTTTACGGTATCGTTTCGTACAGGCGGGGAGGGCGCCCTGCTGCTTTTCGAGGATGACGGGGTGGGCGTGCCTGCCGATATTAAGGACCGTATTTTTTCGCGGAATTTCGGGAAAAATACCGGATTCGGTCTGTTCCTGGCACGGGATATCCTTGGAATAACGGGTATTGCCATCCGGGAGACCGGTACCGAAGGAACGGGCGCTCGTTTTGAGATGGCAATCCCGAACGGGCATCACCGTTTTTTAACCCACGATAAAGGCTCCTGATCCCCAACCCGTTCTCTGACAGGAATGGTTTCTCACAGAGCCGCGTGCGCTGTTCTCTTAAAGGATGTCATGCACTCCCGGTGAGAGCAAACGGGGGATTATCGGGCGGTTGCGTTTCGCCTGCCGGGATGCCGGATCGTTTTATTGTTTCCGGCGTCTGATGAGGGGAGATCGAGCATTTTCTCCCGTTCATTCCCTTGCGGACGGCACGTCAGGCGTGGCTGATCGCCTGCGGGACGCTAAAAAGACCTGGTACGTTTTTCCCGGTAAAAAAGGGGAGCGGCACAAAGCCGCTCAAAACCGGTCACAACACCCTGTCAAGCGGGATACCAAGTGCATCTGCAACACCCTTGCCATAGGCCGGGTCGGCCTTCAGGCAATTCCCGATATGGCGGATTTTGATGAACTCGGGCGCATCGCCCATGGCACGGCCGGTATTCTCACACAGCACCTTCTGCTGCGCCGCGCTCATCAGCCGGAAGAGTTTGCCCGGCTGGGTGTAATAATCCGAGTCGTCCTCGCGGAAGTTCCAGGCTGCCGCTGCACCGGAGAGCTCGAGTGGAGGGTCCCTGTACTCGGGCTGCTCCTGCCACTCGCCAAAGCTGTTCGGCTCGTAGCCAACGGCTGCCCCGTGATTTCCGTCCACCCGCATCCGGCCGTCGCGGTGGGACGCATGGGCATGTTTCGGTTGATTGACCGGGATCTGGTGGTGGTTGACGCCCAGCCGGTACCGTTGTGCATCCCCGTAGGAGAACAAGCGGCCCTGCAGCATCTTGTCGGGAGAGAAGCTGATGCCCGGAACAACCGCAGCCGGGTTAAACGCGGCCTGCTCTACGTCCTGGAAGTAATTTTCAGGGTTCCGGTTCAGTTCGAGCACGCCCACTTCGATCAGGGGATATTCCTTGTGGTACCAGACTTTTGTTAAGTCAAAGGGGTTGTACGGCATCTTCTGTGCCTGCTCTTCGGTCATCACCTGGATGTACATCTTCCAGCGGGGGAAACTGCCCTTATCGATACTCTCGAGGAGGTCACGCTGGTTGCTCTCGCGATCTTTTGCCACAATTGCTTCGGCTTCCTCGTCAGTGATATTCCTGATGCCCTGCTGGGTTTTCAGATGAAACTTGACCCAGACCCGCTCGTTCTGTGCATTGATCATGCTGAAGGTGTGGCTCCCAAAGCCGTGCATGTGGCGGTAGGAATAGGGGATACCCCGGTCGCTCATGACGATTGTCACCTGGTGGAGCGCTTCGGGGAGGGATGTCCAGAAATCCCAGTTATTCTTCGCGGAGCGCATGTTGGTGCGGGGATCGCGCTTCACAGCACGGTTGAGGTCCGGGAACTTGTGCGGGTCGCGGAGGAAGAAGACCGGGGTATTGTTGCCGACAAGGTCCCAGTTCCCTTCTTCTGTGTAGAACTTCATGGCGAAGCCACGGATGTCGCGCTCCGCATCTGCTGCACCGCGCTCACCGGCAACGGTCGAGAAGCGGACAAAGACGTCAGTCTCCTTGCCTATCGTGGAGAAGATCTGTGCTTTGGTATACCTTGTGATGTCGTGGGTGACGGTGAATGTGCCAAAAGCGCCCGACCCCTTGGCATGCATGCGCCGTTCGGGGATCACTTCGCGGTCAAAGTGTGCAAGTTTCTCCTGGAGCCACACATCCTGCATCAGCACGGGACCGCGTGGACCGGCCGTGATGGTATTCTGGTTGTCGGGTACGGGTGCCCCCGCAGCCGTGGTGAGTTTTTTCTTTGTGTCCATAGTATTTGTCCTCGTTTCTTCTATCTCCTGTGCAGGACAGTTCAGGCAAAGGCGATGCGAAAAATACCAACATTTGGCTATATTAACTTATCCTCAGTAGCATGCTCTGATCCAGGCTCCTTTTCGTGCCCGGTTGATGCCACGTATGGATAGTCTCCTGCTCTAGAGAGATGCCTGGGGACTACTCCAATCGCACTGTGGAGAGGAAACACTGAGCATATCGGAACCTAAGAAGATTATTCACTTTAAATAAGAGAATCATTTTTCTGGTCTCTTCACAATCCCACACCTCCGCCCTTATATCACGCCGCGTACCGGTAGGAGAGATCCTTCACCAGTTCTGCACACACGAAAAATGCACCGGCCAATCCAAGAATAACGGCCATATGTGCGGCTTTTGGCGGGAAGAGATGGAAACGACCTGCCCGATTGCACTGTATGGCAGTATAACAGTTGCTGTAAAGGCAAGAGCGGTCACAGTGCAGGGAAATCCGCCCGGACGGGGAAGGCCATTCTGGTTTGATCCGGAATTGTATAAAAAGCGAAGCGCCGTTGAACGATTTCTCTGCTGGATCGAGGCATTTAAGCAGGTCGTTTTCCGATACGAGCGATATGAATATTCATTCCCGGGATTCATCTTCCTGGCATGGGCAATGATGGTCCGGAGAGTTATGGGATGACCTCTTTTTCAGTGTGGTCTGATATAAGAGATATGACAGACTATTTTTAAATTACACATTGGTGACTGTAAAAAAATGGTAAAATAGCAGTTGAACAGGTCAGCTTTTCGTTTATTCAAATTTTTTTCAGGCTGGTACAACGATACAGGTTTATAAGAAGGAAAAAAGATAAATAGAACCAGACTAAGGCTTGGCGAGGTACCTGTATGGCATTAAGTAAGAAAGAATTGGGGAAGAAGAACAAGGTGAAGAAGGCCAAGGCAGAAGATCTCTCAAAGCAGGCGGCTGCGGGTAGCGAAGCCGCCAAGAAAAAGCTCAAGAAGCTCAACAAAAAGATCAAATGAGCCACCTGGAATTTCCAAATATTTTTATTTTTATTTTAAGGGCTAATAAAACGAATATAGCTATTCAAGTCGTAAAATGCTCGTATTTAGAGGGTGGTGGAAGGCTCCATTTTTAAATTTTAAAAAATATTACTCCGAACATTTTTGATATGATAATCTTGTATTGTAGTAAAGACACCCGGGGCGAGAAACAGGAGGGTATGCTGGTTCACAATACTGGGAATGGTTTAATGAATATAATCCGGACTTTTATGGTGATCACATAAGAGTAAAGGATTAAATAACATCTCAATTTTTAATAGTGTGAACCAAATGGTGCAAAAAAATAAGATTGTAATATTCCTGGTAATACTTCTTACAGTTATCATTACCGGCTGTTGCATTAGCGGTTGCCTGGATCGTCTGGAAACGCCGGGAACGCCCACTATCACTCCCATGGACACGACAAACGTTACTCCACGAGTGGGAGGAAATCCCTGCACCTTGGATGAGGAGTGGCACGAAAAGGCTGATGAGATTGGATTCTGGGCAGATGGGTTATTAGTACGTGAAAACGTCTCGGACGACGAAATTCTCGCACTCCTCCGGAGCAATGGCGTACCGGAATCCATCGTTTTCGATCGCGATTCTCCAGGTGATTTAAGGTGGGTTGGGTATGTCGGGTATTACATCGCAGCGAATGAATCGGACTATCGGGAAATCCGCGAGACTGTTGAAGCGGATATGTATGGATGGAATTTGAGATTCTATTCGCATAATATTGGGTTTATCTCACCATCTGTGAAGAAACAGGGAGAACGTATTCTCAGTCCTGTATTCCTTCTCTCCAGTGGGAATATGAGCAGGGAACAACTTTACCAGGATCTTTTAAACAGGAGTTTTCCGGTAAAAAGGGCGGATGTAGTGAGAATCGACCTCTCAGATGCATTCACACCTGCGGAGAGAGAGCGATTGCTCCATGATTTGAATGCCGATAACCGTGTCCTTTTTGCATTTAAAGAATATCTGTCGGGAGATATCTGTTAATTATGGACGTCGGGCAGAATAATCTTCATTTTTTATTTAACCGGATCAATAATCATTCATTGACGTGTTTGTAAAACGCAGATGGGGCGAATCATTAAACGAGGCCGCCCAATTCTCCCTTTGTTTGCATGAACCGGCCGATAGTGCGGATGGGCGATCCTGCCTACCTGCCGGGGCCGGACGTGATCGAGATGCCGGGGATGGAGCGGTTCGAGGGCCCGGAGACCTACTACGCGGCCTTCTTCCACGAGCTCACCCACTGGACGGGGCACGTCTCCCGGCTGAAGCGGCCGGGGATCACCGGGCCCATCCGGTTCGGGAACGTCAGTGAAGAAAATCTCTGATTTTCTGATGCGAAGTATGCTTTCAGAACGCCAGCGGCGATCCAACAAGCACGTGCCGCGAACAGGCCCGAGACGTAGTACAGTTGCAGCAGAAATATTCCTGAAAATTAAATCAAAACCTGATTCCACCTATAAAGGCAAGCAGTGCATCTCGAACGTTTTTTATGCATATTCATCACCCGAATAATCCATTTCCCCCAAAAATCTTTCTGAACCCCTCAGCGGGCGGACGGCGCAGGATTTGCAGGCTGATCAAACCAGCCAGACATTCGCAACGGAGTACATGCCAATGCCGATGAATACCGCAGCAACGCCCTTTTTTACCCAGAACTCGGCCGCCTGGGCCCGTTGCAGCAGCCGTGCCGCCCGCCCGACACCACGGACGAGCAGGAAGGAAACCACAATCACGGGCAGTGCCGTTGCGAAACCGAACACACCGGGCACGAGGAGGGCATCACCGGTTTGTAAGGCGATGGGGATGAGCATGCCGAAGTAGAGTACGGCGCTGAAAGGGCAGAAACTGAGCGCAAACAGCATCCCGAGGAGAAAACTCCCTGCTTCACCCTTTTCTGCGAGCATCTCCATGAGCGATGCGAGCCGTCTGCCCCCTTCCGGCAGGCCGATATCAACGATGTCGAGCATCAGGATGCCGAGAATCAGCAGCAGCGGCCCGAGGAGCATCTCGCCGTAGTCCTGGAGAACGAAGGAGACGGCCTGTATATTGAGCCCGGCATAGACGATCGCCGCTGCGAGGGCGATGTATGCAAGGCTCCTCCCGGCAGCGTAGAGCGATCCCACCAGGAGCGTGCGCCGGCTGTTTTCAACGCGGCGCGACACGTAGGCGATGGCGGTGATGTTGGTGGCGAGCGGACACGGGCTCATCGCTGTCATCAGCCCGATGAAAAACGCGGCGACGAGCGGGACGCCGCTCATCCCCATCGTCTGCATGAATCCCATGATGTCCATGAACCTGACTCCTATGCCAGCTGCTGGTCGATGACGGCTCTGATGTATGCCGAGAACTTCCCCTCGTCGCCGAGCATGTACCACGGGCCGAGCAGTTCTTCCTTGTAGAATCCCTGCTCGTCGTGGATGCCTATCCAGAGGGATGAACCGGTCGGCCCGTATCGCTCGACGATCCCGCGGTTCTCGGGCATCGAAATATCGATGTGATTGAAGACGAGCCTTCCCGACAGGAGTTCCTGTGCATAGTAGGTATTGACGGTTTGTTCCGTGAGATCGCCCAGCATCATGCAGGAAACGCACCTGTTCGCGCCATAGAAATGGTAGAGCTCGACTTTCTCAACATTCGTTCCGGTATAGCCGACTTCTGATGACAGCCGGTTCTCCGGTTCGCTGCTGCCGGTGCACCCGGCGGCGAGGACTGCTGCGGCGGCGATGACGAGCAGCAGGGAGAGTGATTGGATTTTGAGGGACCGGTTGTTTCGTGTGATGTGTCGTTTCATGCTTTCCTCCTCACGGCAGGATGCCGGGATGGCTTTGCGGATACCTGCAGCGTCGCTTACCAGCCGCAGCAGCCGCAGCTCCGATCGGCGGGCAGGGGCAGCAGCCGGTCGTGCTCCCGCCGGCAGCATTCCTCACAGATGCGGATTATCCGGAAATCGGGGTGGTTCACCCGTACAAGACGGGCGGTCTCCTTCCCGCAGAGCTCGCATTTCACCGGCCGATCGCCTCCAGCACCGCGGCGGCGAGGCGTTCGATCTCTTCATAGTGTGGCTCATCCATGCCACGCTTCACGATCCCGGCGTCAGTCGCAATCAGGTGGAGGTGCGGATCGATCCCGAGGGCCTGCAGTTTCTTCCTCCCACAGCAGTCGCTGCATCCGTCCAGTACCAGAATTTTTTCAGCCTGCCGGGCGGTGTTTTCGAGCGATGCCGTGGGGCGGGTTGCGGCGGTGCACGCCTCGACTTTCGCAGGACACCTGTGCAGGAGGACCGTCCCCGCCTGCGTCGTCAGCTTCCCCGTGTTTGAGATCCCGGAACAGGTGATGATGGTAAACGCCATTTACCCGACCCCGAGCCAGAGGATTTTCTTCTTCATGCGCTACAACCTCGCGTTTCAGCGACGAATAGGAGCATCATGGCCTGGCAGAACCGGTGCCACCCTGCAGGTGCGGCCTCCTTTACGATCCTGGCTCCTGCCGGTGAGTACGAGCGCCCGGGACTCTTCTTCATCGCTTCTCCATGAATATCTGTGATTGCTGTCATTCTGAGTACGCTATTCTGTTGCCGTATCGATTCCGAGCGCTTTCAGCGCCGCACGGGCGATCAGCTCCGGCGGGATTGATTCGTAGCGTTCATCGTTATACTCGACCGCGCGGCACTCTACGTCGTCCTTCCCGGTAAAGCAGGCACAGGAGCAGCAGGGTGTGCTGGTCACCTCCATTCCCTCGATCAGGTCCTCGAGCCGCACGCCATTGAAGAGAATGCTGTTCGAATCCGCTATCGCCTCGTTCTCGAGGACGGTCTCGACCATCCGGACGGTAATGCCTTCCTCTTCGAGGACCGGCCGGATATTTTTAATGACGTCCAGAACTGCCCGCCCGGTTTCTCCGCACCGTCCGCAGGTGTTCTCTACATCGTTTCCGATATGCCGCCATTCGACGATAAGTTCCTGGTGTTTCATAGCTGTCTCCTGAATATCCCCTCATGCCAGCAGGTAACGGGGTGAGCGTTGGATGGCCGTTTCGGTCACGCCGCAGGCCTCCGGCCGCACCTCATCCACGTTCCCGGCGCCTGCATCTTGCCGGAGACCACATGGAGCAGTTCCATCATGAGGTTTCACCCCGGAACATGTCTTTCGTGCGCAGGCAGATCCTGACCAGCATGAGCATCACCGGCACCTCGATAAGCACGCCGACCACCGTGGCGAGCGCCGCCCCGGACCCAAGCCCGAAGAGGATGGTCGCGGTCGCGATCGCTACCTCGAAGTGGTTCGAGGCGCCGATCATCCCGGCAGGAGCGGCGTCCCGGTAGGAGAGGCCGAGCCTGGGGGCAAGGACGAAGTACCCGAGCGTGAAGATGAGCACGGTCTGGATGAAGAGCGGGATTGCAATCCAGAGGATTGTGAGGGGGTTTTCGACGATGACGTCTCCCTTGAAGCTAAAGAGGAGCACGAGCGTCCCGAGCAGGGCGATGATGGAGACCGGTGTCAGCAGGTGGAGGAACCGGGTCTCGAACCATGCCTTCCCCTTTCGGGTGATGATCCATTTCCGGGTGACATAGCCGGCGACGAGGGGGAGCGCGACATAGACGGCGACCGACAGCAGGATGGTCTCCCACGGGATCGGCATGGCATTCACCCCGAGGAGGAACCCGCCGAGCGGTGCGTAGAGCACCAGCATGGTTAAGGAGTTGATCGCCACCATAATCAGCGTGAGGCCGTCGTTGCCCTTTGCAAGGTAGCTCCACATCAGCACCATCGCGGTGCAGGGGGCGATGCCTAAAAGGATGCAACCGGCGACGTAGCTCCGCCAGAGCTCGACGGTGCTCCCGTCGAGAAGTACCTCGGTTCCCGGGAGGTATCCTACAAAGAGGTATCCCAGGAAGAACGTGGCGATGATGTACATCGAAAACGGCTTCACCGCCCAGTTCACGAAGAGGGTGAGCGCGACGGGCTTTGGCGTCTTTGCGGCCCGCAGCACCTCGGCAAAATCGATCTTGACCATGATGGGGTACATCATGAAAAAAAGCGCGATGGCGATCGGGATCGAGACCTGATAGAGAGAGAGGGCATCAAGCGCGACGGCAATGCCGGGGGCGGCCCGACCGAGCGCGATGCCGGCCACGATGCAGAGCGCGACCCAGACGGTCAGGTATTTTTCAAACGTGGAGAGGCGCCGTTCCCCACGGGCCGGTTCTGCCATGTTTTTCACCCTCTCCTGCCCGTCCCCTCCCACGCCGCCGAGACCACGGTCTCGAGATCGTCGTCGGAGAATTCCAGCGATCCGGCCTTGGCGATGCCGAGCGCCGTGACCACGATGTGCTGGTGGTGGATGACACCCTGCGCCGCTGCGATCGTTTGGCCGCACGCCACCGGGCAGCCGTCGATGATGATTACCTCGTCGGCTTCCCGGATTTTTTCTTTCAGCCCTTCCGCTCCGGTGGCGAGGAGCGCCATGCAGGCGATACTCCCGTATCCTTCTTCCGTCAGCCGGATGGCTGCAAGGTTGGAGAGCTGACCGGTGTTTGCCTGTCCGGCGCAGGGAAAGATAATCCTCTTTGTCCCGGTCTGCGCAGAGGTGTCGCCGCAGGAGCAGGATGGTTGTTCCGCCATGTCCCCCTCACCCCTGCAGGATTGCCTTGAGTTCGTTGACGTCCGCGACCCGGCCGGAGACCTTCAGTTCGCCGTCTACGATCAGGCCCGGGGTGAGCATGACGCCCCGGTCCATGATCGCGGTGATGTCCTCGATCTTGATGATTTCGGCATCGATACCGAGATCGGCGACCGCTTTTTCGACATTCTTCACAAGCCGCCTGCACTTGGCGCAGCCGGTTCCCAGCACTTCAATCCTGACCATTGGTATCACGCTCCTTTCCGGTATTCCCTCAGCAGTGCCCCGGCATAGGCGACCTCTGCCTGTGGGGGGATGTAGTTGTAGATTTTTACCTGCCTGAGCAGTTCATTTTTCAGCGGTTCTTCGGCGGAGAGGCCGAGTGCGGCCACCTCCTCAAAGACGGCATCGAGCATGGCAAGCCCGACGGCAACACCACCCGCGTCCAACCGGCGGATGCGCCGCAGGGCTTCCGCGGCGCAGCAGGGTTTTTGCTCCGTGTCTCTGGTCGTCAACCCGCACCACATCCCGGAAGGCCGAGGACGGGGAAGACGTTTCCGAAGATCAACCCCGCCACCGTCGAGAAGATCACGACGAGGGCCACGTAAACCGCGGTCTTCTGCGCCCCCATTATCCGCGTGAGCACCAGAATGCTCGGCAGGCTGATGGTGGGGCCGGCGAGCAGGAGCGCCAGTGCCGGGCCTCCGGCCATCACTCCTTCGGTATAGCCGAAGGTACCGCCGATGATCGGCACCTCGAGGAGGGTGGGCATGTAGAGGATCGCCCCGATGACGGCTCCCATGAAGCAGGCGAAGACCGAGTTGTCCCCGAAGAGG
>JAFGNT010000002.1 GCA_016926855.1 Methanomicrobiaceae archaeon | reverse complement strand
GAGCAGGAATGCCACCGCCACGGTGAGCAGGTAGACGATGCCGAGGCGGAGGGTGAAGTCGAGCTGCGAGGCCCCGATGACGAGGATGAGCACGAGCAGCACGAAGAATGCCGGCACGACCCACCGCGGCCGCTCTTCTTCGCCTCCGGCCACCATCATCGGCCCGGTGGTGCTCTTCCTGATCTCCTCGTCGTAGGCACGGAAGACGATCGCCATGACGAGCCCGATGAAGATGGACATGACGATGGCGAAGAGGGCCCGGGCGAAGCCGATATCGAAGCCGAGCACGCTCGCCGTGTAGATGATGGCGAGGATGTTGATGCCCGGACCCGCGAAGAGGAAGGTGATGGCCGGGCCGATCCCGCTGCCCTTCTTCATGATCCCGGCGAACATCGGCAGGATGGTGCAGGAGCAGACGGCGAGCACGATGCCGGAGACGGATGCTATCCCATAGGAGACCGACTTTTTTGCGTCGGGGCTGAAGTACTTCAGGATCGCATCCTTCTTGACGAAGGCGGCGATGGCCCCGGCGATGAAGAACGCCGGCACCAGGCAGGTGATGGTGTGCGCCGCCAGGTACTCGATGACGGCATCGAGCCCGGAGAGGAGCGCTCCGGTGATCGGATCAGCCATTCGATGGTTCACTCCTTGATGTTGTTAGTAAGGGAATAGGCTTCATTCTGTGTTCCTCATTATAATGTCATAGTAATACCGGTGGTTGGAATGCTGCGTGGGGGCTGGTTTCCTCTGCACTACACATCCTGCCCGGCGTATGTTCCGGTTTCCTTCCATCACGGATCGTGTTCACCTCCAGCGATAATTCAACATTGTTTGAAACACTGTTAACAGGACTCCAGTATAAATCTTGTTGTTTCAAACAATTTTGAAACGTCTCGCGTGGCTGGCGCATGGGCCGCAGATGCCAGGAAAGTGATAAACCTGAAAGGTGCGGTACCGGAATACTTATCGACCGGAAATTTTCATACTCTTTTGAAATGGTCGATCCCGGGGAGAGTGAAGACGTATCTCGCGTAAAAGAGCCGACAATTTCTGGCATTCCGGAGGAGATTGCAGCGTCCCTGTGCACCTGCGGGGGGATCGAAGGGCTTGAAAAGATGCTGCCCTCCGATGCGCACCTGGATCGGATGAGCGCCCGGCATCGCGCCTGCGCCGATCCGATCCGCCTGAAGATCCTTGCCATGCTTGGTATCCAGCCGCTCTGCGTCTGCGTGATCAAGGCGGTGCTCGGCATCGCGGACTCCAAACTCTCCTACCACCTGGGCGTGCTCAAGAAGGCGGGCCTGATTACGGGAGAGCCGCAGGGAAACTGGATCATCTACTCAATGACCGATGAGGGGGCCGGGTGCCTCGATCGATGAGGACCATCGATATGTGTATCAATCCCATCTGAATTCTGTTCCTTCAGAAAATCGGGGCACGATTGCTCAGCTCCGCTCGCAGCACGGCACTCCCCCCGTTTTCTTTTGCGTGCGGGCAAGGTGACGCCCTCATGCCCCGACCTTCAGGGGATACGCAGCGTGCGGCGGTCCTGCTGCTCGGGAAGGGGGAATGACCCCTGCCCTGGTTTTTGCGATCGGTCGGGCCTGCTCGCTCCTGCCGGTCTCGTCAACTATCCCGCTGGGTCCATGACCCGGCCTGCAACGACGCTCACGAGCAGCCCTGCCACGATCAGCCCGCGTTTGCGAGCGATCCTCTCTCTCAGGGAGAGGAGACGGAGTTCGTCTCCTGGTCACTCCAACCGATGCAGACGCGCCGCGAGATCCTCTCCCGTGTCTGCGCCGAGATACCGGTTGAGTTCTCCGGTCAGTCCGTGCAAATCTCCGACAATGCCATTCAGCTCTGTTGCCATATCTTCGCCGAGATCACCATATCCCTTCATGTACTTTGGCTTCAGCTCCTCGACGGCACTATCTATCGCGCCGAGTGAACATATGATGGCACGGGATAACGGAATCGTGGGCTGACACCTGGTGATGCCCTGATCGTCGAGAATGCGTACAAGGCGGGCGCGAAGACGTGCGAGCGAGTCCTCGATCGTTTGCTGTTGCGCGGGGGTGATGTCAGGAATGTAGCGCGGGAATGCCGCGCCTGACACAGAATCAGAGAGAATATTTTCGATATCAGTCAGGAGCCGGTCGATATACCCGCAGGTGATCCGGATGCGGCGCACCTGATGTTCGTTCAGAGAAAGGCTCCCCTTCCCCGTGCTGTCCTTCATTGACATCGGGCGATCCTGCTCCTCGATTTGTGCATACGAGCGTCGATGCACCGCCCGCCGGCCCCTGTGAATGCGGAGGGGAGGGCCTGTCGATCTTCGGGGTTAAGGGCCCCGGGTCCGAAGCGGTTGTTCCCGCCTCGGTTCCGGCCGGAAGAGGCCGAATTGCACCTGGTGGTGAGGACGCCCGACAGCGCATCACAGAACGTCATGCGAGGTGATCCGGGCAGTCGTCACGGCACACTCCCTGCCACCGGCAGCACGGGCAGCAGAGAACGATCTCGGTGTGAAGGGCCGATTTACTGAACCAGACGATGCGCTCATAGCCGGTCAGTTCCGCTCCGCAGCACGGACATGCGGCCATTCTGCTCACTCCCGGCCAAGCTCCGATCGAGCGGCGGCAACCAGTGCAGATGCCTGTTGCAGCCGTGCGAGATCGGCCGTTGTTTCATCCAGGTGCTCCTTCCTCTTCCGGTACGCGGCGGTAATGGCGCCATGGGTGACGTCGATGGTCTCGGCCAGATCCTCGTCCAGCTCCCGGGCGAACTGGCGAAACGTGGTGTCGATGTTCTGCAGCGTCGCCCACCGGAGGTTCTCGGCGTTCCTGACGACAAGGTGGGCGATCTGCGCATCAAGCCGCTTCCGGATTCGCTTCTCCCGCATCCCCCGGGGCAGGGCGCGGTCGAGGAGTTCCTTTGTGATCGGGCTGAAGATGCTCTCCCAGCCCTTCCGGGAGACCCAGAACGGCTCCTGGCGCATCGAGAGCGTGCCCCCGCTTTCCACAGCCCGGTAGGGAATATCGAAGAGGTCTGCGGCGGCAACCCGGATCGATCCGATGAGG
The DNA here is from genome assembly GCA_016926855.1 of Methanomicrobiaceae archaeon. GTDB lineage: Archaea > Halobacteriota > Methanomicrobia > Methanomicrobiales > Methanomicrobiaceae > LKUD01. The sequence goes on along the minus strand of JAFGNT010000002.1, from coordinate 92,468 downwards.
TCGTCGGCCCGCTGCTGGTGGGCGTGCAGGAGGGATGCCACCTCGCGTTCGATTACAGCGGTCGTCTCCCCGAGTTCGTGCTCGTAGTACGGCTGGATGGCGGAAGAAACGGCTTCCTGTGCCGCCTCCTCGTCCGGTCCGGCAGGATCGGCGAGTGCGGTCTTTGCAACCTCCCGGAGGTGGGCAATCGACCGCTCCCGGAGCGCCTGCACCTGCGCCTCGAGCCGGGCCACCACCCGTTTGCGGTCACCTTCCAGGATGTCGGCGGCGTGCCGCCTCTGGAGCTCCGCTTCCTGGATCTTCGCCTCGAAGGTATGCAGCCGGTCCTCGAGGGTATCGATCGGCATCTCGAGCGCCCGCTTCGAGAGCTCGATCCGCAGGCCGACATCCCCCAGCAGGTCAAGGGCTTTCTTCCGGACCGCGTCCTCGAGCACGGCGTTCTTCTCTGCGGCGAGGAACCCGATCAGGTGCGCCGAGACCGCCGCCATCCCGCTCGATTCCCAGAGGTCTGCACCACCGGACGTTGCGGCGGCAAGCCCCTGCTTCGCCGATACCGGGAAGACAGAAACCTGCCCGTCGATTCCTGCCCGCTCCCGGAGCGCCTTCTTGAAGAAGGAGAGTGCGGTCCCTGTTTCTTCATCGGTGAGGTAATCCACCTTGTTGAGCACGAAAAAGACCTTTGCGACCGCATCGCGGATCGTATGGAGGAACTCGACCTCCACCTTCGTGATCGGCGGATCGGCGGAGACTAAAAAGAGCGCCGCGTCGCACTGGGCAAGAAAATTCAGGGTCATCTCCGTATTGTGCTGGTGGATGGACCCGATCCCCGGCGTATCGATCAGGACGACGCCCTGTGCCAGGAGCGCGGCGGGGTGGGTCACCTCCACCTGCAGGACACCCCGTTCGTTGTGCGGGTTGAATTCTTCGGAGACGTATCCGAGGAGCTTCTGGTGCAGCTCCGGGATGCTGTCGCGTGCGACGACCTCGTCCTCGCGGTCCCCCTTGAACCGGACGCGGACGCATCGCCGCTCACCGTGGGAGATGAGCGTGGGAACTGCGGTAAGAGGGATCACCGAACTCGGGAGGAGGGCCTCGCCGAGCAAAGCGTTGATAAGCGTGCTCTTCCCCCGCTTGAACTGGCCGAGCACGGCGAGGTGGAACCGGCCGGTGTCGAGTCGGGCTGCCAGATCACGTATCTGGTCGGCGTACGGCACGTACTCGGGGCCGAACGACCGGATACGGTCCGCTTCGCAGGCAAGGATGTCGGGAAGATGCAGGGTGTGGCTCTTCATCGAAACTCTCCATAGCAATCGGGATGCACGGCGTGGGATATGCGACGTGGTTCCCTCGATGGATGGCAGGAGTTATCAGCCACAAAAGCGGTTAGAGGTGAACTCCATCACCTGAATCTGTACTTTTCTCTCTTTCTCTACGGACAATTAATGCTTTGTTCTCCGGGAGCATTACGGCCAGGCGAGCCCCGAGGGGAATTCCTGCGGTTCGGCCACACAGGAGGTGATGGCGATCCCCGCCCGGCCGCGCCCATCGTGCGCTGATCCCGCAGTACGAACAATACTCTTCCCTACCGTAGTTATACGGTCCGGACCCAGCAGGACATTCCCCACCCCTCGTTCTCATCAAGCCCTATCTCGCTCCAGAGCGGTGCGAGGATACGGTGCGGATCCCGATCGCGGGATACATCGGCGCAGGAGAGGATTACCTCGGGAATGCGTACACCATCTCCCCGAGGAAGGCTTTTTGAGAGGTGCACGAAGACACCGGGACAGAGGTTGGGTATGATCTCGTCCAGGATTGCAGAAAGTCCCGGGTCAGGGACAGCGAGGACATTTATATGATGGATATCCCCCGGCCTGAGCGCAGCGGTTATCGTGCCGCAGGCACCCGGAATGGGAGCACGCCGACGTCGGTCGGCCAGGAGATTTGCCGGATCGCCGGGGTGGGTCAGCCGGTCGCAGACGGTCATCGTCGTCCTGAGGTGCCCATCCCGGATCGCTTGTCTGGCAAACCGGGTCGCCGAACCGGATCCGATCTCGAAATAGTTTTTCGGGTTTTTCAGGCAGAGGAAACAGTAGAGAGAGTGCTTCTAGCGGGGAAAGGTTGTGATTCCGCCATCCGGGCCTGGCGATATCCGTGGCCGGCGACCGGGGATCGAGAGGAATGCGGGCGCAGGTGTCCCGGAACGGGAGGAACGAGTGCAGCACTGCCCGATACTGTTCCCGGGTCTTCTCCGGGAGGATACTCCATCGGGGTTCAGCCCGTTTGAAACCCCCACACGCGGTTTCGTCGCCGGAGGGCGGTGCCATTCGTTTTGTCCACTTCCTGAGCAGACGGCGAATGAACGATTCGCTCATCGCTCGTCTCTTCTGTTTCCTGCAAGCGCCCGATCCTTTCCTGCTTTGATCCGGTGGCACGGCGGGCAGAGCACTTGCATAGTGCGCGCCGTCCGCTCCCCTCCCTGGTCGAGCGGCACGATAAAATCGACCTCTTCGCAGTACACGCCGGGCCGCCGGCCGCCGGCAGCACATCGGCCTCCCTGTCGCCCGAGAATCTTCCTCGCTTCCACCCGGGAGACGATGGGAGCGGGGTTTGCACTCCGGTTCGGATTCCCGCTATCCGTCTTCTTCAATCCACTGCCGACCTTCGATACGGTCACGGCGGACGAAGACTACGACCCCGGATACTGCCGGGTCTCCGGCGATTGTGTCGCGAAGCCCGGCCAGTTCCTGGGGGGGGTGTCGAAGAACACCACGTCCCCCCTCTCCCCCGACAACGGTCTGAGGCGGATCACGGACGTTTTCCTCGTTCATTTCTGTCGTGTTCATCGGTATCTCCTCTCGGTATCAATCGGATCGGTCTCCGAACAGCCCCGAGACGCTGAGCATCTGTTCCACCGTCTCGAGCGCCGCATTGAACGACTGTTTCACATCCCCGAGCGGATCGGTGCGGTCGATATGTCCGATCGGCATACGCGTTCCCCCTGCAAGGAGCCGGAGGTGTTCGTTCAGCTCGACGGCGCTTTTTTTGGCATGCTGCACCCGGTTCGGCATCGTGCCGGGTATCGGTGGTATCGAGGATGATGAGTGCGCAGGCTGCCGATCCGGACCGCTCCACGAACGGAATGCACCTGACGATGAGGCGTCCATCGCCCTCCGGCTGCGGGAGTGAGACCGTACCGGTCACCGGGCGGCAGGTCCGGATCGCCTCTTCCACACATTCGGCCGCAGCCACAACACGGCTGTTCTTCTCGTCCTGACCGCCGAATGAGCGTATGTATGCTGCGTTTGCCGCAAGCACCCCGCACCCGTTGATCACGGCGGCCGCAGGGGACGGGATAGATGCACAGAGCGCCTCACAGGACGCGCGCAACCCTGCGATGGTCTTTCGCTTCACTCGTGGTCCTCCTCTCCACTCTCTGGCGGAGCGATCCATCGGACCGATACTGTCGGCTGCGGAGGGAGGCGCACCCCGGTATGATGGAGAAAGGCCTCGGCGAGATTAGGAGTCCTGATCTGCAGGGCGGTGATCGTTCTGCCGGTCTTACGAGAGTATGCGGCAAGATCCCTCAGTATATCGGGCAGGCCGGCATACCCGAGTCGATACCCACCATTCTCCTGGACGATCTCGTTGACGGACCGGAGACGATGGAGTTCCCTCATCACGTTCGGTGCATCCGGCCGGAACCTGACCACAAGAGACACCTCGTGCACAACACTCTGTTTCAGCCGTTCCGGCGTATCGAATGCCACGATTTTCCCCTCATGCAGGACAGCCACCCGGTCGCAGAGGATGTCTGCCTCCTCGAGGACGTGCGTCGTCAGCAGTATCGTAGTGCCCCTGCGGTTGAGCTCCCGGATAACCTCCCTGATGACGAGGACGCTTTCAATGTCCAGCGCAGATGTCGGTTCGTCGAGCACCAGCAGGAGGGGATAATTGATGACGCTCATAGCAATGGCGAGCCGCCGTTTCATTCCCTTCGAGAACTCTTTGACGCGCTGGTCAGCCCGATCACCAAGACCGAGCAGAACGAGAAGGTCACTGCCCCGCCGAAGCGCTTCTTCCGGGCGAACGTAGTGGCGTTCGGCAACCCTCATCAGGTTTTCCATGGCCGTGGAGGTTACCCTGATCTCCGCATCCGCCGGCAGCACCCCGACCGTCATGCGCCCGCCCGCTCCTCTCGCATGAATGTCGTATCCAAAGACCCGCACGAACCCCTCGTCCGGACGCTGGAGCCCCGCGATCATCTGGAGTGTGGTTGTCTTCCCGGCTCCGTTCAGGCCGATGAGCCCGACGATCTCTCCCGTGCGGACCTGCAGGGTCAGCTCGTCGATGGCGGTCCGCCTGCCGAATCGCCGGGAGACGTCGACCGCCTCTACCGCGTACACGGCTCCTCCAGTAAGGCACGCACCAGTGGCGAGGGATGACCGTAAAGCCCCCGCTCCAGCGCAATGCTCTCCGGGGTATCGATCCGCCGGAGCGCCCGCACGACCTCGCGGACGGTGTAGTAGTCCGTCTCCGTGGCGAGCAGATCGGCAAACGCTGCCACCGCAGGCGCGTACTGCCGTTTCCCGAGGATCTCAGTGGCAATCATTCTTGTCTCCCGGATAGGGTGGCGGAGCGCCATGATCAGCCGTTCGTCATAGGAGAGTGCGGTGTGGTCGGCGAACGTATACCCGCAGGCCGGACAGATCTCCTGCACCTCCAAACTCCGGTGCCCACAGTTCGGACAGAAGTACGTCTCCATCATCCCTCACCTTCCCGGAAAAACGGGGCTCCCGCCCCCAATCCGGCGATACCGCATCCCGGGTGCCGAACTATCACCCCGACACATTCGAATAGACCAACGAATGGCCAGATCTGCATGAGTTGTCGACTTCCGTGGAACAGACATCGTCTGCGCAGAGCGAGTTCGGCTCTGTGCCGGGGTGGACGTCATCATCCGTGGTGCGAATGAACGCTACCATGGCATACCATTCCAGGATGGGAGGAAGTGCCCACATGCAAAATAGAAGTCATCAGCCCGAAGGGCATTTGCGGCGGACTTCATCGCCTTTGACCTGACACCACGTTGACGTGCATCCCATACAAAGATTGTGATCGCGGCTGTGCTCCACGTTCGGGGGTTGTCTGGCATCAGGTAGTTCCGCCGGATACGCCGTCCGACTGGTGAAGGGGGGTGGGCGTCCCGATCTGGTTACCACATCGAGGTCACGGCAGCGCAGTAGAGCTGATCCGTCTCGTCACAGAGCGCTTTGATATCCCTGCATGCCAGGGCAAGCTCCTCCTCAGGGTCGCCGCCGGCGGCGATGGCGGTACGGGCGAGCTCCAGCCACCCGACGATCGACCCTGTGAGTGCATCAAACAGCGATGCCATGCGCGGCGTTATCTGACAAAGCCCTTCCGCCCGGCATACCGCGCTGCACTGCCCGCCGCCTCTTCGATCCTGAGGAGCTGGTTGTACTTCTCCACCCGCTCGCCCCGTGCCGGCGCCCCGGTCTTGAGGTGGCCGGTCTGCATGGCGACGGTGAAATCGGCGATGAAGGTATCCACGGTTTCACCGCTCCGGTGGGAGACCATTGCACCCCAGCCATGCTCCTGTGCCAGCCGGACGGCGGCGATCGTCTCGGTCACGGTCCCGATCTGGTTGGGCTTGATGAGGACGGCGTTCGCCGTGCGTTCCCGTATCCCCCGCTCAATTCGCTCGACGTTCGTCACGAAGAGGTCGTCGCCGACGAGTTCTACCCGATCGCCGAGCCTGTCGGTCAGCAGGCGCCAGCCGTCCCAGTCATCTTCGGCGAGGCCGTCTTCAATCACAATGATGGGGTATGCCGATACGAGGTCCTGGTAGCGGTCGATCAGTTCGCCGGCGGTGAGGGCCACCCCTTCGCAGCGGAGCTCATAGACGCCGTTTTGAGAGAAGCTGCTCGATGCGGGGTCGAGGGCGATGCCGATCTCCCTGCCGGGTGCGTAGCCGGCCTGCCCGATCGCTTCCACGATCAGGTCGAGTGGTTCGGTGTTCGAGGAGACTGCAGGGGCAAAGCCGCCTTCGTCGCCGACACCGGTGCTGTATCCCTTCTGTTTCAGGAGACCTTTGAGGGCATGATAGATCTCGCTCCCCCAGCGGAGTGCTTCTGCGAAGGTGGGGGCGCCGTGAGGCGTGATCATGTACTCCTGGAAGTCCGGGCCCTGCCAGTTGGCGTGCACTCCCCCGTTGAGGATGTTCATCATCGGGACCGGGAGGAGCGGCTTTAGCCGGTCTCCCAGGTACTCCCAGAGCCGGCTGTCTTCTGCGGCGGCGGCAGCCCGGGCGACCGCCATCGAGACGGCGAGGGTGCTGTTCGCGCCGAGGTTCTGCTTGGTCGGCGTCCCGTCGAGCCGGAGGAGCGCTTCATCCACCGCCTCCTGGTCGCGTGCATCCATGCCCCGCAGGGCGCCGCCGATGGGACCGTTGATCAGCCCGACCGGTCTCTGCACGCCTTTTCCGCCGTACCGGTCCGGCACGCCGTCCCTGAGTTCGACGGCCTCGTGGATCCCGGTGGATGCGCCGGAGGGCGAGGCGGCCCGTGCATACGCTCCGCATACGAGGGCGATTTCTGCTTCGACGGTCGGATTGCCCCGGGAATCCAGGATCTCCCGGGCATGGATCGATGTGATGGTGGTATCAATTTCGTTCATGGGCATACTCTCCCTGTGGTTCGGCCTGGCGAATACGGGTGATCGCCCGGATTGCCAGCCAGGTATTTTCAAGCGTCGATATCCCGCCGAAGATCGACCGGGTATATCCGCCGTTTGCGTTCCGGCATTTTCTGACGAACGTCCGGCACCCCTCCGGGTACCCTGGCGGGCGTCCGGTGAGGACGGCACATTCCACTCCGGCGGCGACATGCTCAAGGAACGCCGGTGTCGCCCGGGGATGGGTGAGGTAGCCGAACATCGGATGTTCGCGCTGCAGGAGGAACCGCCCGGTGCCGTATCGGTCGGGGGGTTGCCCGAGCATCCCGAGGATCGCCAGCGCATGGGCGGTCTCGATCAGCGTTGACTGCGGGTGGCCGAACCCCCCGTCAGCATGGTGGTGGGCGTGAAGATGACGGAGCACTGCATCACGGAGCGGTCCGTCTGTACGAATTCCGAGGATCCGGCAGAGGGTGAGGTGCGTGCAGGTGCGCTCGAAGGCAGAGTGCGATTCAACCGGCCGCCGATCGCTCTGGGGAACCGGGTGCATCGCGCAGAGCCAGGGCTGCGGGTCGAGGGCCGGATCGCTCCCGACGAGTGCGAGACTCCGGAGCACGAAGGCTCCTGCATAGAGTGTTGCGTATCCGCCGTCGGGGTGCTGCATTCCATGCAGGAAATCTTCGGTGGCCCGATCGGGTGACAGAGCGTCCAGAAACCGGAGGGTATCGAGTGCGTAAAAGGTGTCGGCGGCGTTCGGTTCGTCCAGCCGGTAGTGGCAGTAGCCGCCGCCTGCACACCGGCGTTCAGTGATATACCTGAGTGTCTCGTTCCGTTCGACGTTGGTGATCATGCGAAGCCAGGGTAGAAGTCATCAGCCGGTCGGCGGTTTAGGGCGGACTTCATCGCCTGGATCTGATTGGAGGGCGTTCAGGAAGGATTTGCGTGGGTATGTCCATAAATGTATCTCGGCTCCCGGTCCATGTCACGGCTGCCGGCGAGCAGGATCCGGTGCAGGTCGCAGATCAGCGCGATATCCAGACGCCGGGCCGCAAAAGCATCCACCGCAGCGTGCAGGGCCTCCCGGTAGGTGATGATCTCTTGGATGTCTTCACGGGCCGTATCGCTGATCCGATCCCTCGGGTTCGCCTCGAACCGCAGAACGTCCTCACGCGACGCCTGCGTCCCCTCGATCCGTGACGACAGCACCGCTTCCTGCGTCAGCAGCGGCGAGAGCAGGATGTCGGGGTTCGGGATCGCCTGGAGAATCCCGTCGTACCGGGCAAGAGCACGGTTCGCCGCCGCGATCCGCGGGATGTGCCGCTCCCAGTCGATACTGTCCGGGGGAAGGGATTCCGGTATGTAGGGTGTAAAAGTCATACCGTCCCTGCCTCCCTGGTATCCCCGGCCGTCATTCTTCATTCTCCTCAAGGTCGATGAGGTCGTAGCCTGTCCGCACCACCCCGATATCATGTTCAATGAGCAGATTCACCATCTGTTTCCCGTTCATCAGGGCGATCGGCGTCTTGTCCGGCTGCTCCGCCTCCTTTCGGGCACCGCCGGAAAAGTCGCTCGTGGTGATGATCAGCCCCTGTTCGTGCACCCCGAGGGAGCCCCTGACCTGCTGGACGACCGGCGCCTGAACATTGCCTTTCCAGCGCTTCGCCTGAATCGCCATCTTCGTTTTGATAACGTCGCCGATAACAAGCGTGCCCCGCACATCAATCCCGCCGTCGCCGCTCGCACGGGTGACAATGACATCCTCGAATCCCATCTTTGCAAGCAGTTCCCCGATGAGCTCCTCGAACGCAACAGGATTCATCACTTTTATCCGCTGCATGAGGTGATCGCGTACCTCCCGGTTATGCACCTCGATCTGATAGGGGAGCCCCTGCTCGTGCCACCGGGTCAGCCCGACATATCCTTTGCCGAGCATCTCGAACCTCGGAAGCTCCCCCCGTTTGATCTGTCGCTGTATCTCGGTGAGAATCCCGGCGTACATCGTCGCATCGGGTGTCAGCCCGCCGGTCGTGATCAGGTGGAGGTCGAGGGCTTTTTTGGTGATATTTCGGTAGTGCATCGGCTGCCCGCCGGCATATTCCTCCAGCACCGTCTCGGCGGCATCAAGGAAGGACATGCTCCCCGCTTCCGGCCCGGACTCCGGAGCAGGATTTGGATGAGCACCTTCCCGGCACCCGAAGATACCGGGGGCTGCCCGATAAAACCGCGAATCATCCCCGTTTTTCTTGATGTCCATTGCAATTCCGGCATTGACCGAATTCCACGGCGTCTTCCCTCCGCTCGACCAGAGACCCAGTTCAAGCATCCTTTGTGAGATCTCCCGATAATGGAGCGGACGGTCTTCTGCGAGGAGCACCTGATATGCAGCGTCAAGGAGATTCATCCCATCATCTCCGTCACCATCACGAGGAACGACGATTTGAGTTCCGTAATCTCTGCTTCAACCAATTCCAGCGGCCGGAGTGGTGCTGAAAAATATCCATATAACTATCCGGTGGTGAGAAAGGCTATTAAATATTGGTTTTATGTGACTGGATTTTCCGGTCGCGTTTACTCGCAAATCACCCGCACAACCGCTCATCACCTCCTCCGGCCCGTACCGCAGCACAATCTCCCGCGTACTCCCCCGGCAGGGCCGCCCGCTCCCGCACCGATCCGCTGCGTCCGCTGTTCCTCGCCGATCTTGGTGTGATGCCAGTCCTCAAGGGCCCGGAGCCAGATCTCGAAGTCGGTCTCCTGCTCCTCCATCCGCTGCAGCGTTCTGCAGATCCCCTTCACGCCGCGGTTCGTCTCGTCGATCATCAGAGCCCGTGGTGCCGGGATGCAGTCTGCCGGGGATATCGGTCCTGGGGGATAAACCCAACCATCCCGGAGAAAACGTGTGCCGGTTGACTGTAATAGTGCGCTGACCGGGATTACAATAAAAAACAGTATTACGGGGATTGAGCGCGTCCTGCGCGCTGGATTGATTCCATGACCTGGTCGACAGTCAGGACCGGTTTTATGTCAAAGATAATGAAGGGGACATACTTGAGTACCAGAGTGTGGAGGTCCTGCTCATCCAGTTCACTGATACAGTATCCTTCGCCGATATCGACACAGTCACCCCAATCAGTCAGTGCGCCCGACGCCAGGTCTTTCTTGACATTTCCGAGCAGGGTCATCCATAGCTTAGCCTGTTCTTCGGGAGCGGTGGGCATAGTAAGTGGGTTCTTTTTGAATTTCATATAGGATCTGGTCATTTCTTCTCTCCTCCGCAATAATTACAACACTCTGCAGAATCAGGTGGCGAGTGAAAAAGAACAATGAACCCGATCACGGGATTATTTCCTGAATCTTTCCAGAGCGTGCGGCTATTGTTTATGAGCCAAGAAAAAACTTTCTGCCGATCCCTTCATGATCCTTTTTAGTGCGATCTTTGTGGGGGGCTGCCTGCTGGGATATGTGATAGTCCCGGGCCTGCTCGTCATGTGGGATATGGTGCTTGACCAGATCACCCGGTCCGGGGAAGAGGAGGGGCCTCACCCTCTTATTTGGGGTATAATAATGCTGAATTGGGCTTTTTTAGCAATAAAACTGTTATTAGAGTATGGCGGAATGATCAGTAATCTGGGGTTCACACGGGCAAAACCACCATCTGGCGGGCCGGAGAAAAAAGGAAAGACTATTGGATGGGCAGATGAAAGCGAATTTTAATGAGATACCATCTGCCGGTGCTCGTAGTAGTTGTCGGATTGGTCATCGTGGCCGGATGCATCTCCATGGGATCATCATCACCCGGCGCTACGGAGGATTGGCCGGATTATGTCCGCAACGCTTCGGTGATAAAACTCGACCCGAACGGGACCGTCGAGTGGCAGACCCTTGTCTCCCTCGGGCGGGATACAATGCCGTCGGCGGTAGTGCCGATGCCGGATGGCACCTGTATCCTTGCCGGCAACACGGTACCGGACGAGGGGAACTTCAGTCCTCCCCGCCCCTTCGTGGCGATGCTTGATGCGAATGGCTCGATCCTCTGGAACAGGACACTCCCGCCTGCCCTCGGTCTGGAAGCCACAGGTGCGGCCCCTGCCTCGGACGGCGGGCTGACCGTCACCGGCAGTTACAGGAATGTCCTGCACCTCGACGCGGACGGCACGGTGCAGTGGGAGCGGGTACTCCTCGACTGGACGGCACTGCGAACAATCCTGCCGGATGCTTCCGGCGGGTACCTGATCGGGGGCGTTTTGCACGGTGTGGCCGCGGTTGCACGGCTGGACGGATCCGGCCAGGTGATCTGGTCGACGGCATTCGGCGATTTTGAGGGTGCATATGCCGAACGCATCCTGCCGCTCGCAAGCGGCGGCTTTGCCGTTGCGGGAACCGCCATGAGCGGGAATCAGATCCCTTCATCAGTCTGGATTGCACGGCTCAACGGTGACGGTACGGTCCTCTGGGGCAGGATAGTAGAAGAGGGAGGCCGAACGGTGCCCGGGATCATCTGGGATATCTCGGATCTCTGGGAGGCATACGGGGAGATCGGTCTGGTCTACGAGGTTATCCGGCCGGGACAAGACGGAAATTGTGAGACAATCACTGCAACGTTCGGGCAGAACGCAACGCTATCTGATCGGCGGACGCTGGATGCGTTTACCCCCGTGCTCCGGTCGCCAGACGGGGGCCATACCTTCGCCGCGTTCCCGAGGGAAGAGAACGGCTGGTTCTATTACGGGAACGTGCTCCACATTGTCGAGCTCGATGAGTCGGGAGCGGTCATCCGGGACACATCCATCGATCTCGGCGAAGGGAGCCAGACGGGGCCTTTTGTCAGGACCGGAGATGATGGTTATCTCCTCGTCGTCACCCACGGCCCTGCCGGCGGGATGGCATATCCGAGCGGGGGCGGTTCGTCGGCGGTGGGCATAGCGTTCCGGCGGAATTGAACGGGGGATATCATACAGATGACACCCGGGGAGCACTTCCTCAGGCTGAACGTATGAGTGTGTCATACCCGGTCGTCGCTGAAAGAGGGAAACGTCCATGGTACTGCCGGAATCAGGGCCAATCTAATCCTTTGTATCTGCGATAGCGAGGGACGACAGATATCTCCCGGACACTGCCGCCGGGTGGAGAGTGCAGCGACGTCCTCTTCCCTGTTTCACCCTGGATCCCTGGATAATTTCAGCATATCGGAGAAATTTGATACAGAAACCGTATATAAACAGGCCCCTCAGATCCTATCATGATGTGGATAAGGGAACCAGCACCTGTGGCGAGGAACCATGCCTGACGACCACCGTAGTCCCTCCCGGGTGTCAGTTATCGTCGGCCGCGGGCTGAGTGTCGGCCTCATGAGCGGGATAATCTTCCTCAGCGTGACGGAAGCGCTCTCACGCGGCTGGGACGGCGCGTTTGCCTACAACCAGAACCTGGCAGGGATTGGGATCACCCAGCTGTTCGTCTCTGAGATGCTGGTCCTCTTTCTCGCAGGATTCTTCGCTGCGTATAGCATTGAAACACGCCGTCGACGCACCGGAATCCTTTCTGCTGCTCTGGCGGGCGCAGTCGCCGCGATCACCGCCCGGAGCCTGCTGTTCATCCCTGATCCACTATACCTCGTCCATTCACTCATCACGACATGGCTCCAGGTTCTCCTGTTCGTAAGCGGTGCGGTGCTGGTGGCCGGTATCGGTGGAATCGTTGCATCCTTTCTCGAAAAAGAGGAATCGGGAGGGTACAGAGGTCTTCTTCCAGTTGCGGCAATCGCCGTCGCAATCATCACGCTCCCCCCGCTCCTTGCGATGGGCGGCATCGCCGCGGGCGCCATTCCGCCCGCGCCCTATTCGGGTGGAGCGCCAGCACAAGAGACCGACACCTGGGTCCTCAAAGTCTCCGCCGGGGGGGAGGCCGGGTGGGAAGCGAGAGCTGATGTCGACGCCTACGATCAGCCCGATATTCTGGTCGAATGCCGGGACGGCTTTGCGCTTGCGGTCACAGAGTATGGCCAGGAGCAGAACACGGCGCATATCATCCTCTTCGATGATGGCGGGAACATCCAAAGCCACTCAACGGTAACAACCGGGTACGGCCGGATGACTGCGCTCGTCCCGGTGATAAACGACGGATTCGCAATTGCCTCGGAAAACTCTGAGATCATCCGCGTCGATGCTGCAGGAGAAGTGCTCTGGAAACAGTCACTGGTCAACGAGAGCCGGGGAATGGCATCCGTCTCCCTGCTCGCTCTCGACGATAACCGATACGTTGCGGTATGGGAGGATCAGGTCGCCTGCGTGAACGATAACGGTACAATGGTCTGGCAGACCCCGCTCGGCGCCGTGGGCGGTATCGGGTATCATCCGGTCTATCAGGCTCCGGAGGGGGGTGTGCTCGTCTTCTCGGAGGGGCGTAACGTCTTTGTCGGGGACCACTTCGAAGTGTATCTGCAGGCGACCCGCCTGGACAGGAACGGCACCGTCCTGTGGAGACGGGACTTCGGGAGCGAGGGGCTTGACGAACTGCTGGGTACCTGGGAGACGGTACCGGGACGGTTCAGCATCCTCTATCGGTCGACGACGTTCCCAAAGGACTTCCGGGGCAAAGTCGTACCGGCCTACAATGGCTATTTCTTCATCCTTGATGAAAACGGCAACCTGACAGAGTTCCATGCGGTCGAAGACGACGGTGAGACCGTTATACCGTCGTCGGGCGGCTATCTCTCGGTTATCGCTGGAGACACGGATATCACGCTCGTATGCCGGGATATCACAGGCAATCTGATCTGGCAACGGCAACAGGAAATTCGCACCAACAGGCACTCGATCCGCGGCATCGGAACGGTCGACGGCGGTTATCTTATCGCCGGGAGCACAGCTGCATGAAGCGATGGCGGACTATGGTCGATTCATCATCGCGGATGAAAAAGAGAGTGCACAAGAGGCCATTAAAATGACAAAGAACCGAATCAAAATCTTCCTTGCAGCGCTGTGGGCTGCCGCGATTCTCCTCCTGTTCGGCGGGCGTATCGCCTACGGGATCACCGGCGTGCAGGCGTATGCCTATCTCTCGATGGCGTACTTCGTCATCATCAGTGTGATCGCCCTGGCCCTGGTGATCCTCATTGTTGTCCGGCTCAAGGAATGGATCGAGGGACAGGTGGCGACGTTTGCGGATCGAAACAACACCATGGCGGACTGTAAGGCCGAAATGGGGCTGCTCCGGCAGTCAGTGGAGCGGATCGAGGAGAAGGTGAGCAGTATCGAGAATACCCTGAAACCGGAGACCGAATAACCGGCGACCGACAATCGCTGCTTACCGCCCCTGGTGACCGCCTGTGTCTCCTCCCCGGCGAGGAGCACGGAGAGCCGATTCTTCTCCTCCACCAGCCCCTGCCGCAAGCGGGCCGCCTCGATCCCCATCCACCGCCGGAAGACCGACTCCTCATCAATGCAGATGCTTTCTGGAAATTGAGTGTCTCCTGGCGTGAGCGTGCATACAATGGCTCCAGAATCTCCGGTGGCTTAAAACGGCCGAAGAGATGGAGAACAAACGATATCGCACCGTCCCGAGGGATACTGGCAAATATTTATCCGCTATTCTCAAGGCGATATCATGGAACGTGCTGGCAAAATTATTGTAATCGTCCTCGGTGCGATCGCAGGCCTGTAGGGAGCGAACACCCTTCAATGGATACTGATGATCATCGCTCTCTCGATACTCATTCTGGCCCTGGTATCGTCCGATGTTGCACATAGCATTCAGTCGTCGACACAACAGGGACCATGATCCGGTATGAAGGAGATGGGAGAATCGATAGAGCGTGCAATCGAAAATATCGAGCAGCGTCTGAGAGATCAGGAAGAACAGTCAGGTGTCCGACAGTAACGGAGGGAAAGAGTTGACGGCAAATGGCGGAAGGGAGAACAAACGCGCCGATCATCCACGCACGAGATGAACAGATATGGCACACAATGGAATGAAATGGCTGGTTATCGCGGCCCTCCTGCTCTCGATAAGCGGCACGGGTGTCACTGCAACAGCAGGAGAGAATTCACAGCACAACGCCACCCTGATCGACACGGAGAATGTCGGTGCTTACGATCTTGCCATCGACGGCGACTATGTGGTCTGGTCAAGTCTCCAGCACCCCTACGATCCCCGCGAACATCGCCGGGAGCAAGACTACGGCGTAAACCTCTACGATCTCGCCACCGGAGAGATGACCCTCCTCTCCGCCAATCCTGCAAATCAGAACTCTCCCGTGATCTCCGGCGACCGCGTGGTATGGGAGGACGACCGCACTCACGGCACCACCGGGATCGATCTCTATCTCTACAACATCACCAGCGGGACCGAAACGCCGGTCTGCACACGACCGGGAGACCAGCAATTTCCCGTGATCTCCGGCGATATCATCGCATGGCAGGAGACTCCCAGCAGGCAGACAGGCCGCATCTATTACTACTCAATTCCTGCGGGAACGGAGGCGGCAATCCTCACGGACCAGTTGCAGAGCCGGCCTTTCGTCGCAGAAGACTGCATCTTCTATATCGCGGGGAGCGGCGCAGAGCGTGGTATCTACCGCTACGGCGTGCCCTCGGGAATCGAGAGCCCTGTATTCATGACAAATGCAATCCTCCAGATCCTGGATGTCACGGGCGATCGCATCGTGTGGCTGGAATCAACGTCCGGCATACCATGGCAACTCAATGAGATCCACCTGTTTAACTGCTCGACCGGAGAAGACAGTGTGGTCATAGCCGATCCCGTTCCGAAAAAAAATGCTGACATGGACGGCACCCGGATTGTCTGGGAGTACAGCGAACGGGGATCGCCGTTCGAGCACAACGGGAGCGATATCTATTGCACCGAACTGACGCGGGGAGAGTCGTTCCCGCTCTATGTCGGGCGGGGCAACCAGGTGCACCCTGCGATCTCCGGTGATCAGGTGGTATGGTTCAACTTCCACCCCGAAGAGCAAGGACTCTATCTCTATGAATTCGAACCCGAAGTGGAAGAGACCCTGCCGCTTCCCACGGAGGAACCTGACGAAGAAGAGACCGCAGCTCCCGGATTTGGGACCATTGCGGGAATCCTGGCGCTGACTGTCGTTTTCTTCGGGGTAAGATGGCACAGGCGATGATATTCTCTGCTGGGGTCGGGATGACGCGTGCCGCCCCTGCACTGGCATGAGAACCATATCCCTTCATTTTCGGCCTTTAATTCGGCAGATACGGGCTTATTTCAGGATGTTGGTGACAGGTGGAGATGCCACACCAGTATGGCTGTAGAAAAAATACAGTCTATACAGGCTATTTGTTGAAATGGGCGAAATTTGAGATTTTTACTACAAAGCCATTTCCCGATGTTTCTTCCTTCGGTCGAACTTATCATGGGGAGGGAGGAGATCAGCCGTGTGATGCAATCTATGCAGGTCTAAAAAACGGCGTTTTGGATGTATTTTCCTATTATAAAACCTTTACTTAACCAATAACCGCGAGATCTGCATTCCATTAAAAATTTCACAGTGAAGGGAAATCCAGGATAGATCAGCGAATTTCCATTCCTTGCGTCCACATATACAGATACATCGCAAGAAATGCAGTGCAATCGATAAGCAACAACAGCACGAGCAGTCAGGGAGGAAGTATCCCGGGATCGCTCATCACCGGTTGCGGGATGTCACCCTCTCCATCCATTGGATAGGGGATCTGGCCGGTCAGTACGGGAAGCAGTGACGGTATCAGGAATATACTGATCAGAACTGCAATGGCCAGGGTAGCGTAGAGAGCGGTGCGCAGGAATGCGTGAGTCTTCCGGGACATCTATCAGGTCAGCCTGAACCTGTGCACGTATCACGTTTGCTCTTCCCAGCCGCCCGGATTATCTGGTCAGCGACCGGAGGGAGGGCAGATTTTATATTTCTGAAAGCATGTGTACCTTGCTTCCACTTAGCGCGGCAGCCGCCATAATGATGGACAAATGTTATTAGCGCTTGAATAGATCCCTTAATAGAAGCCATATTATGAACTCCCGCATAATTACTCCGCTTACATCAGTAGCACTCATCGTGACCTGCGCCATCGTATGCGGCTGTGTAGCGCCCGATAAACAGTGTATAGCCGTCAATACAACCGTCCCGCTAGAGCGCGGGTGGACTCAGGCAGCAGTGGCAGTCCTCGAACTCTTCGCCCAAGGCGAAGCCGGAGAGGCGACATACGACAGGTTCAACGGTTCGGTGGTGTCCCCGGAACCCCTCATCCTGCCCGACTCCGGCGGGGATCCCCTCTATTACCGGTTTTTCGTCCGGAAAAATGGCGAAACAGTGTACGCGGTTCAGGTGAGCGCGAACAAGCTACTCGGCAAAACGGTAACCCGGATTGGAGATTTTGGCTACATTGGGAGAAATGAATCAGTGGATATGACCGTGAATGAAAGCATTTCCAATGGTGCGGAATCCGGAGTTGCCTATACCCCGGTCCCCTCGTATAGCAATGAGTATACTCAATTAATGCTGGACTGCTGGGACGTCGGGGACATCTATGCACAGAGCGTTGTAAGAGATGCGGAGAATGCCGGAATCGATCTCTCAACACCACTTTCGGATGAAGATCTGGAAATCATCGGAGCAATTCTGTGGGAACATATCAGGCAAAGAGAAGAGAGAATACGGGAGGTTGAGGAGAACTATCGGGTGAACCTTACTTAAAACGGTGCAATCGACTGGTATTCCTGTACCATTGAGGGATCTCCGAGGTGGAGCCCTCATGGTCGCGTTCTGCTGAAAAGGTCATGGATGACTAATTTCAATTGTTCGTAGTGAAGATCTCCCTGCGATGGAAGAGGTAAATCGCCATGAGGATGATCCGGCCATAATCAACGATCCCTTTCTCCTGCAGTAAGGGGATATCCTCAGGAGGGGGGGTCGCCAAAACCATTCCAGAGACTCCCATTTGTCCGCGATCCGGCGCTGCATCCATATGCGGGCACCAGCCGAGCCAGACTTCAAGTTTTTTCACGAAATTCATGGTTCCTTCACCTTCTTCCGGGAATTTCCCGATCGGTTCCCTCTCTGAAAGGGAGCACATCGGGGGTACCGGCCGGATGTTCCGGCCCGAACCGGAGCATTCGGTCAGAATACCCTCCCACTCTCGCCGCGAGCTCGCCGGGATTCTCCGCATAGAGATGGACTGTCTCGCCGCCCGCGAGTGCTATTTTCACAAAGCCGGGATAATGCAGCCGGGAACAGGCGTGATAGCAGAGCTCCAGCAGAAATGCCGCGAAACCGAGGGTAAACAGCAGGTAATAGCCGACGTCGGGGGTTACGGCCTGACCGTTCACCAATCGGAACAGATCACAATGGATCAAATTGAAAACCACAGCCGCAACCGACAGGAGACAGAGCACTGCAAACACCCGTGGGGGCACAGGAAATTTTGTCTTTTTCACCTTGATTGCCCTGACAGACCACTTCTCTATGACGAGCGCTCCGAGGATCGGTCGTCGGATGATAATACTATTTTGAAGGAACTCCATCACAGCCCGTTTCCTGTTGAAATAGAATTGTACCGCGGCATACGCGACGAACGCGAGCCCAATGAGAAGATAGAACGCGGGGCGCCATTCCGGCAGGAAGAAGCAGAACACGAAGAGGAGGAAGAACCCGGCGAAGGCGAAGAGCGTCGCGAGTAATATCCGCGGGCTGATGAGGTCGCAGTTCACCACCGTTCCCTCTTCACCGGAGGCGGAGACATCCGGCGAGCCCGGAAGATGTGGATACCCCATTCCGCTCGCCTGTCTTCTCTCCACCGGCATGTTCGCAAGTGGGCACCACCCCAGGTATTTTCGTACCACGTCGGCAAATTTCGTCATCGCACCCTTATCCCTTCTCCGTTGTCGCCCGTCATCGCGGAATCCACCGCATACATCCAGCCTCCATCCGATACCAGCGTCATCCGGTGTCCCCGTTCCCAGAAGACCGTGATGCAGTAGAGAGCCCACCAGGTGATGCTCATCCCCAGCAAAAATGCGAAAATCGGTCCAGGCATGCCCAGCAGTGCAAAAAACGCCACACCGACGGCGATCACAACAATCGATGCCGCTGCGGAAAATATTGTCAGTGATTTCATATACCGGATGACACGCTTTTTCCAGTTCCCGCCTGCCCTTGCGAAGGCACCTGCAGCAACCCGTGCATATCGCTTCCGGTAACTGAGCAGGAATCCTATCGCTGAGCCAATCCCGATGGCAATACCGCCATGCATATAGTATTCAGGTAGCTCCCCGACCCGGAGAACGAGTGCCGCTGCCGACGCCGAGACGATAACCGCCGTGACCAGCACCTGGTTGTGGTAGCGGTTCCACCAGCCGTGAGAAATCGCCATGGTCCCATCGTCACCCGCCGGTATGTCCGCCGCCGTGTCGAACTCCGGGTGTACCGGCAGTTTCACCTTCGAAGGTCCGGCCATCGGGCACCAGCCCAAAAAGGCCCGTAGAGTATTCAGAATGGGCATGCTCACACCATCTCCCTCAGTTTTGCAAACAGCTCATCTGCCATCCCTGTCGGATCGTCGGTTATTGTCAGTTCAACCCCCATCTCGTCTGCAAAATCCCAGAGCAATTCGATACATTGCGTGTACCGGGGGCAGGAACCGCAGTCTCCCTCGTGTTCGTACCAGACCTGCACCCCGTATTTCACCGATACGAAGATGATGGCGGCTGCATCGAACGGGATCGATCGCCCGAAGAGCATCCCATTCTCCGCGTTCAGCGATTCCACCTCGATCTGGTTCGCGTGGGCCATCTCAAGAAGCGTGGTTTCCACCTTGCCGTCCATGGAAAGGAGCGCCTTCGAGACCGCCTGGCGGGATATATGGAAGAGTTCTGCGATGCGTATATTGGCAAGACCATTGCGCCGGAGCCTCCAGAACTCAAACTGCCGGTCGTTTAATGGGAGAGACACGTGTCAACATTAGGAGGTTGTCTTTTTAAACATTGCGATCTCGTCTGCCTGCGAAGCTCCCGTTCAATATGGTTCTGGGATCGAGATTACGAACGGATACGACCAAGAACAAACCGGATTTCTTTTTCAGGTGTTGCAATACCAGTACTCATGTGAGGTCTATGACATTGGACTGATGCTGTTACACAGGATCTACGCTTGATCCTTACGCTTAGGGGGGAGAGGTATCACCGTTTCTGGTCGTGGTGCGGGAAACCACTTGATCCTTACGCTTAGGGGGGAGAGACATCCTCTACCCATTCCAGTTCCCTGACACCTTCGACCTGATCCTCCTCGATAAGGCTGTGGTATATCGTATCGATCTCCGAGGGGGCGAGTTTGCGAACCCCGGTTCTCCGTAAAATCTCGATCTGTTCCTCTGTGAGCGGATTGTGTGTTCTGATGAGGAATGACGCGGTATTCGAGATCGATTCCCGGTCATAGAGCCACGGCCGGCCAGCATCTTCCGGATATACTTGTAGGAGATTCACGAAAAATTCTCAGTGCCCCTGCTTCCCGGAGGTATTCCACCACGATCGCACCCCGGTTCTGTTCGGTGTGAAATAATACAGGGAACAGAGGTCCGGGGGATACGTCCCGGTCCGGTACCCTTCCAGAAGGAAGAGTGCTTCGTTCCCGACCGTCGAGGTCTGGTTAAACGGCCAGTATGAGCTTATCGGCGATACGACCGGGCCGGCAGGTTCATCGGAATCAATCTCCTGCATCAGCAGCTCCGCATCGTGGAGCGTGATCCAGCCATCAGGTACATCGAGGACCATGGCCGGCTGATGAGGATGCATGCGCAGGTCCTCAAGGAAATCCATTGGATTATGAGTCCTGAAATAGCAGGAATCTCCAGTAATAAAGTGCGTTTCAGCGTCCCCGATCAGATCGTCAAATGTACAGGTTTCCGGAGCCGGACTCGTTGCAGTACTGAACGGGACTGCAGTCCCATTGCCGATATCGGACTCGGTGGGAGACGTTCCGGTGCATCCTGCACTCAGCAGCAATGCAGCCAATAAGATAAAAACCGTGAGGAACTGGATTTTCATCAAATAAGGTGATTGTTTATTTCCGGACATAACTGTTTTTATTTCCGGACATACCTGTTGACACTATAACAATCACGTGATGAAAAAAATAACGCCCCGAAGAGATTGCATAAAAAAGTTCGAAAAATCGCGCCGTAACGATAATCCCGCATTCTTTTGTTCCCCTCATTCACCCGTTGTAATGATGCCGGTCAAAGGTCTGGCGGAGGAACTCCTGCTTACGGTGTCTGCTCGCCTTTACCGGTGGTTTCAAATACCCGCTCTCCGGGGTCTGCAGGGCCGGGCAGAAGGGGCAGAGGGCGGAATCGACATCGTTTGCCTTCTCCCTGACAGGGCAGTAATAGATCCCGTCAATGATTGCGACCTTATCCCCGCCGGGGAACGGCATGCCGACCGGGTGGCCGGGGAGGTCCTGAACGAACATGCAGAATCCGGAGAGAAGGAATTTCAGGAACCGTAACCTGACCTTTTCCCCCTCGTCCGCAGCACACAGGGCTGCCACCATCTTCCAGTATTCACCCGCTTCCTTGGGAAGAATTTCGCCCATGCGGGTGAAATTCCTCTGCTGGTGCATAAGCCGGAGTGCCTGGTAGGTCCCATGCAGGTGCTCGGTGATCTTCTCTTCAAGTTTTTTCCGCAGGTCCGGGTTGATGTCCCGGACCTTCCCGGCGAAATTCCACCGCATCTGCCGGAGGTCACTCGGGGAGTACGAGAGCACGATCCCGGCAATCGCCTGCCCAAGCTCGCCACGAGTTTTACATGATCCGAGTTCCGGGCATTTTCCTCGAATTTCTTCCTGATTCATGATGAGGGATCCCCACAGAACACCTTCCCGGGGACTCTTTCAGGGTGGAAAGTCGTCACGGACAGAAGCCGATGGCAGCGATGTCCTGAATTAATTATCTAATAATTATCTGCGTCTGGTCATATAATCATATCAACCCTCGACACAATGAAAATGTGGACAGATTGGTTCCGGGCTGTTCAGGGTGCATGGAGCGCGGTGCTCCGGGCAATCTTTTTCTTCACTTTCTCCCACGACCCCGTCGTCAGGAAACTCTCCTCCATGCATCCGATCATCCGTTCGAACTTCTTCATGGGCACGGCCATCGTCAGTACATCCGTCGGGACACAGGGCCGTGCGGAGGGGTCGAACATCCCGAGCACCGCCTTCGGGTGCTCCTTCTGCTGCTCGAGCCAGGGGTAGTGGACGATGGAGCTGCACCCGGCACCGAACGGGCAGACGACTCCGTAGGGATCGGGCTGGTCGAAGTTTGCGAGCGTGAAGAGGCCCGAGAGGACTTCTCCCCGTGCGAAGAAGACGACGGCGTCCGGGTCGTCCGCCTCCGTCAGGCGGTCCCAGCGTTTGAAGAGATAGTCCTTTCCTGCGGAGGGGATATGTTCGGTCCCCCGGTCGAGGGCATCGACGATCTCCGGCGTCTGCTTGTAGCGCTCTCCCTCCATGCCGGGCTTCCCGCAGGAGAGGAAGTAGCGGAAGTCCGCAAACCGTTCGGTATCATACCCGAGGTAGAACCTCGCCCCGCGGCATCCGATCGCCTCCCCGCCGAAGACGAGGCTCGTTCCGCGCCGCACCTTCGCAAGGTCGCAGACGAAGCACCGCCAGCGATTCGGGGCCGGGGCCCGCTCCACGCCGTCGGCCGTGCCGCCCAGTTCGAACGTGATCGGAAGCTCCGCCCCCGGGAAGGAGCGGTCCCAGAGGCCGGTGAAGGTGTCACGCAGTCCGGTGTCCATGGGGGAGTGTAGCGGGGGGGTGGAGGATGAAGGTTGTGGTAGGGGGAGCGGGAGTATGAACTGGCGCCGGTGCTCCTTGAACGGGTGAAGGCGTCCGCCGGGACAGGGAACTGGGCGGATGTGAAATCGAAAAAGAAGCAGTCTCCCCGATGAGCGGAGATATCCTCCCGGCATGAAAAATTGAAGCATATGCGGATACGTCATCCCCTGTTCCTATTCAATGTAACATTCTCAACGTATACGAATGGCTTAATAGAGAATATTCAAAATTGCATGTGATACAATGAATATCTCAATATTCTTGCAGTCACTTTCCGAACTAAAACGGCAGAACCTGAGAAATACCAGTCACTTCATGATGCGTCTCGAGGAACGGAGAGATGATGTAATGCCTGATATTGATGGTATGTATGAACTGCTCAGAACCGGTGATCCCGTCGCAATATCAAATCAGGAAAAGAATAAATTCGAAATCCTCTTCAATTTAAATGAGGATTATGACCTCGCTTTGCTAATTGCGCTGGATGATACCAATCCTGAAATAATAGTACGGTTAATCACCTGTTACAAAAAAGAAAAAAGGAGGAGAGTGAGATAGATGGTTACTAGTCAAAATCATACCGATGCAGATACCATAGATTATGATTTTGAAAATGACAGTCTGTATCTGTTTGTCAAAGGAGCCAAATATGTACACTCACTGAATTTGGATAATGTCATAATTGATATCGGTGAAGAAAATTTCATCAAGGGCGTGGAGATACTGAATGCTTCGAAACGATTCGGTGTCTCAAAATATGCACTCATGAAGCCGCGTGAAATTGAAGTTCAAATTGATGTCTCAAATGAGAAAATTGAGCTGAATATTCAACTCACTCTTGAAATAAGGAATAAATATACTCCGAAATTTCTCATTGCAATGGATGTAAATGAGTTTAATCTTCCATGCGGAACCATAGGCATGTCGTGTGCAGTTTGCTGAAAACAGATATATTCAATTTAGATAACCCTCATTTTTCCAAACAGAATTACCCTGAAAATCGGGTTTCATAATAACGACTGCAATTTCTAAAACAGAAAACGTGATTGCCGGACTCAAACCTGTTTTAGATACAGGGGAAACCACTCCCCTTCCGGTGGACGAATTGTGGGGACCCGGAAAAATCAACCTCTTTCACGTGCTTCACCCAAGTTCGCGTGTTTAATCCAAGGTCCTCCATAAAACCCGGCATTCACCGGCCCTTTACGGAGTATATGATCGCACCTGTGGGGCAGATGTCCACACAGCTGCCGCAAAGGATGCAATCCGTCTGTTCCATCTTCTCCTCCCGGACCATTTTGTTCACATCAAGGGTCATCGGACATGCTTCCGAGCATTTCCTGCAATCGATGCAGCTCTCCTTCTCTGCCTCCAGGTGGAGGGCCGGCCAGCCGAAAAGGTTGCGGATCTTCCGGCCGATGATAAGCATCACTGCTATAGGGCAGAATGTGTGGCAGAAACCGCGTCTTCCGAAGATGAGGGCAAAGACCGTAATCACGACGACCGGTCCCAGGAATGAGGCCACACCGCCCGGTGCAGCGATCGAGATCCCACTTTCGGTCCTGTAAAAGAGGTCGATTGCAGAAAAACCGCCGGCAGTATACGCTGCATAAAACAGGCTTCCGAAGATTCCGAGGAAAACGAGATACTTCAGCATATCCAGTTTCCGGGTCCGGAGAGGCCTGTCATATGCACAGCGATAGATCTCCTGCAATCCTCCGGAAGGACATACATATCCGCACCAGACCCGGCCGGCAAAGAGCGATCCGATGAAAAGCAGGAAAAATACAATCAGGCCGCCGGTCACGATCCCCATGGAGGCACCTTCTGTAATTATGGGGCAGGATATGTAGGCAAAAGTGACAGGGTAGAGCATAAACGAGAGAAAGATGAGCCCTTTTCTTATTCTCTGCCTTCGTGCGGTTCTGTCCATAATGAGTCCTTTCATCCCGATCCCTGATAATCTATCGTAAATCTGCTGGGATTATACTTCCGGCGCCGGAATGCTGATCTTTTCAGCTCCACTAAAACAGTGGCTTTTCGCCGGTGAGTATGAAAGGGTGCGGGGCGTGAATGTCTTATCAGGGAGAGGGGGAGATACTGCAGCGTGATTCGGTCTGGTCTGCATGGCCGGCCGGGCCCGGCCTGTCACCCGCCCCTTTATGCGTTCAGGCGACGCAATAACGAGAATGGATATTTCATTTCTCTTAAAAATGCACGAGGGACTGCCCCGTCAGGGGCCGGGAAGCAACGAGTGCACCAGAAAAGCGTTTTCGATGCTGAAAGACCTCCCTGAACACCCGGAGATCCTGGATATCGGGTGCGGGGCAGGGATGCAGACGATCGAGCTGGCCCGCATCTGCCCGGGCTGCCGCATCACTGCGGTCGACATCCACCAGCCGTTCCTGGACGACCTGGACCGGAAGGCGAGAGTGGCCGGTGTGGGGGACAGGATCACGACGGTGAGAGGGTCCATGGACGATCTGCCGTTTGGGGATGCGTCCTTCGACGTCCTCTGGGCGGAGAGCTCCATCTTCATCGTGGGGTTCGGGGAGGGGCTTTCCCTGTGGAAACGGCTGCTCCGGCCGGGCGGCTACGCCTGCGTCACGGAGTCGGTCTGGTTCACCGACGAGCCCTCGCCGGAGGCGGTGGCCTTCTGGAACGACTGCTACCTGGCGATAACATCGATCAAAGAGACCTGTGCAAAGGCTGAGAATGCCGGCTACGAGGTGGTCGCGACCTTCCCGCTCCCCGGCTCCGTCTGGTGGGATAACTACTACATCCCGCTCGGGAAACGGCTGCCCGACCTGAAGAAGGCGGCCGCGGGGAGTCCCGACGCAGAAGCGCAGGTCGCGTTCTCGGAGCGGGAGATCGCACTGTACCGGGAGCACGGGGATGAGTACGGCTACGCATTCTTTATTCTGAGGAGCCGATGATCCGCGAGGGAGAGGCCGGAAGGCAGATTCACACCGGGAAAGAAGCCAACAGCGCGAGTGACCAGGCACGTTACACATCCCCCCAGAACTTCGCCATGGCCCCAAACACCGCCTCCGCACCGCCTCAATCCTGTCCGGGCCCAAACTACCTTCCTCCGACGCTATTCGGCGGGATGCTCGTCACAAAAACAAAACACCTGCAGGGCCTTCGAGAGCATGAACGTGTGGTACAGAGCGCTTGACGCGGAGCACGACTACTGATATGCCTGCCCGATTACCGAAAACCATACCAAACCAGATAATGCACACCTCCCTTCAGATCCCATGCCTTCTTTCCTCTTCATTCCCAATGAGGATAGGATACGGGGCACGTTTCAGTGGCATAAGACTTTATACACACTCCCGACATTCCGATCGACTGGATCACGATTCTGGTCTCTGCAATTGGGGGATTGGTGGGCGTGGTCATCGTGATACTTCACCATCTGATTGGCGTTGTGTTTTAAGACCTGCTATCTTATTTCTGAAGGAACGATGGGGGCATCATTGAATGTATGGCCAGGATACATTTCCCTCATTACGATGCATATACGACAGAACGAATCATGACAATGCTCCGGGCAGTCGCCAGCGGGACCCGTGCTAGGAACTGAACCATACGAGAGCGTAGAGATGGAATGGTTTTTTGCAGAGAGCAGAGATGACGTTCCGAAAATGAACCATGGAAAAAAAAGAATGCGGGTGCCGCTACAATAAAAATGCGATAATTGCAAGTATAATGAAGATTATAACGAGCCATTTCGCAATGGTCATCGAGAACCCGGCAATCCCTTTTGCACCCAGAACATAGGCAACCAGTGCCAAAATGAGAAATAATATCGCATACCCAATCAATCCAGGCATATACTCCCTCCTATGGTTATCAACCAGTAGAGGATTATCCGGAATATATAGTTATGCACCGTTTTTCAAAATACTCCGGAGTTAAAAAGGGAATATTTTCATGAAATTATCGTGAATATTATATTTTTTAGAAATCCACCAAATACGTGAGCTTTTAAGGCATTTCATGTTCCCCTAACCAGGTTACCACAACAAGGTAGCAGATATGGCATACCCTGTCCGGGTGTCCTCACCTCACTCTTTCGCCTTTCTTTTTAGTTTCCCAATTTCCTCTTGAACTTTCCCTTCAACTTGTTCAATCTTCCCTTTGACCTGTTCCGTTTTATTATCCGTCAATTTGCCCACTTCTTCACGGATCTTTCCTTCGATCTGTTTGCCTTTTCCTTTGATTTCGTCTTCTTCTATCATGGTCACCACTTTTATAGTGCTTTCTCCGGGAGGGCTGTTCCCCTCACGGCATAACCTGAATTCTTTTCATATATAATATACTGCTCCTTCCACCACGATCGCACCTGATACCCGCAGAAGGCCGTGCCGGATACGTTCTCCCTCATAAAAAACAGCATCAAGAGATCACTGCTGCAGTGCATGAAACCGGATGCTCTTTCATTATCGGTCAGGTGCTGAATCGAGGTAATTCGGGAGTGTACAGAAAGTGATGTAAAATTGGAAAAGTCCCTGTATCCTCTCCAGATTAGCCAACAGGAGAATACAGGGCATGGATCTAAAGGAAGTTGTACGCCATTATCTTACTGCTGATGAAGAGGGTATGAAAACATCTCCTCATCCGGTTCCTCAACGAGCTGATGCAGGAAGAGGCCAATCGGCAGGCCGGGGCAGGGAGATGCCGGAGGAACACGTCACGGAGAGCCTGCCGGAATGGTCATCGGGAACGGACTCTGAAAACCCGGTATGATGCAACAATGACAGCAGGGACGGCTCCTGCCGGGAAATAAAGGGCGATTTTTTTGGGGGAGGATCGAATCTCAGTACACGCCCTCTCCGGCGGTCAGCACCCCCGTCACCGGGTACGTGCCGTTGCACGGCCCCGTAAAGGCATGTGACAGCGTTTCCGTGTAGGAATTCGACTGCCATCCCAGTACCCACCACTGGTTGATCCCCACAACCTGCGTCCGGATCGAGAGCACCGTTTCGTCGTCGGCATCGTACGAGAGGATGAAGGGCACCTCAACGACATTCCCTGAAGAGCCGTTTCGGATATAGTAGTCTTCGTACATGCCTCCTTCGACGCTGCTGAGGTCGCTGACTATCCGGCAGGGCAAAAAAACCGCCGCATTCCCGAGGGGGATCCGGGTATCGATCTCCCGGCCGACGCTGGTATCGTGCAAATGCAGCTCCATTGCGACCAGCTCCGGTGTCTCGTTCGAGTACCGGTCGGAGTAAATATGCGTCGGTTGGGGAAGCTCCGACTCGTTTTGGCCCGGCCGGATCATGATCGGCTCGATATGGTTTTTATAAATGGGGTCGATGCGGTCCGCGGAGAGATGCAGCAGGGGAACGCCGCCGACCGTCTGGATCTCCGCCGCGATCGGCCCGGCCCGGTCGACATTCGTGAAACTGACCCGGGATAGGTTAACGACGGTCTCATTCGTGCCCGAGACCGGATCGTACAGGCAGGGAAGGGGAATCAGGAGCGATGCGTTATCGATCGGCCCGGTTGCGGAGAGCGTGAGTTCGTACATATAGATCGACTGGCGGCTTTCGTTTGCGGCCTCGTTCAGCTGGTATCCGATGAAAACAACAAATGCTGCGGCCAGAATCGCCATGATGATAACCAGCGCGAGAAGAATTTTTCCGAGTAGTTTGAGACGGGGCCCCATCGTCCGGGAGATTGTGAAAAGAAGGGGATAAGGGTTTTCATTTCTTATTCCGGGCAGGCGTTACCCCGTCGTTTCAGAAACGACGAGTGAACAGGGAGTATCACGCTCCAGCGCCATCCAGAGCTTCTTTTTGACCGGGCCGGCCGTGATACGCAGTATTATCAGATTATCATATCAGGCCACAGAGCAACACACCCCTCATCATCCGGCCGTCACCCTGCGTTTTGGGGATGAGATCGTCTGTGATTGATATTTTCCTGACTGTATCAGTAGTATTAATTCCGTCGCCTGTTACGGTATGATGAGGAACCGGATGGGACTTAGC
The DNA here is from genome assembly GCA_016926855.1 of Methanomicrobiaceae archaeon. Taxonomy (GTDB): domain Archaea; phylum Halobacteriota; class Methanomicrobia; order Methanomicrobiales; family Methanomicrobiaceae; genus LKUD01. The sequence continues at coordinate 63,935 of JAFGNT010000002.1, read as the reverse complement.
ATCCTTGCGAAAGCTCGTGCTATATCCGAACTGATCAGGCTGGACCTCGTCATCGGGGCCGGGATATTTGTCGTGGCCGGGGAGATTCTCGGCCTTGGGGGAGTGCCCTCCCCGGACCGGATACTGCTGGGATTCCTGACCGGGTTTTTCGTCTCCGGGTCCGCAAATAGTGCCAATGATTATTTTGACCGGGATGTCGACAGGATAAACCGGCCGGGCCGGCCCCTCCCCTCGAACCGCATTACCGTTGCCGAACTGTGGATCCTTGTTTTTCTCTTCAGTGCCGCCGGCCTTGCAGCCGCATGGCTCCTCGGGCCGATGGTGCTCGCGGCAGCAGCGGTCGTGTGGGGAGTTGCTCATTTCTATAACATGAAATTCAAGGAAGCGGGCTTTTTTGGAAACCTCTGCGTGGCCTTCTGCGTCGGGATGACGATTCTCATCGGCGGGCTGGCCGCCGGGGCGGTAAACGGCGTTGTCCTGACGTTTGCAGCGCTGGCAGCGCTCTTCGATCTTGCCGAGGAGATCGCCTCGGATGCGCTGGATATCGAGGGCGATGCGCTGCGGACATCGAAAAGTCTCGCGATGCAAAAGGGGAGATCTTGTACCCTTCGTCTATCCGGCGGTATATTCGGTATTTTTGTTGCACTGACCTTTCTTCCGTTCCTGATGGGGTGGCTCGGGGATGTCTATCTTCTTCTTATCGTAATCACGGATCTGTTCATGGTGTATTTTTCTTTCGGGCTTGTCCGGAGCACTACGACAGAAGAAGGGCATGTGCTTGTCCGCCGGCTGTACCTTACCTGGGGTGCGTTTATGATGGTATTCATCATCAGCATGCTTTTTTAAGAGAAGGACTGGCATCAGGAGAGAAAAAAGGGGAAGAAACCAATCCTGCCGTTCTTCACCGGTTGTTCCCGGCGATATCTTTTCTCACCGAGACCGCTATCTCCCGCCCGGCCCATGCCCCCGACGGATTACGAACTACAACATCCAGAAGGCCGGTGCGTGGCACGGTGATGGAAAGCAGGATTGCCCCTTTTTCCGCATCCAGGGCCTCACCGATCCATGACCCGATCTCGTCGCCATCGAGGTATGCCGTAACGACACTGTCATCTCCCGATACCTCGTCCGAAAAGGCCAGAATGACGGTGTAGGTTCCCTTCCGTATGAGATACGATTCAATGAGAACCGCTTCGCCGTTCCAGACATCAAGGGCCGGAATTGTCCAGTTCGTCGTCTTTTGCCACCGGGCAGCCGGCGGTTCGGAGATTTGCATTGCATGTATCCCTCCATACACGCTATCACTCTTAACACGCATGGAATCGCAGCACATGTGGACGTTAATGTGCGGCTGCGCTTCCCATCCGCCCGGGAGTGCGTTCGGGACGGCGACCGTGACCGACGGGACCGTTCCCTTCGTTTCGGACACGCCGACAAAGGCGGTACGGGTCGACGGGATGCCGTAGCGGAGCGATTCGTCGACGAGAAGACGGTCGAGATGGTCACGGAGGGCCTGGCCCTGGTTCTCCGGATACAGGGAGGAATCAGGCGGAGGGACAGTATACCCGAGCTCTCGCATATGGTCGGCAAGGTCGCTGTCGGCATACCGTGCCGAATGCAGGTACTCGAGGGCCCGGAGACGGCCCGCCCCGAAGGCTACCTTCAGGGCAGTACACAGGGCATCGTTGCCGGCAGAAGGCGAAACGCGTGCGACGAATGTTTCGTCCCGTGCGGCCAGCGTAAGCACCGGGGCCGAAACAGCGGACGGCAGCCGGCATACGAGAAAGACCGGCGTTTCCGGGCGCAGGTCCCCGATATCGACGGCACGGTTTTCGGATCCGGGCAGCATCCGCAACTCCGCGACCTCGATCCCGGGCTGATTGACGGTGAGGTGCGCATTCGCACGTACCGGCGGCTGCCAGAACGAGAACAGCTCTTCAAGTGCCGACGCAACATCCCCTTCATCGGAAAGGAACTTTGCAACCCCGCCGCCGAGCCGTGCCAGCTCGAGGGCCAGATGGGCGTTGGGGGCGGTATCGATGGAGATGACGCTCAGCCGGCGGGGTGACACAACAGCTGCCTCGCTTTCGGCAAGGCGGAAGAGACGGGCTTCATCAGTGACCTGACCGTCGGTGACGACAAGCACATGGCGGGAGTATTCGCCGGATTTCCGCGGCTGGCGGAGCGCCTGCTCAAGCGCAACCCCCAGTTCGGTGCCCCCGAAGAGCGACGTCGTCCGGACAAACCGCCGTGCTGATTGGATTGCCTCCCGGGTGGCGGCAACAGGGCCACGCGGGCTGAACCAGAGGGCTTCATTCGAGAACAGGCAGAGATTGAACGATTCGTCAGGTTCGAGATCATCGAGAAATGCGAGAATGCTCTTCGCTGCCGCGTCCCACTTTTTGCCCGACATGGAGCCGGACTGGTCCGCGAGAATGATGACTTCGCGGGGGATTCTTTGTTCGGGAACGCCGTCCGGTGGCGTGATGAGGCCAAGGAGATACGTGAAAGAGCCGTCCGGATCGGTTGCGGCCCAGGCCGTCAGCCAGTCACCCCCGCGAGCGGCTGCCCACCGGACGACGAGATCGTGGTCGGGTCTGGTGTTCTCGATCTTAATTTGTGTTTCATCGGCGGTCCGGGTTACCAGAGCCGCGGGTGGGGATACGGTAATATCCGCTGCAGGCTGCAGCACCAGATCCAGTGAAGCACGGTACCCGGGATCAACAACCGTAAGCAGCGGATTGGCCCGGACGCCCGGGTGATCCTCATCGTGCCGGACAAACCGCGGCGCTATCGTCACGGGAAGGCGTATCTCCCATCCGTTCGGGACGGCCCGGGCGAGAAGCGCGACGGTGGTGCGCACCACGACATCGGTATCGGGCGGGATGCCGGTCAGGTGGAGGGTAAAGACGTCGGCAGATTCGCGGGTGACCAGGACGGCCTTTTTCCCTTCTTTGAAGGCATTGTCGTACTCCTCTTCGGCAGTGCTTCGTTCGGCAAGCCGTGTACGGACGGTCTCGTCCCCGAAGGTCGCCACCACGCTGGTGACCGCCGCATCGCCCGGCAGCGGGAACCGGTAGATAGCCTCGACCGGGCGGTCCAGTGCCGTGCCTGCAAAGCGAAACGTCTGGGTAAGATTGAGAGAGCCGAGCGGACCATGAAAGGTTCCGGTGATGGCTGTTGCATGGAGCGGTATGAATAACCCTGATCCTCCGTCATCGCCGGGTATTTCGAGGATACCTGTCCCTTTCGGGATGCTGTTTTCGTAAAAGAGTGCATTGATCGCCATGTGTTATTCCCCCTAGGGCCTCTCATGTCCGGTGCTGCATGATTCGAGAAATGCATCGATATCATCGTCAGTGATCCGGTAGGCCTTTCCGATCCGGTACGCGTGAAGCTCACCCCGCCGGATCAGTTCGCGGACCAGTTCTTCGGTGATCTTGAGCCGTTCTGCTACTTCAGGAATAGCATAAAAATTCTGATCCGAAAAAATCCGGTGCGACCGGGAGGACCTGCGGCGCCCGAGTGCCTTGAGATACTCCTCTCCCGGAGATGACGCTGCCTTTTTATTGCTGTCCTTTTTCGGAGGATCCTGATGATTGTTCTGTGGGGCCATGGTTGAGAGGTCTATTTCTATGTATCATGATGTATTAAGATACAAAAAGGTATAATACCCTATAAGTATAAAAAAGTTATTGTTTGGCCACGCACCATAAAAACGTCTGTTTTGCCATTATAACCAGTTTCAAAAAAATGACGGTGAACGGCCTTTTACTTCGGGCAGATAACAGATTCATGAAAAACCAGCCCATTACCTGAACACTGCGATATCCTTTTCACATCACGGATAGGAGGAACTCCCATGACAGAACTCACACCCGGAATGCCGGCTCCCGCCTTCTGCCTTCCCGATGCGGACGAAAAAGAAGTCTGCCTTGCAGATTTCAAGGATCGCTGGCTCGTCCTCTACTTCTACCCGAAGGACAACTCCTCGGGGTGCACGCTTGAGGCCCGGTCGTTTTCGGACGAGATGGAGGAATTTGCCCGCCTCGAGGCCGCAATCATCGGCATCAGCCCGGATTCAGTCACGAGCCATAAAAGGTTTGCCGAGAAGCAAAACCTCTCCGTCCGTCTCCTCGCAGATCCCGATCATGAGGTGATCGGGGCCTATGGTGCCTGGGTCTCGAAGAAGATGTACGGAAAGGAGTACATGGGTGTCGGGCGAAGCACCGTCATCATCGATCCGGAGGGTACGGTCGCCGCCGTGTGGCGGAAGGTGAAGGTGAAGGGGCATGTGGCCGAGGTGAAGGCGAAACTCGAGGAGCTAAAGGCAGAGGATACAGCATAGCTTTGCAGGAGAAACGGCACTGCAAACACCGTCATTCTCCACCCGACACATCATCCCAGAACCCCGCCAGGGCCCGGAACACCGCCTCCCGCACCGCCTCGATCATGTCCGAATCCACACCGCCATCCTCCGACTCATAAAGTGAACGGTTCACTTCGCACTGCACCCACGGGATCCCGTGCCGCCGGTAATGAAACCGCGAGATGAATCCCCCGGTAAACGGGTCGTTCAGCCGAACGGCACCCTCCTCGAACTCCTCCGAAAACCGGGCCACGAGAGCCTGCATCCATTCGGGCGGGCACGTCACCGGCATCTTCCCGGCCACCTGCCGTCCCTCGCGGTCGCCGCCGTTCGAGAGGCAGATGAGGGGCCGGGCAGTGCCGGGATTCTTTTTGCCGGGCGGGTTTTCGGGCAGCATGCTGTGGCAGTCGAAGCCGATGCGTATGTTTCCGGCCTCAAGGACGTTTTTTATCCTGATGTGGAAGGGGAAGTAATACCGGAGCAGCAGCAGGTGGATCATCGATTCGGCGGGAAAAGAACCCTCCCGGTACACCGGCGTGCCGTCGACGGTTTCGGACTTGATCACCCCGTCGGGGTACGCCGGGGGGAGGTGGAGCGGGGAGCGGTTGACGTCGATTGCCGTCCGGGAGATGTCGGCGGTGACACAGGCCGCCACACGGGCCCCGAAATCGAACAGCTGCCGGGTGTGCGGATCGCTGTAGTATGTCACCTCGCCGGGAGAGAGAGCGATCCGGTCTGCCAGTTCTGTGGGAATCACGGTGCCGCCATGGGGGACGGAGATGAGAAAGGGATAGGGCGGGTGCACACTATCAGCTCCACCGGATGTCACAGGCGATTGCTCCCGTATCGCCGGCCGGCCGGAAACAGCGTCATCTGAGAGCCCGTTGATATCCATCCGGCATAAGAGTTGCGGGAGCATCGCGCTACCGGAAGAGTTTCTTCCCGGTCGACACCAGCCATTTTCCGTTCAGCACCAGATGGACAATCACGAGTATCCCGAAAATGAGGCCGCTCCGGTCATGGATCAGGGTAATCTGGTTCATCGGAAGCACCACACGGGAGAGCCCGGTCATCGCGAAAAATCCCGGCCATTTGATAATGCCGGTTCCGAACGAGAGCACAAATGTCACGACCAGCCCGATATCGATCCAGAATTTGATGGTTTTCACCTGCATGGCCATACCTGACAGGGAATCGGAGACAGGGTATTTCTAGATACCGGAGAGAGGGTATAGTGAGATACCAGAAAAGGAGAATCCCTCCGGTACCCCGAAACCCCTTTTCCGAAGCAGAGGGAGACACCGTTTTCCCTGCAGCTTTTTTCCCGCATCGGAATCAGTCGAAGTACGAGAGGGCGTGGCGGGTGACCATCTCCAGCAGATCGAGCGGACACCCGTCCCAGTCGGTTTCCATCCAGACATTCAGGCCGGGAACGCCGGCACCCGGAACCCGCGATATCGCGGAAAACTGCCGAACCGAGCCGTCCCTGTTTGTCGAGAGAACGGTCATGCAGTCATCCTCCTGGTCGATCACGGCAGCGGCGGCCCCTTCCGTTCCGTAAGGCGATATGGTCCGGGGAATTCCCGTTTCACCCTTTCCGACCGGTTCTCCGGTTTCGGAAGAGATGGCATAGAGTTTAACATCGGGATTGACGTCAAATGCGTAATCGCCAAGGTTTCCGTCGTAGTATCCCGAGTGTGCAGTCCCCGTTTCTGCCGAGCTGTAGATATCAAGGATCTGGCGTTCGGGATTTCGGATGCCGAACACTTCCGTGAGTGCTTCGCAGAACAGGGCCTTGTCTATCGGATCGGCACGGGATACCGATTTTTTCCCCGACCATCCGCCCCCTCCCGTGGCGATGGTGATTTTGTCGCCGAAATCGAAACACCGCTCCCGGCAGGCATCCAGAACGGTCCGGAGAAAGAGAGCCGAATAGGCAAGCACCACCACCGCTCCGCTCTCCTCCGCATCATCAAGCACCCGTGTGACCAGAGCCTCATCCCGGTGAAATCCCGGGAGGAGGGCGGGGGTTCCGCATGCCCCGTCCGGATCAGGATGGTACAGGTAGAAGGTGTTTGCGCATCTCTGGAGGCCTGCGTAAATCGGCAGGATGGCAAACATGATTGCCTCCCGGCCGTCGACATGAATAGTCGTCGAGAATTTTTCCAGCGACGAGAGCGTCGGCGTCATGAAAAAAAGGACATCATGGTCGGGGATTTTTTCGTACGCGCTTAAAAATGCCTGATTGATGTGGCTGATATCACGTTGGGTGGAGAGCCGGAAACTCGGGTTTCCGCTTGTCGAACTCGATACAAGCCACCGGCCGGACAGCCACGGGTGGGCCGTCTCACGGAACCGCCCACCCATACGCTTGAATAAGCCTGTCGGGAGGGAGGGCAGCATCGCGGAGTCGCCCGAGCGGATCCTATCGACGAGATCGGTCAGCACCAGGCCCTTCGACCTGCATACCTCCCGGTACGGCCGGCACCAGCCGAACTGCCGGGTGACGGCAGTAATCAGTGCGTCCTCAGAGTCGGCCGGTGCCATCTCCGCCGCGATTGCCGCCGTTTCCATCGTCACACACCGATCAGGAGGATCCTGAGAAGGACTAAGGGGATGAGCACGAGCGTTGCGACGAATCCGCATGCCGCCACCCCGAGTCCTATCTTCACGAGAAGGCTGTGGTCGCCCGCAAAGTCCGTGACAGCCCCGAATATACTGTTCAGTTTCCCGATCGCCTCCTCCGAACCGGTCAGGTTTCCGTGAACCGAGTCGAGAATCGCCTCAATTCGGGGCTGGCATTCGGTGTGGAACCGCCCGAGTGTGTCCTCAACGATATCCAGCGTCCGCGGAATCACACCCGGCTCGTCTTCCTCGACATACCGGATTTTATCTGCCGCGAGGTGGGCCTTGTCCAGGTTCCGGATATTCATCTGTATCTTCGCCGCATGAATCCCGGACTTGTTCTGGGCGGCAAAATACGAACTTCCTGCAACGGAAAGGTCTGAAAACGCCCGCATTCCCACCGGCTGGACTGATGCCATAACGAGGTCGTCCCGCAGCAGGTCTTCCTTCACGGCGACCTCCGCATAGGGGAGGGATAAACCGCGGTTAAGATACCGGAGATATTTCGTCGTGTCGTCGGAACCCGTGGGTGCCGGAATCCGTCCGTCAGGCGCCATGCACATCACCCCCCACGAGAACCGACGACGGCCTGAAATCGGCAATCGCCGTCTCAAGATTGAGAGAGAAGTCATATTCTTTCCTGAATGCCGATTCCAGCACCTCAGCCCTCTTCTCCAGCCACTCGAGTTTGGTGCGCTCCACGTCCGGCAGGGTGGCGACGACGACCGGTTTTTTCTTTTTCACCACGAACAGTTTTTTGACCTGTATGAGGATTTCCCGTGATTCGTCGAGATTGTCGTCGACTGCGTCGAGAATTTCTTCGATTCGCGGCTGTTCAAGCGTGTTGAACCTCTCAATCGTCTCGTTGACGTTATTGAGGGTTGCCGGCACGAGGCCGGGTTCACGATACAGGATACTCCGGATCTCCGCATCGATGTCACGGATGGTGTCCCAGTGCCACCGCAGCTGCACGATTGCCGTCCGGAGATTGCGGCAGAGAGCCCTGATGCCCGCCATATCGGAGTACCCGCAGATCGCAAAGTAATTCTCGGCGACATCGACTTCCTTCACCGTATTGAAGCTCATCTGATCGATCGCGGCTTCAAACATCGGGCTATAATTGACTCCCGGCGAGATCCACCCCCATGACGCGGGAGGAAACGCCGGAAGGGTTTTGGATTTCAGCGTTGCCGCAAGCGAATCGCGTGTCTGCCGGTGCGTCACCTCCGCCTGGGCGGTCGCTGTCCGTTGTGCCCGGAGAGCATCGAGCCGCTCCTTCTCCGACGGCCAGAGTGTCTGTTCGTTCCGCGGCGTGAGGCGTTCGATGGAGAACAGGTCATCGATGTCCTCGACGGTCTCATCAAGCGTCGTGATTGCCCGGGTCAGCTCACCCGGTTTTCCGGTCTCGCGGTCCCGGATAAGGCCGTCGTCCACGTCGACGAGGAGACGCGAGAGCTCATCGCCGACCTTTGCAGCAGTGGCGGCGATCACCCCGATGGCCGCTCCCAGCTGTTCGGTCGCATCCCCGATGGAGCCGATGGCATCCGACGCGTTCATTCCTCCAATCACCAGTTCACTCAGGCCGCCGCTCAGTACGGCGCCGATTCCCCGCCCGATTTTTTTTCCGGTATCTCCACCCATAGGAATTCTCCTCCTTCAAAAGACCCTGTACAGGCTCTCCGGCGAGTGTGGCCTGCCCTGTCGTTCGTGTGAAAGCCGCGGATATCCGGGAAAGAGACTGAATCCGGTGAGATGCGGCCCCGAAAACTCCTCCGCCCGGATCACGATTGTCCGTTATCGGGACGAGTCCGGGCAGTGTCGTCTGCGGAAACCGATGCGAGAGAGGGGTGCACTGAAAATGACTGAATACCGACTTTCGAATCAGACATAGGCAGAGCTGTGGTTTCAATATTTCCCTTGTACCAGTGATACCGGGAAGGGGGCACGTAACTTTCCGTGGATTAAAAAAAGGGGGCAAATTTCTGCCCGGGTTTCAGGTGATCGACACAAGCGTGATCACGAACGTCAGGTCTTTTCCGGCAAGCCGGTGGTTTGCATCAACCGTCACGATGGTATCGTTGAGGGCGATGATGATGCCGGGCACAACTGCGCCGCTCGACGTCCCGAGGGGGATCTGCTGCCCGATCTGCAGTTCATAATCTTCGGGAAACCCGGATCTCTGGAGCTCGAGGATCAGGTCGTCGCGGTGCTGCCCGTATGCCTCATCCGCGGGAATCAGGACGGTTTTCGTCTCCCCGACCGCCATCCCGGTGACCGCCTGATCGAAGCCCGGGATCATCTGCCCGCTGCCCAGCACAAATTCGAGCGGTTCGCCGCGGGCAGTCGAGTTGTCGAATTCCATGCCGTCGTCAAGGGTACCGACATAATGCACCGCGGCCGTATCGCCGGGCTGTGCGACCGGGGCGGGTGGTGTTCCTGCCTCCGGAGACGTCCCGGTGCACCCTGCCGTGATTGCAAGGACGACGACCGCCGCTAGTACCAGTACCATTACACGTACTCTGAAGCTCATGCTCATCACAGATCTATGAGGGCCGCTGATATAAGAAATGGACCGCACAGGACCGTCAGGCTGCCGGTTTCCGGCAATCAACCCGTCTCCCGGGGCCGTTTCCTTTGTCGCCATACCCACCCGGCCGGCATGGGTTCGGCCGATGATCACCGCAGCTGTCCCGGACCGTTGAGCCCGTCGTGGCATACCCCGAGCGCCAGCTCGATCCGCCGCCCCACGGCAAGCCACATCACCGGAACCAAGACCAGGACCAGGACGGCGAACCCGATGGCGTCGAACAGCAGAAAGTTAAACAGCCCGTGGAACACGATGGCAAGCACGAGCCCTCCGAAGACCACTCTGGATCCCTTCCCGGGGGGCAGATATTTCGCCTGCCCGAGGGCGTACCCCCACATCACGGCAAAGATGGCATGCCCGGGCACGGAGAGGAGGGCACGGACGACACCGGTTTCGATGGCGAGCGGCAGCGATGTCATAAAGGACGTGCCGACATACAGGACATTTTCCAGTGTGGCAAACCCGAGCCCCACCGAAACAGCGTAGATAATGCCGTCCACCGGCTCGTCAAAGACCGGAGACCGGTAGATAGAATGGCGGACCACGGCAAATTTGCCTACCTCCTCGATAACCGGGCCGGCGACGACGTAGAGGACCAGTTCCGGGAAGAAGTTTCCGGCAATCTCCTCGAGAAACGCGACGGGAAACGTGACGAGAATTCCGAGGACGAACATCGTGATAATGACCGGCAGCGGTTCGGGCTTGCACCGGTCTTTCTGGTAAAAGTACCAGAGCCAGAAGAGGCCCGGGGCGACCGCGAGCACGATGACGGCAGTGAGTTCGAACATAGTCCTTCACCCCGTGCATCCCGGTACACGGCCGGTAATCACCCGTTCGCTGTGCGGTACATTAAAGATATACGGAAGACGCAGGAAACCGGATGCAGGTTTTCCCTGATACGGGCGGTCTCACTCCCGCTGCCCCTTCAGACCCGTGACGAGGCGGGGGTCCCCCGTAGCGATGCCGAGAGCGGAACGGGCGGCACTTTCCTTGTCCTTGATCTCCAGCATGCAGTCGAAGTCAAGCGGTGCGGTCTCCGCGAGAAACCGGGCGAAATCGTCCGGATCGAGATGCTCCGCATGCTTTCCCGGCCGTCCGGAAGGGTACTGCGAGCTGTAGTCGACCATCGGCAGGCCGTCGCCAGATGACCAGGTATCTGCGGCACTCAGAGCGGAGTCGTGGAGCCCCTCGCCCGAGGAAAAGACCGCATGATGAAAAGAATCGAAGAGCACCGGGACGCCGCACTCCCGCGAAATCCTCAGGCAGTCGGCGAGCGGATACCGGCTGTCGTCGTTTTCGATGACGAGGCGCCGGACAATTGTCTCGTCAAGGCGGCCGTACCGCTCCAGAAACCTCTTGATGCTCTCCTCCCGGTCCCCGTAGATCCCACCGACATGCAGCTGGATCTTCGCGGTGGCGGAGAGGCCCATCAGGTCGAGCAGCTCGGCGTGATAGGCCAGCTCCGCAACGCTCCTATTATACACGTCCTCGTCCCGTGCATTCAGTAAAATAAACTGATCCGGGTGCATGGAGATGCGGATCCGGTAGTTTCTGATGAAGGTGCCGAGTGCGGACAACCGGCCGCGAAACGTCCCCTGCCAGTCGGCGGCGCAGAGCGGGTGCGACGCGAAGGGAATCATGTCCGAGGAGATCCGGAAGAACAGGAGGCCCTCCCTGATATTGTACGCGAGGATCCGGGTAAGGCAGTCAATGTTCTGGTTGACGGCCTCACACAGCCGGGCCTCGGAATACGACGCAAGCCGGAAGGTCCGGGAGGCCGAGCAGCCGATGCTCCGGTTGATGCAGGGGTATCCGATGCGCATGGCGGGTGAATCCTGAACAGAAGGACGGGGTTGCGGTATTTAAGGATACTGCCGGGGGAGGGGGGTATTGGAGGGCCGCGGGGGGTGTGCCGCACTCTGTTTCAATGGGGCCACGTCTTTAAGACATGGAAAGTGGTCAGACCCGCACGCTCCGAAAAGACGACGAGCGGCTTCACGACCGGTGCCGCCCGCGGCAGGCCTGAGCAGGGTGGTCAGCATCAGGACGGTACGTCTTAGTATATACTGCATGTCCGAAAAGAGAAATCCCTTCCCATATACTGACAAGATAAAAATATCTTATTATTTCACACTAATTTAATTTTATAATGATTTAGTAAAACTATTATTACAATAGTTCTTACAATTACATGATACAGCATATGCAACGGAGACTAATTCTGGCAGTCATCTTTCTTGTGATCCTCGTTATCCCGGCAGCCGCAGCAGGTGTCATCCGTACAGCGGATCAGGGAAAGGACGGCATCACAACCGTCACCCTCGTCGTTTCGGCAGGGAGCTTCCTGGGAATCACGGAGATCATCCCGGACGGTGCGGTGGTTACCTCCTGCTCGCTGCCGCCGTCGCAATGGCGGGCGGAGGGTACGTATCTGCACATGGCAATACTGGAAGAGCAGGATGTATCGTATAGCTTTACAAGCACCATATCAGGCGAGCCTGCCGGCACCTGGGTGAATTTTTCGGACGGGAGCAGGGGAAGCGTGACGGCGGCCGGTGACGAGGGCACCCCGGCTGACGGCGCGGAGGTACTCCCCACGCCGTCTTCCGTCATGTCGGCAGCGACACAGGCGGGGAGTTCCCCGATCCTGGCGGGAGGCACCCTCGCCGCCCTTGCATACGCCGGATACCGCAGACGGGAGGAGGGTGCATGAACGGGATGCGATGGCTGCCTGCGCTCATCCTTCTCTTCGGCATTGTCGCCCAGTCGGCCTGTGCGGGGACTATGCCCGGCGATCTGAACGGCGATGATACGCTCACGCGGGAGGAGCTTTCCGAGAGCATTCTCCGCTTCCTTGCCTGCAGCGCAGGGGACGGGTGCATCGATGCCCCGGCAGAGCAGGACGTTATCGATGCCGCCACCATCTATACGCTCTGGGGAGGCAAGCCCAAACAGGTTACCGATTCCGCAGGAGAAGTGCGTTCTCTCACCCGGCCGCTCCATCGCGTGGTGGTGATGAACAGCGAGACTCTCGAAACGATGCGATCACTGAAAATACCCTCGTCCTGTGTGGTCGCCGTCGATAAGTACATCGCCCAGATGCCTGAATTCTTCCCCGAATACCAGAATACCCCATCCGTCGGATCGATCTGGTCCCCCGACTATGAGCAGATTCTTGCCGGCCGGCCGGACGCGGTCTTCCTGTACGCGACGGTAAGTGCGCAGAGTTGCGATGAGATCGAACAGCGCATCTTCTCGGCAAACCCCGATATCATCGTCTTCCGAATCGACTGCTACCATCCGGAAACCTACCGTGATGATGTGAACATCCTTGGCGGGATCTTTGATCGGACGAAGGAGAGCGACGCTCTCGTGGAGTTCTACACGGAGGTCCTCGACACGCTTGCAGAGGGCCTCGCCTCTCCGGCTGCAGGATCCTGGCCGGCGGTGTACTTCGAGAGCTGGACAGACTACAAGAGCGCTGGTCCGGGATCCGGCTACCACGACAAGATCGAACTGGCCGGCGGCAGCAACATCTTTGCCGACAGCGCAGCCGAGTACCCGGTAGTTGATCCCGAAGCCATCATCTCGCGGCAGCCGGAGGTGGTGGTCAAGCTGGTAGGATCCGGGGACTACACCTTCGGCGGCTATTCCATGATCAACGCGTCGGCGTTCGGCCCCGCCCTGGCAGGTCTTTCGGGCAGGCCCGGGTGGAATGCCATCCCTGCCGTTTCTCAGGGGAGGGTGTATCTCCTGCACACTGCCATCTTCGGCGGACCCCAGTACATCATCGGCGAAGCCTACCTTGCCCGGTGGTTCTATCCCGATCTCTTTGTCGATCTTGATCCACCGGCTCTGCACCGCACCTATGTGAGCCGGTTCCAGGGGCTGGATCCTGCCGTCGCCGATCCGTCCCTCTTTGTGTATCCCGTTCCATGACGCTCACAAAAGAACAAACCGCTGACGATCCGGATGAAGGAGCACGGATAGCCCGGACCTACCGCGCGATGCTAGGCAGAAGGGCCGTCGCCCTCGGCCTGCTTGCGGCGGCTATCGTGCTCCTCGCGGGCGTGGCCGTGACGCTCGGTTCGGCCGGCCTTACGGTTTCCGAGGTGTACATTGCCATACTCTCCCGTTTTTTCCCCGGCTCGGTCAGTGTCGATCCGCTCGCCCTGACCATCGTCTGGGATCTCCGCCTGCACCGGGTCATCTTTGCCGTTCTGGCGGGCTTCGGCCTGGCTATTGCCGGCGCGACGATGCAGGGGGTGCTCAGGAACCCGCTCGCAAGCCCGTTCACCCTCGGCATTGCCTCGGCTGCAACCTTCGGGGCCGCCATCGCCATCATGGTCATCCCCCAGACCGCCGTTGGCGAGGCGGGTATCGTGATCAGCGCGTTTTTTGCCAGCCTGATTGCAGCGGCGGCCATCTACGGCCTCTCGCGCTATCGGGGCATGTCGGCGGAGAGCATGGTGCTCGCAGGCATTATCCTGATGTACCTCTTCGGTGCCGTCACCTCGTTTCTGCAGTACACCGGGAGCACCGAGCAGCTCCAGGCCGTGGTCTTCTGGATGTTCGGGAGCCTGCAACGGACGTCGTGGCTGAAGTGCGGGATCGTCTTCCTGGTGCTGGGTGTGAGCGTTCCCTACGTTATTGTCAGGGCATGGGATCTCAACGCGCTGGCCATGGGGGACCAGGTAGCCCAGAGCCTCGGCGTGCGGGTCGAACGGACCCGGACCATCCACATGTTCATCGCCTCGCTCATCACCGCGTCGATCATCTGCTTTACCGGCACTATCGGATTCATCGGCCTTGTCTCCCCGCATATCACCCGCCTCGCCCTCGGGGGGGACAACCGCTACCTTTTGATCGCATCGGGGCTGATCGGCGCCCTGATCCTGCTGCTGGCCGACAGCCTGGCCCGGACGATCCTTGCCCCGGTTATCATCCCGGTCGGGATCATGACCTCTTTTATCGGGATTCCGTTCTTTCTCTACCTGTTCCTGCGCCGGAAGGAGGAGTACTGGTGATTGCCGAAGTCCGCGACCTTACATTCTCCTACCAGGAGCGTGAGGTTCTTTCCGGAATATCCTTCACCCTCGACGAGGGGCAGGTGCTGGGGGTTGTCGGGCCGAACGGCTGCGGCAAGACCACGCTCATCAAGTGCCTTGACCGGATCCTGGCCCCGGAGGGATCCGTCGAGATCCGGGGAAAAGAGCTTGCGCAGTACCACAGCGATGAACTGGCGCGCACCGTCGCCTACGTTCCGCAGGCGCTCTCCATTGGGATGGCCATGAACGTTCTCGAAGTGGTGCTGATGGGGAGAAGACCCCATGTCCGGTGGAGCGTCTCGGACGCCGATCTCGTGATGGTGACGGGGATGCTCGCCCGTCTCGGGATCCAGCACCTCGCGTTTCGAAAGCTCACCCAGGTAAGCGGCGGAGAGCGGCAGAAGGTGATGATTGCCCGGGCACTGGTGCAGGAACCCGCGCTCCTGCTGCTGGATGAACCGACCAGCGCCCTCGATGTCCGCCACCAGCTCGAGGTGATGTCCCTGATCCGGTCGGTCGTCCGGGAACAAAACATCGCGGCGCTCATGGCCATCCATGACCTGAACCTGGCGGCACGGTTCTGCGATGCCCTCATCGTGCTGCACCATGGACGCGTCATCGCCGCGGGCCCGCCCGGAACGCTCCTCGCCCCGCCGCTCATCGAGCAGGTCTACGGGGTCAGGGCGGTGGTGGGAACAGAAGGCGGCCTGCCCTTTATCCTCCCCGTAGAGCCGGTCGGAGGTGACGATCGGTGAAAGTCACCGCCATCGTCTGGGGAAGCGAACTTCCCATGCTGACGGCAGCAGCCCGAAAGAGCGGTGTTTCGCTGACCGCATGGGCGACCTTCCGCCTGAAGGATCCGGAGATGCTACAAAGCGCGATTGAAAGCCTGCCTGAGAGTGACGTCATCATCCTCCACCCGACCGCCGACGCCTACTGGGATACCCTGATCCCCCGGCTGAGAGGCCGCGCTCCAGTGATATCCTTCGGCCACGACCAGTCTTTCTGGGAACTCTCGACCGTGGCACTGCAGGTCACTGCAACGGTGAATGCCTATTTCACCTGCGGCGGGCCGGAGAACATGGACAATCTCTTCTCCTATCTCCGTTCGCAGGTGCTTGGCGAAACGACCGGCTTTACACCACCGCAGGCAGGCCGCTGGGAGGGCGTGTACCACCCCGATGCCCCCGGCATCTTCGAATCCACCGCCGAGTACCTGCGCTGGCGGGGAACCCCGCACGCCGATACCGTCGGGATCCTCTTCTACCGCATCTACTGGGCAAACGGCGACCTCGGGGCAATCGATGCCCTGATCCGGGAATTCGAGCGGCACGCAAACGTTATCCCCGTGTTCACCACGGGGACCGGTGACGAGCAGGCCGGCGCCCTGCCGGCAACGGAGGTGATACGGACGTACCTGTCCGGCCATATCGATGCCCTCGTCTGTCTCCCTTCATCGGCCCTTGCTCCCGATGCCGGAGCACCGGAGGAACTGTTCCAGGAGATGAACGTTCCGGTTTTCCATCCCCTGGTCCTCTATTACCGTACCGAGGAGGAGTGGCTCGGAAGCAGTGACGGGATAGCAAGTTCCGAACTCGGGTGGTCGGTGGTCCTGCCCGAGATGTATGGGATGACGGGAATGATCCCGGTGGCCTGTGCAATGCAGGAGGGGCCGGAAGGGCCCGAAAACGCCTGGCACCAGCCGATAACCGAGCGCGTAGCGGCACTCTCCCGCCGCGTGATGGCCTGGATCAGGCTCCGGAAGAAGCCGAACAGTGAAAAAAAGGTGGCCATCATCCTGAACAGCTCGCCCTGTGCATCGGTCGAGGCCAATGTCGGGGCAGCCGCCCACCTCGATGCCATGGAGAGCGTTGTCAGGATCCTCAGCCGCCTCCGCGACCACGGCTACAGCGTCGAGGTCCCGGAGAGCGGCGATGCGCTTGCCAGAGAGATCCTCGAAAAAAGGGCGGTGAACGAGTTTCGCTGGACAACAGTCGAGGATATTATCCGGCGCGGCGGAGCACTCGGTTTCGTGGACGGCCCCACCTGCCGCCGCTGGTTCGAGGAACTCGATCCCGGCCTCCAGGAGAGCATCGCCGCCGCCTGGGGAGCACCCCCCGGCGAAGAACGGAACGGGGTGCCCCCCGCCATGGTGTACGGGGGATCGATCGTTGTCACCGGGCTTTCGTTCGGTAATGCGGTAATCTGCACCCAGCCCAAGCGGGGCTGTGCCGGATCACGATGCGACGGCCAGGTCTGTCGTATCCTGCACGATCCCTTCCTCCCGCCGCCGCACCATTACCTTGCTGCCTACCGCTACCTCGAGCGGGTGTTTTGCGCCGACGTGATCATCCACGTGGGAACCCACGGTACCCTTGAATTTCTTCCGGGAAAATCGGCGGCGCTCTCGGGTGCCTGCGTCCCCGACGCCGTTACCGGCCCAATCCCGTATCTGTATATCTACAATTCGGACAACCCCTCCGAAGGAACGATCGCCAAGAGGAGGGCTTCGGCGGTCATCGTCGATCACATGCAGACGGTGATGGCACCTACCGGCACCTACGGGGCGCTTAAGGAGCTCGAAGACCGGATCAGCGAGTATGACAAATTCAGGGACGCGGACCGGGCAAAAGCACACGCCCTCGAGCACCAGATCATCGACCTTGTTAAGCGTGCCGGCCTTGAACGGGATGTCGGCTACGGGCCGGCAACGGCGTTTGACGATCTCCTTGAGGGCATCCACCGCGTCATATCCGGTATCTACACCACCCACATCCCCGATGGGATGCACATCTTCGGGACAGTTCCCGAAGGGGAACGCCGTGCCCGCTTCATCGCCACCACCCTTAACCATGACGGGAGCGTTCATGCCCTTCTTACCGGGCTGATGGGGCTTGACATTGCGGTTTCGGACTCCGAGACCGCGCTCGTGCGGTTGCTTAATCGGTTTGCAGAAGGGCTCGTCGGCCTGATACTTGCCGGCACCGGTCCGGCGGAAGCTGCTTCGCAGGTGCTCGGTGACCGCTTCGTCTCCGGAAAAACAAAAAGTCTGGAAGCATTCACGGAACGGGTGCGGGACCTTGCCGGCCGGATGGCGGCATCGGACGAGATAGGAAGCCTGGAAAACGGCATGGCGGGCGGATATATCCCACCCGGGCCCTCGGGCCTCATCTCGAGGGGAAAGACCGATATCCTCCCGACCGGCAGAAACTTCTATTCCCTCGACCCCCGGGCGGTTCCCACCGCTGCCGCCTGGACGGTGGGGCGTCGGCTTGCGGATCTGACGATCGAGAAATACCGGGACGATCAGGGAACCTACCCGGAGAACGTCGCCATTCTCTGGATGGCCTCGGACATCATGTGGGCCGACGGTGAGCAGTTCGCCCAGATCCTCGCCCTGATCGGCGTCGAGCCGGTCTGGGTGCACGGCAGGCTGAAGAGCTTCCGCGTCATCCCGCCGGAGGCACTGGGACGACCGCGGATCGACGTGACCGTGCGTATCAGCGGGATCTTACGCGACTGCTTCTACCAGTGCGTCGAGCTCCTCGACGATGCGCTGAAAACAGTCGCTTCTCTCGATGAACCGGAGGCGGTCAACTTCCTCAAAAAACATGCCGGACCGGCAGCTGAAACGCCCCGCATCTTCGGCGCACCGAAGGGGACCTACGGGATGGGCGTGAACCTTGCCGTCTATGCCTCGGCATGGGAGGCGACGGAGGACCTTGCGGATGTCTTCATCTACTGGAACGGGTTTGCCTACGGCCGGGGCCGATTCGGCGATGAGGAACGCGCGGGGTTCGTTGCACGGCTCGAAACTGTCGATCTCACCTTTAACAAGACGGCCACCGACGAGTACGACCTCCTCGGGTGCTGCTGCTATTTCGGATCGCATGGCGGATTGACCGCTGCCGCCCGGAGCGTCTCCGGTAAAAAGGTCGAGGCATACTACGGGGACACCCGGAACGTGAGCAATGCTGAGGTCCGCACGCTGGCGGAGGAGATACGGCGGGTGGTCCGAACCAAGCTGCTCAACCCCCAGTGGATCGACGGGCTGAAGGCCCACGGCTATGCCGGCGCCAGCGAGATTGCCCGGCGCACCGGCAGGGTCTACGGGTGGGACGCCACCACCGGCGAGGTGGATGACTGGATCTTTGACGAGATCGCGCGGACCTTCTTCCTCGACGAACAGAACCGGGAGTTCTTCCGCGAGCACAATGTCTGGGCGATGGAAGAGATGGGGAGAAGGCTGCTTGAGGCCCATGCGCGGGGGCTGTGGCAGGCCGACGAGGAGGCCATCAACGGCCTTCGGGAAGTCTATCTGGCGATCGAGGGCGATCTTGAAGAGGAGATGGGGGAGGTGACCGGCCGGCTGCAGGGAGGGGCGATTGATGTCGTCACCTCCGAAGAGATCAGGGGGTGGCGGGCGGCTATGGAGCAGTCCGGGGTGCACATCCGGAAAAAAACGTGACCGAAACCTTTTTTTTACATGATCCCGACGGAGCGGTGGGCTGGGTTTACGCCGCTGCCGGCGTCCGTCCGCCGGCCAATCCGCCCCGGCCCACCCTCGCTCAAACGCGACGTGCTGCCGAAAAAGACCATGCCTCCGGGCGGCGGCGATATCCTCCTGCACCCGGTAAAACCGGGGGGCACGCCTGAGATGAAGCCGGATGACAACATCCTCGAGGTCACCTGCGGCGGACGCTTCTTTTCCGTCGCCCTCGGGCAGTTTTCCTATCTGCCTGCCAACAATTTCCGGGTAGATCAGGGTATGCATGGCGGTTCGGCCGCGTGAACGTGACCAAAGGCGATCCGACAATGCCTCTCCTGTGCTGCACGATGGCTGAGGGGGACCGGATTGCTAGCAGGCACCGGGTTCACCCACACGCTCATCGATATCGCGGACGAGGGCGGGGGCAAATGTTCGGGGATCCACCTGACCGTTGTCAATTTCACCGCCGGTAAGCACAGCGGCATCAGCGGAAACGGCGTTGCCATGCTTATGCTCCGGGCAGAGAAGGGCGAGGAGATAACCGTTCCCGTTGCCTCTGACATACTCACCATCCGTGGTGAGCGGGATCTCCACCTGCCCTTCACCACCAGCATCCTTGGCAGGTGCGAATCGGCTCTCGGCAATCCGGACATCAAATACACCCACGTGCGGAACTTCGCCGCTATACCAGGGATTGGCTGCGACGAAGTACGCGTGAAGATCGAGAATACGGAGGTTCTGATTCACCCGGTGAATATCACCGTCTCTGCATACCAAAACCGGATGCGGGACCCCTGATCCCGGCGTGTGCTCCGGCCTGCCGGGCATGCAACCCGGAGGGAAGAGCGGATCCCCATCACCGGCACCAGGTGTTTATACATATGAATCATTATAAAAATAACATTAAGTAAGAAATAAATATAATAAAATTATACCTCTCTGTGTGGGTGGGAACCCAAGAAGGCATGGAGCACACATCTCCTATTCATATTTTACTCTTTATGCACGAAACCGCCACTATGCACACCCTGCAATCCTCTATATTTCCGCCCACACGTGCCAAATGATCGTAACGGATGGCCATGGGGAGCCACCCCCGTTATTCATTTTTCCCGGCATCGAACGGAGTTTCTGCCCGCCGCCCGGAGGGCAAAAATATTAGAATTCCTCCAGCATCCCGTATCCGTACGAACGGAGGATGGCGCTGCCCGTGCTCCCGGGGTAGCTGGCGAGGACCAGTCCACGTCCTTCGAGGAACCGCTCGGCGGCGTTCATGGTAACGAGACGTATACCTTCCTGCTCTCCCGGGAGCAGAGACCAACTGTGCATGTAGTATATATCCGGTCCGCCGGCACGCTCCTTTACAAACAGATCCCTGCCGCGCTGATACCGCCGATCATCCTCAGTTTCCGGTCGCGGGGCACGGTAAATCAATACATCAACCCCGGTATCGAGCACGATATCCGTTCCTTCGGCCTCAATCATTCGTTGCATTCTCCATCATCTCCCCAGGCACGTACAGCCCGGTTATGCCAGTAACAACACAGGTATAGACGTTTCACGCTGCACCCGCGGTATTCTCCCGAAACGGAAAATACCGGCGCAGTGTTCCCGGCACTCCTGCTTTCCTGTAATCACATAAATATTTTACTATTTTTTATAAAAAGTAATAAAAAAATAGATTTTTGTGTTACTCATCTCCCGTCTTTCCTCTATACAGGGATGACGACAATGCCTGCCCGATGATTGCATCCCGATCACCGCATGTTCTGACACCAGCGTCTCTACAGTCAGGCTCCCTGCCTGAATACGGAAACAAGGCGGTCTTTTGCATGCTGTGCAATCGAGCTGACGCCCTGTGCGGACAATTCGCTAAGCGGATAATAGATTCCCCCCGACGTATCCGCAATATCCCTGCAATACCCAAGCTTAAAATTGACAGCCGACCGCCTCACGGACTCGGTATCGATAATAACGGTATGTATACCGGTTTCTTTCAGCTGGTGGGCGATTGCGAGGAGTTCTTCCCTGATGTTCATGCCAAAACCGATATTTGCACGACCATCGGATATGAGGATGAGAAGCGGGATGATCTCTTTCCTTTTCTTCCTCTCGTTTATCAGTACCTCATAGCCTTTCATCAGCCCACGGGCGAGGGGAGTCTTGCCGCCAGTCGGCATATCGCGAAGCTGCTTATAGGCAAGGTCAGCACTGCTGCAGAGCGGGAGGACGACGTCCGCTTCATTGCCCCTGAATGCGACAAGGCTGACGCGGTCACGGTTCCGGTAGGCATCTTCCAGAAGCGAGAGAACGGCCCCCTTTGCACTCTCCATGCGTTTTTCAGCGCCCATAGAGCCACTCACGTCCACAACAAACACGCAGGTGACGGCAACCCTGCCCGTCCGGGTCTTCTCCCGGATATCCTGGTCACGGATGACGATGCGGTTCCCGTTATGCTGCCGGAATTTCTGGTGCGGGGCGGCTGCCCGCATCGTAGCATCGAACGCAATATCCTTCAACGCTTCCGGCATGCGGATGCGGACGTACCTTCCGCGATTTTCCGCTGAAATCGTCTCCACCCGGCGCCCGGACACGTACAACCGCTTCATCCGGTCCTTACAACCACCGTAGCGTATATACGAGGTTTCAATGGGTTTTCCGATGTCGAAGACCTGTTCGGGCGGGGGGTTGAATGAAGAGGATTCAAGGGGACCCTCCCCCTCCTTTTCAGATTCGTCCGTGGGAAGTGGAGGCGGGGTGTGCCGGCCTTCCTGCTGCGGGGGAGAGGGCTGGTTGTTCAGGTCCGGCTCGCTGTCGTTTTTTTTTTGCTCGTCCTGCATCAGGTCGTTGATCTTTTGCTGGTCGACATGCGGATCCTCGAACGGTTTCTTCCGCATGCGATGCGGAAGGGCAAGCGCCATCGCCTCGCGGACATCCCCGAGGGTGACCTCATCGCAGCAATTGAACGCAGCGATCGTTTTTGCAGTCCGGACGATGGTAATCTCCGCCCGGTGGGTCATGACGCCCATGTCCACGCATGTCTGTGCGATTTTACGCACAATGCCATCCGCGATGCGGACGAAGGGGAGCACAGTCTTTGCGGTCACGATCTTTTCGGTAAGATGTTTCTGATCGGCATCGTATTTTTGCATGAACGCACGGGGATCCGTCTCAAATGCATCAACCACCCGGACAATCTCCACGCGGTCATCCACATCGGCAATCCCCTCAACGGTCACCTGCAGCCCGAAACGGTCGAGCAGTTGCGGGCGGAGTTCCCCTTCCTCCGGATTCATGGTGCCGATCAGGATGAACTTCGCCGGGTGCGACAGGGAAATTCCCTCGCGCTCGACAACATTGACTCCCATTGCCGCAGAATCCAGCAGCACGTCAACCACATGGTCGTCCAGCAGGTTCACTTCGTCGATGTACAGGATGCCCCGGTTCACTGCGGCAAGGATGCCGGGATCGAGCGCCCTGATACCCTCCTTGATGGCCCGTTCGATGTCAATGGTCCCGATCACCCGGTCCTCGGTTGAGCCAAGCGGGAGGGTGATCACCTGCACCTTCTTGCGAAGAGAGTCAAGTACTTCCCCGTTCCGTATCCGCTCGTTGCAGATATCACAGAGCTCCTCGTCGTTCGCCGGGTTGCAGTTAAAGGGGCAGCCCCTGACGATCTCGATCTCGGGGAGGATCTCCGCAAGGGCCCGCACCGCCGTTGATTTGGCGGTCCCCTTCTCGCCCCGGACGAGCACGCCCCCGATCCTTGGGTTTATTGCGTTGAGAACGAGAGCCTGTTTCATCTGGTCCTGTCCCACGATCGCGGTGAACGGAAGGATGGTTTTCCTGATGTGGTGAACCATGTACCAGAATCATTTGTGCTGAAGTAATATTAATTTTTATATTAGTATTATGAAATCAGACCTTTGACGCAAAAAGCCACAAAAAATGATGCGCTTTATATATCCCGGATCCCGCCGATGTACTGGAGGGGATCCCGGAGAATGGTTGTGGTTGAGGCAACAGTAAATGCCTGTGCACCCTGTAGTATCAAAAATACGAGAAGGAGTAAAAAAGGCACACGAATTTTTTGCATAGGTGAAATAGTTTTGAGAAATTGTTTAATATCTTCAAAATTACTCCGCCTGTCCGCTGTCAGCGGTCATTATACTCTGGCAGCATTCAAACCAGATCCGCCATATAATGGTAAATAAAGGACAGCCCAAAAAAATCCTGTCCCAGAAATGCATTCCCGGGTACGTGCCTATCGCTCTCCGGATCCCGGATCAGGCTTCATTGAAGGGAGTAGCCCCATATCAAACGGGTGTCCACCCTTTCATCACCTTCCTCTAGAAGAACTGTCAGCATGAACATTACGATGATAAAGAAAATCCCGATCGGGAATGCGTGTGCACATTCGATCTCCAGTCCGGCGATCGGGTGGAAGTATACAGGTATTTCTGCAGATGGGCGCTTCATGTTCGAGCGATCCGTCCGACACCCGATGCCGGGAATGCACCCTGGGTTACTCTGGCTTTTAAATGGAGGGCGTCCATTAAAGGAGCGTCATGACGATGGAGATTGTCGCAACCTTTGCCGCCATGCTGGCGCAGTAGGTGACCAGTATCACACGAAAACCGTACCGGCCGAAAAGGGAGATGTAGAGCGGGCCGGTGTACTTGATGTAGATGTTCGTGATGATGATCATGCTCCCGATGATGAGCGTAATGAGGGCAGTCTTCAGGACGAGCACGCCCTGTATCATCAGCGATCCAACGATGGCATAACCGGCCGAGAAATGGATGAACTGAGCGACAAGCGCAGCGCTGCTCTCCCCGGGGAGACCGACAAGGCGGAGCAGAGGATCAAAGATCGACGCGAGGACCTCCATCCCGCCGATACTCCAGAGCACCGAAAAGACCAGCGTTGCACAAACGGTAGCCGGGAGAACGCGCCAGAGGGTAGGTATTGCATGGAGACAGCCCTTTTTTACGGTGGAAGCGGAAAACGAGAGCGGCAGCTCTCCGGCAGGAGGGATCAGGTTATCAAGATGCGTCCGGAGACAGAGCTGAGAGAAGATGATGGCAGCCATCGTCTGGAGGAAGCTTGAGAAAAGATTCAGGAGCGTGTGGAGTGACCCTACGACCGGGCCGAGGAGCACGAGCGCCGTCGGCAGCTGTACCCGGAAAAGCGATTCGCCGAGAACGGCCGGGAAGGTCCCCATCAGGAGCGCCGGAATGATCTCTTCTTTTTTGATCCGTCCGTTTCGGAAATATTCGGCCAGCATTGATTTTCCTGCTGTAGCATTGACCGCCATTGCAAGAATGCAGACCACGCAGGGCTCTGAGAGGCCGCAAATCAGGCAGAGCGGGCGGGATATCCGGTTAAGGCGTGAAAAAAGCCCGGTTTCGGCGATAATACTGGCAAGCATGATACCTGCCGTTATCAGTACGGTAGCCTGCACCAGATAATTGATGAACGCAGGGAGGGCTCCGATCTCGATCATGGGTCAGCGTATTTAGGGGGAAGGTTCAGGTGGAGGTATTCGTCAGGACGATGCATCAACATTCGCCTTTTCAGGGGACCGCTTCGAAGGACATAGAGGGCGCCGGATCCTGCCGCGGGATGCGCAGTCGCCGGCACCGGTCCGGGCCCGCTTTTTTTGCAGGTTGTTTGTGCCGGGCCACTGCCGGTTGCAGCTGCCCCGGCTGCACCCGGTTACTGATCCGTTATATCCACGGCAAGGCGCCGGACCTCGTAGGGAGACACTAAAATTCCTTCGATGCTTTCGGAGGCACGGTCCCTCTTCAGCTTGAGATCATACGTGCCGATCTCCAGAAAAGAAAACAGGTACGGGGTCGTCGCACCGGTGTCCCGCCCGTACAGGTATATCTTTGCCCCGGCCGGGGTGCTGTCCACCCAGATGGAACCATACGTATATGAATCGAGGATGAAACGCACCGCGGCATCCTCATCGGCCTGCCCCGGGACGAGCCAGACATTATTTTCAGCGGGAAGATACCCCTGCTTCGACACCATGATGCTGTGAGGACCTTCCGAAACGTTTCCGATAGTATAAGGTGTACAGTAGCCCGTAGGAAAGCCGTCGAGAAAGATATCAGCACCGGAAGGTACTGATGCCACGCTGATCGCACCAAAATCCTGCGATACGGACTGAATCTTTATGTTTATTCCGTCCTCGGCGTTATCGAGGCGGTATGACTGATACGTCCCGTCATTCCCGATGGTTATGAAGGGATTTGTCTCGCGGATCTGTATTTCCTGCGGGAATATACAGGCAGGATATTTTCCGCACAGCGAGAACATCTTTCCCGAATAATCATCGGATTCTATCGTGACCGTCCTTAGAGGCGGCACCGGCGCTCCCTGCACGAACTGCAACGGGATGATGGTGTCCGGATAAATCCACACGCTTTTCGACGCCGTCCAGGCGACCAGTTTTCCATCCTCGACAAGCGCCCCCGCCTTCTTCACCTTGATTGTGTGAAGCCCTTCTTTCAGCCCGTAGATAACCTTAGGGGTGGTAAAACCCACGTTTCTGCTGTCAATATATATCTCGGCACCGCTGGGAACCGATTCGACGCGCACCCCGCCAACGACGCTCACTTCGGGGATCTGATCGATCATATCGTACTTCAGCCGGTTCAGATACGGAACGTCGCGGGGAGAGAGGTCGAGATCAATGCATGTGTCCTCCGTGAGGACGATATCCTGTTCGACCGGCCGGAATCCCTCCAGTTCGAGACGAATGCGGTACTCTCCGACCTCCAGGGGCCCTGTTGTTGCGGGTGTCGTCTTCCCCAGATAGGTCCCGTTGAGGGAAATGAGGGCCCCGGGCGGATTCGACCTTATAGAAAGGCTGTTCGATGCGCCCGTACTATTCACCGTCATCTCTGCCGGCTCAATGATTAATTCGGACAGCACCCCGGCAACATCCGGCGGCACAGTACCCTCGCCGTCGTCCTGTGCGTGTGCGGGTCCGAAAAGAGAGCCAAACAGGCTGTTCCATACGGCCATAAGCATGGAGAAGATCGGATTTCCCGCAAGGAGCGATTCGTCCGGCTCGTGTAATGCTCCGGACTCCACGCTGTGGAGTGCATACACTCCGGTGCGGATTATCTCACAGGAAAGGATGCCCGATTCCGGGTCGTACCTGGTCGGGATCCATTCCCGGAGGCCGGTTCCCGGATTGTACCGGGCAAACGAGAGGGAATCGCCGGGAACACCCGCATGACCGGTCGCATTGACCGGCGCGGTCAGGACCATCGGGATGTCCGACGTTGCGTCGTCGGGGCTGATGCGATATATCCAGCCGGTGGCATTTCCAGCCTCGGCGCTATCCGGCTCCGGGCGGGATATTCTGAGCGTTCCGATCATGCCGCCGGTGCTGTCGCGGATCTCAGTCCCTTCCCTGATATACAGCGTGAGGCTCCCGTCGGGCAGCACGATATACTGTGCCACAACATCTCCGTTCGCAAGCGAGAGCGCGTACGCCATACCGTGCGTGTCGCTCCCGCCTGTCTGCATGCGGTCCTGCGGCACAATTCCCGCCGCTGACTGATAGATAGTATCTACGGAAGGATCACCGGCACCTTCCTGATTCAGAACAAGGAAAATATTCCGGCTTTCGAGATAAGCACCCTGTATGCCTGTATTGTAGCTCTGGATCGCTACGATATTATCGGAGCGGCTGAGGTACGGTTTGACATCAAGGTCGGCTCTGCTGATCCCAAACGAATCTCCTGTCAACAGGTTGAACCATTCCCAGCCGTTGAATGATATGAGGTTTTCCCCGGTTCCGGTTCCTGATGCCGCGGTGGCGATGGCAGTCAACCGGGCGCCCGTGATATCGGAGGTGTTGATTGCATCCTGAATCGACACGGTCGTGGTTGCGCTTTCCGATGTCGTGCCAAATTCCGGAGACGCAAGGATGGCATCACATCCTTCATAGAGCCAGTAGGTAATGCGGGGGCTGTTTTCATTCCGGTAGATGACGGCAAGCGCCGCTCCGTGCAGGGCAAACGTTTCATCCCCGCTTCCCGCGTTCCGCACCGTGATCAGGATCTCCCCGGGTGCAGTGAGGCTGTCGGTGAGATCAAAACAGTCGGTAGCGAGACTATACTCATACTCTTCTTCGTCGTTTTGATCGGTGTATCTCAACGCCGCGGGAGCACTTTTTCCATTGACAGAAACCTGGATGTGCGGAACAACACCGCTCCTGGTTTCGGTGTTATGCCCCTGCGCCGAGTAAATGAACAGGCGGCCGACTTCAATGGTTCCAGAGGACGGAACGGTTACCGGGATTGTATATTCCTTTGTCTCTTCAGGTTTGAGAAGACCCGAGTACCCGCTCACATTGATGAAGGTAAAGCCTCCGCAGAGTGTATCAGTCCGGTAGAGGGAGAGAGCCGTGCCCGAATAGCCGGGCTGGTCGGCGGATGCGTCGCCCGCACCCTGGGAGATAATGGGGGATAGTTCGAACGATACCTCTGCCGTTTCCCCTTCCTCGACGAAAACCGTCTCCGAAGCATCGGCGTATCCTGATTTCCTGACCAGTACCGTATGTTCGCCGATAATCACATCCTCACACGTTGCCCCGGTCCTCTCATCCTGCTGCACGGCATCGAGGTAGATATCCGCACCTGCCGGGTCGGAATCGACGTGAATGCTGCCGGTAATGGGTTCGAGCGTGAAGTGAATCTCTGTCGTGGCACCCGCCTCCACAGTCGCCAGCTGTTCATCCGGCTCCCGGTAGCCCTCATGTGCCACGGTCACGACGTGATCGCCCGCCGGTATTTCCCCGAGGGTGGCGTTCGTGGCCTGGCCGGTTTCTTCATCGTCAAGGAGGATCGTCGCGCCCGCAGGGCTGGAGGTGACGGAGAGGGAGCCCGTCTGTACACCCTGATATGAAATAGTCAGCAGTGCAAGCGGGATCTTATAGAACTCGGCGGAGCGGGTATAGGCGAGGATATTGTCTTCCGAGCCGGTGACGCTATCGGTGACGTCCCAGGTTTGCGAACCGGCGTAGCCTCCCTGGGGAGATTCCACATCGAGATCATCCAGGTTGAAATTGTAGTCCCCGTTCTCGCTTGCCAGGTAAATGACGGAAAGCTCCGACATCTCCCAGTCGTCGGCAAGGCTTCCTGCCGAAAAGACGCACTCGCCGATATAATCTTCTCCAAGATAATCATCAGAGTAATAAGAGTCCACGTCGTGCCCCTGGTTGACCCAGTAGTGCACCTCATCAACGTCCCCGTCGTCGTAGGCGACAACAAGGGTGATGAGCTTGATCCTGCCATCGAAAAAGCCGGTATATCCCGGATTTTTATCGGTATAAACCTCGACACCGACGGTTCTGCCATGGATGTTCTCCGTAACATCGTACCACATGAGATAGTCGCTCGTAACCCGGTTGCAGTGGTCGTTCACCGTGACTGTACCGTCACCCCCTTCCCCGGGAAACGAGTATTCCACATTTAATGTTTCCGTTCCAAGCGTCCTTTCAAAGCTTCCGTCACCGTTGCCGTCAAGTTTCACTCGTGCCGTCCCTTCGTAATTGTTCTGCATATGTCCGCAGTAGACGGCCACATAGACGCGTGCCCATCGGATTTCCGAGTGCTCCGGGAGCAGGAATGCCATGGTCACCGTATTTGGCTGCCCTATGGGCTGCCCGGCCGTGCCATATAACGAGTTGAACCAGAGGCCGCCGGAGACCGTGCCGGTCTTTTCCGTCGTCAGCGGGATGCCGCCGACGTAGGTGTCGGCTGAAACGGCGGCCGGGATGAGAAAGAGAGCCGCCATAATGCATGCGACGCAAACCGGAAGAAACCGGCGTAGGGAGACGGTGGTGAAGGATTGGATCATAAACTGCCCCTTTCGCAGAAATTGTCACGCACCATGACGGTTCGGGAATCAGGGATCTGCGAATGCTGTTCTGATGCGAAAAGATAAAAAATTTGTTACATTGTATTACATTTTATCAGAAAAGTATGGCAACAGTAGTCAAAGACGGATTACCTTTGCGACAGGGTGGGGACGGGCGGTTCAAAGATGATGATGATGCAGCATGACCGGATGCGTCGGCAAGGTGAGAGGGCGGGGAAACCCCGTCAAAGTCCGGTCTCCCGGTGACTGCAGCCCTCCCTTTTCCGATGGCGATATCAGGATTTCCTGCATGCCGGATAATGACCGGGACCGCCGGGCGGGTGAACTCAGCCCCCTTCCTCGGGCTCTTCATCGGAGAACGGGCCGGGAATAGCTCATTTGATCCCGAACACAGCCAGAATGCTGTCAATAAGCCACTCGAAAATGTTTCCGGAGGAATCTGCCGCCGTCGGGTGTCCCCCGGAGCCTTCCCGGGTCAGCACCAGCACCGCGTTCCTGTTCTCCATATAATCCCCTTGTGACGGGGCGGGGACGCTCGCGATCTCAAGCACGTTTCCGGAGCCAGAGAGCATGGGGAGCACCCCGAGTTCGGCAATGCTGATGTCCGACGAACCGGTGGTGAGGGGATTGTCCCATGCAGCCCCGTTGAAAAGTACCTGATGCGGGTCGCTCTCCATGCCCGAAGCGGCGGTGCTAACGAGGAGGAGGCTGGCTTCCGAAATGCCGTCATTTTCCACGTCCCCCGTAAAAACTACGATGGTGCGGGCATCGGCTGCGGTGGTGCCGAAACTCCGGTCCGCGAAGATGATGTCGGATCCCTCGCACAACCAGTATGTAATTTCTGGTGCGGCGGGATCTTCGACGATAATCACCAGTAAGACGCCGTACGCCGCAAATTCCTGCCCGCTTCCCCCGCCGTTCACGACCGTTACTTCCCCGTTCCCGCCGGGCGTGATTACCCCGTTCAGGTCGAAGGCAAAGGTCTCGACCGGGTAATCATAGATGCCGCTGCCTTTCCGGTCGGAATAGACAGCGTCGGCCTCCAGCTGCTTTCCGTTCCAGAAGACCGCCGGGGAGGCGGAAATGCCCTCCCGCACCGCTGTGTCGTGGCTCCAGGTGGTATAGAGATAGAGGCGGGAAAGGACAAAACCGCCTTCTTCTGGTATCGGGTCGGGGAGAGTATAGACCTTCTGCTGTCCGGAGGGAATCAAACCGGTGTACTCTCTGGCTGCCGTGGAGAAGAGCATCCCGTTCAGGGTACCCTGCCGATATAACGCCAGCGTCGATCCGCGGTATCCTGATGCCGCCGGAGGTTCGCCTGACGACGATGCCGGCCCTGATGCGGCTACCAGGTCCGCCTCGAGGGCGACGAGTGTCGCGGGCATGAAGCTGTCTGCCATTGCAGCTGCACCGGCTGATTCCAGCGGGATACTTCCGGAGCTGTACGGCGGGAACGCCGCCGTGAGCAACCCTCCGGGTCCGGTACTGGCGCCTGCCGGCGTGATGCAGGCACAAAGCATGCAGACTGCAAGGGTGGTGAGAACAAACCTGTTCATTCCGATCATGTTTATGACGTTCATATATTACCTCCCTGATCTGATGGCCTCCACGGGGTTGAGGCAGGACGCTTTCCATGCCGGATAGAGCCCGGCCAGAAGGGAAAGCCCCACGGCCAGGATAAATCCTGTGGTGACCAGCGGCCATGTCACCAGTGCGATCTCGGTGTCAAGAAGTCCCGCAAAAGCGTCCCCGAAACGGGAAGTCAGGAAGGGGCCTCCCAGCGTATTCAGCACGGCAGCGAATGCCACCCCCAGCAGATCCCCGCATACGCCGCCGATGCACCCGAGCACCGCACACTCGGTGAGGATCATCTCCATCACATCCCGCTCCGAGGCCCCGACGGCCATGGCGATCCCGATCTCCCGGGTCCGCTCGTAGACCGAGGTGATCATCGTGCTGGCAATCATCAGGCCGCCGACGGCCAGGGAGAGACCGGCAAAGACACCCAGGAATATGACCACCATATCCATCATCCGGTTCACCGCCTCGATCTGTTCAAACGATCCCCGGGGAGAGAGGCCGAGGCCCCGGACCCCTTCCGCGACCAGAAAGACCCTTTCCGGCCCTTCGGCCCGGATCAGGACTCCGCTGAACCCGCCGTCATCGTCCCCGAAGGAGAGGGCACGGTCGAGATCCATGAGAAGAACCTGGTCGTATTCGTCACCCCGCTCCTCCAGGATCCCCACCGGCACAACCGTGATCTCCTCGTCGGCCGGCCTGCCCTGTGCGTCATAGGAACGCCTGATGAGGACGAACGGGTCCCCGGTGCGGACTCCTTCGTAGCGCTGGAGCTTCTCCCCGAGGGCTGCTCCAAGCACCACCTCCTGTGAACCGGGAGCGAAGGTGGTGCCGGTGAGATAGAGGGGGAGAAGCACCCCCTCCAGCCCCTGCGAGGATATTCCCACCACGCGGACATAGGTCTGGCCGCGGGTTGCGGCCGTTCCGCGTACCAGGGGGGTGGATGCCTGCACCCCTGCCATTCCACCCACCACGGAGGCCCGGGTGCCGGTGATGAGCTGGACGGTGTTTCCCTCCACACCGGGCAGCGCCTCAAGCAGGGTGAGGTCGGACTGACTGCGGATGGCTTCCACGGCCTGTGTGCGGATCCCATCGCCGAGCGCCACTGTTCCCACGAGCGCAGCCACCCCGATGGCAATCCCGGCCACGGTGAGGATGACCCGTACCCTCCTGCGGGAGAGCTGGCGGACCGCGAGCTGGAAGAACTCCAGCAGCCGGGAGATCACGCCACCACCCGCCCGTCACGCATCTCGATGGTCCGATCCGAGTAGGACCCGAGCTCGCGTTCGTGGGTCACCACAAGCAGTGTCACTCCCCGTTCACGGTTCAGGCGTTGCAGGAGGGAGAAGATCCCCTCGCTCGTCGTGGAGTCAAGGTTGCCGGTGGGCTCGTCCGCCAGGATGAGGGGGGGATCCGCTATCAGCGCCCGTGCAATCGCCACCCGCTGCTGTTCTCCTCCCGAGAGCTGGCCCGGATAGTGGGAGGCCCGGCCTTCAAGGCCCACCATGGAAAGGAGCTCCAGCGCTTTCTCCCGCCTCTCTATCGGGGGGCGGTAATTGAAAAGGAGGGGGTACTCTACGTTTTCGCGGGCGGTGAGCGTGGGGATGAGGTTGAACTGCTGGAAGATAAAGCCCACCAGTTCCCTCCTCAGGCTGATAAGGTCCCGGCGATCCCGGTAATCAAGAGGTGTGCCCCGGATAAGGACGGTCCCGCCGGTCGGGGCGTCCAGTCCCCCGATAATAGTGAGAAGCGTACTCTTCCCGCTCCCGCTCCTTCCCACCAGGGTCACGAACTCCCCGGTTTCCACTCTCAGATCAACACCCCGGAGAGCCTCCACCCCTCCACCATAGCTGCGGCAGAGATTCCGGGTCTCTACGATAGGCGGCGTCATGCCTCCTCCCGGTATTCCACCTGCAATATGGCGTTGCAGAGCTGGAAATAATCACCGTTATCACGGACTTCAATGAAGTTATCGGAGTAGCGGAGGAAGGGCCTGAGCTCGCGGGATGCCGTCCCGATCTGCTGGTCTTCATCGGCCGAGAAGACATCGGTCCAGATCCGGCCCTGGTAGTTGGGGAACAGGATTTTGAGGAACGGCTCGATCAGGGGAGGAAGCTCTCCCCTCCCCGGCGTGTTGAGCCGGAGCTGGTTCATCTCCGGGATCTCCTCCCGGGCAAAGCCGGCGGAGGGGGCCACAAGGTAGAGCCGGGCCATCGCCACCCGGGAAAGATCCACCCTTCCGGGGAACTCCACCCGGCTGGTGGCAAGCTCCTCGGGTATACCATAGCTTCGGTAGAGGAGATCGGCGCCCTCGGCAACCCAGATGACCGATTCGGGTGCGCCGGCTTCCTCGAAGACCGTAAGAAGGGACGTTCCCTGGATGATGAACGTGCTCCCGTCAGCAGCAGTATTTACGATCCGGACGGTGACCTCCGGGTCGCCCGGGGAGGGGGGGAGGTAGCTGTCCATGCCCGAGAAAAAGTCATTCCTGCTGGCAAAGCCCTTGCTGTCGGCATAGCGTGCGGATTGTTCAAGGACCGGGCCTTCCGGCCCGTCCAGCCGCACTTCCATGGCGGGATACGAGGCGGCCTGGTCCAGCCGGCTCCAGGCCCAGTAGATGTAGATCCTTTCGTACACGATCCGTGCCCCGGACGGGATGGTTCGGAAGAAGGATGTAGTGTACCCGCTTCCCGGGTTCAGGGTCCCACTATAGCCCCCGTCCCCCTCAGAGAAGAGATAATTGCCACGCATGTGTGCGGAATACACCACCTTGAGAGGAAGGTCCCCGGCGTAGCTCGCAGTCACCGGTGCCATGGAGAGCAGGAGGCAGACGGTCATCATGCATCCGAAGAACACGTTACGGGAACGTAAAACTCCCGTCAGCCCGGTTGTTGGTACGGTCATGGTCATTCAGGACTCCTTTTTCATCGGCAATTACCGAAACCCGGTGGCTGCCGGGCGCGGTGTGGATGGGGACCTGTTCCCGGATGTTGCCTCCGGCCGGAACGCCTTCGATACTCAGCCGGGTCACCCGCTCACCATCAAGCAGAGCGTCCACCTCGAATGCCGGGGCGTCGCTTCCTCCCGTATTCGTGATCTCGACGGGAAGGATATAGGATACATACGAGCCGGAATCACTGTCTGCCGCGGCGGTCAGCGGGACGGCCAGGACGGCGATGATGAGTGCCCCTGCCAGGAGCAGCGCGGACCGCCGGGATCGCGCGGCAAACAGCCACCATCCGATCACCGCACCGGCGGCACCGCCGGCAAGGGGGACGGGAGTCGTGACCCCGGATTCCGCCGCACTCTCCTGGCGCACCGGCTGGCTGATAGATATGGCAATATCGACAGGGGTGCCCACCTGCACGTTCTTTCCGGCCCCGGCAGGCGCTGCACCCTCCGCTGACGCCGTTACGGCAACGTCATGCATGCCCTCCGCCGCCTTCCAGGAGACGGCGATCCGCGCCCAGCCTGCCGGAGGCAGGAGCACGTCCCGGCTCTCCACCGGCACATCGTCGACCATGACGTCCAGGGTGACCGGGCCGGCAGGGGGGCTGCCGGCGTTCCTCACCACCACGGAGATGACGGCCTCCTCGCCGGCATACGCGTTTGCTATCTCAGGGGGATCTACGGAAAGAAGGGGAGAGGAGACTGATCCCGTCCTGGTGATCGTGAGGATTGCCAGGCAGGGATGCATGTAGTCTTCACCCTCGGGCGTGGCGCCGGTAGTGCTGATGGCACCGTCGCCGTCAAGGTCCCGGCCCCGCTCAAAGACCAGGACGTTGTCACGCCGGAGAAATGCGGTGACGTCAAATGACTCTATGTCGACGTACCGGGTCTCGGTGCCCGTACCGCCGGCGGCATCGAAGGACCGCTCGTTCCCGATATCCCGTGCCCCGGGCAGGTAGGAACCTGTCACGGGCGCACCTCCGAGGTCGGCCCCGTTGAAGAGGAGATAGTCCGGCTGCCCTCTGCCGGTGGCAAGCTCGAAAACAGACAGTTCCGCCCTCGTCATGCCATCGGGGATCATGCCCTCAATGGGCACCTCCACCCGATCCCTGCAGGTGGGGTTGGTCCCGGCCCATCCTTCGCCATGGAGGTTCTCGTTGCCCTCCAGCACCACGTACCGGACGAGATCGCCGCCGTCGTTTTCGACCGAGGCCACCACCATGACTCCGTAGAGCCGGCCGTCGATCTTACTCCCGGCCTCCCCCTTGCTGGTGGCGATGCTGACGGTATTCTCACCCGGCCCGAGAAGGGCGGTTGCGTCCGTTGCGATCCAGTAGACCCCGTGCCCGCTGCAATAGACTCCCTCGTTCCGATCGTCCTCGCCAGAGAGGGTGATGCGATCCAGGGCCTGCCCGTTGACCGTGAACCGGGCCCAGCCCGAGTACTTCTCGGTCCCGCCCCACATCCCGCCGTATATCCGTGCCCACACCGGGGTGCGATCAAGAGTGATGGTGCATTCCGCGGGCGGGTTGGTCAGGCCGTATGTACCTGCCGTGATTACGGCACCCCGGACTTCACCGTGGGCGGCCGGCCTGAGGGCAAGACCTTCGAAGTCATAGAGCGCAGCACAGGGCGCCGCGATCAGGAAAATCCCGAAAAAAATGCAGGGGATAGCAGTCATCCGGGCGGTATGCATGATGAATACAGGTTACCGGGGGGTATTAACGTTGTGATGTACATTTTGATCATATCAAGTATGAAAATAGTAATTTCTTATCACACAAATTGTTAATCAAACCAAATATCATAATATTTAAGGTTCAGGACGACATACTCCCGGTTATATCCGTGTTACTACATGCGGACGGAGTACATCTATGAAACACCTGACTTTGCTGGGCATCATCGCCCTGATTTTGCTCCTGGTTGTGCCGGGAGCAGTATCTGCCGCCGACGTTACGGTCTCCGGCAGCGTTGTGGATGAGGACCTGACGGTCACCGCTATCAACCCCAACGTGGGTGCCGGGGCGGCGATGTTCGCCAACGAGCCGAACGTCATCTCGGTCATCGTGACGAACAACGGCGGACTTGAGGCCGCAGCATCGACCGTATCGGTTGTTATCGGCAGCGAGACCTGCACCGCCGCAGTCGGCGCACTTGCCGCCGGCGCATCGGAAACGGTCACCGTGACGGACACCGTCTCTCACGCCTATGCAACCGGCCCCATCACCGTCATAGCAACCGCGGACTCTGATGGCGTCATCGCGGAGTCCGACGAGACAAACAACGCGATGACCGCAGACCTGATCCTGTACTACAACGGGTACAAAGGCAAGCGCTGGACAGACGGGGACGATCTGGTCACGCAGGAGTTATTTGACGGCCGGTACGACGTCGTTTATTCTGCCGGCACGACAGCATACAATGGTGCCGGCTGGACAGAAACAGCCTACGACTGGTCGGCTTCCGATCTCCCCGTCCCGGCAGGTGCGACCGTGGAGAGCGCCCGGTTGTACCAGGGATATACATACAACAAGATGGGCGTCGACCCGGCATTCACCATGACATTCAACAGCAATATCGTCGAACCTGTTGCGACATACCAGGATATCAAGGGCTTCGGCAGCTACAGCTACCCGTACGGCCTCTATGTCTATGATGTGACCGACGAGTTCGACACAGCCGGAAATACCATGACAATCACGCCCGAATCAGGGCAGAACTACGGTATCTACGGAGCCTACCTGATTGTCGTCTACCAGGACGATGATACCACCATCAAACAAATCTGGATCAACGACGAGTTCGACATGCTCTGGGCCCGGAATTCATACTCTGTGAACGATGACGAGGCGACGGCATATGCATCGTTCTCCGGGGTCGACACCACCGACGTGGGGAGCGCTACCGCCATTGCCATTCTTGCCAGCGCCGGCGACGCGGGCGAGAGCACGTTTTCCTTCAACAGCCAGGAATATACCGGTTTCTGGGAAGATTACCAGAGCAGTCCGCAGGTAGGATTCTCGGTTTATGATGTGACGTCCGTGCTTGCCGGCGGTACCAACGAAGCACGCCTGCAGAGTTCCATTTCCAGCACGGAAGGCGACAACATGTACGCCATGAACACTATTCTTGTCGTCGAGAAGAGTGAAGCGGCACCGGACATCACCTTCACCGGCACGCCGACCTCCGGAACCGAACCGCTCACCGTTGCATTCGCCGCCACGAACACCGGCGGGCTGGTTGACAGCTGGGCATGGAACTTCGGCGACGGCGAAACCTCCGCCGAACAGAACCCGACCCACGAGTACCTGAGCGAAGGCACCTACACGGTAACCCTGACGGCAACCGGCCCGGGCGGCTCGGACACCGGGATAGAGGAGAACTATATCCAGGTCGGCGGAGCCACCATTGAGGTCACCCTCACCGATGCATCCATCGACTTCGGTTCCATGCAGGCCGGGGTCGACGAGGAAGGCAGCACGACGGTGAATGTCGATGTCACCGGCGGCACGGACTGGTCGGTAACCGCATCCGCTAACAACGGCGGATTCATGGGTACCGGCAGCGTGAATCTCGCCAGCCCGTTCCAGCTCTCGAACGGCGGTGTGTTCCAGGACATGACGGCGAACTTCGCTGACTTCATGACCGGCACTGCAGGAAACAACGGCAGTGGTACAGCCCATGTGAAGCAGTCCATCGATGCAGCCGATGTACCGGGGAGCTACAGCATCACGCTGACCTTCACCGGGTCAATGGCGTGATGGGAGGGGGGGTGATCTTTCCACCCGCCATTTTTCCGGCATCCCCGGAAAAACGCGACAGAATATTTCCTGCCGGAGCACTGATACCACCATGAACCGGAAATACAACCAAAAACTCTGCCTTGTTGCACTCACGCTTCTTGTAGCGGGGGCCCTGTTCGCAGCGCCCGCCCTTGCCCTGAAAGTGGAGGGGGCGCGGATCGCCCTCGACGTAGAACCGGGAACAACCACCACGTCTCCGATCGTGATTTCCATCAATACCGAAGAGTCCGAAGGGACGTTTGCCATCGACGTGATGGGATTCGGACAGTCGCCCGCGGAAGGGACCTACACCGGCCTTGAGGCAGCGGCGGATACGAGCCCGTATTCGGCCCGGACATTCATCACTATCGACACCCCGACCGTGACCCTGAAGCCCGGCGAGCGGGCGGACGTCACCGCGACGATTACGGTACCGTCCGGGACACTGGACGGCGGCCGTTACGCGATCATTCTCGTCCATCCGGCCGCGTCCGCGTCGGGAGCGCCGGCGGCGTTCGCCACTGCGGTTGCTATCCCGGTGTTTCTTACGGTAAGCAGCGGCGCCATCACCGAGGCAGGGGAGATCTCTGCGCTTGCGCCTGCTGCTGCCGACCCGGCAACACCCTTCGAGGTTGCTGCGACCTTCACCAACACCGGTAACTACCACTACTATGGGGTGGTGAGTACGGTGACGATAAACGATACAGCGGGAACAGAGATCGCATCGGTGCGCAATGACCCGTTTATCCGTGCTGTGGTCCCCGGCCAGTCGATTGATTTCAGTATGGCCATCAGCGACGGCCTTGCCGAAGGATCCTACCAGATGATCGCCCGCGTGGAAAAGCAGGACGGAACACTGCTTGCCGAAAAGACGGGCACACTGAGAATTGGAAATCCGGCAGCCGCCCCCTCAGCCTCAGCCGCCGCAACCCCCGGCTTCGGGGCTCTGGCCGCAATGGGAGGACTGGCGGTCGTGCTCTTCGGGGCACTCAGGTACAGGAAAGGGGGACGGTGATGCCGGGATGAAGAACACGGCAGTCATCACCGGGAACTCCATCCTCCTTTTTTCGGCAACGACAGGACATATGGGGGTCAATGCCGCCCGGTTCCGGAGCGTTTCAGCCGGCTGGAAATAAACGGATGAATGTACCGAAGTGAGGGAAAAAGATGAAGAGTATCATAAAAAAACGAAAATGGGGCCCGGTCCTGGGTATCCTTCTGCTCCTGTGCCTTGCCGGGGCGGCCTCCGCAGACAGCTACGTCGGCGGCGAACCGCCTGCAACGGTGCAGTCCGGCACGGTTTCGGGCGGGCTCTACGTGGACGCCGACAATTCCGCCTGGGGATCGCAGGACGTGACGAAAACCTTTGCGAGCATCCCGGACGTGAGCGACATTGTATGGGCCCGGCTCTATGTCGCGGTCTACTGCGGGCATATGCAGGACAACCGCAAGGGGACCGCAACCGTTACCTTCGACGGGAACGGCGACGGCACCTGCGAAACGACGTGGAGCACCGAGAACCTGAACGTTGCCTATGTCTATGAGTACGAGGGGGGCAGCACGCCCGTCGTTGTGAACGACCACTGCACCCGGGTGACGAGCGACTACCTGATGTGGTACGATGTCACATCTGTCATCACATCCCGGACCCCGGCGGTGCATGTTGTCACAGACGGGGAGACCATCTTCGACGGCCGGATCAAGATGATCACGCTCGTCGTGGCGTACAACGACGGTGATACCGACGATGTGCACTACCGGGTGAATCAGGGTCATGATGTGGACTCCTACCTTTCCGACGAAAATATCGGGGATTATATCGGTGAAACTTTCTTCGACCTCTCAGGACTCACCGGTACAGTGGAGTCCGCCACCCTTACCGTGAACCATCTGGCAAGCGAGGATGGTACCTACACCTTCCGGGGTACCGGCATCCCCTCCGATCCGGCCACCGGAAACTACCAGGGCGCGTACTTCGGGTACAACATCTGGGATGTGACCTCCGCAGTTCAGCCGGGGAGCGGCACCACGCTCACCTACGACCGGAACGTTGAATTTTACAAGATCCCGCTGGCCACGCTCGAGGTGAAGATGGAGAGAGAATCCCCGGCTGACCCGCCGGTCGCTGATTTCACAGCTGATAAGACCACCGGTACGGCACCGCTCACCGTGCAGTTCACCGACCTCTCGACGAACGATCCCAGATCATGGGCGTGGGATTTCGATAACGACGGGACGGTGGACAGCACCCTGCAAAATCCGATCCACGAGTACCAGACTGAAGGAACCTTTTCGGTTTCGTTGACGGCAACCAATCCTGGCGGGAGTGACGATGACATCAGGGAAGATTACATCACGGTGACCGCTCTTTCCGACTGCGACTTTACGGTCACTCTTGTAAACCCGGATACGGGGAACGTCTTTGCCAGAGAACCGAACCGGGTTCGGGTCACGGTGAAGAACAACGGCCCCGATACCTCACCGACCACCGAAGTCCGGCTCACGTCAACCGACGGGGTTGATATCCGCGCAGCCGTGCCGTCACTTGACGCCGCTGCGACCGAAACGGTGTACGTGATCGATCCGACCATCCGGACCGGCGAGGGGGGAACTGTCACGTATTCCGCCACCGCAGATCCTGACGATATCGTCCCAGAAACAGACGAAACGAACAATCATAAGGCCAGCACAACGAAGACCGTGAAGTTCAACGGGTACAAGGGCAAGCGTTACTGGGATAACAACGATGTCACCACACAGCGGACCTTTGATCTCCGCGGCGGCCTTCTCCATTCATCCGGCGACAGTACCTATCAGACCGGCGGTTTAAGCGGAGGGGGCTGGTCCTCATGTACGGTTACCTGGACGGGCGATGATCTGCCGCTTCCTGCAGGGGCGAGCGTCCGGGAGGCACGCCTCTACGTACCCTATACCTGGGATAATTCGGGCGAGATGCCGGACAGGTTCGACCTTACATTTAACGGGAACGTACTGACACCCGGGCACCATTACGAAGACCGGAAAAATTTCGCAGGCTATGCAAATCACGATTATGGGCTCATGACCTACGATGTATCGTCATTCTTCAACCCGGCAGAAAATACGGCTCTCCTTTCCAAGGATGATGCATATACAAATGTTGCACTCTACGGCCTCACCCTTGCGGTGATCTACGAGGATGCCACCGAAACCCGGAAGCAGATCTTCCTGAACGAAGAATTCGATATCCTCGGCGCTGATGAGACCGGATATGCCACTACCCCTGAAGAGGCGACCGCGTATGTGCCGTTTTCCGGAATGGCCATCGTACCGGCCGATGTCTCCTACGCATACCTGACCACCTTCGTCCCGTCCGGGAACGGACCGGAGGGAGACCTGCTCTTCAACGGGGCGACCCTCGCCACCTCGGTCTGGGATTTCGGCTCTTTATCCGGCCCGCAGGTGGCGGTTGACAGCCGGGACGTGACGGCATATCTTCAGGCAACCGGGAACGAGGCGGGGATTCGCAGCACCCCGGGGGCCACACCGGTGATGGCGGTAAGCCATGTCTTCCTGGTGGTGGAGTACGCGGATGCTGCACCGTTCGCAGCCTTCACAGCAGACCCTGCCTCCGGTGATGCCCCCCTCACCGTGCAGTTCACGGACCAGTCCACAGGTACGATTACCGGCTGGGGCTGGGACTTCGACAATGACGGGATGACCGACAGCACCGATGAGAACCCGAGCTACATCTACAATGACCCCGGCAGCTACACCGTAAAACTCACAATAACGGGGCCCGGCGGGAGCGACGAAGAGGAGGGCTCAATCACCGTCAAAGAAC
Organism: Methanomicrobiaceae archaeon; assembly: GCA_016926855.1. Taxonomy (GTDB): domain Archaea; phylum Halobacteriota; class Methanomicrobia; order Methanomicrobiales; family Methanomicrobiaceae; genus LKUD01. Next base: position 22,776 of record JAFGNT010000002.1, on the reverse strand, counting down.
CGGCTCCGGTCATCGACTTCTCGGCCGACACGACAAGCGGCGCCCGGCCGCTTACCGTTGCGTTTACCGCAATAAACACCGGCGGACAGGTTGACGCCTGGGCATGGGATTTCGGCGACGGTCAGATCTCCGACCGGCAGAATCCGGTCCACGAGTACCTGGACGAGGGAACCTATACCGTGAGCCTGACCGCAACCGGCCCGGATTATACTGACACCAAAACGAAGACCGATTATGTATTGGTCGGCGATGCCATTATTGAAGTGACCGTGGACGCGGCGTCCATCACCTTCGGAACCATGCAGCCCGGTGTCGATTCGACCGGCGGCACGGAAGTGCATGTCGATGTTACCGGCGGGACTGCGTGGTCGGTCACGGTGCAAGCCAGCAACGGCGGCTACATGGGTACGGGAAGTGCAAATCTCGCCAGTCCGTTCCAGCTTTCAAACGGCGGCTCATTTAAGGACATGACCGCTACCTTCGCCGACTTCCTGACTGGAAGTGCCGGAAACGACGGGAGCCGCGCCGTGTCGGTAAAGCAGGCCATCAGTGATGCGGATCAACCGGGTGATTATGACATCACGATTACCTTTACGGGGGCGTTTGTATGAAATTCACCGTTTTCAGGAAGGGTACGGTCATTACCCTTATCGTTGCGCTGGCTCTGCTCGTTGCTCCGGTGCTTGCCGGCAACTCCGTCACCATTACGGGCGATGTTGTGCCGGCCGCCCCGCCGGTGGCCGATTTCACCGCGAACCCTACCGCGGGAACCGTCCCGCTTATGGTGAAGTTTTCAGACGAATCAACGGGAACTATCACGGCATGGGCCTGGGACTTCCAGAATGATGGCCACGTGGACAGCACGGAGCAGCATCCATCCTTTTTCTATACCAGGAGTGGAGCCTACACGGTAAAACTCACGGTCACCGGCCCGGGCGGGTCGGATAGTTGCGTGAAGTCGGAGTATATCACCGTTGCTGAAAAGATTAAGCGACCCGTTGCGAGGTTCAGACAGGACAGGCATGTCGGAAAGACACCGCTCACCGTGACATTTACGGACCGCTCGCTGAACGATCCCATCAATTACAACTGGTGGTTCGGAGACGGCAGCACCTCGACCGAAAAGGATCCGATGCACACCTATACCAGAGCCGGCATCTATCGGATCACTCTCCGGGTCTCGAATAATGCCGGCAGCGATTTCGCACGGAGCGTGGTTGTGGTGATGAACAGGTGGTGGTGGTGGTGGCATTAGAATCCACCACATTGCACATCTCACAATTCGGATAAATCATCTTTTTTCCCGGATTTCAGCGTGCATATGCATTATATCTGCTCACGATATACGCACTGCCGTATGCTACCTGAGCCGATAGCCGCCCTCGCGGTGAGGGCCCGGTGCACCCGGTGTAGTGCCATCCACGCCAGGAAATGCCGTACCCCGGGTGCGACCCGCGATCTCAGATCGTGGATCAAAACGCCTCCTCCGGATCCAACTCAAAAAAATTGCATCAGTCTTTCCCATGCCGGTAGGGATAGTGATCAGATCGGGAAGCAGTTCTGAGGTTGCAGGATTGTGGTGAAACGGATATGGTTGGTGTCCCGTAGCTCTCTGAAAGAAAGATCGCTCTATCAGTTATATACCATTTTTATGAAACTCTTGTTTAACAATCTCTGCTACTTCTTCTACTCTGTAAACGATGGTTACATTCAATAAATCTCTTTTTATATTGCTGCATTTCCACGCCGCCAGCATCTATCTCAGTATTACCTTAAAAAAAGCACAAAGTCAAAATTATGGAACCGGACACAGTCTTTCTCGATGTAATAGCTTTAGATCAATAATAAAATGGATGAAAGCACGAAACAGACTGTTGTATCACACCATAAACCGAGAGTACCCGTGCCCGCGTATCCCGCTCCCGAAAGCCCCCGCCACCTATAAATAGACACCATACAAGAATATGAAATGTTAAAATCCGGAAAAGAGCGGCATATGCGTTCCCGGAACAGCCCGGCGGCACACCGCCGTCCGTACAGTAAAAAAGAATTTGACAAGAGGGGGTGGTATCCTGATGCACTGCATTTCGTCCCTGCTTCTCATGACACTCCCCGGGCGCCACCCATGACACCCACACCGGCCTATGACATCATCGCCATGGCGGCATCAGCAGGCGGGCTCACCGTACTGGGGCAGATCCTCGGCCGGCTCCCCGACGGATTTCCCGTAACGGTGGTCGTGGTCCAGCACCTCGATCCCCGCCACCGCAGCCTGATGTCCGAGATCCTGTCCCGTCGCACGCTCCTTGCGGTCAAACAGGCCGAAGAGGGGGAGAAATTGCAGCTGGCGACGGTCTACATCGCTCCCCCCAACCATCACATGCTGGTCAACCCGGACCGGACCATCTCGCTGACACAGTCGGAGCTGGTCCACTTTGTCCGCCCCTCGGCCGACCTGCTCTTCGAGTCGGTGGCGGGCAGTTACAAGGAGCGGAGCATCGCCGTGGTGCTCACCGGCACCGGCAGCGACGGGAGCATGGGCGTACAGGCCATCAGGAACGTCGGGGGCACGGTGATCGCGCAGGATGAAGAGACATCCGAATTCTTCGGCATGCCCCAGGCCGCCATCAAAACAGGGTGCGTGGACTTCATCCTCGGTCTCGACGAAATCGCGGATGCCCTGGTGACCCTTGTAACGAAAGGTGAAGTCTCGTGACTACCGTTTCAGATGACGAGCGGTTTGAACATCTCCTTGAATACTTAAAGCTCCAGCGAGGGTTTGATTTTACCGGCTACAAGCGGTCGAGCCTCCGGCGCCGCATCAAAAAACGCATGCATGAGATAAAGATCGAGGAATTCGGTGATTATCAGGACTACCTGGAGGTCCACCCGGAGGAGTTCGGGGCCCTCTTCACTACCATTCTCATCAACGTCACCGCCTTTTTCCGGGACAAACCCGCCTGGGACTACCTGTCCGCGGAGATTATCCCCCGCATTCTGGCCACCCTCACGGAGGACGAACCCGTCCGCATCTGGAGCGCCGGGTGCGCCTCGGGCGAGGAAGCCTACACCATCGCCATCATAATGGCCGAGATCCTCGGGGTGGAGGCATTCAAGAAACGGGTCAAGATCTACGCCACCGATGCAGACGAAGAGGAGCTGGAGATCGCCCGTCACGCCAGCTATAGCGAAAGAGACGTGGAGCACGTCCCTCCCGGGCTGAGGGAGAAATATTTCATCCTGGAGGGGGGCAACTACGTCTTCCTCTCCGATCTCCGACGAACGGTGATCTTCGGCCGCCACGACCTCGTTCAGGACGCCCCCATCTCCCGTCTCGACCTGATAGTCTGCCGCAACACCCTGATGTACTTCATCGCCGAAACGCAGGCGAAGATCCTGCAACGCTTTCACTTCGCCCTTAAAGATACCGGCTTTCTCTTTTTGGGGAAGGCCGAAATGCTCCTGACCCACGCCAGATTCTTCAGGCCGGATACTCTCAGGTTCCGGGTCTTTTCCCGGGTACCCGGCGTATAAAGGCGTGCCCCGCCGGTCGCCGTCTCCGTTATAGAGCAGGAGGCCCCCGAACCGTGTCCCGTCCCTCTCTGGGAGGTCGCATTCACTACCGCCCAGACCGCCCAGATCGTCGTGGATGCCGACGGAATCCTTGTGCTGGCCAACAACCGGGCACGCTCCCTCTTCGGTCTCTCCAAAAAAGATATCGGCCGTCCCTTCTCTGACCTGGAGCTCTCGTACAGGCCGGTGGAACTCCGCTCCCCCATCGAGCGGGTGATCGAGAGACGGAAACCGGCCTCCCTCTCCGATGTGAAAAAAACTCTTCCCGACGGCACCACCCGGCACCTTGAGGTGCAGATAGTGCCCCTTATCGCGAACGGCGGCGAGCTGGCGGGAGTAAGCATCGCCTTCCAGGACGTGACCCAATCCAAGGAGCTGGAAATCGAACTCCTCGATTCCAAAGTGAAGCTGGAGGCTTCGTACGAAGAGCTCAATTCGGCCAACGAGGAACTGGAGACCACCAATGAGGAACTCCAGTCCACCGTGGAGGAACTGGAGACCACCAACGAAGAGCTCCAGTCCACCAACGAGGAGATGGAGACCATGAACGAGGAACTCCAGTCCACCAACGAAGAACTGGAGACGATCAACGACGAACTCCGCATGCGGACCGAGGAAGTGAACATGTCAAACGAGTTCCTCAAAGCCATCCTGGCCAGTCTCCATTCGGGAGTGGTGGTGGTCGACCGCGAGTATAATGTCCTCATCTGGAACGAGGAGGCACATGATCTCTGGGGGCTGCGAACCGATGAGGTGGCAGGCAAATCGCTGTTCTCCCTCGATATCGGCCTGCCGACGGAACAGCTGAAGGCGCCCGTCGGCGAGATACTGAAGGACAGGGCGGACTTCCACGAACAGATGCTCGATGCGGTGAACCGGAGGGGGCGGTCGTTCCGCTGCCAGGTGATCGCAACCCCGCTGATCGACGAGCACGGATCCCGCAAGGGGGTGGTCCTGCTGATGGAAGAGGTCCTGGGAATCGACAAGCGAATTGTGGACACGCTGCGCGAGCCCCTGATCATTCTCAACCGCGACCTGAAGGTGGTCTTCGCCAACCGGTCCTTCTTCAGCACTTTCAAGACAGGAATCGAGGACACGATTGGACAGCGCATCTACGACATCGGCAACCGGCAATGGAACATCCCCGAGCTGCGGAGGCTTCTCGAAGAGATCCTCCCCGAGGAGTCCACCTTCAGGAATTTCGAGGTGGTTCACACGTTCCCCGGCATCGGCACACGGAGAATGCTGCTGAATGCACGACGGCTCATCCCGGCACGGGGCGAAGAGGAGCTGATCCTGCTCGCCATCGAGGACGTGACCGGAAAGGCACCCGCTGGCGGGAAGAAAACAACCGGGGTGGAAAAAACCACCGGGGTGAAAAAATGACACCGGAAAAAGGGGAGTATCACCCCACGTTCGAAAAGGATATCAGCGCCCTTCGCAGCCGGCTGGAAAAAATCGCCGGCGACACGCATCTCTCCGATAAATCCCGGCTGGATATCCTCTTCCAGGAACTCACCGTCTCGCTGGAAGAACTTGAGGTCGCCCATGAGGAGCTGCTGGCGGCCAGCGACATAATGGAAGAGGCCCGTCAGCAGGTGGAATCCGAGCGGCAGCGGTACCTGGATCTCTTCGAGGGCGCCCCCGACGGCTACGTGGTGACCGATACGAAGGGTGTGATCTTCGAGGTGAACACCGCCGCAGCGTCGATGCTCAATGCCCGCAGGGACTATCTTGCAGGCAAACCGCTGGTGCTGTATGTCGCCGATGACAGTAAAAAAGTGTTCCATTCACGGGTAACCGGGCTCTCTTCAGGCATCGGGAAGGATGTGCGGGAATGGGAGCTGGCGCTGCAGCCACGGGACCGTCCCCCCCTCTCCGTGCTGGTGTCGGTATCCGCCGTCCGGGAAAAGGGGGAAGCAGCCGCCCACCTGCGTTGGCTGCTGCGCGACATCACCGACCGGAAAGCGGCACAGGAGGCACTGCAACACCAGAAAATTCTCCTTGACGACCGGGTAAAAAAACTGCACTGCCTCTACGATATCGCCCGCGTCATCGAGCGGAGGGCTCCGCTCGAAGAGACCCTCCGGGGCATTGTGGCGCAGATCCCCCCTGCCTGGAAATATCCCCACAGCGCCTGCGCCCGCATCCGTGCCGGTGATATCGAGTGCGCCACCCCCAATTTTATCGAGACGAAGTGGAAGCTGTCGAGCACAATCTCCGCGCACGGGCAACCGATAGGGACGGTGGAGGTCTGCTACCGGAGTGAGAAACCGGACGCGGAAGAAGGGCCGTTTCTCGCCGAGGAGCGCGATTTGCTCGACGTCATTGCCATCCGGATCGGGAATGTGATCGAGCGGTTACGGGCGGAGGAGGCACTCCGGGAGAATAAAGAGCGCCTGAACCTTGCCATCGAAGGGGCACGGCTGGGAGTCTGGGACAAAAACCTGGCGACCGGCGACGTCATCACCGATGCGCACTGGAGATTGCTGATCGGCTACGAGCCCGGGGATCCGATTGTGCCATGGGAGGAGCATGTACACCCCGACGACCGCGAAGGAACGCTGGAGATCTTCCGGGATCACCTCAGGGGAAAAACCCCCTATGCCGAGGCAACGTACCGGATGAAGACGAAGGAGGGCCACTATGTCTGGATCCTCACACGGGGAAAGGTGGTGGCACATGATGCACAGAAAAGACCCTGCAGGCTGACGGGAGTGGACCAGGACGTCACTGCCATTCATAAATACCAGGAAGCCATCAAGGAGGCCAGTTCAAAGCTCAACCTTCTCTCCAGCATCACCCGCCACGATATCCTCAACCAGATGACGGCACTGAAGGGCTTCCTGTACCTCATGGAGGAGCGGCATTGCGGGGACCCCGAATCAGTGGAGATGTTTTCCAAGCTGAACATGATCACCGATAATATCTACCGCCAGATCATCTTCACCCGGGACTACCAGCACATGGGAGAAAAGAATCCGGTGTGGCAGCAGGTGACCTATGTGGTGAAGCGGGCGGCGGAGAGCGTCATACTGGAAGGGGTTAGCCTGACGGTGTCCACCGGTGGCCTGAAAGTGTTCGCCGATCCCATGCTGGAAAAGGCCTTCTACAACCTGCTGGACAACGCCATAGCCCATGGCGGCCACGTCACGGAGATCGGTGTATCCTGCCATGAGAAGGGGGAGGACTGTGTCATCGTCGTGGAGGACAACGGGACGGGGGTTCCTGCCTCCCTGAAGGATACCATCTTTAACCGGGGCGTCGGCAGACACACCGGCTACGGGCTGTTCCTGACAAAAGAGATACTGGGCATCACCGGCATGTCCATTAAAGAGACGGGCGAGGAGGGGAAGGGAGCCCGCTTCGAGATCACCGTTCCGGGGGACCGGTGCCGGATGGACGGGCCCTGAGACCATCCTTTTTCCCCGGCCCTCCCTTCGAGAGCTGCAGTTTTGTGCGCGGACGGCCGGTAACGGAGTGAAAACTCCCGTGTTGCCGCCCGATTTCCTGCGATCCAGATTACCGGAATCTGGGGTTGGATCTCTTATCCGAACAATCCTGAACGGTCTGGTGCGCACCTGAACGACCAGCGGCCACTTCGGATTTTGGAAACAGTCGCGGGGCTTATCCCTCCCTGCCCTCACCACTCTTTCAGCGAAAAAATGCCAAACCCGGAGGATACACGATGATGAAAAAAACAGGATGGATTGCCGGCATATTCGTGCTCGCTCTCGTCTGCATGGCAGGCACGGCGGCAGCACAGGAGGATAATGGAACATATTCGGAGGGAACCGTGATCAGTGATGATGTGCCGCCATACACCGGGCCGATCGGACCGGGCAGCCCGCTGTACGGCCTCAAGATCGCGTTTGAAGACCTCGACGTGTCGTTCACGGCAAACGAGACGGAGTACGTTACCAAGCTGCTGAGAAACAACAGGGAGCGGCTCTCCGAGGTGCGCAGCGAGCTGCAGCGGAACAACACGGATGCGGCCGACCGCGCCCTTGCACTCTATCTGCAGAAGACAAATATGACCCGGCAGAGACTGCAGACCTCCGCAGATTCGACCGCGGACGGCCTTCTGCATGCACAGGAGATGGTTCTGAAACACCAGCTCGTACTCGAGAATCTTATTGACACCCACCCCGGCAACACCGGCCTGATGCGGGCGTACGATAACAGCCTCGCTCTTGAGCAGAAGTTCCAGGAGAAGACACAAACCCGGTTCGACCGCGTCACGAACCAGAACAGACTGACACTTGTAAAAGCGGTCAGGCTTGAAGTCCGGCAGCAGCAGAACACGGAAAATGCCGAAACTCAGGCTGTCCGCGGTCAGGAGACTCAAGAAGGGCAGCAGAAAACGGGCAATGCAGGGAGTGACAGCACAGAACAGCAATCGGGCAATGCAGGGATTGACAGCACAGAACAGAAAAAGGTGACGGAAACTCCGACATCCAAAAACCCGACAGCTGTCAGGAAAGCCGGAAATGCCCCATCAGTCAGCGGAAATGACGGGTAAAGCCGCAATTCCGTCTCCACTACAGGTTCCTAAATATTTTACTCTTACAGGCTGCACGATACCGTATACCAGAAAGGAGATGAGCCATTGAGACGATTGCTGCGGCCGGGGATGCTGGTGATTATCATTCTTGTAGTGCCGGCCGCCCTTACCGGCATCGCAGCGGCAGAACCGGACTACTCTATCGCGTACACGGTCACGGTCGGGGATGACGGAACGGCGCTCTGGCACGTTGAGTACCGCACGCTCCTCCTCACCGATACGGATGTGACGGATTTCGAGGCATATGCCGGCGATCTTCCGGAGATCTATCTTCCCCGGTTCCGGGAGCTGATGGAGCATTCGGCTGCTCAGGCCGCAGTGGCGACCGGGCGGCACATGGAGATAACCGGTGTCACCGGTGACACGGTAATCCAGGAGTCGCCGACCGGCAGGTACGGGGTGGTGGTGTATACGGCCCTCTGGGACGGATTTACCCGGCTCGATACCACGGTTACCATCGGCGATGCGTTTACCGGCGGCCTGTACCTTGAAAAGGATAATATGCTGGTCATCCGCTATCCCGAAGGGTATACGGTCGCACGGGCCGAACCTGAACCCGACGATTCCCGGGACGGGCTGGCCTGGTACGGCCCGCGTTCGTTCGGTGCCGGTGAACCGCGGGTGGTGCTCGAACAGCCCGCGTTTCCGCTGTTTCCGGCTGCAGCCGGCCTCGTGCTGGTTATGGCAGCCGTCGTTGCCGGTGGTGCTCTCTCCCGCAGGCGGAGGAAAAACACGCCTGAGCCCCCGGACCCCTCTCCCCTGACGACGGTCGAGCAAATCAGCCTCGATGACCGGATCGTGCAGCTGCTCGGGTCACAGGGCGGAGAGATGTTCCAGTCGGAGATCGTCAGGATGACCGGTCTCCCGAGGTCCACGGTGAGCACGGTGTTAAATGGCCTGCATTCACGCGGCATGATCATCAAGGTGAAGAAAGGACGGGAGAACCTGATCCGGCTTTCCCCCGGTACTCCCCCGGATGCCGAACGCTGAAATCTCCCTTTGGCCGATTGCAGATCACCATCTGCCACCTCTCCTTCGGTCCTCACCATGCACGAGAGGATTCATCAGACGTGTCCCTGAGTAGCATCCCACGCAAAGAGCATGCCTGTCGGGAGAATCCCGGACACCACATACCCGAGGATGAACAGGATCATTTCCAGTCCCGGAATTGCAATCGGGAATAGCCAGAACCATATTACGGCAAACGGCAAAAAAAGCAACAGAACACCGAGCGGACCTTCGATGTGGATGAAATCTTCCAGATCCAGTATGAACAGTTCGTTGAGAAGACCGATGGCAATCATCGAACCGAAGAGGAGCAGGGCACTGATAAGCGGGCCGAGACCGGTGAAAAAAGCCGACGCCTGCAGGAGGATAGCGCCGATGGGTTAAAGAATAGCGGCAAGGATTCCCCGGTTCTCCGAAAGGGCTGCAACGAAATCCTTTGCTTCCGGATAAAAATATTTAATCACTGCCAGCAGACCACCAAGAATGCCCATCAGCGTGGCAATGGTTCCTAAGAGGCCACTGGATCCACCCGGAGTCATACCGAGGGCATAGAGTATGCGCCCATAAAAATGTTGCGTAGGCGTGTGAAAAACCCGGATATCGCTGCCTTTGGAAGAACAGCGGCATCAGCACTATTCCGCCTTTTTACCAGCCCGATCGGAATGAGATGAGTTCTGGTGGGGCATCTTTTGGAGAATTAAAAAGAGATTACCCGCCGGCATACATTTTAACCGTCACATCGGTCATGGCGCCGTGAATGTTGATATGGTACCGGCCCGGTTTTCTGAGTATGATCTCTTTTGGGCTTTCACTGCTGTACACCCGGTTGAACCCCTCCTCGATAATGATCTCCTCAGTATCGTAGTCCGTGATGGTGATAACGAGGTAAGACTGGTGCGGGCTTTCATGCCTGGCGGAAGTGAAATACTCAACAATAAAGGGCTGCTCCACCACGTCAGCAAAGAGTCCGATATTCTGGTAATTCATCTCGTAGAAGTCCCGGAATATCAGGTAGTGAGCTTCGTGTTCACGACATCCGGACCTGCAGACCGTGCTGTAGAGTGGCCGGATAAAGTCTGGATCCATTGGATCGTCAGCGGGTGGCCGTGGGCTGTCAAGGGAGACCCTGGAGGCATATTCCGGTTCATCGGTCGCTTCTGTAAGTGACATTATGTGGGTGAAGAACGTAGTGCATCCGCAAGAGAGCACGACAATGCACATAATTAAGAGAATATAGACGCTGGTTTTCAGATCCATCCCCCCCTTATAGAGAGGGTTATGAGGTGAGGACATGTTATGCTTTTTTATAGTGGAGGAGAAATTATGGAATTCTTCCGGTAAAAAGGAGAGAAAACCGTTATTCGGTCGCCTCATCTGTGGGGCTTTCAGAGGCGGAGGCATCCCGAGGATGTTCTGCTCGCATGCGCATGATCTCCGCCACCCCTTTTGTGGCCCCCTTTCCCGCCCGCACTCTCACAAAGCCTTCCTTCTCGAGAGTGGAAAGAATTCCCCGGACCCGGGCCTCATCGCCCCCGATAACTGCGGGCAGGTCTTCCACCGCCACTTCGCCCCGTTCGAGCAGCACCCGGAGGATTGTCCCTCGGATCTGGCGGTCAGAGCCGTCAAATCTGCTCTGGACCGAGTACCCGGCGCTTTTACGGTTTGGGTTTTCGACCCGCATCTTCAGCTCCGTGCCGAAATCCATGAGTGCGTTGTACCACTCCCGCGGGTTCTCGCGGTACAGGGTGCGTTTTACGAGGGGAAGGATCTCGCGGTCGTGGACTCCTTTCCGGTCCTGAAAAAAGAAATGGATGAAGACACGCCTGATGTTCGTCTCGATGTAGACCACGGGACTGTTGAACGCATAAGCGCTGATGGCGCCGGCGGTCGCCCTGCCGATGCCGGGGAATGTCGCGATTGTGTCGACATCGGCAGGAAATATCCCCCCGAATTCGTCCGTCACCCTCTCTGCCGTCCGGTGCAGCGCGATGGCACGGCGGTTGTAGCCGAGCCCCTGCCACGCCGCGAGCACGTCCCGGAGCGGGGCCCGTGCAAGCGCAACGAAATCGGGAAACCGCTCGATAAACGCATGGTATTTCGGGATCACACGCCCGACAGGCGTCTGCTGGAGCATGATCTCCGACACAAGGATCCGGTAGGGATCAGTAGTCTGCCGCCACGGAAGCGTCCTCGCGCCCTCCCGGTAGCGGGACAACACGAGGTCGCGGAAGAGCCGGATCGCTTCGGTGGTGACGCCGCCCGTATGCACGGATTCCAGAAGCAGGCGCTCGAGAGGGGAGCCGGGGGTGAGAGTCACACCCCATTGTATCCCTTGGCTCCCTCATATACCTGTCCGCCCTCAGGCAGGCACCTGTTTCCGGGAAAAAGCGATCTATTTCACCCCTCCGGCCGTTTTCCCTGCGGCAACCCTAATATAGGGCGGGATGTACCAATAGCATGAAGACGAATCCCCCGTACGGGGGAGGAGGAAACCATGACAGTATCCATCCTGAAATCAACCGGAAGAACCCGGTCCGCCGTCCCCCTGACGGGTGTGATCGGCCTCTTTATGCTCGCCTGCGTCCTGTGCGCACCGGCACAGGCGGCCGATGATCACGCGATCCTCTGGACGCACAGCATCTCGGGCAATATGCGTTCCGTAAGCGTGTCGCCCGACGGGACGTATGTGGCTGCCGGTGCCTTTGACGGCACCGTGTACCTGTTCGCAATCGATGAAACGCTCATCTGGTCGACAAAGATCGACGGGGCCGTGAACGGGATTGCCGTTGCCCGCGACGGGGCAGTAATCGCCGCCGGATCGGACAAAGGCACGTGCTACCTCTTTGACCGCGACGGCACGATCCTCTGGACGGCGACACTCGGGGAGAAGGTCTATGACGTCGCCCTCCCGGATGACGGCAGCCGTGTCGCGGCAGGATCGAACGACGGCCACGTCTATCTCTTTGCAGGCACCGGGGAAGAGCTGTGGAACAGTAAGATCGGCGGTTCGGTCAACGGTGTCGGCATCTCCTCCGATGGAACGCTCGTGGCGGCCGGCAGCAGCAATTTCCAGCTCTATACCTATGACGGGGAAGGCACCCGGCTCTGGACGTATAGGACGGATGCACAGGTCTATGATGTCGACGTCGCTTTCGACGGAACCGTGGTGGTCGCAGGGGGAAGCGACGCATCGATCACGGCCATCGATGCGGCCGGTGTAAAACTCTGGCAGTCGTCTGCCGGCGGTGCGGTGAACGGCGTGGCGGCATCGTCGGGCGGAGATTTCGTTGCCGCGGGCGCAAACGACAATGCCGCGCACATTTTTAGCGGGACGGGAACTCCGGTGCAGAAGTATTCGACACTCGGGAATGTCCGGGGGGTCTCGCTCTCCCCCCAGGGAAAATACCTCGCTGTTGCCTCCGATGACGGCACGCTCCGCCTTCTTTCCTCTCCGTCGATAACGGAAGAGCAGCCGACGCCTAAACCAACCGAAGCACCCGCGGGACCTGTCGGAAGCATATCCGTCTCATCCGTTCCGGGCGAGGCAAACGTCGCCCTTGACGGTGAACCGAAGGGCACCACCCCCCTGACAATGACGGAAATTCCGGTCGGCCTGCACACCATTACCCTGACCCTCGACGGGTACGAAACGTGGACGGCACAGATATCGGTCCAGGAGAACACCGTCTTCCCGATCCTCGCGCAGATGCAGGCATTCCCGACCCCGACAGAATCCGGGGCGGGCATGATCCCCGTCTTCGGAGCGATCGCCGCGGCTGTCGTCCTCGCGGCACGGCGCGGGTGGCGCCGGACCTGACCATTCCATTTTTTTTGCACTCAGGCGACCAGCAGGGCAATGAGGGGGATCGTCAGGATACACAACAGGGTTGTGAGAAACACACCCTGCGACGCAAGATCCGCATTCCCGCCGAACTCTTCCGCAAGGATTGCCGTATTTGCCGCGGCGGGCATCGCCGAGATGATGACCGGGATGCCGAGGAGCAGCGGATCTCTCGTGAACGGGACAAGGATGCACCATGTGACGACCGGCAGGACCAGCAGCCTGATAATGCCGAGCACGTACAGGCGCCGGTTGGAAAAGATGCTGCCGGGCCGGAGACGCGAAAGAAGCGCTCCGACGACGACCATGGCAAGAGGCGTCGTTGTCGATCCGGCGATGCCGAGAACGGATCCCAGAACGGGCGGAAGGGTCACGCCGTAATAGAACAGCAGGATGCCGGTGCACACCGCAAGCACGCCCGGGTTCGCCACCGTCCTGATATCGGCGGACTTCCCCCTGCCCGCACCCTCCTGCAGCAGAAAAATCCCGAGCGTGAAGAGAAGGAGATGAAAGGGGAGGTTGTAGAGAGAGGCGTAGAACAATGCCTCGCTCCCGAATACCGCTTCGACGACCGGGAATCCCATAAAACCGACATTGGAGAAGATGATCATAAACCCGAACACTCCTTTTTCGCTCTCGGTGCAGCCGATAAGGCGGGGGAGCCTCCACGCGGCGAGGGCGGAGAGTGCGTACACGACCAGCGAAATGACAAGGATCTGCTGTGCCGCCGCGAGCAGCGCGTCCGTCCGCGGTATCTGCATCGAGACGATGATAAGCGCCGGGAGGGCAAGGTTTACGAGAAACGAGGACAGCTTCCGGGTCATGCCGGCGGAGAGAAGAGTGGTGCGCCCCAGCAGGTATCCCGCCGCCATCAGGAGGAAGAGGTAGCCTGTTTTCTGGACGATGATGAGAAATTCCATGCTCCTTCCTCGAAAAGCAGTGCGACGGGCGGGTACTACAGGATATTCTTTATTTTCTGGCCGAAATCCGGGAGAAAATCATTCTTTCTCGACATCACGCCGTCCAGCCGCACCGGCTGGGAGGCGTAGCCCAGTGCGGCAATGACCGAATCGTCGGCCGCGATGAAACAGTCACTGGCGTTTTCGAAGATATTCGTAAACAGCGCAACGAATGCGTCCGTACCGGTCGATGACCGCAGCCGCCCGACCTCGTGTGCGATCGCATCGCGCCGCTCGTCCGAAAACGCAAACGAGGGCACCATCACCTGTCCGATCATGACGTTCTTCCCGAAGAGGTGGTATCGTTTCATGTCCCGCGTAAGCAGTTCCTCGATGGTGAGGCCTTCCAGCTCCATCCCCCTCCCTACCAGTTCCGTCCCGAACGAAACCGGATCGATTGCGGCAATCTCCGCACAGTATTCGACGGCACGCGTGTCTTTGGGCGTGGTCGTCGAGAGTTTCAGGAGCTGCGTGTCCGAGAGGATGCCCGCGAGGAGCATGCCGGCGGTCCCGGGAGAGGGATCGATGCCTGCTTCCATAAACTTCAGCGCGATGATGGTGGATGTCGATCCCACGGGATCGTTCAAAAAACGGATGGGTTTTAACGTGCTGATGGCGCCGAGGCGGTGATGGTCGATGATCTCAAGGATCTCCGCTTCCTCGATCCCGTCCACCGCCTGCGTATACTCGTTGTGATCCAGCAGGATGACCGCCTTGTGCACATTCTCGAGAAACGTGTTCCGGGATATCATCCCGAGCAGCGTTCCGTCCCCGCCGACAACGCAGGCGGTCCGGTACGGTGAATTGGAGACCAGCTGCTTGACATATGCCAGCGAATCGTCCACGCGCACCGTCGGGGCGTCCGTCGCCATCACTTCGCGGGCCGGCAGCGAGAGATTGATCATCTTCCCGACGCCGAACGCATCAAGCGATGTGGAGATGATTGCCACGCCGCCGGATTGTGCGGCTTTCATCACCCGCTCCCCGGCCGGCGCATCATCCGCAATGATAAGCGCGGCGATCCCTGCCGAGATCAGCGCAAGCTGTGCCGGTTCGTTGTCGCCGACGATGGCGACATCGTTTGGGGAGAGGCGGGAGAGCGTGACGTGCTGTGCGTCGATCGCGATATAGACCGTGCCTTCCAGCAGGTCGCCGGAAGGAACGACAATCCGGCCGCCGAGGATGCGGGCGAGGGTATCGAGCTGTATCGGGGCGATGGAGAGCGGTTCGATGGACTGGCGGCGAACATACGCACGGGCGAGCCCGTGTTCGCTGAACAGGCCGAGATACTTCCCGTGCTCATCCGTTATCGGCATGTTCCGGAGATCCTGTTCGTCCATCATCGCTACGACATCGATCGTCGGAATATCGCTCCGGGCGCTTGCGGTGTAGGTGAAAGGCAGATCTGCAACATCCGGTTCGACGCTTTCGATATACTCCGGTGCCGGGGTGCCGAACGCAGCGAGGGCATATTCCGTCTCCGCATTCAGCTCGCCGCACCGGGCGGCGACATATTTCCCCGGCTCGAAATGGTTCAGCAGCTCTGCATATCCCATCACACTGCCGATACTGTCGGTATCGGGCTTTTTATGGCCGATAACATAGACCCGGTTCACCACTTCGAAACCCCCTCCGCACCACGGGAGAGCGACAATTCGCCCCCCGCATAAATATGGATGTTAATTGGCACCGGGTGGACATATGCGTTGTTATGACGGCAGCCGGATACTCCGGAAACAGGGAGCGGGGGGCCACGTTTACGATCCGGCCCCGCCCCGCTCTCCGTGGCACTCCCGATACGTCCTGCCGTGGGGACGGAATTATCAGTTCACAACATTTATTGCGGGGGGGATGACACTCACAGATATCAGCGGGGGGTTTCTGGTTTGGAGATTGTTAAAATTCCGAAGATGAACAAAGAGGAATACGATGCGATGATCAAAGAGGGATGCCTGAGCAGGATCGCGTTTCGGGGGGAGAAGTACCCGTATATCGCCCCGTTCCTGTACGTCTTCGACGGTACGTTCCTGTACTTCCTCTCGACGAAATACGGGAGGAAGAATGACCTGTTTAAGAAAAATCCCTATGTTTCGGTCGAAATCGACAAGTACGCGCCGGATCTCTCCTGCTATACGTTCGTCACCATGCAGGGGTACCTCGTGCAGGAGGAGGACGGAATAAACAAGAAGATCATACGGAAGAAATTCGTTGAGATGATCCGGGACAAAAAGCTCTCGCAAAACATCCTTGCCGCACTCGGCCACGAACCCTCCGAGCCGCTGGAGGCAATCGTTTCGGAAGAGCGCTCAAATATCTGGAAACTCACCGGTGTCGTGGATATTGTCGCCCTGAAAAATCTCTGATTTCTTTTTTTTATTCCCGCATAAACGACGGTGTCAGCCTCCGCTCGAGTGCCGAGAAGGTTGCGTCGATGAGAATCGCAAGGCAGATTGCCGGTACCGCACCCGCCATCAGCTTAGCGATATTTACACTTGCCATACCCTCGAACACGATGCTCCCGAGCCCGCCGCTCCCGATGATGGCCGTGAGGATGGCGAGGCTGTTTGCGAGGATTGCCGCGAACTTTATGCCCGCAAACATGGCCGGATAGGCAAGCGGAAAGCGGATATGCCGCACAATCTGCCAGTCGGTCAGGCCGATGCCGCGTGCCGAATCGATGACCGCCGGATCCACCGCTGAGAGCCCGATCCACGTGTTCTTGATGATGGGAAGAAGGGCGCGGAGGACAATGGCCAGGATCGCCGGCCAGAACCCGATCCCTATCAGGGGCACGAAAACGGCGACGACGGCAAGACTCGGCACCGCCTGCACGAGATTCGCACCCGTAATGACGACCGAGGCAAACCGCCGGGAATAGAGGGAAAGAACGGCGAGGGGGATCGAAATCCCGATGCCGACAAGAAGCGCGGTGTACGCGAGCACCATATGGTGAAATGTCGCGAGCGCGATGGTCTCAATCGCTACCATTCGCCGAACCTCCCCGCGAGCCATGTCTCCGCGATGCCTGCCAGCCCGTCCAGGACAACCGCAAGAATACCGACCCAGATCCCCGCGGTCACAATCAGCATCGGGATATTGATGAAGATGCCCGTCTGGAGCGGCGCCCCCAGCCCTCCCGCACCGATCAGGCCGCCGAGCGTGACGATCCCCATGGTAAAGACGATTGCGATCCTGACGCCGCCCGCAATCAGGGGGAGGGACAGCGGGATCCTGATGTAAAGCAGTATTTCATTGCCGGTCAGGCCGAGCGCCTCGGCCACGTCGATCTGCTCGCGACTCACGTGAGAGAGGCCGGTATACGCGTTTCTCGCGATCGGGAGAATCGAATACAGCACGCAGGCGACAATGGTCGGAGCCGCCCCGATGCCGACGAGCGGGATCAGGAGGACGAGGAGTGCAAGATCGGGAAATGTCTCGACGACATTCAGGACATTCAGGACCGGCCCTGCATACTTTTCGTGCCTGTACAGGAGCACTCCCACGAGAATGCCGATGATGAAGGCGAACGTGAGGGCAACGGCAAACATGGTGAGGTGCTCGATGGTCCGGGCGGTGAGATCGTACCGGGCCCATAGCGTGAGAATCTCGGAGAGCATGCACATCGCCTCAGATCAGCCGCATCAGGACTTCGTCGGAAAAGAAAAGCCCTGCCGGGGTTTCACGGTCCATAACGAGAGCAAAGGGGCTTTTTTTCCGTTTCAGCACCCTGAGAGCTTCCGTCGCCGAATCACCGGGAGCGAACACCAGCGGACGCCGGGCCACATCCCCGACGGTGACGGGATCATTTCGGTGCGTGAACGCATCCCGCCGGTTCAGAATGCCGGTACCCGACGCCGTGTCCGTCACGATCACGAGCCCGAGGTCGTCCTCCATCATCGCGAGCAGCGCCGGGCCAATCGGCATGCCGCCCTCGAAGAAGTACCGCCGGGTGACCGGGCGCATCAGGTCACGGACGGTCAGGTTGTCGATATGCCGGAACTTCCGATCGGCATCCACGAGCTTCGAAACCAGATCGGAGGCGGGATCGAGGATCAGCTCCTCGGGTTTTCCCACCTGAATGATCCGGGCATCGTGCATGATGGCTATCCGGTCACCGAGGCGGAACGCTTCATCGATATCATGCGTGACAAAGACGATTGTCCTGCCCAGGTCCTCCTTGATTTTCGAAAACTCCTCCTGAAGCTGCTTCCTGAGGATCGGATCCAGAGCCCCGAAGGGTTCGTCCATCAGGAGCAGCGGCGGGTCCATGGCGAGTGCCCGTGCGAGGCCGATGCGCTGCTGCTGCCCGCCCGAGAGCTGGCGCGGATACCGGTCGATAAACATCTCCGGGGGGAGATCCACGAGCTCGAGAAGCACTTCGACCCGGGTGGTGATCGCGGCGTCATCCCATCCCTCGAGGCGCGGGATCAGGCCGATATTGTCACGGACGGTCATATGCGGAAAGAGGCCGATCTGCTGGATCACATAGCCGATGTTTCTCCGGAGGGCGACCGGATCGACCGTCCGGATGTCCGTGCCGTTGATGGAGACTGTCCCTGCCTCGGGTTCGATTAACCGGTTGATCATCCGGAGCGTCGTCGTCTTGCCGGACCCGCTCCCCCCGATCAGGATGAGGAGTTCCCCGCCGGTGACGTCCAGTGTGAGATCATCGACCGCGATAGAGTCGCCGTAGCGTTTTATCAGGTTTTTCAGTTCGACACGGTCGATCCGTTCGAAGAGGCGGGGGGAGGGCATCGATTCTCACCGGAGGTGGGCATCCGCCCGATAAAAAGATTATGAAACGCCGGCTGCGGAAAAAAAGGAGTGAAATCAGGATGGAAGCAGCCCTTCGGCGACAAGGTACTCGCGGGCGATGTCGCGGGCCTCCATCTTGTCGATGTCGAACTTCCTGTTCAGCACACGCATCGTATCGGTGTCGATACGGTTCTCCAGCACGCGAAGGGCACTGACCAGCTCCGCGTCGGCGTCACGGTCTTGCGAGATCAGGAGCATGGCGTGATACGGGGGAAGTGCCGACCTGTCGTCCGCGAGCGTCCTGAGGTTGTAGAGATCGACACGGGTGTCGGTCGTATACGGCGGGATGGCATCGGCCTGCCCGTTCTGGATCGCCTCGTACATGAGTGTCGGGGCGAGGGGCTTCACGTCCTGAAACGTCAGGCCGTAGACCTCGGCGAGGCGCGGGAGGCCGTCCTCGCGTTCGTGGAAGACAAGGTCGCTCGCAAAGACGAGACCGGGTGCGTAGGGGACCAGGTCGCTGATGGTGACGACGTTATTCTCCTCCGCCCAGTCTTTTCGGACGGCGATCGCGTAATCGTCCCTGAACCCGAAGCGGTACAGGACAACGATATTTTCAGCGGCAAGGCCGGCCGTGACATCTTCGTACACCACCTCGGGGTCCCATGTATCGAGCGGCGGCAGTTTCAGGAGCTGCGAATACGCGGTGCCGGTGTACTCGACGTACACGTCCACCTGCCCTTTCCTGATCCCCTCAAAGAGCGTGGCGTCGTTCAGGCCCGATTTCACCTCCGTCGTGTACCCCTTTTCTTCCAGCAGCAGCGAGACCATCTCCGCGAGGATGTACTGTTCGTTGAAGGGTTTCGCTCCGATGACGATCGCTTTTTGATCCTGGCATCCGGCAACGGCAAGTCCTGCCGCCAGTATCATAACAAGCATCAGGAGAGTAAATGTTCTCATGCACATATCACCTGCACGTGAGGGAATTTACCACACAGGGCTTTAACTATTGCCACACCCGGCGGTTGTTTTTTAGTGTGTCGGCTACGGAGGACATCCCGGCATCATCCGGGGGTTTGCTTATCTCCGGCTCAGAAAGGCGGTGGCGGGATAAGGAGAAACGCCGCCAGATAGACCAGCGCCTGCAGTACCGTGAGGGGGATGCCTGCCAGAGCAAATTCATAAAACGAGATTGTCTCGCCGTACCGCTCGGCCTGCTGGATGATGATGACATTGCTCGCCGCACCCAGCACCAGCATGTTTCCGGCGAGGGTGCTCCCTGCGGCAAGGGCCATCAGTGATGCCGTCGCCATGCCCTGCCCGGCGCCGAGGGAGAGGACAAGTGCGACATAGGGCACGTTCGAGATGAGCTGGCTCGCTAAGATCCCGAGGGTGAAAATGGCGGCAGACGACCCCGTAATACCGCCCCAACCTGAAATAAGGGAGGGCAGCAGGCCGGAATCGCTCACGCTCCGCATCAGGATGAAGAGGGCGGCGAAGAACACCAGCGTCGGCCAGTCAATCGACCGGACAATACCGGACCGGTCCCGTGCACCGATCAGCACGGGAAGCGCCGCGGCGGCGGCTATGAGGGGAAGGGGGAGCGGGACCAGCGCCCGGGCACAGATCAGCACGACAAGCAGCGCCAGCGATACCCTGACCACGGCCGCCAGTGCGGGATCGGCCTCCCCGTTATCCGCCGGCGGGATAAGAGGGCGTGCGTATTCTCCCGGGTACCGCACCCGGAGCACAAGGTAAACAAGCACCAGCCCCACGATCGTCGGGAGCCCGAGGTACCATGCAAAAACGGGGAACGGGGCAGCGATCCCTCCCGAGAGTGCGATGAGCAGGTTCTGGGGATTGCCGATAGGGCTTGCCGCACTGCCGGTCGTCACGGAAAACGCGAGCGCAAGCAGGAGCAGGTGTGCGGGAATGCCGGTCCGGCGGGCAAGCCGGATGACAAACGGCGTCCCGATAATTGCCAGCGTGTCGTTCATCAGGAGTGCGGAGAAGAAGCCGGTGCTCACGATGAGGAGGAGGACCATCTCGCCCGTGGTGCCGGCATGCACAAACAGCATGCGGGAAAACCTCTCGAGAAAACCGCTCCGGCACACCGCCTCCCCGACGATGAACATGCAGAAGAGAAAGAGCATGACATCGGCATTGACCGCCTGCACGGCACGAAGCGGAGTGATTTCACCCGTTACCACGACCAGAGCCGCCCCCCCGAGCATGATCTGCCAGATGGAAAGGGACAGCCTGCCGGTACTTCTGAATGCGATGAGCAGGAGCACACAGAGGAGGACGATAGAGGAGACGTACGTGAAACGGCGTTTGCATGCATTGCTCATAAGGCAGACGGATGCGGCTCCGGTTCAGGCGATGCAACCATTAAATAGGGGCCGGGAATAATTCAGAGTCAGGTGACAGAGGTGGGAGATGCGGAAGGAGCAGAGGTCGCGACAGTGGTCGAACTTACGGATATAACGTGGGAGGTGGCTGTCGAAAAAAGTGAAAAGCCGGTACTTGTCATGTTTCACTCGCCGACATGCCAGTTCTGCAGGCAGATGGAACCGTCCTTCAGGGAATTTGCGCAGGAATTCCGGGACAAGGTGGTCTTTGTCCGCCTGAATGTTGCCGCCAACCAGTGGACCGGCGAGCGGTACGGGGTGCGGGGCACGCCGACCTTCAAATTCTTCTGCGGGGGAAAACCGGTGATGGAACTCGTCGGTGCCGTGTACCCCGCCATGCTGAAAAAACAGATCGAGGAAGTGCTCATTTACGGCGAGGAATGCGCAAAAAATTCGAATGTAATTAATTACGATATCACCGGGTATGCATAACCGCGATCGCCTCCGTTCCCGCCGGGACGTGTGCGGCGTTTCGCCCGAACGAATTCGCGGCAGTCAACCGCCGGAAGACGCCCGGGATGCGTCAAAAAAAGGACTGATGCCGATAAAAAAACAGGCTACCGGATCTCCACGCGGTCGCCCGTAATCATGAACACGACCCGTTCCGCCATCAGGCAGGCGTGATCGCCGCACCGCTCGAGGTGGCGGGAGATGGTAATGTAATCGATGCCCCGCTTGATGTTTTTCGTGTTTTCCATCATGTAGGTGAGATTTTCCCGGAATATGGACGACCGCATGGAATCGACACTGTCATCGCGTCTGCTCAGGTCCCGGATCGGCGCGAGGTCACGGTTCGTATATGCCGTCATGGTATCATCGAGCATGGAAAGGACAATCTCCCCCATATGCGAAAGACCGGACATCGGCACTCCTTCCGGCTCTTCCGCACAATACATGACCAGCTTTGCAATATCCTTCGCCATTCTCCCGATACGGAACAGGGAGTAGTTCATCCGGAGGATACAGGCAGTCAGCCGGAGGTCCACCGCCGTCGGGGAATAGAGCGCAAGAATCCTCAGGGAATTATCCTCGATCTCGTGGTTCCATTCGGCAAGCCGTTCTTTGCGGAGATACACTTCCTTTGCACGTACCGCATCGTTCTCATAGAGAGCGCAGAGAACATCCCTGAGCATCCCGATGGCGTACTCCCCCAGTTCACAGATCTCCCTGCGCAGCGATTCGAGTTCTCCATGGAATTTGTCACTCATTTTCCGCTCCTCCTCAGCCGAATCTTCCGGTAATATAGTTATTCGTGAGTTCTTCTTTCGGTGTTTCAAAAATTTCGACGGTATCCCCGAATTCAATGAGCCTGCCGAGGTACATGAATCCCGTCATATCGCTCACCCGGGCCGCCTGCTGCATATTATGCGTGACGACAATCACCGTGTACTGCGTCTTTAACTCGTTCATAAGGCCTTCGATCTTTGCGGTCGCTATCGGGTCCAGTGCGGAACACGGTTCGTCCATGAGAATGATCTCCGGCTCGACGGAGAGCGTGCGTGCGATGCAGAGCCGCTGCTGCTGTCCCCCGGAGAGGCTCATCGCCGATTCGTGCATGCGATCTTTTACTTCCTCCCAGAGTGCCGCGGATTTCAGGCTCCGTTGTACGATCTCGTCGAGAGCTTTCTTATTCTTAATGCCGTGGATGCGGGGGCCATAGGCGAT
>JAFGNT010000035.1 GCA_016926855.1 Methanomicrobiaceae archaeon | reverse complement strand
TCACGGCAGTCTTCCCGGTCGAATATACACCGTACACCAGTGAAAAATACGGGTTTACTCTGAGGATCCCGGCCGGGTTCGCGGATCACACCGAATACGCGGGAAAGCCAGAATTTTTCGACGTGCTCTTTGATATCCATAATTATGACGGGACCCACATCGGGATCGTTGCCGGGCTGCAGGACTACGGGGAAGCGGCAGGGGTCCGTCAGCTCGAAACACAGGCCGCCCGGCATGTTGAAAATATCGGCGGGGCGCTTCTGTCCCTCACCAGAACGGACATTGACGGGATCATCGGGGTCGAGGCGGTCTACACCGCATCTCTTATGAAAACAAAAAAAGTCGCATTTATCCGCGGGGGCATTGAATATCTCATTACCTGCGCCGCACATCCCGAGCTCTACGACCGGTACGAACCGGTGTTTGATGATGTTGTCCGGTCGCTTTCGTTTTATCCTGCCTGATCCTGCGATTTCACATCACGTATTATTTTCCCGGCACGGGTCGGCCGGGGATCGTCGGGGTCCTGCACGGCTGCTCTTCGCACCTGCGCCTCCGCTTCCTCGAACCTTTTCAGGCCGGCAAGCGCAACCGCCTTCGAACAGAGTGCCTCGATATAACGGGAAACACAGTGCTCTTTCACGTTGTAATCAGGATACCGGGTCGCGAACAGCGGGCCCGGTTCGGTCACCCTGTCAAAGCACGCGATTGCCTCCTCATACTGCTTCGTTTCACTCAGGAGGGCCCCCCGAAAGAGCCATGCGGGAGTGAAATCACAATCAAGCGCCAGTGCCGCATCAAGGCACCGGATCGCAGGCCCGAAATGCCGGAGTCCGCCGAGTGCACAGCCTTTCTGGTGCCATGCGGGCACCATCGCGGGATCGGCCTCGAGCGCCCGGTCGAGAAAGAATAGTGCCTGTGCGAACATGCCGCGTGCGGTGAGCATGAACCCCCGCTTATACATATCCTGCGCCTCTTTTTTCCTCCCGGCGGCACCGTCGAACAAAGCCATGATGAAGCATTAGGTACGGGGAGGCATATAGCCGTAGCGGCCCGCTGCCGGGGATGATTCCTCCGGGACCGGCACGGCTATCCGGGAGAGATTGTTATCCTACCGGGGCAAGAATCTCGGTCAGGATCTCTTCGGGGGGCACTTCACGGGGATCGTTGTGGTACATTTCCCGCATCGGCCCCGTGATCGAGAGACCCTGCTCCCGGAGCCATGCGAAGAGCGCCATGTAGGCAGGTTCGCACTCTTCGTACGGACCTTTATGAAATGTCCGGGCCATCCTGCCGCCGGGGAGCGTATACACCTTCATTCCCGGACCGGGCTTCGTCCCGGGCGGCGCCGGAAATGCCACTTCCACGTCGGCGGTCCCCTCTTCGTCCGCCTTCATCGCCGCTTCCGGGCTGTTTTCGTGCATGACAAAGACCGGCGGGCCCGTGATGGGTATAGTATTCCCCATTGCATACATGGCCAGTTCCTTGATCAGTTCCGGAATTAACCGATAATGCCCGGTTTTGCGGAGCCCGAGCACCGTCTGCTCCGGCACATCGATAAGGGTGATTTCTTCCATAGCGCTTCACTCCGGACATAGTGATCACTCGAAGATAAACCTTCGGTGCAGGCCCCGAAGGTGTGCATAGGGACATTTCCATGAAAAGGGCGGCCCGGGGGGGCCTCAGTTCAGTATTTTCGCGGCCTTCATCCCGGATATTCCGGCGGCGGACCTCACCGGCAGATACAATCCCAACCATCATTACGCCGGAGATAAAACAATCCGTATCCACTGCGAACATCGTGGGGTAGAGACCATGAAGAGCAGACCATTACCACTCCTGATCGTTTTTCTGTGCCTCCTGATTATCCTTCAGCCTCTTGCCGTGAGTGCCTTTGCGGCAGGTGAGGCGAAGCAGGCATGGCACGCCGCGAAAAGCCGGAGCACCGATATGCAGGAGGCACACCGGCAGGCAAAAGTCGACTGGGCTGCGGACCAGACACCTGAAAACAACCGGCTCGTTATCGATACCGGAAAAGAGGCTCTCTCCGCGGCGCTTGACGAGGCGGAAGCATGGCTCGTCTGGAAGCAGCTGGAGGCCGAAGAAAATCCGGATATTCCGGATGATCTCAAAAATCAGGTCTCGGATGATGTCGAGGAGAATCTCGCAAAGATCGGTGAACTCCGCGAGGATGTCGATGCCATCGAGACACGGCTTGACTTAGGCCTCACGTACCTGAAAATGGTCGGCAGGTATCTCGAACTGCTCACCGACGTTGCACGGGACTCCGGCCTCGTATGGGTGCATGTCGCCGGAACCTATGCGGACACGATTGAAGCGTATGAGGCGGATCTCCGTGAAGCGGCCGTTACCATGCCCGACAACGGGGCAATCCTTTCCAAGCTTGACCTGGCAGATGCGGAGCTTGCCGCAGCACGAAAGAATATTGCCGATGCCAGAGAGGAATACCTTTCCGTGAAGGCCGGCGGCACTCCGCTGATTTCGTTTTCCAACGGGAATAACTCCTTAAAAATCGCCCGTGGGAACATGCTGAGCGCACAGGGGTACCTGAGTCATGCATACGGCCTCATCGTAGCGGGGGGGGTATATGAAAAAATACATCCTCTTTATCGGCATTCTCGTCTTCGCCCTGCTGGCCGCCGGGTGCGCAAAACACCAGCCGGCAGCGGATGGGGGGGATGATGCCAATCTGACACCCACACCGGCACCGGCGGCCGGGAACGATACCGGCAGTGTCACACAGGCAGATCTCGACACCCTGAAAAGAGAGCTTGAAGGTCTCGAATACGAAGCCCCCGGCGGGCTGTCGGACGGGTGAAGTCCTTTTTTTTGGGCCACGGCCCCTCTTTTCAGGCGTGGTTTTTTTTGGCGGCACGTGATCGCCGACGGGCAGGGATGCGTGCATAACGAGCAGCTCCGCCGTCGGAACGGCGAAGCAGTATCGTTTCTTTATTATCATGTCACCTCTCGGGGCGTGACCTCAAATTCCGTTAAAAATGGTTTATTTTTCCCTTATCCGCACAAGCAGCACAGCAAGGAGGAGGCCAATGATGGCGACCGCGGGGAAGAACACGGTGGGGAATTCGGGGACTACTGTCGAAGGCTCATACGAAATCATAACCGGGCCAGGGCAGGCCACACCTAACTGGATTACAGATCCATCTCCTTTTAAATACTTCCAATATTGGATTCCACCCTGGAAATTGGGAACAACGGTTATTGCCCATGCCACATTCTGTGGCAGCTCAATCGCACCGCCATCGGTATTATCAGTCCACGCCCAATTCCCTTCGGGTTCCTTTGATAATGAAAACTCACCGGCATCATCACTCACTACAACTACCGATCCGGCGGGTACATTCTGCAAATCAAACTCACATGAACCACTACCACCAGTAGTATCGATATTGTGATGCATTATCAGGCCAAGTTTATTGTTGGTGGTATCCAGATAGAGATAGATCTTGCTCACATAAATTTCCTCATAGCCGGTGTGTGAACTGACACTCGTGTAATCATAGAAACCAGCAATCGTATTGCTGCCAGTTACGGGCGTAACATCCCAGGAATTGCTTCCCTGTGTTACGGTATATGTGCCCGCGGACACCAGAGATACGCACAATAACGTGAATACTACCGTACTAATGACAATTTTACGTACCATTTTATCCCTCCTTTCACTTCACAGGGAGCCAAGATGAGGTTGCCCGGAAAGGCACCGTATACGCACTGAATTCCAGATTTACACTTTAATGTTGGGGAAACGGGTAACTGAACTCTGATGGTTTTGAGGAATCTTTTACCCCCCTTACACAACCAATATAAGTGAAAACATATAAATTTATCTATAAAATGACGTGAATAAAATAATTCCCCGCCAATCCCGGAATCACCGGCCGGCACTCTCTCAGTAAAAATTTTCAGGAAATTTTTACGAAGATTGCATTTTAAAAAAAACGCATACTCCCTGGTAATTACTATTTTTTCCGGTAAATATTCAATCCGATTTTAATATCGTCATGATCGGGGAGAGAGATATTCCCTTCCGTCGATGCAATCGTAATCGATTTGCCTGATTTTGACGGGCCAAAATCTTTTGATATATCCACGGTGATGACCAGTGTGTCTCCATTCATTTTCATCTCAACATTTTTCATTCGCATCGGCCTCCCTTACCCGTATATTCTCTCTTCTATCAGTTACTATTCTTCGAATTAATCTCACGGATTCTCTCACTCACACACGATAATATCTTCCACATCCATCCCACCCCGCACACAATCGTATTCACTGGGGGTCTCGATACGAGGCTTTGTCATCGTTCGGAGAGCCATTCGAAAAAAAGGAAATACCCCCGGGCGGATTCGAACCGCCGTCACCGGCTCCAAAGGCCGGTATGATTGACCTCTACACTACGGGGGTGCATCGTGTTCCGGTTCACGTCACGTGAAAATTTCCCCAATGAACAATTGTCCTATTCATTTTAGCGCGGAAGATATTAAAATCAGCATCGACAACGGCACCAGTGATGTGATAGCAGTGAAGGCGTATATCATCTATCATTCGCATACGGGGACAACCCGGGCCGTGGCCGAGCGAGTGCAGGCCGCCTGCGGCGGGGAACTCATCGAGGTTAAACTGAAGGAGGGCCATTCGTCCCCGGTGGCGTATTTCCTCGGGCTGTTTCGTTCGCTGTACCATCAGCGTAATCCCATCGAACCGGCGGCCATCGACGTCTCCTCCGCTGACGTGGTGGTGATCGGGACACCTGTCTGGACGCGGCGGGCGACTCCCGCGATTACGGCGGCAGTCGGGGTGCTGCAGGGATGCCGGGGTAAAAAGGCGGTTCTCTTTGCGACCTGCGGCGCAATTGCAGGGGACACGCTCCCCCTCCTGGCCGGAGCGCTCGAAGCCAGGGGTGTACATATCGCCGGGCAGTTTATCCTGATACGGCACGATCTCCCTGATGGGGATCCGGGTTGGGGACCTTATTTCGCGGGTTTCGGAAACGGGACGTGAACCATGAACACGGTCATCGACTCTTTTACCGGCACCCGGCACCTCGCTTGCCGCTGCAAAAACGATCGCGAATGGCCCCGGGGACTGCGACCTTGTCCCGATAGCATCGCTGATGAATGCGGGGGCAATCGTCCCGCAGGCAGACCGGACCGGGGGATCGTCTGCCCGGCCTATGACTTCGGCGTGCCATCGCGCGCCGTATCGAACCCATATATTAAAAACAAGAACAATATCAATTATCACTATTGATCAGTTTTAACGATATTCGGCAGTGATAACCGCTAAGAGGAATATTTATATACTCTAAAATTGATACTCTTTGTTATGAACAGGAATCACAATGAACTTTCACGGATTCTGGAGATTTTAAAACAGAATCCACGGGGCATGTCAGTGACACAGCTGGCGGAGGCTATGGGCATGAACCGGATTTCTGTCGCCCGGTATCTTGATATTCTGCGCACATCTGGGCAGGTGGATATGGAACCCTACGGACAGGCGAAAGTCTATTATCTGTCCCAGCGGGTGCCCATCTCCGCAATGCTCAATCTCTCTTCGGAATATGTCGTCGTGCTCGGCAAGGACCAGCGCGTTGTACAGGCGAACAGCAATTTCACCACCCTCTTTAACCACAGCCGCAAGGAGCTCGTGGACCAGCACATCCAGGAAATCCTTTTACAGGCGAATCCCGACCTCGGCATCCAGTCCCTTATCGATCAGGCGATCGAGGGAGAGGAGGTCGTCGAGGAGATCAGGATCCTCAAGGCCGAGGAAGAGCTCTTCTTCAAGATGAAAATCGTGCCGACGGCATTCACCGACGGATCACCCGGCATCACCCTCATTCTTGATGATATCACCGAATACAAGCACTCTATCGAGGCACTGATGGAGAGTGAACAGAAATTCCGTACACTCCTTAAAAACATCGCCGAACTCCTGGTTAAGGTCGAATATCTCGCTACCCTCAACGACCAGATCAGGAATCCCCTTCAGGTGATTGTAGGAATCGCCGACCTTGAAGACGAGGAGCTCGCGGAGCAGATCCGGGACCAGGCAACGGAGATCGACACGATCATCCAGCAGCTCAACCTCGGCTGGGTAGAGTCGGAAAATATCCGGTCGTTTTTCCGGAAATATTCACGGCTTTCCGATGAGGCTGACGAGGCGGCGAAGACAGTCCTCAAAGGCACCCATACGTCTCCCATTTGAGATTCGGTTCCTGTTAATATCCTTTTTTTCGAGCTCCCGAATCACGAGCCCCCCCACGGGAATGAGGTCCCCCGGCGGGAGGTTACGGGAATGATGCCCCAGAGCGGCAGGTTGCGGAAAACCATTCGACTGTTTCTTCGAGGCCGTCCCTCATCGTCCACGCGGGCTCATAGCCGAATGCAGCCCTCGCTTTTCCGATGTCCGCGACCGAGTACTGCACGTCGCCGGCCCGCGGGCCGGCGTAGACGGGCGGGATATCAACACCGGTGATTGCCGAGAGCATGGCAGCAAGTTCGATTAAGCTCGTCTGCTTCCCGCAGGCGATGTTGAACGCCCCTTCCGCCGTGCCTGCCATCGCAAGGATATTTGCCCGCACCACGTCCCGGATAAAAACGAAATCCCGGGTCTGCGTTCCATTGCCGAAGATCAGCGGCGGGTCACCCGCAAGCAGGCGGGAGATGAACGCGGGGATCACGGCCGCATACCCGGATCCCGGGTCCTGCCGGGGGCCGAACACGTTGAAGTACCGGAGAAACGCCGTGGACAGCCCGTAGCAGGCAGAGAAGGCCTGACCGTAGTGTTCGCAGGCGAGCTTGCCCGCTGCGTACGGGGAGAGAGTCTCGGGGGCCATTGTCTCCCGTTTGGGCATGACGGGATTATTGCCGTACAGCGCCGCGGTGGATGCTGCCACCACTCTCCGGACACCCGCATCCCGGGCGGCGATGAGCACGTGCAGGGTGCCGGTCAGGTTCGCCGCATGCGCCGCCATCGGATCGTCTACCGACCGTGGCACAGACGCGATCGCCGCCTGGTGAAAGACGCCGTCGGCACCGGCGCATATCTCCTGCAGCAGCTCTTCATCCAGGACCGATCCTCTGACAAACGTCACGTTCTGCCGGTCGGCACACCCGTCGATATTCTCCATCCTGCCTGTCGAAAGGTCATCGAGGATCACGACTTCGTGCCCCTGCCCGACCGCCAGTTCCGCTGCGAGGTTCGATCCGATAAATCCGGCCCCGCCCGTGACGACATACTTCATACCCTCTTCCCCCCGTCCTATACCAGTGTAGTACCTCTCCGCAGCACCATATAAGGGAACGGTTTTTCGCGGCCGGCACGAGCCCGGCGTACGGATTATGCGGGGGGGATGCCCGTTCCTGATCCGGCCCGGATGACGGGAAATCCACGGACAATATTGCGTACTCTCCGGGTTCGAAAAAACAGCGAATCCCACCTCAGCATACGGTGTGATTATTCCTTATCGCCGGAAGGAACCATCGATTCCGGCAGGTCCCTTAAAACCGGATGAAAAAAGGGGAGCGTTTTGCCGGTATGAATTACATCAGCAGGGTTGAGAACAACCAGAACGCGATAGATGCGGAGAGCAATCCGGTTGCTTTCAGAAGGTAGGACACCATTTTGTCGAATTCATGTTTATCACCGAATTTCCTGAACATGGCAGTTCCGGAAATCGCTCCGCAGGATGTCAGCATCGTATGGAATGTCAGGGGATTCGGCATGGATCCGGTGTCCGCCGGAAGGGGTATGGCAGACGGGAGGGGAATTGCATCACCACTGTCCTGAGATCCCGGCATTCCTCCCCCGCTTCCCACGGCCGCGGCTGAGAGCCCGTTCATGTCGGAGAACTCACCGGGACCGGATTTTGGTACCGAAGATGCCGGGAGATCACCGGGGACATTCGTCAGCGGATTGAAATCCCCGGATACCCGTTCGTTTTCCACCGGGACCGACGGGACGGCAGCCGGTGCACTGGCCGGTGCACTTGCCGGTGAACTTGCCGGTGAACTTGCCGGGACGCTTGCCGGTGCGCTTGCCGGAACGACCGGATCTTCCAGCTCTTCGGCGGGAGAGACATGGATATATCCGCTCCTGAGTGCCGTAGACGATCCGTTATTATTTGATACGATAAGCCTGACGTCGTACGTCCCCGGTGACACATAGGTGTGCGGATAGGGGTCCGGTGCATTCGAGGTATAGCCGTCACCGAAATACCATGCCCAGTAGGTCCCGTTCCCCGAGAGATCGGTAAAGTCAACGGTCAGGGGTGCAGTGCCGGATGTGATGTCCGCGGCAAAATCCGCGTCCGGCATCGTTTGGGGCACCACGGTAATATACTCTGTCAGGGTTTTCGAGTCTGTTCCCGCTGCATTGACGACGGTCAGCCGGACCGTATAGGTCCCTGCCGTGAGATACGTGTAAACCGGGTTTTTGACGGGAGATGACGAGCCGTCACCGAAGTCCCACGACCACGAGGCCGGGGTATTTGTACTCAGGTCGGTAAAGTGGACGGCAAACGGAATATATCCTGATGTGGCGTTCGCGATAAAGTCTGCATCCGGGGCACTGGCGGGAGAGACGAGGACATAATCCGTCCTGATCAGGGTGTCGGAACCGGCGCTGTTCGCCGCCGCGAGAGTAACCGTGAAATTGCC
>JAFGNT010000034.1 GCA_016926855.1 Methanomicrobiaceae archaeon | reverse complement strand
CGGCTCTCCGCCCTCGCAGACACCTCCCATCACCACGTCGTTGACCGTGCAGGCGTTCCCGTCGTCGCAACGGGTGCCGTCACGGGTACCACCGCTCATATCCTCGTGCTGGCAGCCAATCTCCGGGTCGCACCAGTCCTCGGTGGTGGGGTTGCCGTCGTCGCAGAATACCGGCTCTCCGCCCTCGCAGACTCCTCCTATCACCACGTCGTTGACCGTGCAGGCGTTTCCGTCGTCGCAGGGTGTTCTGTCGGCAGGGATGCCCCCGCTCATATCCTCGTGCAAGCAGCCGACAGCAGGATCGCACCAGTCCTCGGTAGTGGGATTGCCGTCGTCGCAGTTCAGGAAGGGACCGCCCATGCAAACGTCACCTTCGGTGAAATCGTTGACCGTGCAGGCGTTCCCGTCGTCGCAGGGAGTCCCGTCGGCAGGAGCCCCGCCACTCATATCCTCGTGCCGGCAGCCGACAGCAGGATCGCACCAGTCCTCGGTGGTGGGATTGCCGTCGTCGCAGTTAAGGAAGGGACCGCCCCTGCAGGCCCCTCCATCGTATACGTCCTCAATTGTGCAGGCGTTCCCGTCGTCGCAGGGAGTGCCGTCGGCAGGCCCGGCACCCTGCTTCTCACCGCTGCTGAAGATGCCCATGATCTGACCGGGGATAGCGAGGATGCCATCGATGATCCCCGAGAGCCAGCCGAAGGGGGATGAGGACTCGGGGGCCGCCGCCTTCACGGCCATGGATGGGGAAGCCACCGTGGCCGGGCCGGTCTCTACCATGCTCATCACGAGAGTGCCGTCCCCGGCCTCCGTGACCTGCAGTCCCATGCCGGTGTCGACGACGGTGACATCCTCGCTGTTATAGCTCGCCAGATAGGTGGCCACAAGGGGCTGCCGCGGGGCAACCACCCCCAGCGACGGGGGCACGATGACCGGCGCCGCATCCACCTGCATAATCGGGGGCTGCACCACAACCTCCACCAGCTGGTGGGGTTTGATGCCGGTCGCACCGGGGTTGTCGATGATCTCGACAAAGAGCTTGATCTTTCCTGCCTGGCTGCCGCTTTTCAGGGTGAGCGCCGCAACCCCCTCAGCATTGGTCAGCAGGGTGAACGACTCGATAGTGCTATCGGTACTCTGACTTACCGGGGCCGGGGTAGCAAACGCCTGCTGCATTTTGTTCTGCCCGGCAAGGCTCGTCGGCTTGGTTTCCCCGTCATACTGGATCTGGGCGGTTGTGGCGGGGATCACCGTAAACTCCGGTCCGATGCAGCCCGGCTCCGACACCAGGGTCACTTTGATCTTTGCGTTTGCGGCCGGCACCCGGCCCAGGTGGTACTCCGACAGGGGCTGGCCTTCCCCATGGACCATGTTCCCGCCGCCGAAGGAGTAGGAGAGCACCGGGACGTCGGTGACGTTGCCGTCGGAAAGCATCACCTGCTCCCGGGGTGCGGCCTGGATCAGAGCGGCGATGGCCGCGGGAGAATATCCGGTGTCCACCGACGCCTGCGTTTTATCGGCGAGGGGATCAAGCCTGAGCGTCTCCGAGGAGATGGCGAAATCCGGGCTGACGCTGAACTGCCAGCGGATGGTCTCCGTGGCGGTATCCGGGGGCTGCACTTCCCCGGGACTCACGGTGACCGGCACATCGGGCGAGAGGAGGGGAGTGAACGCCTGGAAAGCGGCCGGATTCCGGACGATGTCGTGGTACTTCGCCCATGTGGTTCCCGTCGCTGCGAGGGCGGTCTCAATCTGCTGAGGCGACTGCAGGGTCTTTGCGGTACCTACGTTGAGCAGGTTTGCCACCTCGATCTCGATGTAGGTCTCACCGGGGATCTGCAGGGGGTAAGCGGCGCCCGATGCCTTGGAGGCCAGGACTGTGGTATCGGCACGGACAGCCATGACCGCATCCGCCAGATCGCGGCGCAATGCAGGGGATATCGCAGTGCTGAGGGGGAGGGCGGGGTCCGGCCCGGCATAGCTGTAGAACAGCGGGGACGGTGAGACAAACATCGCCTGAAGGAGACCCCCGCTGCCCACGGGGGTGAGGTAGACGAAATAGCTGATATCGGAAAGGGCGCCTCCCGCATAGGCCTGGGTGAACTCCACCGTCTTCGGTGTGATCGTCTGGCCCATCGGCTCCTGGGTGGAGACGTCGATGTAGCCGGCATAGCTGTAGCCCGGTAGCTCAGCCCGTATAAGGTAGGTCCGCCCCTCCTGCAGGGTGAGGGCAAAGGCGCCCTTGAGATCGGTAGTTGTATAGTCCCAGGACCGCTGCTGGTCGATGAAGGTTTGAATGCCACCCGCCGCATCCGGGTCGCCGGTATAGCCGAGCTTCTCCCGGTAGAAGACATACGCCCCTTCCACCGGTTTTCCGGTGGTGGCGTCGTAGACGGCACCCTTGAACGTGGGCACGTACATGGGAATGCCCAGATTGGTCAGGTACTTGGCCAGCAGGGCCGCGGTGACTTGATCGGCCACTTTCAGCCCCTGCCGCAGGGCAACGTCCCGCACCTTGGGATCATCGCTTTTCGCCTTTTCCCAGAGCTGGGGATTGTTGGTCGCCAGTGCCCCCTCCCGGCAGATCTGCGCCACGGTCAGGGAGTCGTAGTTCGCAGCCACCGTCCAGTCCTTGGCGTGGACATGATAGGCGGGATTGGCATCCGGGTCTCCGAGGCCGGTTGCCTGATCCTCGAAGGCGGCATGGTAGTACTCAAAGGTATCCCAGACATCCCGCTGGTGGTAGATGACGCAGACATCCTGGGCAAGGTGCGCCGCCCACCCCGCCTGAAAAAGGCTGTCGTACTGCGCCGAACGGTGCTCCCAGTAGCGGTGCGTCATATCGTAGGTTGCGGTGTAGGCATTCACCGCCGAATCGAAGTGCTCCTGGGAAAGTTTGCCCGCAGAGGGGTAAGATTCCCGGATCGCCGGGCTGATGATGATCCTGACTCCCAGCATGCCCACATCCTGCAGCACCTTGATGCCCTGGAAGACGAAGCCCACGGTGGGCAGGAATTGCAGAGCGGTCAGAGACCCGTTAATCACGCCCGCAGAGAGAATAGGGGCGAACGCATCCAGAAAGTACTGGGTGATGACCGAGACGTCCAGGCACTCCAGCCCCTTGCCCGGCGGATCGGTCTGGTAACTGTTATAGTAATGGTCCCATCCTGCCGCACAGGTGGGATCGGTTTTGTATACTGGTATTTCGATGGTACCCAGCAGGGCGGTGACGTAGACATTGACCCACCAGCGTCCCTTATAGGCGTCCGCCCATGTCGCACCGTCCGCAAGAGCCTGGAAATTGTTCTCATCCGCCAGATAGGCGGCCCAGTTATCATAGCCCTTCTCCTGCAGGATCCGGATCCCGTTCTGCAGCAGGTACACATGGGCGTCGGGATTATCATAGCTCCGCCACTCCTTCATCTGCCAGTCCCACGCCGCGTCAACTTTTGCGGTAAAAGTGCACGACGAACAGGGTTTATCGTCCCAGCATTTCGATGCGAAACAGCAATCGCTCCGGGAATAGTCGGCGCCGGGCGTGTTCCATCCCGCCGCCGGCGCCATAATCACCAGCATCACTACGAAGTAGACGCTTCCTGCACGCACCAGTACATGTGCCATATTTCTGCCCCCCCAAAACAGGAGTGGTGTCCGGGATATATAATAAAAGCGGGGATTTATTTTTTAAACGGGAAAAAGGGATATTTAAGGGAATACACGAAAAGTGAGGACCCTGGGCGTTTTTTTCGAGTGTATTGCGGGAAGCAAATCCGGGGGATCTTTCGCTCCTTCACCTGAGGGTGAGAGCGGCCCGGATTATCTGCACGGCGGGTCGCACTTCACGCAGAATGCGTTTGGAGCCTTTACAGGCCGATAATAATACTGCAGTCTTTTTACGTTCCACCGCCCACCCTTCGACATGGCCGCACTCAGCGGGCCCCCTCCGGACAGCGCTCGTCCGGAGATCGGGAGCCGTTCGTGGATCGTCTCCGGCATGGACTCCTCCACCGCGACCCTGATCGCAACCAACGTCGCGGTGCTGGCGCTGGCCCTGTACCAGCAATGGGATATCGGAACCGTCATCTGGATCTACTGGTGCCAGAGCGTGATCATCGGCTTTTTCCAGTTTTTCAGGATCCTCAGTCTGAGGCACTTCACCACCGACGATATACGGGTGAACGATGCGCCGGTGGAGCCGACACGAAAGACTCAGCGGCGCCTCGCCGGTTTCTTTGCCGTTCACTACGGATTTTTCCATTTCGTGTACCTTGTTTTTCTGTGGATGGCAGTCCCGCTGGGCCCGGAGGCCCTGAATCTCGTCTTCTCCGGTGCACTCCTCTTCTTTCTCAACCACGCCTTCTCTTTCGTCCTTAACTACCGCCGGGACGCCGAACGGACACAGAGCCTCGGCCGGGTCATCATCACCCCGTACGCCCGGATCATCCCGATGCACCTCGCCGTCGTCTTCAGTTTTCTCTTCCTGAGCGGGTTCGGACTGGTGCTCTTTATGATCCTTAAAACGGTGGCCGACACGCTCATGCATATTGCAGAGCATGCGGCGTGGTGAGGGGTAGTTCATTTACACAAAAAATTTCGAAAAAAATGATCGGGAACTACGTGAAAAAATCAAAGGGCTTTGAAACTCAAAATCCAAAGCCGTTGGAGGGATTTGAACCCCCGACCTGCTGATTACGAATCAGCCGCTATACCTCTAAGCCACAACGGCACGATACTGCACCGCTCTGCCGGTGCTCATGAATGTTCGCGCTGAAAAATTATAAAGGTGGCGTCTTTCTTCCCTGCCGCCCGGCCCCCCTTCAACCCCGGAAGGGCCTGGGGATCTATGGCCTACCCGCCATTATTCCTCCGGTTTCTTTGCAACAAGCGCCGCAAGCGCATCAAGCTGGAGCGGGTCATGGACGCTTCTTCCGGGAAATGCCATGCCGCCCCGCACCGTCATCCCCATGCCCTCCGCCATCGCGGACATCCGCTCAAGGGCGATCCCCGGCGTGACGCAGCAGGTTACAAACAGCACCGCCTCTTTGCCGCGGCAGCCCTGCAGGCTTCCGACCGCTGA
This sequence comes from Methanomicrobiaceae archaeon, assembly GCA_016926855.1. Taxonomy (GTDB): domain Archaea; phylum Halobacteriota; class Methanomicrobia; order Methanomicrobiales; family Methanomicrobiaceae; genus LKUD01. The sequence goes on along the minus strand of JAFGNT010000034.1, from coordinate 33,278 downwards.
GACAACAGGGGGCGTCGGGTGGCCTGCCCAGACCGGCGAGCCGATAACGATGGTATCGTACGCCGATACATCGATTGGTGCGGGACTAATCCGGTCGTGGTGACCTAAAACTGCCCGTCGCGGCCCGAAGAGGAAGCGGGTCAGCGCCGTATAGGCGGGGCGGGGGTACACCCTGATACAATCGGCACCGCACCGGGCGGCGGTTGCTTCGGCAACAGCCCGCGTCCGCCCGGTCTCGCTATGATAGATAATGGCAGCTCGCATGCAACCACCTACGGATCATACACACATAAAGTTACTGCCGGTTCCCGGCATCGGTTGAGTGCACGATCACAGCGGAGCCAAGCATGAGCAGCATGCCGATGGCGGCCGGGAAAAAAAGGCCCTCGCGAAGGAGATAGCCTGTCCAGAAAGCGAGAATCAGCAGCATACTGCTCGCCCCGGCAACCGGATCGAGACAGCTCTTTGCAGAAGGCGTTTTCACAAACCACCAGATAATAGTGATGTAAAGAGCGCCGGTCAGGACCCATCCTGCGAAGTTTACCGGCGGGATACCGTAGTACCACCCGTACTCTTCCCACGACCAGAACCCTGCATGCACTGCCGCCGGATCGATAACCAGGTCCGCTGCGACCAGCAGTCCCGTGGCTATGGGGATGAGTTTCCGGGGATAAGGACCTGCCAGATGGCGTGCGAGCGCAACAACCCCGAGCAGAAGCGGCGGATAGGCGAATGCAACGGTCCAGGGAACGAGGCCGAATACCTTCCACCCAAGCACGTCTCCGTAGGAAAAGATGCCGTACGGAAAACCGGTCGCAACTGCGAGTGCCTCGACAAGCAGGGGAAGAACGCTCAGGACGCACACCAGAGAAACCGATCTTTTCAGGCCAAGCCATGCGGCATAGCCTGCATAGGAAGGAAGAGCGAGCAGGAGCACAAAAAAGGCAGACACGCCAGCAACGTATGATGCCTCTGAAAAACGTACGAAGAGCAGCCCTGTCAGGAAGAAGGCCGTCGCTGCAGCACCAACCCCGATCCTGATGGGGCGCTTCATAGGGTGGAATGAACGCTGCCATGCCATAAACGTCTCGCCTCAGAACAGGGGCTCGGTCGCCTTTGCAGCCGTTGCAAGCAGAAATACAAGACCGCCGCAGCAGGTATTGAAGTACGGCAGGAACCAGTACAGGCGCTCAAGTGAAAGCCCGGAAACAAGCAGCAGCGCCAGCGGTACTACGGGGTAGCCCAGAGAGATGAACGCCGCCGGGTGCATCCCTGAGAGCGTGATGATGATACCTGCCATGCACCCCCAGAACAGACAGCAGAGGCCGAGCGACCATGATTTCCCGAGGACGACGGCGGTCGTGCGGATGCCGGCTTCGCGATCGCAGACGATGTCGGGGATCGCGGAGAAGAGGTGCATGGCAGCAATATGGAGAAAACCCACGGTAACCAGTTCTATCGGAGGAAATGTTCCCGATGCCAGCAGATACCCGAATATGCCGGGCATGAGGTACAGCACGTTGGACGAGAAATCAAGGACCGGGATTTCCTTGAAGCGAAACGGCGGCGCACTGTACCCGTATGCAAGAGCGAGAAATCCAAGCAGCACCAGCTGCAGCGGCAGTGGCACACAAAAGAGGAGATACAGGGCCGGCACAACTGCGGCAATCAGAATTGCAATCAGGAGCCGGTGTTCGCCGTCCGCCAGCAGGTGCTCCGGACCCTTTTTTTTGGGATTAAGCCGGTCCGTCTCCTCATCCCAGTAATCATTAATTCCGTACAGGAAGACATTTGCCGGGAAAAAGAAATATAGGAGGAAAAGGGTGTATTCGGGGCGGAAGAAAGCCGTCCAGCCATCCATGCCCAGCGCGTACCCGACCACATAGGTGCCGCCGGTGTAGATCCAGAAACGGAACCGGGAGACCGAAAATGCCAGGTGCAGGGCGGCAAGCAGGGTATTACCCATGCTCTGCCCCTAAAACGATGCGGCCGAGCCGGGAACGCAGGCCGGCCATGCCGACTGCGGATCCATTGCACAGGACAGTTTTTAAAATGCGGCCGGGCGTTGGTTTGACCGCATGATCGTAGACGATAAACGGAGTATCGGCGATACGCCGCGCCGTCCAGGCGTACATATCCGAAGCCGTTTTCACCGGGATACGGCACGATGGGGGCAGGAGAGGTAAACCTCTCTCTCCCTCCTGCTGCCAGCAGCTATACCGCTCAATCTGGTGCCGTATAAAGCGCGAAAATGCTTCAGGCCGTTCCCGGGCCTCCTCAGAGCGAAGGCCGCGAAGGCCGCATGCCCGGATCTCGTCCTGCGGAAAATACACTCTCCCGAGCTCGAGATCCTCGGCAATATCCCTGATAAAATTGATATACTGCATCGCCCTGCCCAGGTGCCGGGCGGCATCGTAGGACGCAGGCGGCAGATCCATGATCCGTGCCATCATCAGCCCGATCACCTCTGCTGATCCGTACAGGTAGACCATCAGGTCGTCAAGGGTTTCATAGGTTGTCGTCGTGATATCCGCGGCCATAGATGCAAGGAACGCATCGACCCATGCCGGATCGACGTTTTTGCGCTCCATCAGGGAGACGAAGGAGTCGATGACGATATCCCCGGCCGGGGTGCCGGCGAGCGCATCGCGGTAGCGTGAACAGAAAAGATAAAATGCATCGGCCTGCTGGGGGATTGCGTCAACGAAATCGTCGGCCTTTCGGACAAAGCTGTACAGCACAAAGACATCCTCCCGGATATGCCGCGGAAAGAACAGCGTGCTGTGGAAGTACGTCGTGCTCCCCTTCTGAAAGATCCTGTAGTGCGTCCGGCTGACCATAGGCATGCTCCTCTAGAGGCGATAGTGTTCTGCAAGTTCGCGGGCGACGATGGTTGAGGATATCAGCGTCATGGGAACCCCGATGCCGGGATGGGTGTAATGGCCCGTATAGTAGAGATTTTCCACTTTTGCGCTCCGGTGGGCGGGGCGCCAGAGCGCCGTCTGAAAGAGTGTATGCGACAGGCCAAGTGCCGTTCCGTGGTAGGCGTTGTAGCGGTCCCGGAAATCATCGAGCGCAAAGATGCGCTTCACGACAATGGCGTCGCGTATTGGTTCCCCGAGTTTGCTCTCGAGATCGTCCATGACCTGGTTGAAAAACCGTTCCCGCCGCTCCGGCGTATCCTCAAGCCCGGGAGCCAGCGCAACGAGCAGGAACAGGGTGTCGCAGCCCTCCGGTGCAGCCGTCGGATCGGTCTGGGACGGCACGTTGACGTAATACGAGGGATGCTCGGGCCATGCGGCTTTGGCAGGATCGAAGATCTGTTCAAACCCGGCCTCCCAGTCGTCATCGAGAAACAGCGTATGGTGCCGGAGTCCCGCAATCGTGCGGTCCAGTCCGAGGTACGCAACGAACGCCGACGGAGCAAGCACCCGGGATTCCCAGTACTTCCTGTCATAGGTCCGGAATCGATCCTCAAGGAGCTCAAGCTCGGCATGTGCATAATCGGCATTCACGACAACGATATCTGCATCAAAGGTACCCTGTGCGGTGATCACCCCCGTTGCCCTGCCGTTGTCGACCCGAATCCTGTCAACCGGTTCGTTGAACCTGAATTTTGCCCCTGAAGATTCGGCAAGCCGGTAGATGGCGTCCGCCACCGCCCGGATCCCGCCCGCGGGATACCACACCCCAAGGGTCAGATCGATATGGGACATGATGTGGTAGAATGCGGGCGTATTCTTCGGGGACCCTCCGAGAAACCCTATCGAGTATTCGACAATTCTCCTTGCTTCCTCGCTTGAAAACGATTTGTTGACGAAGCCTTCGAGATTTTCGAGGATATGGAGCTGTGCCCCCTGAAGCAGCAGTTTTCCGTTGAAGAGATCGAAAATGGAGCGGTAGTCACGATACAGCATTTCATTGATGGTCAGGTCGTACTTCTCTTTGGCGGACGCGAGGTACACCTTAAGCTTCTCCGATCCTCCCTCCTCGAGATCGTCGAAAAGAGCGAACGTCCGGTCAAGATCTGCAGGGACATCGATCACGGGTTCCTTCCCGAAATAAATACGGTAGGCAGGATCAAGCCTCTTCAATTCAAAAAAATCGGCGGGTTTTTTTCTGAATTCTGCAAAAAAACGTTCATAGACGTCGGGCATCAGGTACCAGGACGGCCCCATGTCGAAGGTATAGCCACTTTCGCGGTACACGCTGGCCCTGCCACCGGGCTGCTCATTCTTTTCAAAAACCGTTACTTCAAAGCCTTTTTCTGCGAGCAGAGCCGCTGCGGAAAGACCCCCAAACCCGGATCCGACAATTGCCACCTTCATTCGTTCATCTCCTTTGATCAACGACAAAAACTGCCTGCTGCCATAAAATGGTATCGGTCACGGCATACGCTGCCGGCCCCGAAGAACCGTTGCCAGCGTCGCAATGCCGATAAAAACCGCAGCAGCATACCCCAGAAGCGTCAACAGCCTGATAATGCCACAGGTTCCCGTCCCCAGCGGAGTTTCCGTTGAAAGAACGACCAGCGACGAGCCAATGACCAGCGATGCGATGATCATGCCGATGAGCGTCACGTATGATGCATGAGATATTGACTTTCCAAGTTGTAGAACATCGTTCCCCGCAAAATCGACCTTGAAATGCCCTTTTGAAATTTTTTTCAGTGCCGTGTTGAGCGTTGCAGGGATTTCCACAGCCTGCTCAGCACTTTCGAGGATGGTACGTCCCGCTTTTCGTGCTCTTTCTGACGAAAAATAGCGTTCAGCAACGATATCCGAGAGATAAGGGCCGACTCTTGCCGGGAAATTGAACGCGGGATCGAGGAGGATGGTAATATCGAGGATGATCATCATCACCTTGAGGACCTGCATCATTGCAAGGGGCACCTGCAGGTGATAACGGCGCATCACATCAGGAATCTGGACAAGCATTTCACGGAAATCAAGCTGTCCGGCCTCGTAGGTGCGGTACCCGTGGATGATATCATAGGTTTCGTCTTTGAAGGATTCAACATCCTCTTCACGTATTTCGATGCCGAATGCCGCATACGCCTCCATGATCCTGCCCACGTCCTCCCCGACCATGCCAAGCAGGAGGTTGACAAAGGTGTTCCTGCGTTCGGGCCTGAGCACACCCACCATCCCGCAGTCGATGAAGACCAGTTCGTGTTCAGGGGTGACCAGGAGGTTGCCGGTGTGGGGATCAGCATGGAAGAATCCGTCCTCGAATATCTGGGTGAGGAACGCCTGCAACACGAGCTCGGAAAGATCCCGGGTGACAATCCCGAACTTCCTGATTGCAGCGATGTCATCGATCCGCACACCGCTGATGAATTCCATGGTGAGGACCCGGCGGCACGATACATTCCGGAACACGCGGGGGATTCTGACGCCGGGTATATCCGCCATACTGGCAGCGAGCCGTTCGGTATTGTTTGCCTCGCGGATAAAATCGAGTTCTTTCCGGATCTGTCCGGAAAATTCACGCACCATTCCCTGCAGATTGAAGACCCGGAGGTCCGGGTAGATTTCATCGACACGGCGGGCGAGGTTCGCAAGAATCGCGATGTCGGTCTCGATGGTCTCCTCGATCCCCGGCCGCTGCACCTTGACGGCAACAGCCGTGCCGTCCGGGAGCGTCGCCCGGTGCACCTGCGCAAGTGACGCGGCGGCGAACGGAACAGTGTCGAACGATGCGAATGTTTCGCCGACCGGCCCGCAGCACTCCTCGATGAGGGGGCGCACCGCCTCAAAGGGAAGCGGGGCAACTTCATCGGTCAGTTTTGTCAGTTCATCGATGAGACCGGGGGGGAAAAGCTCCCTTCGCGTGCTCATCAGCTGGCCGAACTTGACGAACGTCGGCCCGAGTTCCTCCAGAGCGAGACGGATGCGGCGGTACAGCGATTCTGAATCGGAAGTTTTTCCAGAAAGCCGGCCCCGGACTGTTCCCGGAAGAATCCCTTCGACAAGCGCCCCGAAGCCATAGGTTACCAGGATCCCCGCAATTTCCCGGTACCGGCGAACGTGCGAGAGCATCAGGGGAACTGCTGTCGTTCTTCTAATTAAAGGTTGCCGGACAGAATGTACAACGGAAAAAAGTGTTGCTATCAGGAGTACCCGTGGATCGTCACGTTGCTCTCTTCCTGCGGCTCCGCCCCGGCCACCGTGATGGGCCCGAACTTCTCTTCGTAGCCCTTCACCGTTTTCATGAGGACTTCGGCAAAGTTCTTCGCGTGCTTCGGGCTGATGGAGACGATTGCCTTGGCCCGTGCCTGGTTCGTGCCCGCGATCTCGTGGAGGAAAATGAAGGAGAACTCATCGTCCTTATAGGCAACCTGGATGCGGTTGCTGTATACGGGGTCAAGATTCTGGGGAAGATTGACCGAAATTTCCCGTTTCGTCATACACTATTATTTACGGTCCGGGACAAAAAGGCTTTTTACATACGCCAGGATCGCGGCGGGAGACGGATTTCTGAGGATGGCAACGGTAAGCATCTCCGGGGTGGTGGCCTGCCACCGCTGCCCGGTGCGGTACTTTCTTGAACGGGGTACGGAACGGACCGAGTCGGAGAGGTATACGGTGGCGAAGCAGATCTCCTACGCGCTCGGGAAGCCTCTCGATCCGAAAGCCCTCTGGAGGGAGGTCCTCGCGGTCTCGCCCGGCATCGATCCCGCCATGGAAACGGAATGCACCGCGTGGGTGGATGCCTGCGGCCAGCGGGAGTGGCGCACCGCCGCCGAACATGACGTCCCCGTCTCTTCCGAAGAACTGGGCATTCGCGGCACCATTGACAGGATCTTTGACGAAGAGCCGTATTTTGCCATCGTGAGATCGAGCGGGGCCCCGGAGGCCGGCATCTATGCCTCCGACAGGATTCGCATCGCCTGTTTTGTCGTTTGCATGGAGGAGACACTCGGGATACGGCCGAACGGCGGGGTGGTGGAGTACGTCCCGTCGGGTGCCGCCCGTCTCTGCATACCGCAGCCCCGCGACCGCAGGGCGGCACTCCGGGCACTGGCAGCCGCCCACCGTATAGAAAACGGCGATGTGCCACGAAAACCCCGGAATGCTCCCTGCGAGCGGTGCCATCTCGAAGAGACCTGTTCAGGGGGGGCACGACGGCTTTCCGACCTGCTCTAGGCGGGAAGCATCCGTATCCCGGTTAAGGCTCTCCTTCACTACAATGCAGGGATATAATCACCGCCTTCTGCTCCCTCCCAATATACCGCCGCCGGTATCACGACATCCGTGAGCCGGCATTGGTATCGAGTACGTGCCGCTGTGTAAAAAAAGAGAGATCAGGTACCTTCCTGCGCTTCGTACACAACGTCCCGGAAGATCTCGTCCCCCGACAAGAACTCATCCTCGACTGCGGTCACTCCATCGGGATGGCCGAGTTTTAAAAGCGCAGCCGCGGAGAGAGCCCGGCAGCACTCGGTCCTTCCGGTCTTCAGAGCGGCGATCAGGGGCTCCACGGCACGCTGATCGCCGATCTCGGCAAGGGCCCAGACGGCGGGATGACGTGCCGAATCCTCCTGTGTGTTCACCACATCGATCAGGGCCTCAACGGCAGGCGTCCCCACTCTTGCGAGCGCCATGGCAACCCTCCACCGGGCATTCGTCCCCGTGTCAGCGAACGTCCGCACCAGCGGATCGACGGCCGGCGCCCCGATCCTCCCCAGTGCTGCGGCCGCCTGCAGGCTGTTATACGTTCCTTTGCCCAGCAGGGCCTCGACAAGGGCCCCGACATCTTGCTGTTCCGGTTCTTTTCCAACAGGCATCTTTTGTCCACCTCCTGTGACGATCGACCCTGTTGCCGTGGTATATAATCTATTTTTACGAACCGGAGCCGCTGAACGCTTCTGCTTCACATAGTTTTATAATCCCTGCCGGGCAGCCAGCTGGCGGCGCAGCTCCGCAATCTCCTCGAGCAGCATCCGGTACGCCCGGCGCTCGTCGGTAATGTCCTCGTAGGTGACATACTGCGTCCCGTCGCAGAGCTCCACCGGGGTGCAGAGCACCGCCTTCTCATCGCCGTTCTTGCACCGGACCGAGAAGGTGCGGGGCCGGGGCCGGCCTTTATCGGCATACTCGAGATCCGATTGCCACGCCGCGATCACCTCGCTGCGGTACGCCTCATCGGGAAACGCCCGAGTGAGCCACGCCTCTCCGGTGGGAATGTCCGCAGGCGTATACCCGAAGAGGTCCGTGAACCGGCGGTTGATAGAAAGATAGCGGCCGTCTGCACCAATGATGACGGCGGCAAACGGCGAGGAGTCGACTACTTCCCGGAACCGCTTTTCGCTCCGGCGGAGCCGCTCTTCGGTCTGCCGTCGGGCGATGGCGATTGAGGCCTGGCGGATGAAGGATTCAAAGGCCTCTCTTTCGGAAAGTTCCGCATCCTGAGTAAGAAAAAGGCTGGTGATGCCAAAGACCTGATCCTGCCAGACCAGGCCGATACCATACATTTTTCCGAGATTCAGCGTATCAACGGTAATATCACAAATTTCCTGTGGGAATATGCCTGCACATATATCGTAAAATGTCACCTGATTCTTTGCGGTTTCTTGATTCAGAACAAATTCCCGGAGTGGGAGAAATGTTTCCGGTGTATAATGAAACGGCGCACGGGACAATAATTCGGTAATTGGGAAAACCATGCCGACAAGGTCTTTTCCCGCGATTTTTTTTAGGTTTTGCCGGAAATGTTCATCCTTAATCGACCTGAGGACCATCTGCCGGTTGACTTCGTCATAGGAAGTTACCATGACCCCACCTCCGGATACCAGTTCGCTAATACGTTCGGCAATATATTCGTAGATATTCGTTTCCGCCGGCAGGTCGACGAGGTCCATGGCGGTCCGGGCGAGGAACTCCATGTTCCGGACATACTGTTTCCGCTCGGTAATGTCCTCGAGAACTAAGGTACACCCCTTCTCCCCGTCTTCGAAGGTGGTATGGATCGCTTGCATCTGGAAGAAGAGGTCTTTCCCGCCGCTCTGGTACCGGAGATCTGTAACGACCTGATTGCGCTCCAGACCTTCGATGACCGAGAGAGCCTCCGGCGTGGAAACGACAGGGAGTTCCGCTTCCTCAAGCGTCAGCCCGATGAGATCGTCCTTGGTGCGGTTGAGCAGATTAAGGCACTGGTCATTGATCTGCACGATCCGCTGCGAATTATCAAGCACAAGAATCAGGTTTTTCGTGAAGCAGAGAAAGGCCGATATCGGCACGCGCTGGGCGAGCGAGGAGAGTTTCGCGTTCCCGACAGAACGCACGTTCACTTTTCCTGCAATCTGCAGGATCTCGAGGTGCTTTGAAACCGAGTTTCGGGTCGCTTTGATCTGTTTTGCCATCTCGGTGATGGTCATGCCCTTCGGCCGAAACCGGAGAGCACGAAGAATACGGGTGGGAGTATCGTGCTCATCCTCCATAGCAGGAGCACATGCAGAACAGTATTTATATTTATATATATTGTCACGAATTCACCCGGGCGCAGGATTATAACGGTTCTATACCCGACACGGCAGAGGGGATACCCGCCTTCGGTACGGTATGGCACCGGCGACAGGCAGTACTGATTTTTGTGCAATCCGGCCTTAAAATTACATTTAACCGGTAATTATCCACCATTCAGTAATGATGGCGCCAGTGATCGGCACTAGGGCACGCACCGGAAAAACCGCCAATCCATAGATCAAAATTAAAAAAACGTGCATTCCGGGCAGAAGTCCGGTGATCGGCACACCGGATATCACCGGCGATAGGCACCACCGGACAGGCGCGCTGTGTCGTCCCGGGCTCAGGACCCTTCCGTCAGAGAGAGGGAGATGATGTACTCGCCCTTCGCTTCCCGGGTTGTGCCGACGATCAGCCAGACTTCCTCCCCATGCTGCTCGAGAACCCCGCAGGCCTCGATCGTCTCTCCCGCGAGCGCCTGCCCGCTGTAGGTATGGGTAAACGAGAGGACACGTGAGACACGGTCGTGGGAGACGGCGTACACCGCAGGGTTGTCAAACGCAAGTGACGCGTCGGTCACCGTCGCCTCGATCGTCGCCCGCCCGAGAACGGCGCCCTTCCCGGCAGGAAGTGCCCTCAGGTTGTCATACGCCCGCGTATAAAGCAGATCAAAATACGTGCCCCCGATTTCACCCCGGTTCCATTTCCGTTTCTCGTGCAGAACAAAGGTGTCGAACGAGATTTCAGGCACCCGTTTGGTATAGACCTTCCTCCACATCTCCTCGGAGAGTGCCTGTGCCCTGCCAGCGCTGACCGCCCGCCGCAGGTTCTGCTGTGCAATAAACCACCAGTCGCCGTACACCACCATATCGATGTCCGACCCGGTATTGTCAAGGCCGCAGAGGAGCGAGCCCGTGCACCCTGCATGACCGGGCGGGACATCGAATACCTCGAGCAGGTGTTTCACCCGCTCATCACGGTCGGCCACCCTGCCGATCTCTTCTTCGGGCTTGTATACCCGCCGGATATCGGCGTGCGGTATGCGCTGGATCAGGCCTTCATACTCGGGTTTGTGGGCGGCAATATAGGCATATGCATCTTCAAAATCGTATTTGCGGAACCGTGTTCCGTCCGGTGCGGTCCGGCCCCCGGTTTCGTCGGGAACGTACCGCAGCACGCATCCGACGCGGTCGTCATTATCATATGCCGAGACCGCATACAGGCAGCCCCCGGAATCCTCGATAAAATCGCGTAGCCGTATCGGTTTCATAATCACGAGTCCATAGCCGATAAAAATCGTGCGACGTCGTCGAGCATCGCCCCCGGCCTGATAATCTTCCGGTGAACCAAGTCCACAACCGTACTCGGGGTGCCGGGAAGGATGCCTCCGTCCACCATAAGGTCGTAGACCACCGTCACTTCATCCGGCCGGACAGGTGCCCGCTTGCCCGTGATATTTGCGCTTGTCGCTGTGATCGGGGCATCGAGTTCGGCGATGATGGAGAGCGCCATCTCGTTGTCGGGCATACGCACGCCGATGAAACCCGTGCCGCCAGTCAGCATCGCAGGGATGCAGGACGTTGCGGGAAGAATGACGGTTACGGCGCCCGGAAGGAAGCGGCTGACGAACGCCTCTGCATCGTCGTCGATATGGGCGATCGCCCAGAGCATGTCAACGTCGGAAACGGCAACCGACATGGGCTGTGAGAGGGGGCGCTGCTTCACCGTATAGACGCGGAGAACTCCTTCCTCGGATAGTGCGTCGGCCCCGAGACCGTAGACCGTTTCCGTCGGGTAGACGATGATGCCGTCGCGCTGCAGCACCCGCACCGCCTGTTCCACGATATCCATTAAAATTCCCTCCCCCGCACCCTGTTGATATCAAATATGGCCTTCGAACTGATGTGCATAACCGCAAAGACCCCGGCCTGAATCGGGTCGGTGACAACCAGGTCGGCATGGGCGGGCACACTTCCGGCCATTTTGAGAGCGATAACGGGGACACCCGAGGCACGAAGACGGTCAACCGCCTCGGAAACCTTGCCCCCCATCAGCGATCCGGCGAGGACGAGGATCGAGGCACGCGGCAGGCGTGCCACCGCATCGACCGCCACAGAAAGATCGGCCTCACCGACGAGGGGAATCGTATCCACCGAGATCCGTTCCCCGCGAATATTGTGCCGGTCCGCTTCATTGACCGCACCCATCGCGACCTGTGCGACCTGCGCACCGCCGCCGATGATGATCACCCGCTGGCCGAATATTCGGGAAAACGGCTGGTACATCGTCACGTCGTGGATGCCAGGAACCTGCACGAGGTCGGCAATCAGTGAGCCCGGATCTTCGGTCCCCTCAAATTCGAAGTAGGCATATGCCATACCCTTCTGCGGCCCGCAGGTAATGATCGACTGCTGGATCATGACGATGTTTGCCTGATGAACCACCATCGCGTTGGCGATATCACGGAGTACACCGAGGCGGTTCTCGCTGATGATGCTGATGGCATATAACCCGGAATCGATCATGTCAGTTCCCGTCCTGTCACCGTTCATTTCACCGGCAGAAGGGCTGGCCCCGACCGCCTGAGGACAGGCGGAGCCGGAATGGCGAATGATCTATGTAGTTGCCAAAATAAGATAGAAGTTTGGATACCCTGGCGTCAGACAGCAGCGCTCCGGCGGAGCCGGTATTTATAGAGCTCGTGGGCGGTAAAGAGCAGTACCGGAAACGGCAGCAACAGGAGCAGGAACACAGGCGGAACGGACGCCGTATTGAAGACCGCCTGCACAGGAGCAAGGGAGAGGAGCGCCCATATCCAGGCAATTTCAATACAGATCGCTCCAATCAGCAGCCGGTTTGAAAACAGACCGCGGGAAAAGGCGGAAAACTCCCACGAGCGCAGTGTCCATACATTGGCAAGCTGGCAGACGACCGCCCCGAGAAGGGTCATGGTCATCGCCTGCCGGTGCAGTTCGGTGCCGGCGATTGAGAGATCGCCGTACTGCCATCCCGAGAGCAGGAGAAAACCGAGAAAAGCCGCCATTGCAGCCACTGCTTCGATCATCCCAAGGAAGAAATACCCCCGCTTGAAGACCTCCCGGTCGAGAATCCGCTCGTTTTTCCCGACAGGGGGGCGTTGCATCACATCCTGTTCGGGCCTTTCGTTTCCGAGCGCAAGGCCGGGCAGCATGTCCGATCCGAGGTCGATGGTGAGGATCTGGATAACCGACAGGGGCAGGGGTATTCTCAGGAAGAACTGCAGGATATAGGGGACGATTTCGGGGACGTTTGACGAAAGGATGTACGTGACGAATTTTTTAATGTTGAAATAAACCGTCCGGCCTTCCTCGATGGCCGCCACGATGGACGCAAAGTTGTCGTCGAGGAGGATCATGTCGGACGCCTCTTTCGCCACCTCGGTCCCCTTCCCGCCCATGGATATGCCGATATCCGCTTTTTTGAGCGCCGGTGCGTCATTGACGCCGTCGCCGGTCATCGCGACCACCTCGCCGTTCTCCTGCAGGAGAGTCGCGATCCTGAGCTTCTGGTCCGAGCGCATCCGGGCAAAGAGCACGTCCTTTTCCCTGAGGAGCTCGCGGAGAACCTCGTCGCTGCACCGCCGCAGCCGGTCACCGGTGATCACCGTATCCACGCGGAGCCCGATCCGCTGGGCGACTGCTTCCGCGGTCAGCGGGTTGTCGCCGGTGAGCACCATAACCCGGATTCCCGCCTGGGAACAGCGTGCGATTGCATCGGAAACCTCCGCACGGGGAAGATCCATAATGGCGACGAGGCCGAGGAACACGAGATCGGATTCGCAGTCACCATCCCGGTACGCAACCGCGAGCACGCGGTATGCGGCCCGCTCAAATGTCTCCGCCTGTACGGTGACACGGTCACGTTCTGCTTCATCCATGGGAAGGAGGTCACTCCCCTCTGCCACATACGACACGCAGAGCGGAAGCAGCACCTCGACCGCACCCTTCGAAAAGAGCCGGAGACCCACCCCCGGGTGATCCACGACGGTCGACATCATCTTCCGCTCGCTCGTAAACGGAAACTCCTTCACCTTCGTGTATCCCCCGGCACCGACACCGCCTTTCCGGGCGGCGGCGACAAGGGCCAGTTCGGTCGGGTCCCCAATCGCGGAATCACCCTCGATGCTTGCCCGGCAGTTGAGAAGGCCGGCACGGAGGAAGAAGAGAAGACGTTCCTGATATGACGGCACGGGATTCGCAGCCTGAAAGTCGCCGTCCTGAAAATAGCCCTCTCCGGAGACGGAGACTACTTCGCCTCCGGCAAGATAGAGCTCCTTGAGGGTCATTTCGTTCCGGGTAATGGTACCGGTCTTGTCGGTGCAGATGACGGTCGCACTCCCGAGAGTCTGGACCGAATCGAGGTTTTTAATAAGCGCATTTCTCCGGGCCATGTGCTGGCTGGCAAGCGAGAGAGAGAGCGTGATGGTCGGGAGCATTCCCTCGGGCACGTTGGCAACAATCAGGGAGAGGGCGAAGATCGCGGAGATGAAAAAACCCCGGCCGGAAACAAAACCCAGCACGAAGAAGACCGCACCGACGAGCAGCGCCGCCACGGTCAGGATGCGGGTGATCCGGATAATCTCCTGCTGCATCGGTGTCGGGGGTTTCTGGACCTCCTTTGCCTGGGTTGCAATCTTACCAAACTCCGTCATCTTTCCGGTCGCATAGACAGCTGCAACGCCGTTCCCTGAGACAATGGTGGTCCCGGCAAAGACGACGTTTTTTAATTCCGTCATTCCGTCGTCGATTGCAGCAGGCCCCTCCCGGCGGTTCACCGGCCTCGACTCGCCCGTCAGTGTGGCATTGTTCAGGTACAGGGAGTTGGTTTCGATCAGGATGCCGTCGGCAGGTATCCGATCCCCTTCCTCCAGCACGAGGATATCGCCCGGAACAACGGTCCGTGCCGGGATCTTTTCCGTGCATGCATTACGCCGCACCTGCACCAGCTTCGGGATGAGCCGGGTCAGCGCCTCAAGGGTCTTGTCTGCCTTGTACTCCTGCCAGAATGCAAACGACGCGTTGATGACCACGGCCCCGAGAATCGCGTACCCGAGCAGATCGTACCCCTCACCCGGCGCATAGGAATGGGCAACGAACGACAGGACGGCGGCGATCTCAAGGAGCAGGGCAAAAAACTGCACGTACTGGCGGAAATAAATGCGGAGGTAATTCTTGCGGATTTTCGTCTCAAGCTCGTTGAATCCGGCAGTCTTCAGCCGCTCCGCTGCCTCCCCGGGTTTAAGGCCGGCAGGGCGGGTTCTGAGGTGTGCGAGCGCCTCGTCGATCGGGAGCGTATGAAGGGGAGTACTCATGGTGCCGGGTGATTATTGGTTATTGGTTATTGAAGTGTTTGCTCCACCGCGGAGCAGAACGGGTTCCGGCGCTTTTATGCCTTCCCGGGCATACTCTACCCACACACGCCGGGTCACTTCAGACTGGAATTCGAATTCCGACCGGAGATCGTTGACATACGCCTTTGCACGGATGCGCCGGTAGTAGGGGAAGTCCTCGACAAGTACGGTGTAGGGGCGATCTTTCGAGATATAGACGTATTTTGACGTAATGACCGCGTCCTTTAAGATCTTCATCGCCCGGACCGAATCGCTCGCCGCGTTCGTGTAGACATCGATGACGACCATCATCTCGGGTTTTCCGGCATTGGCGCTGGATGACGGCTGGGAAAAGACGAAGTAATTCGGCACCGAGACGAGCGAGTCGTCGGGCGTCACGATGCGGGTGGAGCGGATGCCGATATCGACGACTTCCCCGTAATGCTCGCCGATGGTGACCTTGTCCCCGATCTGGTAGGGTTTTTCGAACGTGATCACGATTCCGCCCGCGATATCGCCGAAGATGTCCTTGAGACCGAGACCGAGGGCGGCGCCGAACAGGCCGAAGAACGCAATCAGCTGGTTGAGCGTAGGTTCGATCACCGCCGTGACGATGTAATAGATCGCTGCCGCGTAGATGACGATCTGCAGGAGCGGGATCAGGGTGGTCACCATGGACCGGTACGTCCAGAACCGTGCCGAGATCTTCTTGAGCGCAAAACCCGTGATTTTTACGAGCAGCCACGCGACGACGATGATCGAGAGGATATTAATGACCGTGCCGGTATTGACCGTATCAAAGACCGAGAGGGGAACATCGATAATCTGCGTGTCGATTCCGTTCGCCATCTACCACACCATCCGCATGCGTTTGAGATATACTGCCGAGCAGTTCAGCGCTTCGGGCTGGACTGTGTACAGCCCGTCTTTCTCCTCCACCAGCCCGAGGGTGTGCAGGCGGTAGAGCACCTTTTCAATCTCCATCTCGGGCCCTGCGATCTCCCGGAGGTCGTCGGTGTGAATGGAGTCCATGGAGAGGATAATGAGAAGCAGGAATGCCTCATTCACGGTCAGGTCGATTATGCACTGCGCATCCGGGATCGAACTCGCCCGGATGTGGGGGTACGAGAAGCTGTTTTCCCAGATTTTCAGTGCGATCCCGAGGTTGCCGTCCGATATCTTCTGGATGCGCCTGAATATGATATCCTCCGCCGCCACGGAATCATAGGTGCCGGCGCTCCGGCCGAGGTACTCGGGGTGGATGCCAAAAGAGGGATACCTGAACGGTTTTTTCAGGATCTCCGCCTCTTTCCACGTGACGGAGAGAAATCGCTTCTCAACCCTCGGTGTGTCGTCGACGAACTGGATCTCCCCGGAATACTGGCCGAGGATGATGGATTTCAGCATCGGGATGTCCATCTGGGGCAGGTGGATTACTTCCGGAAAATAGGCGCTGATGTTCCGGACCGAGTCCAGGTACGACCATGTATAACTGTTCCACGTCGTGACGAAGAGTTTCCGGGAGGAGGTGAGCAGGTGGAGAAATTCGTCCAGCAGGTCGAACCCGCCGATCCTCCGAAGAGCCAGAAAGTGGCAGCGGTCGATGATGATGATGTCCTTTTCCGACTGCCGCCGGATCGTCGCGATAAAATCCTTTCGCGATACAACCGACTCGAACGAGAAGTAAAAAGTACGGTCACCATGCCGTTTCCGGATCTCGTCGATGAGCACCGCCTGCCCGGCGAAGGGATCGGAGATGACCGCCACATGCGAGCATTTTCCTTCCGCAAACGCATCGATGGTCGCACTGATGCGGTCGAGTTCGGGGGCGTACCGGATTTCGATATCCTTCTCCGTCTCCACGTCCTTCACCGTTTCCGGCGCGGGCGGTGCATCGGGCATACCTGTGTTATTTACGTCGGGGGATTTAAGGGTTGAGGGTTAGAGCGGCCATGAGGCGGAAAACGTTCGCCGTTTCACCTGCACGGCTTCGGTGCACAGTCGGTGCGTCAGGAATGACCGGTGATGGATCACGCCGCCAGGAACAGATGTGCGGCACTCTCCACGAGGTCGACGCCCCCCTAACCCTCATCGGGCACGCTATCTTCTTTGACCAGCTCACTATTCTTTTCGACGGCGTGGCGGAAGAGATCGCCGGGGAGGTGTGTTGGGTGACGTCCCTTAACGACGCGATCCAGCCGGGACCTTCGAAAGAGCGGTTCTCTCGAAGAGGGAACGGCCGGTCATACTCCCGGCAGTAAAAATCAGCCGGACAATCATTTTTCTGGATGATAACATGAGAGTACGGCTATGCTTACAATGGTTAAGATGGTCAGTGCGGCTCCCAGCAGGGTCGCAAACGTTCCAGGAAATTCGCTTCCCAGCAGGAGTCCTAATCCAATTCCTCCGGCAATGGCGGTTGCATATCCGATTTTCTCATGGTGAGCCATGTATGCTTATCCCCCTCTGGTGTCGACAGCCACATTAATAAAATAGCTGAACTTCCGTTGATTCCCTCATGTCTTTTCTTGATGCGTCCGGGATCTCGTAGCCGTGAAAAAAACTTTCAGCCATGCGCTTTGTTGTTCATCGCTTTCTGTGAAGAGAAGCGGTGATAAAAAAGGAAGAATGTGGATACGGTTCAAAATGCGATAACCGGGAATCGAACCCGGGCTAGAGGCTTGGGAAGCCACTGTCCTACCGCTAGACTATTATCGCGAGGCAGATAACTGCGTCTCCATATCGGTGTTTCAGGAAATAAAGATTGCCGCCGGGCCCTTCAGGGGACTCGTTTGAGCGTAAAGACAATGCGGGCGCCCTGCCCGGGGCTGCCCGGCACCCGGTCCTCCGCACGGATCGTTCCGCCATACCGTTCGATGAGCATGCGGGCGATGAAGAGGCCAAGGCCTTTGCCGCTCTTTTTGCTCTTTCCACGCTGGAACCGGGTGAATATGCCGGGTTTGTCCTCGTCGGCGATGCCGGGTCCGGTGTCCTCGACGGAAACCGTTACGATCCCCTCATCCTCTTCCGATACCGCGATCCCAATCAGGGCATCCGGGCCTGCGAACTTGACGGCGTTTCCGATGAGGTTTGTGAAAACCTCGGAGAGCAGGTCGTCCGCCATGACCCGGGCGCTGCAGCCCCCGTAGGCGATGTTCGTGCCGGCAAAATGCCGGATTTCCTCGCGGATCACGTCGTCGAGGACGATAGGGCGGAGGGAGGTGCTCTCCTGCCGGAGGCGGCGGATGGTCGAAACATTGCCGATAATCTCGGCGCTTTTTTTCACGCTGGAGAGCAGTTTGCGCGCAAATTCCCGCTCGGATCCCTCAAGTATCTCCGTGAAGTAATCGGCGTAGCCCATCGAGACCGTATTCGCGTTGTTGATGTCGTGCGCCATGATATCGAGGTAGAGGTTTGCCTCCTCGTTGGCTTCCTTCAGTTTCTTTTCCGCCTGTTTCTGTTCCGTGATGTCACGGATGATGCTCGAAGCGCCGATGATTTCGCCCTCCCTGTTCCGGATGGGCGAGACGATCAGGTAGGCGTCGAAACGCGACCCGTCCTTGCGGATGCGGACCGTCTCGAAATGTTCGATATATTCGCCTGCCCTGATCTTGCCGAGGATCATGGCGATTTCGCCTTCCCGCTCGGGCGGAACGAGAATCGATGACGGCCGGCCGAGAACCTCAGCCGCCGTATACCCGGTATTCTTTTCGGCACCGTGGTTCCAGCTGATAATCGTTCCGTCGAGGTCCTGACTGGTCACGATAGCGTCGGATGACGCCACGATTGACGCCAGAAAGAGGTTTGCCTCCTCGGCCCGTTTTTTCTCGGTGATGTCGACACACGAAAAGACCATTATCCCGGTATAGGGCGTCTTCCCCGATGGTGCGACGACATCGAGCGGTGTGCCGTCCTTCCGGGTGAGACGGATCTCAAATGTCCCGTTGACAAGTCCTTCCGTACCGGGTCCGAAACGCTTCCTGTCTTCGGGCGTAAGGATCGTCTGCCACGGCCGCCCGATCAGGTCAGCTGCCGGGGAGGCGAGAAGGCGCACGAATTCACCGTTCACCATGGCAATGGTTCCATCGGCCCGGATCACCGCCGTTGCCGCACCCGTGTGCTCGAACATAGTCCGGTATTTCAGCTCTTCCCGCTGCAGGGCGCCTGACAAGAGGGAGACGACGCCGGCAATCGCGATGAAGATAACCGTACGGATCGCTGCGGCGGCGAGCACGGTCAGGGTTGCCGGGGTGAGCGCCGCGACCATGACGAGGTACAGGACACCAAGGAGAACGGCGTATGCCACGCCGGTGCGGGGGTACCGGTAGGCGGTAAGAATGATGGGGAGGTAAAAGAGATGGGGGAATACAATTGTGAATCCTTCCGAAAGCGAAACGAAGGTCACCAGGATTGCGAGAAATGTCGCGGACCCTATGGCCGCGAGCCAGAGTCTCTCCGAATTGAACGCGTATAATACTCTCCCCATCAGTCCGTCCACCGTTTACTACTGTACTGGTTTCACATCCCTCAAATATCACTCGCTTCCTTCATCGACGAAAAGCCTTATCTTCGTGTCTGTTCAATGTCATACAGCACTTTTGATACCATAAGTGCTGGCTGATGTAAGTCCGACGTGCCTTTATGGCACTGCCCAGACGTGGCTTGGGATTACATAAGAGTCAGCAGCATGCTGCTCTTTTTGTGGACTTACTCGAAGTATTAATTAAAACACAGGTGGTGAACAATTGGCACGAATGCATGCTCGGCGCAGGGGGAAATCCGGATCGGTCCGGCCAATCCGCACCGAAGCACCTGAATGGTCCAACACGGACACACATGAGATCGAGAAGGTCGTTGTGGATCTCCAGAAAGCCGGGAAGTCAACCAGCGAAATCGGCCTGGTACTTCGCGACAAGCACGGCGTTCCCAGTGTGAAACTCGTAACAGGAAAGCGTATCGGAGAAATTCTCGATGAGAAAGGGCTTACTCCCGATTACCCCGAGGACCTGCGCAACCTGATCGTGAAAGCACTCGGAATGCGGAAACATCTCGCAGAGAACAAGAAGGATCTCCATAACAAGCGCCAGCTCCAGCTGACCGAATCGAAAGTCCGCCGTCTTGTACGTTATTACGTCAAATCGGGGAAGATGCCGAAAGGCTGGGTGTACAAACCGGATACTGCAGAGTTCCTGTTGTCCAGATAATCTATGTCCCTCTCTTCCGCTGCGGAACACCTCGGAGAACGGCTGCGTGCATGCGGGCACGTGCGTATCTTTACGCATGACGATGCCGACGGCATTGCGGGAGCGGCGAT
Source organism: Methanomicrobiaceae archaeon (assembly GCA_016926855.1). Lineage (GTDB taxonomy): Archaea > Halobacteriota > Methanomicrobia > Methanomicrobiales > Methanomicrobiaceae > LKUD01. The sequence goes on along the minus strand of JAFGNT010000034.1, from coordinate 13,129 downwards.
CCTCTGTCAGGCCCTTGCACGGGCCGGGATCGGCTTTCACGTGAGCGTCAGGGATCGCATCGTTTCCGAGGACGTCCGCGGTGAGGAGAATGTACTGCTCTGTGACCTCGGTGCCGCACACGAGGATCTTCCGGAGGAGACCATGGTCATCGATCACCATCTTCCGTTCTTTACGGGACCGTGGCATGTGAATCCGCGCCTCGAAGAGGAGGACGGTGAAACCAGCTGTTCAGCGGCAGGCATGGCGTATTGTGTTGCGCAGGAGCTCGGTGACAACCGGGATCTTGCGGGGCTTGCCATCACAGGGATGATCGGCGACCGGCAGACATGCACCGGCACCAACCGTGACATCTGCAATGACGGAATGGCGGCGGGAACCATCGTTCCGCGCAGGGGGCTCCGGCTTCCCGGCAGGAACCCGGCCGAGCAGCTCGTCCTCGCAGTCGACCCCTATATTGAGGGGATCAGCGGGGAGGAAGCCTCCGTATCGTCGCTTCTTGCCGAATGCACTCCGGAGAAATCGCCGGACAGCGAGTGCCTTATTTCCCGTCTCGTACTGGAGATGGCACCCACCGCACCGGCGGAAGCGATGGAAGCGCTCTACGGCGACCGGTATGAACTCGGCCGCGAGATCATCCACGATGCACACGCGCTTGCCGCAGTGCTCGATGCGTGCGGAAAATCGGGGAAAGGCGGACTCGGTATATCGCTGTGCCTCCGGTCAACCGCAGGAATCGAGGAGGCATGGGAGATCGCCCGTGCCTACCGCCTCACCGTTATCGGGGGCATCAGAAGCGCCCTCCGGGTGTCCGATACGGCCCCGTTCTTCGAGACGGAGAACCCGGGCATTACCGGCGCAGTCGCCGACGCAATTGCATACTCGCGGATGCACACTGCCCCCGTGGTGGTAATGGCACGGAGTGAGGATGCATTCACCGTTTCCGCACGTTGCCCCGCCGGCATCAATACGGATCTCGGGTCGCTCCTGCACCGGATTGCCCGCGAATGCGGCGGAGAAGGCGGCGGCCATGGGACTCGTGCCGGAGCCAGGGTGCCTGCGGAACAGATCGACCGTTTCAAAAACGGTATTCTGGAGGCGCTGGCGTCATGATACGGATAGACGGCACCATCCGGACCGCCCATTCCCACCCCGTCTGCGTGGCGGGGGCGATACGGGCGGACAATCTCTCCCGGATGCGGACGACTGCAGAGGAAGGACACGTGATGACGGAGATTAACGGCACGAAAATGCGCTCCGTCATCGCATCAGTGGATGATTATCTGATGAATCTGACAATAGCGGAGGAAGTATGTTGTTACGCTTCTCATTAAACGCAGACCTGATCACGAGCGCTGATATCCCCGACGAGGCGGTTGCAGCGATCGGACAGGCTGTGGATGAGGCAAACAAGAGTACGTTTCAGCGCGGGGTGCCCGCGGAAGCGGAACCAAATGATATCGGCCGGATCATGGCATGGAATGCCGCGGGTACAGCCCTGCATCTCGAGATAGAGAGCGGGCCGTATACACGGGCACATGACGCCCTGTTCCGTTTCAGGAAACAGCTGGCACCCGTACTCGGCAGACACAGGATTGGCATCCGGAGTATAGAAGTCACCGCGTTCACCGTCCGCCTGGAAGGCACGATCGATCCGGCGGCAATCCCGCACCTTCCCATGATCCGGGAGACGGCGGCTGATGAGGAGGGAATAACCCTCACGCTGGACGTCAGCCCGACGGATCTCGAGAACAAGGTGCCCGACCGGCTCGTGCGCCTCATCGAAGAGAAAGCGGAGGCGCATGCCTACGGCGGAAAGGCGGAGCACTGGGAACTCATCTATGAAAGCCCGAAACAGCCGGTGCAGTTCACGGACGATCCGACAGCGGAGATGCTGAAGCGGGGCTGGATCAAGCATGGAGCCTCGCGGGGGCAGTGGATCTTCGGACCACAGCCCGTGCAGCTGTTCCGGGCATTCGAGACGATCGTGATTGAGGAGATCATCCGCCCGCTCGGATTTTCAGAGATGATCTTCCCGAAGCTCGTCCCGTGGGAGGTCTGGAAACGCTCGGGCCATGCAAAAGGCGTGTACCCCGAGATATACTATGTTTTCACCCCGAAAACCCGCGATCCTGCCTACTGGGAGGATGTGGCCGATTACTACAAGGTTACCGGTGAAGTCCCTGTTGAGATGATCCGTGACCGACTCGACGGGCCCATTGGCGGTATGTGCTATGCGCAGTGCCCGCCGTTCTGGCCGTTCGTGCAGGGAGAGACACTCGCAAACGACTGCCTTCCCGCACGAGTCTTTGACCGGAGCGGCACATCACACCGGTACGAAAGCGGCGGTATCCACGGGATCGAGCGGGTGGACGAATTCCACCGGATCGAAGTCCTCTGGCTCGGCACCGCTGATCAGACGGTCGAGGTCGCGGACCGGCTTCACGAAGCCTACACCCGCGTCTTTGACGAGCTGCTTGAGCTTGAATGGCGGTGCGCACGAGTCACACCGTGGTTTATGGCACAGGAAGGACTTGTCGGTGTTTCCGAGAACGAGAGTATCGGTACCCGCGATTACGAGGCGATACTGCCCTACAGCAACGGGTGGCTCGAGTTCCAGAACGTCAGCGTAAATGGCAATAAATACCCGAAAGGCTTCAACGTCAAGATCCAGAGTGGTGCAGAGTGCTGGTCGGGCTGTTCAGGCATCGGGCTTGAACGGTGGACCGCTGCGTTCCTCGCCCAGAAAGGGTTTGACGTGTCAAAGTGGCCGGAGCGGGTGGCAAAACTGATGGGAGAACCGGAAGAAGTCTTCAGGTTCCTCTAAAAACGATGAAAAAGGAATGATGAAACAATGAGGTGCTAAAGTGGCAAGACGAAAACAGATTGGACGAAGAGTGGAAGGATGGAAGGCGAAGAGCTGGTTCAAGGTCTATGCGCCCGAATCCTTTGAAAAAGTATACATCGGAGATACAATCTCCGGAAATCCCGAGAACGTTATCGGCCGCGTAATGCAGACGACGCTCGGTGAAATGACGCACGACTACTCGAAACAGCAGATCAAGGTGCGGTTCCGGGTCGACAACGTCGCAGGCGACGCCGCGTATACCCTGTTCGTGGGCCACGCGGTTACCCGCGACTACCTCCGGGCGCTCGTGAAGCGACGGACGTCCCGCATTGACAGCATCGTGCTCGTGACGACGAAGGAAGGAAAGAAACTCCGCCTTACGATCACCTGCCTGACACTCTCACGGGCGAACATCAGCCAGGTGCACGCTATCCGGAAGCTGATCACCGAGCAGCTGATCCAGACCGCGTCGAAGATGGACTTCGACTCATTTGTCAAGGAGGTAGTCTCCGGCGATGCGTCCCGCGAGCTCTTCAAAAACGTGAAGCTGATCTACCCCGTCCGCCGGGTGGACATCATCAAGTCGCAGCTCGAAGAGGCTGCTGTCTTAACTCCCCTGTCCTCGTAACGGGGCATACATCTTTTTTTCCGGATTTTCCGGACCGGGCCCGCAAGAGCAGCGGCGGACGTGATCAAGAAGACTGATAAGGCTGCGACGTGAAACATTCACACAAGGCGGCATGACATGGAGAGTGGCGTTTCCGACTGGCTGATGCAGTGTTCATTGCCCGACAATACCGACCTGCAGGAACACACCCTGAAGACGGAGAGATGCATCGTTATCGGGGACCGGTGCAAGATTGATTACGGGCTGCAGGGCGATGATATCATCATTTGCGAATTCTGCACCATTAACGGGAACATCCTCGCCGAAGGGGACGTACGCGTCGACAATTTTTGCGAAATCCGGGGAGATGTGGTTTCCCGGCAGGATGCATACCTCGGGGAAGGTGTGACGATCCAGGGAAGGCTCATCGTATCCGGGGATCTTGATATCGGCGACAACGTGATTATCGAGAAGGGGTTCGAAGCGAAAGGGTGGATCTCGATACGGAACCCGATGCCGGTGGTCGCATATATCGTGCTCTATCTCGTGGCACTCCTCGGTATCGAAAAGGAGGAGGAGCTGAATAAATTCATGAAAGAGCTCTTCGGGGACGACGATAACGATGACGGGCCGATCGACGAGGCGCCGCTCATGATTCCGACGTCATCGGTCCTGACGATGGAGAAATTCTCTGTCCCCGGTGCAATGACGATCGGGACGAGATGCCGTCTTCACGGGAATGTCCGGGCGGATTCAATCCAGGTCATGGAGGAGACGACGATCTTCGGGAGCCTCAAAGCGAAAGATTGCGTGACCATCTGCGACCGAACAGCTGTCCACGGTGACGTGACCGGCGGCGGTGCGGTGCAGATCGGCGCAGGGGTGCATATTCTCGGCGATGTCCGATGCGGTAGCCTGATACTGCACGAGAATGCCCGGGTGGACGGGACAATCAAAGCACCGGAGGGTGTCCGTATCGAGAGGGCGGCATGATTCTCGCCGATCTGCTTGAGATCGATGAGATCACCTGTATCGAACCGACGTTTGCAGAGCTTGTCGACGGGAGATATTCAGAGGAGATCCTTGACCTCCCGGCGGACGCGGCCCGGCTGGTCATCGACGAGGAAGAGCAGCCCCTCGCACTGGCAGTCCGCTCCGAAAACGTTTGGTACGCAGTCCATTTTGTGTTCCGAACCCCCGGCATGAAGATATATGAGCGTGCCGAAGAGCTGGACGCCGACATCTACCAGGAATCGCGGAACGCGTGGCTTGCCGGACTCCGCGAATATTACTGCCAGGATCTCCGGGAAACGGTGGCACCGGCACCGGAGGATACGCGGCCCGGCCGTGACACTGAGATTCGCGATCTCGTCACGGGTGTCTGGAGCGGGTTCGGGGGTAAGAGCTGCATCGACGGATGCTGCGGTTCGGGGATCGCGTCGGCAGTGCTCCGCGGGCTTGGCATGAAGACGCTTGCATACGACAATGACCCCGCACTGCTCTCTCTCGGCCTCACAACAGGGCGGCTCGCTGCAGAGGATACGATGTGGATCGACGGGACGGATGCATCGGTCTACTGCCCGCCCGCGGACCGGGCTGTCGGGCTGATGCTCGGTGACATCCGGCCCTATCAGGCAGATCTCTGGGAGGCGATCGTCGAGGAGATACTATTCCTTTCGCAGGAGACACTCTTCTCCACCGCCACGGAGCCGGAGATAAGGATGATCTCCGGGTGGTGCATTGCAGAGGGGCGGCGTGTCGAGGTCTTTGAGACCGACCGGGACCCCATCTACGACCGCTGGGTCTGCCTCGTGCGCTAAAAGCAGACACCGGCGGGCGTGAACAGAGAATTTACCGGCGGCGGGAACGCTGCTTGGTACCAAACTCTTTTTTGCCGGCGGATTCTTTTGGTGCTGTCTCGCCTTCTTCGCTGCACTCGAGTTCGGCAACGATGTCAAGCGGTTCTGACACCTTCCCGATGAGACTGCGGATTATCGTAAGGCGCTCAATGCCGATGAAGTGCTCGGCCATAACCCGTGCCAGTTCGGAGATCTCAATCCGTGTCCCGGCCTTTTTCACGAGACGCTGCTCAAGGAGGAGCGGCATGACCGGTTCCACCTCACCGACCATCGTCTCCTCCATCCGACGGATATCCTCGAGGTTTCCGTGGCATACGATCGCGTTCGCCACAAGCTCCTCGGACGACGCCTCGGCATCATAGACCGGCGCTACCTCCTCCATCTCGCCTTTGAGAAGCATTATCGCCACCTCCTCCTCGGTGTGCCGATCGTCGCGGCGGTAGCTCCCTCCCGGTTCCGCAAGTACGACCACTTTCCCGAGATCATGGAAATCCGGACGGCCCGCCCGTCCCATCATCTGGGAGAACTCCTGCACGGAAAGCCAGTTGATGCCCATCGCAAGAGAGTCGAATATCACTTGCGAGGCAGGAAAATCGACACCTGCGGCGAGTGCCGCAGTCGTAACGACCACGGCAAGTTTTCCTTTTAAAAACCGGTCTTCCACATCCCGCCGCTCCTTTGCGGTCAGGCCTGCGTGGTAGGGGGCGGCGGACGGGCCGAGGGCATCGGCGATCACGTGACATCGTGCCCGGGCGTTCGTGAAGACGATAGTCTGCCCGCGGAATCCCCGGGAGGACCGTTTACGGAATTCCTCTGTCGTGAGTTTTTTGATGGTCGGGATCTTCTGTTTTTTCTCGAGAAATATCAGGTGCCTCTCAAGCGGAACGGGGCGCTCGTTGTACCGTACGAGTGCTGCGTTCAGTTTTTTTGCGAGCAGCCCGGGCAGGCCGATGGTGGCGGAGAGATAGAGGTACTGCGCCTCCGGGGTGATATATTTCAGGCGCGAAATGAGGCCGTCGAGCCGGTGGCCCCGCTCTTCGTCCTCAAGCATCTGCACCTCGTCGATAACGACCGTGCCGATGCGCCCCAGCCGTTTGCCGCACCGGATAGCGTGGTCGATGCCCTCGTATGTGGCAACGACAATGGATGCACGAAGGTCGCGGTCGGCAGCAATACGGGTCTCCGGCAGGTTGAGCCGCGACACCCCGATATGGAGAGAGACACGGGCGAAATCCCCGTAACGCTCCCGGAACCGCTGATATTTCTGGTTCGCCAGTGCAACGAGGGGAACGAGGAAGAGCACCTGCCCTCGCCCTTCGAGCATGCGCTTGATGCCGGCCATTTCACCGATAAAGGTCTTACCACTCGCTGTTGCCGCGACGACGAGCAGATCGCGGCCCTCAAGAAGGCCGGCGTCGACGCTGAGCTGCTGTGCGGGCATGAGCGATTCCACACCCGCTGCCCGGATGAACACCTCGGGCAGGGGAAGATCGACGAGTTTAGATGTTTCCTGGACGGGATGCGCTTCGATCAGGTCAAATAACGTCGTGCCTGTGTCAACGCGATCAGGCTGCACCATCCCGAGCACCCGGTCAAGGTCACGGTAGAGATCGAGAAGATGCTCGAGATGGCCGTAGGAGAGGGACCCCATACCGCCTACGTAACCGAGTTCACGCCGAAGTTCGCGCCGTGCGCAATCTTCGCAGATATGTTCCTTCCCGTACAGGATAGCGTTCTTTTTCTTGAGCGGTGTCACCCGGTCCTCGATAAAACACATCCGGCAGGCATCGACGATGCCGAACGGGATCTGGAGATCCGCAAGAAAAGATTCAAAGGCCGTATCCCGGACTGCAAGGCGTACTTCCGATTCGCGAAGGTTTACGACCAGCTCTTTGGTGGGCGTCTTTTTCTGATGACGCGTGCCGAAGTATTTCACCTGATACTGTTTCGGGCGGTAACCCTTGCCTGTCTTGGTGAGCTCGACCGTCCCGATGGCGGTGACACGTCTTCCGTCATGAAAAAAAAGGCGATACAGCCCCCGCTGGGGGAGGACAATTATGTTCATTGGGCAATCATGTCATGGATCGTATAATTGAGGCCCACAGTCTCCAGTCGTTTCAAAAAATCAGTGAATTCCTCATCGACGATGACGATTGCGCACTCGATGCCATGAAACGCCGCCTCAATCACACCTTCACGGGCTCCGAAGAACATGTCGGGCACACGCCCCACCGATTCGAGTGCAAAATACGCCTCGAGGCCCACGGCACCGACCATCTTCATCCCGTCGATGATTTCGAGCATCGCATCCTTCTTTACATTCCGCGAACCCCCCCGCTGGATCCGGGGGACTTTGCAGACATGCACGATTCCCTCGCTGTGATCGATGATGCCGTTCAACCGGGACACACCGACGTCAGTGCCGGACACGGCGTCCATAATCGCCTCACCCATCGCGTTCTGTTCCGAATGTGACGCATACAGCCACCCGTCCTTCATGTAGACCCCGACGCTGTCCCCTTTCCTCATCGGTTCGGCGGCAACCGCGGTCCAGACCGAGACCTGCTGGATGATATCGCGGGTCACGTGGCGGGCATAACTCTCGAGCGCCTCTGAGTTGGAGAGCACCCATTCAATCCCCGTATGGGTCACCTCGTACCGCCCCCGGCCCCGTGAACTCACCATCCCGTCCTCGACCAGTTCCCGGATATATTCGGATACCGCCTGCGGCGTGACTCCCAGTTTGTCAGCGATCTCCTGCTGACGGACCGCCGGCTGGTGCTCCGCGATCTCGACGAGGATCTGGAACCTCGTGGCTTCGCGTTTGCTTCTCAGGATGATATACAGGGGATCATCGATCCGTGCCGTCAAGCTGCACCAACCCCTGTCCCCGAACGTCGAGATGGGGCATCCGTTTTGCCAGCCCCTTGATAAATACGGGGCTCACGTTGTGTTTCCGGGCGAGATCGTTTATCGACGTGTTGCCTCCGTTCACATCCAGCTGTACCTGATCAACGATGAGCCGCAGCTCTTCGTCGTCTGAGATTGAGATATAGAGCAGATCGCCAAGATCGGTCATGGAACACTGGAAGTTGGCACGAAATTTACTATACGTCGTTTTATATTCCTTCAGAGGTTTATCGCCGGGTTTCGGCATTCTCCATTGTTCTTCGATGAGATTGCCCTTTTCCAAAATTGCAATACAATCAGCGACGCAGTCGCTGCCCACAGCTTCATTAAGCTCTTCTTCCGTCGACCAGGTCTTATTAAGGGTATCATAGATTTTTTTGTAGTTTGTGTTATTAAAGCACACAAGAAGAGGGACCAGTTCAACTGGATCATTGACGATTCTGATATGCCCTGTCAAAGTAAAAACCAAATATTATATTGATGTTTGACTCAATAAAATTTGTCCAGTATTCCCCATGCAAAATAAAGGAACGATTTTTGTCCAGGGTATTGTTCAGGGTGTCGGATTCCGGCCTTTCGTATACTCAGCCGCCCATGCCTACGGTATCCGGGGAACGGTCAGGAATCTCGGGAGCCAGGTCGAAATCCATGCTTTTGGGGAGCGTTTTGAAGAATTTCTCGCGGCGATTCGCAAAGGGACGCCGCTCTCCAAGATAGACAGTGTGGTTGTGGGGGACATACAGGGCTCGCCCCCGGACGGGTTTTTGATCCTCGAAAGTACCACCGGTGCACTCTCGGGATTCATTCCTGCCGATGTTGCACTCTGCGACGAGTGCCGGGCGGACATTTTCACCCCCGGCGGGAGGTACGAGCGGTACTGGGCGACCTCCTGCGTCAACTGCGGACCCCGGTACAGCATCATCGAATCCCTTCCGTACGACCGGGAACGTACGACAATGGAGGATTTTTCAACGTGCCCCGAATGCACCCGGGAGTATAATGATCCCGGCCAGAGAAGGCACCATGCGCAGACAATAGCCTGCGGCAGATGCGGCCCGTCCCTCACGCTCTATGATACGACAGGTAGCATCCTGCCCTGCGCCGATCCGGTCCGGGAGACCGCACGCCTGCTCGACGAAGGGAGCATCGTGGCGATCCGCGGTATCGGAGGATTTCACATCGCCTGCATCGAGGCATCCGCGGGGGAGCTGAAACGGCGGCTCGGACGAACGGAGCAACCGCTCGCGGTGATGGTGAAGGAGGAGCATCTCGACGATATCGCCCATGTCTCCGATGCAGAGCGGGAGTGCCTCACCGGGCCCGAACACCCCATCTCCGTGCTTGTCAAGAAAGACCCTCTCGCCCACGCTGACATATCCAATCTTCACACCATCGGCTGCATGCTTCCCTACACCGGACTGCACCATCTCCTCCTGTCCTGCCTGCACCATCCGTTCCTCGTCATGACAAGCGCAAACACCCCCGGGTACCCGATGATCACCGATACCGACCATGCGATGTCCCAGCTGAAGGACGATGTGGATTTTTTCCTCACCCATGACCGCGTCATCCGTAACCGCTGCGACGATTCCGTGGTGAGGGACGGGTACATCATCCGTCTCTCCCGGGGCCTTGCCCCGAAACGGACACGGACTGACCTCGGCGATGACTGCATCCTCGGGGTGGGCCCGGAGCTCAACGCCAATATCACGGTGTACAGGAACGGGTTCTGCTTCACATCCCCCCACGTGGGCAACGTCCGGAACCCGGCGACGCTGGAGTACCTGAAAGAGACGATCCGGACGATCGGAGGGCTGGTCGGCGCGGAGTACACCGTCATCGCCCACGACCTGCACCCGCAGTTCCTCTCCACACGGTATGCACAGGTGCTTGCAGAGGAATGCGGTGCTTCCCTCGTCCCGGTACAGCACCACAAGGCCCATATCGCCGCCGCCACCCTGAAGCCCTGCATCGGGATTGCCATCGACGGTGTGGGATACGGCGATGACGGCACCGTCTGGGGAGGCGAGATCTTCGCCGGACAGGCACCGGAGTATGACCGGGTCGCCCACCTCGAACCGGTGCCCATGCCGGGAGGCGATGCGGCGGTCCGGTTTCCTGAACGCATGCTGTACGGCATCCTTCCGGGCAGCGAAACGGCGGCACTCCTGCGGGAACGTGGCTGGAGCGATACGATGGTAGGGGTCGTTGACCGGCAGATCGCCCGCGGCGTCAATACCCCGCTCTCCAGCAGCACCGGGCGGGTGCTCGATGCCGCCTCGGCACTGCTCGGCATCTGCCGCGAAAAGACCTACGACGGCGAGCCCGCAATGAAACTCGAATCGGTCGCGTCACGGGGGCGGGCCAAACCCTGGGAGCTCGTCTTTACCCGCGAGGGCGGCCGCGAGGTGCTCTCCACCCGGGCACTCATGGCGGAGGCGCAGGCACGCATGACATGGGAAGAAATTCCGGAAATAGCGGCTTCGTTTCAGTATAACCTCGCACGGGGCATTGCCGCGATGGCCATCCGGGCGGCACAGGCAGAGGGGATACCAACCGTGGCGCTCTCGGGCGGGGTTGCCTATAACAACGCGATCCGCACGGCGATTGCAGGGGAGATCACCGCTGCGGGACTCGAATGTGTCATCAATAAGGAATTTCCGCTCGGGGACGGCTGCATCTCCTACGGGCAGTGCGTCTGGGCGGGGCTGCTCTCACGGGAACGGTAAAGGCAGGCGAAAAAAAGATTATTTACTTTTTACGGGACGCGATCAGCACCAGCGCGATCAGGCCCGCCACAAGCACCGTCACAAGCGAAAGCGGCGTCGCTGCCTCAGCAGTCGGTTCGGTCAGAGAGATAAGATTTGCATCGATGTCAACCTCACCATCTTTGGCGGGTACTTCTGAAAAAGTCCCGTCAAGCGGCTCGTACCCGTCCGCTTCAACCCGGTAGTTCGTGTACGGGGTGCCGGTCGTGTACACCGCCACTTTCAGCTGTCCGTTTTCTGTTTCCCCTTTTAATTCGCCGTCAAAGTAGACCTTTGCCGCCTTGGCGTTCGTTGTAAAGACATAGTACCCCATATCGCCGCCGATCAGTCCGCCCTCCGGGGTAGGGGTACCGGCGGTCAGTGTTACCGAAAGCTCCACGGTCTCATCTTTCGCGGGGTACCGATCGATGGTACCGGTGAAGGTAACAAAACCGGGTTTTGAGACGGAATACTCCGAATATGGAGTTCCGGTCGTATACACTTCAATCTTCAGCCTGCCGTTTTCGGTCTCACCCATGTAATGATCATCAAAATATACCGATGCCCCGTCGACATTGCAGGTAACCTCGTACCACCCGACATCCCCCCCGACAATGGCTTCCGCTCCCACGGAGGAGATGCCCACGACACAGAGAAGAAGGAGAGCACATCCGAGAATTTCCATTCCATGCTTCATATGAATCACCCAGCATCCGTGCTTAAGTCATTTTAGTGTTTGCATCGATTTCATGCATTCGTCAGAAACGCCGTGATACCCCGGAGGCGTACCACACCGGTCTCCGTTCACCGGGATTATTCATCTGTCCGGGCCGTTTTCACTGCCGTAATCCCGGACAACGGATCCTCCGGAACCGCTCCAAAGAGGAGCGTCAGCCGGTGCGTATCGCCATGTCCCGAAGCAGGGCCCAGGATCCATACGGTGTACCAGAGGCGCGTGCACCGTATCTCAGCACAGTCAGGTTCATCACAGGGATAACCAAATCAGGATGAAAATTGAAAAAAATGTGAACAGAATTTATAAATATATAATAATATATTCCAACTACGATAGATTGGGAGTCGTATGGACGAGGAGTCTGATATCGAACACCGGATCCTCCAGAGTCTCCGGTTCAAGCCACGGGGCATGACCATCACCGAGATTGCAAAAAAAACCGGTATAACCCGGAACTCGATTTCAAAACATCTGCATTTCATGCAGGTGACAGGACAGGTCGATGTGCAGGCGGTCGGGAATGCAAAAATGTATTCGATCGCCCAGCGCGTCCCCCTTTCCGCGTTTCTCGTCTTTACCAGAAACATGATTCTGGTGCTCGACAGCCGTCTGAACATTGTCCAGTGTAACAACCAGTTTCTCACATTCGCGAATGCGAGGAAAGAGGACCTGGTGGGAGAGAATATCCAGGAGAGAACCCTGCCGGTTGTTTCCTCTCCCGAGGCGCTGGACGTGATTGAAGGGCTGGAACGGGAGCAGGTCATAACCGAGATAACGTGGCAGGAACGGAATGAGGCTGCCTACTTCGAGATGGAGGTGATTCCTACCGTCTTTAACAACGGCGAGCAGGGATGCACTATCGTTCTCGAGAATATCACCGAGAAGAAAAAATACATACAGAGCATGGAGTTCCTTGCCCGGACAGCAATGGAGCTCGTTGATCTCCCCGCCACTGCCAAAATTTGCGAGATATTTGCGGAACGCTTCATAGAACTTGTTCCGGGAGCACTCGTGTATGTACTCTCTTACGATGGCGTCCGGCGGGAATTTATCATGCGGGCGGTCGCGGATGAAAATTTTCGGGACGGAGTGAAGAGAATCCTCGGGAGGGACCCGGTGGGCATGTCCTGCCCCCATACAGAAAATGTCGAACCCCCTTCCAGCGCGGACATCGAAAGGATGGTGACACAGGGCCTGCAGCAGTTTACGTTCTCTACGATACCGGGGGAAAATACCGGGACGTTTTTCGACATATTCTTCCGGCAGATCCCTCACGCGATCCGCGAGGTGATCCGATCCGCATATATCATCCACACTGGATATGGCATGCCGTTTGTCTGGCGGGACCGGTTCCTCGGCGGCATGGGATTCTTTCTCCGGGCGGATCAGACACTCGATAATTCTGAAGCCGTTGAATCCTTCGT
>JAFGNT010000033.1 GCA_016926855.1 Methanomicrobiaceae archaeon | reverse complement strand
CCTCTTCGGGGACAACTCGGTCTTCGCCTGCTTCATGGGAGCCGTCATCGGGGCGATCCTCTACATGCCCACCCTCCTCGAGGTGCCCATCATCGGCGGCACTTTCGGTTATACCCAGGGCGTGATGGCCGCAGGACCGGCCCTCGCGCTCCTCCTTGCCGGGCCTACCATCAGCCTGCCGAGCATCCTCGTGCTGCTGCGGATCATGGGGGCACAGAAGACCGCGGTTTACGTGGCCCTCGTCGTAATCTTCTCGACGGTGGCGGGGTTGATCTTCGGGAACTTCTTCCCCGTCCTCGGCATTCCGGGGTGTGGTGCGGCGTGACGGAGAAGCACGCCTTCGAAAAACCCTGCTGCGCCGCAGAAGCCCTGCGGCGTATCCGCCAGGTGAACGTGGGCGGGATCACCGTCGGGCTTGCCATGCTCGATGCCATCTTCGAGGAGGTGGCCTCGCTCGATCTGTCCGCGGAGGAGCCGCTGAAGAACGAACTGCTCAGGCAGACAAAAATCTATAACTGCATCCCTCGTCAGGCAGAAGATGCCTATGCCAAGGCCCTGCTGAGGGAATACCGGAAAGGAGTGTGATACCAATGGTCAAGATTGAAGTGCTGGGAACCGGCTGCGCCAAGTGCAGGCGGCTTGTGAAGAATGTCGAGAAAGCGGTCGCCGACCTCGGGATCGATGCCGAGATCATCAAGGTCGAGGACATCACTGCCATCATGGACCGGGGCGTCCTGCTCACGCCGGGACTGATCGTGGACGGCGAACTGAAGGTCTCCGGCCGGGTCGCGGACGTGAACGAACTCAAGCAGATCCTGCAGGGGTGAGGGGGACATGCCGGAACAACCCTCCTGCTCCTGCGGCGACACCTCCGCCCAGACCGGGACAAAGAGGATTATCTTCCCCTGTGCCGGACAGGCAAACACAGGGCAGCTCTCCAACCTGGCGGCCATCCAGCTGACGGCAGAAGGGTACGGGACTATCGCCTGCATGGCACTCCTCGCCACCGGAGCGGAAGGGCTCAAAGCGAAAATCCGGGAAGCCGACGAGGTGATCGTCATCGACGGCTGTCCGGTGGAGTGCGGCCGGCAGATTGCCGAAGCACAGGGCGTCACCCCCGACCAGCACATCGTGGTCACGGCGCTCGGCGTTAAAAAGGCGGGATCCATGGAGTTCTCCGACGACGACGTCGAGACCGTGGTCTCGGCCGCGTGGGAAGGAGTGGGCCGAGAGGATTGAGGAACACACCAGGATCCGGATGACAGGGTGAAGATCATGAGGGAGCCAACCCGCGGGGAACGACGCCTCTCCACGTTTGAGAAATACCTCACCGTATGGGTCGCGCTCTGCATCGTGGCCGGGATCGCCCTCGGCAGGGCCGCTCCCGGCATCGCCGTCGCCCTCGATGCCCTCTCCATCTACCAGGTCTCGATCCCGATCGCCATCGCCCTCTTCTTCATGATGTATCCCATCATGGTCAAGATCGATTTCGCGGAGGTGCTCCGGGCCGCAAAGACGCCAAAGCCCGTCGCCCTCACCCTCTTCATAAACTGGGCGGTCAAGCCGTTCACCATGTACCTCATCGCCACCTTCTTCCTGGGGTACCTCTTCGTGGGATTCATCCCGGGGACCGAGGTGCTCGCCGACGGGAGCACCGTCGAACTCTGGCGGAGCTATGTCGCCGGCTGCATCCTCCTTGGGATCGCCCCCTGCACGGCGATGGTGCTGATGTGGAGCTATCTTGCGCGGGGAAACGACGGCCTGACCCTGATCATGGTGGCGATCAACTCATTGACAATGCTCATCCTCTACGCCCCGCTCGGGGGGTTCCTCCTCGGGGTGAACGCCATGCCGATCCCCTGGGAGACGATCCTCCTCTCGGTCTCGGTATATGTCGCCCTCCCGCTGGTGGCAGGGTACTTCACCCGGCGATGGATCATCGCCCGGAAGGGGAAGGCCTGGTTCGAGACCCGGTTTCTCCACCTGTTAACCCCGGTCTCCATCGTGGCGTTGCTCGGGACGCTCGTCCTTCTCTTCACCTTCAAAGGGGACGTCATCGTGGAAAACCCCCTGACGATCCTCTGGATCGCCATCCCGCTCTTCATCCAGACGGTGCTCATCTTCACCCTGGGCTACTTCGTCCTTGCCCCGAGGCTCGGCCTGCCCTACCGGGACGCCGCCCCTGCCGGGATGATCGGCGCCTCGAACCACTTCGAGGTGGCCATCGCCACGGCCACCATCCTCTTCGGGCTCGGATCCGGGGCGGCGCTGGCCACGGTCGTCGGGGTGCTCATCGAGGTGCCGGTGATGCTTATGCTGGTCAGGATCTGCCTGCGGACGCAGGGAATGTTTCGGAGTGAAGCTGTATGAAAATGGATTCAATGCTTGTACCACTGGAGATCCATGGCGCGGCCGCCGCGATGGCCCCCGCTGTGGAAGAGATCGCCCGTCTCGGCATCGGGAGGGCGGACCTGCTGTACGTGACTAACCTCCGCGAGACGGCGGGTGATCGCGGCATTCAGGCGCACGATCGCGAGGTGATGAAAGCGTGGAAGGAACGCATCGAAGCCTGCGGGGTCGGTGAGGTCACGACCGAGGTTGTCGCCGGAATCCCCTGGATCGAAATCCTTGAACGCGCCGAGGCAGCACCCCCCTCACTCGTCGTGATGGGCTCGCACGGCCGGTCGCTGATCGGTCGCATGCTGCTGGGGAGCGAGACCGAGAACGTGCTCCACCACGCGCAGGTGCCGCTCCTCGTCATCCGCATCGCCATCATGAGAGAAGGGGACCCGGATTCGTGCATGCTGACCACCGGCATCTTCCGCCGGATCCTCTATCTCACCGACTTCTCTGAAGAGGCCGAACGGTGCATCCCGTTCATCGAGTGGATGGGGGGGGCGCGGCCTGAACGGCTCGTCCTTCTGCACGTCCAGGACACCCGGCGGCTCTGGACTGCATCGCAGGAAGAGATAACAGCGTTTTACAGAAAGGACGAACAACGACTCGCCGACCTGAAGACCCGGTTCACCCCCCTCGGTATCCCCCAGATCATTACCGAACTGGTCACCGGCAATGCTATCGACGAGATCCTCGAGGGGGAAGATGCATTCGAGCCCACCCTCATCGTGATGGGCGCAAAAGGCCGGCACGGCGCCGTACAAGCACTCCTCGGCGGAGTGGCCGAGGCTGTGGTGCACCGGGCACGGGCGCATGTGCTCGTGGTGCGGTAACATCGTCCACGACAATTTGCTGACGGCACTATGACCTTAAAAAGAGCAGTCATGAGATATGCGGAGTTCGTGAGAGAACACTACCCGATTATCATCATCTCCACCCTTTTCATTGCGATCGCGGTCGGGCGCTCATGACGTCCCGGTGACGGTCGTATCGCTTGCTCTTTTCATTCTGGCATCTCCGCCGGAACGATTGCACCCGCACGAGCGGATCGTGCCACCGGTATTGTGACGTCGTGTCGGAAAACCGGTTTGTCGAAAAGAGCTTTCGCGTCAACTTCTCCAGGATCCGGGCACCCTCATCCTGCCATGGGCGTGAACTGGCAGAAACCGCCCGCGGAAAAACCTCTGGACCTGCCGGATGCCTCTCCGGGCAGGAGAACACAGACATTTAATTCTTTTTCAAAAAAGGTTTATATACGTCAAGACTGAGGGTTTTGCTGGTGATAGATGTGAATGGATATGCAGGAAAGATGGTTACTGTTAATCTCACGACAGGGACGGTTGAGGTAAAGGAGACACCCGAAGACCTGAAACGCGACTACCTGGGCGGCAGGGGATTCGGAGCTCGTATCGTGACGGATCACATGAATCCGGCCGCTGACCCGCTCTCCCCCGAGAATGTCTTCGTGGTCGCTTCGGGCCCGCTCACCGGAACGGGCATCCCTCTCGGAAGCCGTTATGAGGTGAGCGCAAAATCACCGCTGAACGGGACGTTGATGTCGGCCAACAGCGGCGGCACCTTCGGCTGGAAGATAAAAAAGGCCGGATTCGACGCGGCGGTCTTCTTCGGCAGATCCGAAAAGCCCGTTTACCTCCTGCTCAACGAAGGATCCGCAGAACTCCGCGATGCTGATTCGTACTGGGGAATGACGGTGCATGAGACAACGGATGCGCTGATCGCCGACCTTGGCGATGAGAAAGCGAAGATAGCCTGCATCGGCCCCGCCGGGGAGAAGCAGAGCCTGCTTGCCTGCGTTATGAACGACTACGATCGTGCTGCAGGAAGGAGCGGTGCCGGCGCAGTCATGGGCGCAAAGAACCTCAAGGCGATTGTCGCTACAGGGAACCTCCCGATCACCGAGGCGGACCGCGACCGGCTCGACGTCGTGAAAGAGCGGATCCGCGAAAAGATCCAGGCAAACGGGATCTGCGAAGCGCTGACCAAGTACGGCACCCCGGTGCTCGTCAACATCATCAATGAAAACGGCATTCTCCCGACGAGGAACTTCCAGAGCGGTCACTTCGAGAACGCGGAAAAGATATCCGGCGAGACGATTGCCAACACGATCCTGCAGAAGAACAGCGGCTGCTACGCCTGCATCGTCCGCTGCAGCCGGGTCTGCGAGGTCGACGGAGAGGTGCACGAAGGTCCGGAGTACGAGCCCGTCTGGGCGTTCGGCGCAGACCTCGGCATCGACGATATCCGGATGGTGACCAAGGCAACCTGGGAATGCAACAAGCTGGGCCTGGATGCCATCGGTGCCCCGGCGGCCATCGCCTGCGCAATGGAGATGCGCGAGCGTGGCTATATCACCGAAGGTCCGCGTTTCGGGGAGACGGAAGGGCTGATCGATCTCGTGCGGCAGATCGGCTATCGTGAAGGATTCGGCGCCGAGCTCGCCGACGGTTCCTACCGGTTCGCCGAACGGCACGGCCACCCCGAACTCTCGATGAGCGTCAAAAAGCAGGACCTGCCCGCTTACGACCCCCGGGGGCTGCAGGGGCACGGCCTGGCCTACGCCACCTCGGTCAGGGGCGGCGACCATGTCTATGGCTACCTGATCGCTCCGGAGGTGCTGGGGTCCCCTGAAAAGATCGATCCCTTTGTCAACGAGGGCAAAGCACAATGGACAAAGATCTTCCAGGACCTCACGGCTGCCATCGACGCCTCCGGGATGTGCCTCTTCACCTCGTTTGCCCTCGGGGCGGAAGATTACGCAGACCTGTGCGCGGCGACGACAGGCATGCCGATTGATACAGCCGCCCTGCTCATGATTGGCGAGCGTATCTGGAATCTCCAGAAACTCTTCAATATCAAAGCAGGGTATACGAAAGCGGACGACACCCTCCCCAAGCGTCTGCTTACCGAGCCCCTGCAGGACCTGGCGCCGAAGGGCAGGGTCTGGGAGCGCCAGCCCCTCCTCGACGAGTACTACGCACTCAGAGGATGGGACACGGAAGGGGTTCCGACCAGGGAGAAACGTGCAGAACTCGGGCTGGAGTGACCGGAGGGAAGGGTATGCTCACCCCTGCCGACCGTGAGCGGTACCGGCGGCAGCTTCCGCTTATCGGAGACGAGGGGCAGGAACGGCTCAGGGAAGCAGCCGTGCTTGTCGCCGGTGCAGGAGGGCTCGGCACCTCCATCGCCCTCCACTGCGCCTATGCAGGAATCGGCAGGATCCGGATCGTGGATCAGGACCGGGTTGACCTGAGCAACCTCAACCGCCAGATCCTCTACCGTGATGCAGACCTCGGCAAATCCAAGGCCGTGGCGGCGGCAGAACGGCTCAGGGGGGCCGGCCCGCACCTGCGTGTCGAACCGGTCGAGGCCAGCATTGATGCAGAAAACGTGCGCGAACTCGCAGAAGGGGTCGATCTCATCCTCGACGGGATGGATAACTTCGATGCCCGCTACCTTCTCGCCGATGCCGCACGGGAATGCGCGGTTCCCTTTATCCATGGCGCCATCCACGGGTTCTTCGGCCAGGTGACGACGATCATACCGGAAACAACGCCCTGCCTCCGGTGCATCGTGCCGCACCCTCCGCCGGGCGGAGCGGTGCCGATCCTCGGTGTCACCGCGGGTGTTATCGGCTGCATGCAGACAGCCGAGGCGATCAAGTGGCTGGCCGGGACAGGGGACCTCCTCGCCGGGCGTCTCCTGCTCTGGGACGGGTTGCGGGCAGAGACCGAGGTGCTGGCAGTTGAAGGGGATGCGGCCTGTCCTGTCTGCGGGGAACACAGGCGAAAATGCGAGTGAGAGCTGAGAGCATGCAGATACTGGTGAAGACGTTTGCCTCGCTCCGGGACGTTGCGGAGCGGGAGACCATGGTTTGCATCGAGGAGGGGGCCGTGGTCGGCGATCTCATGGAAGTGCTGTTTCGCCGGTATCCCGGCCTTGAAGAGGCGCTCTTCTCCTCCCCGGGCGAACTGAAACGGTTCGTAAACATCCTGGTGAACGGGAGAAATATCCATTTTATGCGGGGGATGGATACGGTGCTCCATGATGGAGACCGTGTCGTCCTCTTTCCGCCGGCAGGAGGGGGGTGATTGGCGGCCGCACCGGGATCCATCCACATCGAACCCGCCGGTGCCCGGGGGTGGATGGTGCAGAGGAGTCATCGCCCTCAGTATGGACGGGTTCCGGGGCCGGCCTCCGGGATATCGTCCCGATTTTTTCGTTTTCTCCAAGAGTGGTGATATCGGGCGGTCATCCGCTCCTCTTTCAAAACAGGCACTTTTCACCACAGCACGTTCAGGGGCATCCATCTTCGATCCGGCCGCAGGAGTCCCGCCAGATCTGACTCGAAGCCGGATGCAGCGGATTAGCGGTGCGCTGCGGGAGGTGTATGAGTGCAGGCGCTTTCGGTATACATCCTTTCCCGCAGGTTCAGGAGCTTGTCCCGGAGATGATTGCGGGCGTTTCGGATATCGCCTCCGGTCTCCAGGGCCTGCAGAATCCCTGCAATACGATCCTCATCGTAGGAAATCCCCCGCAAAAAGTCGCCGGCGATGCGCGCACCTTCAATCTCGTGCGGGATGCCGGTCGCCGCTTCGGCGGGCCGGGCGATGTCGTGGATCAAAGCGGCCGGGAGCAGGATCGCCGGATCGGCCCCTTCACGCGCTCCGATATCGTCGCAGAGCAGGGCCACCCGGAGGGATTGGTCGCAGCCGTGGGATTCCGATTCCCTGAACACAGTTCTCACTTAGGCCCGTATCGCGTCGAATTTTGCTTCCGTTGCCGCAACCAGGGAAGGACTATGAAAAGGACGCTCCGATATACCTGCGGTTCGGGCGGCCTGCTGCCCGGGGCGGCTTTGCGCCGCACAGTACCGACCGATACTCCTGCAGGGAATACTGGATTTCGGAGGTAATCCCGGGCATCTCATCCGCCCTTGTCCGGCGGGACCCGGCGCCAGTGCACAAGAGGAGGGCCGAACCGTTCAGGACGTCTGATCCGGCTTTTCCAGGACATATGCGACGGTGCCCTCCTCCATGCCCTCCCCGGAAGATACCGTGCCCGCCATGACAAATCCATTGTTTTCCCGTACCCGTAGTGATGCCGGGAGATCGGGACACGTCATCGCCATAATCATGCAAATGCCGGGCAGGGAGAAGATAACGGGGATGAGATGCCCTACCCCCTCAGTCGCATAGCCGCGCCCCCGGAATTCCCGGAGCACGGAATAGCTGATCAAGACCGTATCGGAAGCGTCCGGCGATGAGGCAATCCCTCCGCTTGCCACAAGCACCCGTTCTCCTGCCGGCGGCTCGTCGCGTATCCATTACCCGGAGGCAAAGAGGGGATCAGCACCGCCCGCCATGATCCGGATAAATTCCGCGAGCTCATCGTCGTCAAGCAGCGGCGGGGGCCATGAGGCGGGTATGGCCGCATGCAGGAGACCGGCGAGTGCCTGTCGATCATCACGATCGCTTCTGAGTATCTCAAGGGTTGCCGGAACCAAATCCAGGCGTTCGGTATGAGGTGTAACGGATGCTTTTCGGTTGCCCCGAAAAACACGCAAGGGATCCCGTGAGTATTGCCTTAACCTGCAATAATCGTATCCCAATTCCTGTTTTTGCCGTTTCTGACCGGCGATTCAAACCATTACTCCTTCTCAATCCGCCGCACGACGAGCACCGGCTGTTTAGCGTGCCGGATCACGTTTTCCGAAACGGATCCGAGCAGGATCTGGCTGATGTTGCTCCGGCCGTGGGACCCGACGACTATGAGGGAGACATGTTCCGCATCCGCGATGCGCACAATCTCGGTGGCGGGGATGCCGTCGATAAGATGGGCCTTTACGGAAAGCCCCGTCTCTTCGAGCCAGCGGCGTACATCGTCCAGCTTTGTTTCGGCATTTTTTCGCATCTTCGCCAGCAGTTCCGCCTCGTATTCCCCTTCGGCCACGGCGAATCCCGCCGGCTCTGCAAGCAGGACATGCACCTCTCGCTGGTCGATCACGTGCAGGAGCACGACCTGGCGGCACCCGGCATCCTTCAGCCGGCGGACGTAGTCCAGCGCACGCGCGGAGGTTCCGGAGAAATCCGTTGCAAAGATTATCTTTTCAAAAAGCATGATACCATTCCAGCATACACGGATCGTTCGCCGAAGTATAAGTGCTTGGTGTGTCTGCAGGCAGACGGCACTATAAATGCGGGAGCACATAGCATTTACACCCTGCCTGAAAAGGGATAGTACGCAGGAGTCTGGGAGAGCCGTATGCCGGGTGAAACTGCCCTTCAAAAGGCCGGCCCGGCATTCCGGTTCAAAAAGGCAGTCTTTTCACACTACACTTCCGACATGTGCTATTACACCTCCGGGATTACCATATACATTGCAGTCCCGGCAGAAGTGCTGGAAATAAAAGACGGCACCATCGGCGTCGCCGACTATGGCGATCTGAGGCAGGAAGTTCGCCTCGATCTGGCTGATGTCTGGGTCGGGGAGTTCGTGCTCGTCCGCGTTGGATTCGCTATTCAGAAACTCAGCAGCGAAGAAGCGCTCCAGACCTGCGAGATCGTCCGAGAGGTCTACGTTGATATCGGCGGGATGCCGATGATCCATCCCGGGCAGGTCATCTTTCAGATCATCGCATCAATATGACAGACCTCCACAGCGTGTATTATACCGACATCTGAAACACGGGGAGTAACTATGATTGAATCCCTCATCGGATCGTTTCTACTGGGGTGGGAGACCCTGCTCGGCTACCTCGCCGAGCTTGTGCTCGCCTGCCTGGTACCGGTGTTCTTCATCGCCGGCGCCATCCCCTCTTTCTGTAAAATGGAGGCACTATTTCGATAGTTCAGCCCGGATGGAAAAGAAGAGCGTCGCCTACGGCCTCGCCCCGGTCTCCAGCACGATGCTCGCTGTCTGCTCCTGCACGATCCTGCCCCTGTTCGCCGGGCTCTTCACGCGGGGCAGCGGCATCGGACCGGCGATAACCTTCCTGTACGCAGGCCCCTGCACTGACGGACCTGGCGGCGCCGTTGCATAGGCAGCTAGGGGGAGAACTCCGGTCGAACGCAGGCACCGGATGGGGTAACGAGGCCGCACGCAGCGTCGAGCCGCACCGTATCCCGCTCCGACGCCCACCGCAGGAACGGCAGCATCGCTTCGCAGAGCCCGTCGCCGTCCGCAGTGAGTGAATACTCCACCCGGGGCGGGATCTCGGCGTAGCAGTGCCGTTCGACGAGGCGCTCGTCCACGAGATCTCTGAGCGTATCGGTGAGGGTCTTGGGGCTGATCCCAACAAGCGCTCTCTGCAGTTCGGTGAACCGGATCGTTTTGGCTCTGCCGATGGTCGTAATGATCAGGAGCGTCCACTTCTTCGCAATGACAGGGAGTATTCCCCGGAGGGGGCAGGTGCCGAACGCTTCACTATCGTTGCACATAGTTGGTATCACTGTCGATAGTATGTACGCTTAATACTTCAGTTTCTAAAGTAATGTCAGCGGTGCGATAACTACGCATCTCGAGCAGGGATGGTGTTGACATACTGGACAGGGGAGACGGATGAATATTTTCGGGATACAGCATTATGAAGGAGGGGACCCGGCATGCCGGGAGTGATCGAGGCTTCCGACCTGACCAAGATCTTCGGCGGCATCACCGCCGTGGACCACATCTCGTTCGATGTCCACGAAGGAGAGATCTTCGGCTTCCTCGGGCCGAACGGGGCGGGGAAGACCACCACTACCCGGATGCTCACCGGCATCATCCCGATGGACGGCGGAAGCGTCACGATCTTCGGCCATAATATGGGCAGAGACCCGGTCCTGGCAAAGCAGCGGTTCGGGATCGTGCCCGAAACCTCGAATGCTTATGTCGACCTCACCGCATGGCAGAACCTCATGCTGATGGCGGAGCTCTACGGACTTGACCGGGACCGGGCAGCGCAGCGCTCGCTCGACCTTCTCGAAACACTCGGCCTCTCCGAGAGGAGAGACCAGAAAGTGCAGGGCTATTCGAAAGGCATGAAACAGCGGCTTATCCTGGCGATGGCGCTCCTCCACGAACCGGAACTCCTCTTTCTCGATGAGCCAACCAGCGGGCTCGACGTGCAGAGCACCCGGATGATCCTCTCCATGCTGCGTGCGCTGAACACGGACGGGACCACCATCTTTCTCACCACCCACAACATGGAGGAGGCGAACCGGCTCTGCGACCGGGTCGGCATTATCCGGGAGGGCCGGATCGTCGCCATCGATGCACCGGAAAAACTGAAGGCCGCCATCGACCGCCTGCACCAGATCGAGGTGAGCTTCGACGGCGAGATCCCTGCTGAAGAACTTGTATCGCTGGACGGCATCACCGGTGCGGAGCGCAGGGGGGATAAGTGGCAGATTACGGCAGACAATCCGGATCAGGCCATCAGGTCGCTGGTGAGCTTCAGCGGCAGACACGGTGCGGCAATCCTCTTCCTGCACACCCTCGCCCCGTCGCTCGATGATGTCTTCCTGCGTCTGACCGGGGAGGAGCGGCCATGAATCCCGCGGCGGTCCGGACCCAGGTCCGGCGGGCATGGGCGATTGCAAAGAAAGACATCCGCATCTACTACTTCAAGGGCCCGGTGCTCATCTTCGGGATCTTCATGCCGGTCTTCCTCTTCCTGGCCTTCTCCATGGGGGGGCGGCAGCTCCCCCTCGAATTCCTCCTCCCCGGGCTTATGGGGATGACCCTCTTCTTCACCTCGACCGCCGTATCCCCGGCGATCTTTCCCTGGGAGGGGCAGGCAAAGACCCTCGAACGCCTCGCCGCATGCCCGATTACCATCGAGGCGATCGTCCTCGGGGATATGGCCGCCTCCGCCCTCTTCGGCATCGGCGTCACGGCGGTCACGCTCCTCATCGCCCTCGGGCTTGGCCTTCCGCTCCTGCACGGCATCGTGCTCGGGTCTGCCGTCTTCCTTGCCGCATTCTGCTTCTCGGCACTCGGGATAATCCTCGCCGCCCCTCCCACGAACGTGCCCTCGAACATCATGATGCTTTCCTCGCTCCTGAAGTTCCCGCTCGTCTTCATCTCCGGCATCTTCATCCCGCTGGAACAGCTGCCGGCATGGGGCATGGCGCTTGCCGTCTGCTCGCCGCTCACCTACTTGACGGATCTGGTGCGCTATGCGTTCACCGGCGCACACTACTTCCCGGTGCCGATCGACATTGCAGCGCTTATTGCGTTCACCCTCCTCTTTACCGCCGGGGCGATGCGCCTGCACCGCCGGAGCCTGCCGCGGAGGGTGTGACGTCGCACCATGAGCAGCGGCGCGGTGCCGCCACAGGGCGGTAGACCCGAAATTCCTTGCGGTGTTCGCACCGAAATCAAACACAATTTTTACAGACTCCGGAGAAGCGTGAAAATATGGATAACGAATGTTTTTTTGAAAGATTAATGCTCGCAAACCGGGACCAATTCAAAGAATATACGTTTCCTTTCATCCCGGGTTTGCCGAGGATACAATCATGGATCTATTCTGCCCGGCACCGGGTCCATACCTTGAATACCTCACGAAGCGTGAGGATTCCTTCTCCTACCGGGCCCGACCTCGATTCGGTTCTGATGAAGTTATCTTAAAAGAAGATGCAATTCCGGTCAAAAAGTTGTTATTTGCTGCGTGCATCTCCTCCGCAGGACTGTTTCCTCGATCAATGTGTCCATTCGATGATGGGTATGTCGGGACCGACTACCTTCATCACCGCATCCCGTATGTTGGCGAAATGAGGGCAGGGGTACCCGATGGGATTCCCTTTGCTCATGCACGATGATAGCACAATCGCTTCCGCTCCCTTGTCAATGAGCATTTTCGCCCGTGGAATGACCCGCTTCCCCGGACAGCCGCCGCAGGTCACGAACCCCACAATGTCGACCGGCCCCGTCTCCTGAAATGCACCCTTTCCATCTTTGGTGACAAGAAAACACGCCGTGCCGGGACAGATATCCTCTGTCTGGAGGCAGCGAATGATGCCGACTTTCATACCACAAATTCTCCATCGCAGGCGATAAAAACATCTATCGTGCATATGGTCATATCGTCCCCGGACCCAGGGAGGCCGATCAAGGCGGTTTCTGCGGAATCAGGCAGCAATCAGCGGGTAAGGCGGCTACCTCCAGATCGGATCATCCCCGAACCGCTCCATCCAGAAGTCCAGAGGATTCTTCTCCAGGTGCTGTGCGAGATCATCGATCCGGAATGAGAAGGGGTAGTTCATGCAGTAATCCATCAGAAGGTCATATGCAGCTTTCAGCCGGATCGTCATCTCGTGTGATTCTCTGGGGTCCTGATTCGAAATGTCAGGGTGCCATTTCTTGATCTCTTCACGGTATTTCCGACAAATCTCGTTCAGGGAGGCCCGTTCCCGAAATCCCAGCACCTCTGCTGCTTCCCTGAGAGCTGCGGGAGTTACCCTGGCCATACTCTCTCTTTTTTACCCGCCCTGCGATTAATCTTCTCGTGGAACATCGCAAACGAATCCTTATTGCTCACTGTCTCCAGATCATTATTCTGAGATGACCGTTAATCCAAAACCAATCATATACTTCAATAACGCAGCAACCAGCTGGCCGAAACCGCCGGAAGTGCTTGAAGCGGTTTCGCAATCCCTCTCCCTTCCGGTCTTCGGATCGGGGAGGACCACCGGGATGCAGGGGGAAGACTCTATCACTCTGGCCCGGGAGCGGCTCTCCGCCTTCCTGGGA
The DNA here is from genome assembly GCA_016926855.1 of Methanomicrobiaceae archaeon. GTDB lineage: Archaea > Halobacteriota > Methanomicrobia > Methanomicrobiales > Methanomicrobiaceae > LKUD01. The sequence continues at coordinate 4,381 of JAFGNT010000033.1, read as the reverse complement.
GCAGAACCTCCTGAACATATTGTGTTCACCCATAACGCAACAGATTCCCTGAATATTCTCATCTCCGGTTTTCTTGCCGGAAACAAGGACGGCTGCCACGTCCTGACCACGGCACTGGACCACAACTCCGTGCTCCGGCCACTCCACGAGTACGAGCAGCAGCATCGTATCCGCCTGAATATCATCCCCTTCACGGAGTGTCGGGTCCGGCCCGAATCAGTTGAGGCGGCTATCCGGCCCGATACCCGACTCATGGTCATGACGCATGGCAGCAACGTGCTCGGCTCGGTGCAGGACATAAAGACTATCGGGGATATCCTGCACGACCACGGGATCTACTTCGTCGTGGACGGTGCCCAGACCGCCGGGCATATTCCCATCGGCCTGAAGGACCTCCCGGTCGATGCCTTCGTCTTCACCGGCCACAAGGGCCTGCTCGGCATCCCGGGAACCGGCGGGTTTTACGTGCGGAACCCGGAGGCGATCACCCCGGTCCGGTTTGGCGGGACCGGGACGGACTCCTTTTCCCTCCTCCACCCCCGCGGGATGCCGGAGCGGTTCGAGATCGGGACGCATAACGTCCCCGGCCTTGCAGCCCTCGCAGCCGGCGTGAACTTCATCGAAGAGAAAGGAATTGCATCGATCGTAAAAAAGGCAGAAGAGCAAACCGCATTCCTCATCAGGGAACTGAAAGAAGAGGCGAACATCATGATCTACAACGAACACCCCGACCTCCCGATTGTCGCCTTCAATATCCGGGGACTGGATAACGATGACGTGGGGTTCATGCTCGCCCGGGGATACAACATCGTCGCGCGGACAGGCCTGCACTGTGCGCCGCTGGTGCATAAGGCCATCGACGGAGGGGAGGGCTGCGTGCGGCTCAGCCTCTCCTGGTGCACGACCGATGAAGAGTGCCGGATAGCAGCGAATGCCATAAGGAGGATTGCAAAGAATGCGAATTCTTCGCTCGGTCAGGCATAAGGTCTGCGCGGACGGCTCCTTCATGAAGGAGTTCCTCCTCGACGCCCCGGTCACGGAGGGGTTTTTTGCGTATCTCGAAAACTTCGGAACGGTTGAATCCCTCCCTGATGTCGGCGAGGGCTTCTACAAGTTCGAGAAACCTGATTGGTTCTCCATCAAGGGGTTTGCCGGGGATACGACGGTCGAGGTCAGGTTCAAAAAAGAGGTGATGGACCTGACCGTCGATTTTATCTACATGCTTTTTTCATCGTATAAGGGGGGAGAGGTTGACCTGTCGGCCCTGAAACGACGCGAGCTGGCCGTCGGAGAACGGGTCCAGAAGCGTCTCTATGGAGCATGAGGAAGGGAGAAGTGTCGCATGCCGCGTTTGAGGAACATGCAGAGACTCTGATCGGTGGTTCGATGAATACCATACTGATTGTCTCGCAGAACGCTCCCAAGTCCGGCAGTTTGGGGTTTTCCCCCACCGCCCCTTTTTCCATTCATGAAATCCAGCGACAGGGACACTATATCGCCGGTTTTTTGGCACGAACATAAAAGGTCTCTGCCCAGGCAATTCGTTGTTTGTGACGTTCATCTCAAGCTTATGAGCTCTTCGGGCATGCTGAACCAGGATGATGCCGAGGAACTCTGGCTGGAGGTCGGGGACAGGGTCGGCGTCACCTCAGAAAAGATGAATGCATCAAAGATGTGCACAGCGCCGTGGAAATGCTGAACTGCGGTGTGTTCGGGGTTTGCATGACAACGCGACCCGGCGAGAACAGCGTGCATAGGAAGCTGTCACGCAGAGCACCGGAGTGAGGCGGAGATGCGACGCGTGAGGGCGTTGCGGATGACCATCAACCGCGAAAAAAACAAGGGGGGTGTTGCGAAATGCCGGAATCCATCTTTTGATTCCGGCTTCGAGCATGAACCCCGTTCATGCGAAGCGAGCGGAGGCCTGCCGGAGCGAGTGAGCAGGCCCGACCGATCGCAAAAACCGGGGCAGGGGTCATTCCCCCGCCCCGAGCAGCAGGTCCGCCGCCCGCTCGAAAATCAGAGATGTTCTCACACCATGCCTGCACCCTCGGGCCACGCACGGTGCTGCGAAGTTCGTCACAGCTGCTCCAGATCGAGCTGTATTGTTCGGATTTCCTGATTGCCATTGTTGTCCTTCGTATGTTTTGATTTTGTTCCGTGGTTTTCCGCGGGAATTAAGAATAATATGACTCTCAATTATACGGGGCTGGTGATGTTTGCTGCCCCCTGAGTGCAGATTCACTTCGTACTGCATCGATGGTATATTTTACACCGTGCGGTATCCATTGCGCTATTCGTAATCTCAGTTTACGGTGGAACAACCAGAAAAGGATGTTTAAAGTAATTACGAATCTTCATGCAATCCGATCCGATACTCTTTATCATTCCTGAAGATAGTGCTGTTACAATGACACGATGGCTTGCAATATCAAATCGGGAAAATTCGGATGTGGTGATGAAAAGGAATGTCTGGGGCGTTCCCAGGCGTGCCATTAATGCGATCAGCAAGGTCAAACCGGGCGATACCGTGCTCATCTACATCGGGCAGAAGATTGTGGACAAGGAGGTTCTTCCCCCGGCGGTCAGCGGGGCCTTTGAGGTCCTCTCCGAGATGTACGAGGACTACACGGAGATCTTCACCTCGCCGCCGAATATGGGCAAGGAAATCTTTCCGCTTCGGATCGAGCTCAAGCCGGTAGAGATATTCGACGAACCTGTCAATTTCAAAGCTCTCATCCCGCATCTGAAGTTCATCACCAATAAGAAGCAGTGGACCGGCCATATCCGGGGCCAGGCAATGCGGATAATCCCGGAGGAAGATTACGAGTATATCATGAAAGCGGCGAAGACACCGAGAGATTAACAAGTGTTAGCGGACCCCGGAATCAGCACTACTATTTTTCACTCCTGGTATCGCCGTTATCACGGAGAAGCCGAACATCAGCATCAGATATCGATTTTCATCTGCATACGAAAAAGCAACCCATATCACATTCCCCACAACCCAGCACCCGAACCCTGCCCGCCGTATGCCCTGAAAGCGTGACGCCACCAGCACGGCCCCCGGCCCTTAATCTGCCTCTCGAACGGCGGCGATCGGAACGGAATGCCGGTGCCGGGAAAGATGCCGGTGACCTGTCCTCCCGACTGGATGCAGGCCCTTCGGCACCGGTTTTCGGCAGAGTTCGGGGAGGGTGCGGTGAAGGTGAACGATCCGTTCACCGGGGGTTTTATCTCACGATTTCATTATCGGCGGCACAGGATACCGTGGGTGCAGTGCGAAGTGAACCGGAGTTTGTATGAGTCGGAAGATGGTGGTGTCGATTCTGAGAGGATTGGGGCGGTTGGGAGGCGGTGTTCCGGGCCCTGGCGGGATTCTGGGATGAGGTTATGAAAGCGGGATCGCGATGAGGATATTTTTCTTGTTGAATTGAGATTAATTCACATTGGTCAGTGATAATCAAAGAAGAACATATTTATCAACAATAGCCAAATGTCATAATATTAATCGGTGGTGGAACAAACTTGGCACAATTTCTCGATGGCACAGGCATAAGCTCTGCACTCACGGACTTAATAAAAAACTCAGAAAAGGAGATCTATCTCGTCAGTCCGTACATCAAGCTGACATCAATTAGCAAAAAATACATTCAAAGCACCGAAGGGAAAAATATTGATATCCATTTTGTACATCGTTCTGACGCGCCATTGAAATCAGAAGATGAGTCATTTCTCAAACAACTTAAAAATGTGAAAATCTATTCCTGTGATGATTTACACGCAAAATGTTATTTAAATGAAAAATTCGGTGTCATCTCTACAATGAACATGCATGAGCATTCACAAACGAGTAATTGGGAGATGGGAGTGGGATTCTCAAAAAAAGAGGATTTTACGCTTTATAAGGAAACTCTTGAAGAGATAATGTTAATTCTTAAAGCAAGCGGATCCAAATCCAGCAATACGGCCAAAAAAACCTATCAGGCAACGAAACCTCAAAAAATCTCGCCAAAACTGAAAAATCCACCCAAGAAAGGATTGCTCGGAAAAGCGTTGGATTCTGTTTTCGGAGAAATGGGATATTGTATACGTTGCGAAGAAGTCATCGATTATGATCCCGAAAAACCATACTGTGACAAATGTTTCGCATCATGGTCCCGGTATAAGAATGGAAATTACAGAGAAAAACATTGCCACATGTGCGGAATCGAATGTTCCTCAACAAAAATCAGACCGATGTGCAATGATTGCTATGACCACCACTTCAGATGAAAGATCGAAAAATCATTATTTGAACCCAAACTCTTCACGTATTAGGGAATATATCGAGGTTGAGTTTCTCGGCGATCCCCCGTACCTGTTTCGGCACCTCGGTCAT
>JAFGNT010000032.1 GCA_016926855.1 Methanomicrobiaceae archaeon | reverse complement strand
GAGTGCCGCGGATTTCAGGCTCCGTTGTACGATCTCGTCGAGAGCTTTCTTATTCTTAATGCCGTGGATGCGGGGGCCATAGGCGATATTGTCGTAGATCGACTTGGGGAACGGGTTGGGTTTCTGAAACACCATCCCGATTTTCCTGCGGAGCCCCACCACATCGACATCCTTTGCATAGATATTCTTTCCCTTAAAATAACATTCACCATCAATTTTAGCGCCATTCACCAGATCATTCATCCGGTTGAAGCAGCGAAGCAGCGTGGATTTTCCACAGCCCGAAGGGCCGATAAGCGCTGTTACATTATTCGGCCTGATATCGATGGATACGTCAATCAGGGCCTGTTTGGAGCCATAATAGAGGTTCAAGCCCCGGGTACTGATAATTGTTCCGTTTTCCTGCATGTATGTCACCATGTTACTGTTTTCTGGTAGTGATTTCGTAGGACTATCGCGACAAGATATACTCCGATAACAAGGAGCAGGAGAACCAGTGCCGTTCCGTACTGGTTTTGCCCGGCGCCGGGGACATTTGTCGAGAGGATGAAAAGGTGGTAGGGAAGCGCCATGACCGGATCCGAAGGAGAATCGGGCAAAAAGCGCCGTGAGAAAACAACAGCCGTAAAGAGAATCGGTGCTGTCTCTCCCGCCGCTCTCCCGATAGAGAGGATGGTGCCGGTGAGAATGCCCGGTACGGCGGGAGGAAGAACCACACGCCGTATCGTCTGCCATTGTGTCGCCCCGAGTGCGAAGCTCCCTTCGCGGAGTGAGCCGGGAACACTTCTGAGAGCCTCCTCGGTGGTACGGATAATGGTCGGAAGGACCATCAGCCCCAGCGTAATCAGGCCGGCAAGAAGCGATACGCCGAAACCCATGAACAGTACAAGAAATGCAAACCCGAACAGGCCGAATACGATGGAGGGCGTACCATTCAGGAGATCGACCCCGGACCGGATGATCTTTGTTACCGTTCCTTCCTTCGTGTATTCGGTCAGGTAGATTGCGGCACCCATGCCGATGGGAAGGGCAAACAGGATCGCCCCGGTAACGAGATATATCGTCCCCACGATTGCCGGGAAGATACCCCCTTCGCGTCCCAGGTTCCGGGGCGACTGTGTGAGAAACTCCCAGGAGAGTGCCGGAAGGCCATGGGAAATGATATCGAAGAGAATGATGCCGAGGATGCCGAGCACGGTAAGAATCGAGAGGACAATCAGGCCGAAAGCAACCCGCTGGGAATGCTGTGGCGACAGCCGCTCTTTCACGACATGCACTGCCCCCAGTGCGGCGATGACGACCACCGCCGTGAGAGGACCGGCGACCAGAAACAGGACACCGGCCAGCACTGCCATTCCACAAAAACCCGATGAACGTTTGAGTAGGTCTGCACTCTCCGGAGAGAGAATGCGGCGGCGGGACCGTGCCGAAGCGGCATTCACCTCCCTCAGCCGCTCCATGATGAGCATCGCACAGACATTGACGATGAGGGTAATCACGAGCAGCACAATTGCAACTCCGAAAAGCGCATGATAGTGCGAACTGCCCACAGCAACCTCGCCCATCTCGATTCCGAGTGTTCCGGTGAGCGTCCTCACCGGTGAGAGCACGTTTGTGATCGGATCGGGGATGATCGCGGCATTGCCGGTGACCATCATCACCGCCATCGTCTCACCGATAGCCCGCCCCATCCCGAGGATAAAGGCGGCGGTGATGCCGGATAGCGCGGACGGCACGACCACCCGGCTTATGGTCTGCCAGTGGGTCGCCCCGACTGCAAGCGACCCTTCCCGAAATTCGCGGGGCACCGCACTGATTGCATCCTCCGACACGCTGATAATCGTCGGAAGCGCCATCACGCCAAGGAGGAGTGATCCGGCAAGCCAGCACTCACCGCTCGGAACATCAAAACCGATCCTGATCCAGTTTGTCAGCACGATCAGTCCGAAAAAGCCAAAGACCACGGAGGGGATCCCCGCGAGAAGTTCAATCGCGGGTTTGACCACAGCCCTGACCCGGGGAGGCGCCAGTTCGGAGATATAGAGAGCGCTTCCGATTCCTAAGGGTGTGGCAAAGAGCATGGCGCCCCCGGTCACCAGCAGCGTGCCGACGATGAGAGAGAATGTCCCGTAAAGAGGAGGCAATCCGGTCGGTTTCCAGACCTCCCCGCCGAGAAATGCTCCGGGGCCTACCGATTCAAAAATCGGGAAGGCATCTCTCGCGAGGAAATACAGGATGAAGAAGACGGTAACAACCGCAAATATGGCAGTGAAAAACCATAATCCCCTGATGAGGATTTCCCTGAGACCCGCCACTTTTCCCCCGTGGGGAAGAAGTGCCTCCAGAGACCCATTCTTTCTATAAACAGGCGTTTGATCGTTCATAACAGACTACTACACGGAAAATGAGCCGCAGGGGTGTGACCCCCTGCAGCCCGTATGGTTCACCACGGGGTGGTTTGTTGCGGATAATCATTACCGGAATTATTCATGCGACAGGCACGAAGCCCTCATCCGCAACAATCTGCCGGCCTTCCTCACTCAGGATATAGGTGATAAAGGTTGCCGCAATCCCGGTTGCCTCGCCGTCGGTGAACATGTTCAGGTCACGGGAGATCGGGTAGGTGCCGGCGATGACATTCTCCACCGTCGGATCGACGAGCGTGCCGTCGACATCGATCGTAACGCCCTTCACGGTCCCGTCAACATAGCCGAGGCCGACGTAGCCGATCGCTCCGGGGGTGCCGGCTATGGTCTGCTGGACCGCACCGTTGGAGTTCTTCTCGAGCATGGTCAGAACACACTCCTGCTTGTCCATCACGAGCTCCTCGAAGGATCCCCGGGTGCCGGATGCACTGTCACGGCCTACCACGACGATGTCGGCGTCACTTCCGCCCACCTCGTTCCAGTTGGTAATCTCACCGGTGTAGATCCGGCGCACCTGATCGACCGTCAGGCTCTCCGCGGTGTTTCCGGGGTTGACGATCAGGGCGATGCCGTCACGGGCAACCACATGCTGCACCAGACCGGGGTATTTCTCCTTTTCGGCGTCCTTCAGGTCGCGGGACGACATGCCGATATCGGCAGTGCCCTCACCGACCGCCTGCACACCGACGCTGGAACCGCCGCCGCTCACCTGGATGTCGGCACCGGGGTTTGCGTCCATGAATGCTTCCGCCGCCTTTTCGGCAATGGGGAGCACGGTCGTGGATCCGGTCACACTGAGACTGACTGGTGCGGTCGGCACGGGAGTTTCGGTATCGCCGCCGACGCACCCGGACAGCATTGTTGCACAGAGAATACAACAGGCCACGACAGCAGTGAGCCCGATCGTGTGGATTCTTTTCATGGCTGATACATCACCACTGATCATTTCCCATGCGCCGGATATAATCCTCACCGAAGGATACTATATAGCGACTTTATTTCACATAAACGAATATAATTCCATATAGACTATATATTATCACAACCGAACACTAGTGATGGATATCCGGAAAGTGCAGATCAGCGGCGGGTCGTCCTATATCGTTTCCCTGCCAAAGGAATGGATAATCGCATCCAAAATTAAAAAGAACGACCCCGTCGGCGTTTTCACCCAGGCCGACGGAACGCTTCTCATCTCACCGAATATCAGCAGCGAACCGGTCTCCCGCACGAAGGAATTCGAGATCAGTTCTGCGACCGATGAGACGTTTCTGCTTCGGAACCTCATCAGCGCATACATCGCCGGTTATACGTCGATACGCATCAGGGCGAAGGGCAGGCTTCCCCCGTATGCCACGCTGCTGGCGCGGGATTTTACCAACATGGCCATCGGCCAGGAGGTCGTGGAGGAGACGGAAACGGCGATTGTCATAAAAGACCTCCTTAATCCGGCAGAGATGCCGTTTGAAAGCACTATCCGGCGTATGTCGGTCATCGTCCGGGGCATGCAGGAAGATGCGGCGGGCGCTCTGGAGACACACAATCTCGAGCTTGCCGAAAGCGTCATCTCCCGCGATACCGAAGTCGACCGCCTCCACTGGCTGGTTGCCCGGCAGAACAACCTGCTCGTGACGGATCCCAATCTTGCACGGCGCATGGGGATCACGATCCGCCACGCCCAGCATTATTTTATGGTCAGCCGGATTATCGAGCGTATCGGGGACCATGCCACCCGTATCGCCAGAAATACCGTGCTGCTTGCCGGAAATTCGATGAAGCCCGGGTTTGTCGCGGAGATTACCACGACAAACAGTACTTCGTCGGAGCTCTTCCAACGCAGCATGAGTGTCTTCTTTGAGGGCGACATTCCCTCCGCAAACGACACCATCACGAGGCTCGGGGCTTTTGAAACAGCATGCAACGCGATCAGCACAAACGCACTCGGATACGAGCCGGAAGTTGCCATTCCCATCGTTCATATCGCCGACAGTATCCGGCGTGTCGGGGAATATTCCGCCGATATCTGTGAAAACGTGATGAACTTCGTTATCGGGGAATAACGCCGTTTTCACACTCCTCTTCACCCATCCGGAGGAGCACCACCGAGCGGTTCACCTGCAGAAGGATAGCATCGGGAGCGAGAGCGAGCGCCCGGTCAAACACCTCCAGCGCCTCATCGAGCAGCCCGAGGTCGCGGAGCGTGCACCCCGTGTTGTTGAGGACATCCACCGCATCCGGAACGACGTCGAGGATCCGGGTATAGAGCCCGAGCGCGAGCACCGGGTGCCCCCTGTCGCAGAAGATGCCTGCCATGTTTGTTACGAACGGCACGAGGGACGGGTCGAGCGATACCGCTTCACCGTAGTCCTGCGCCGCTTCCTCATACCGGCCGAGGGAGAAGAGGACCGAGCCACGGTTGATTCGGAGCGCCGCCCACGCCGGTGCACTGCAGATGGCACGGTCATAGACCTCCAGTGCCTCATCATACCTGCCGAGCCCGATCAGGACGTTGCCGAGATTATTGAGCGCCATCACATCGTCAGGGTCTTCGGCCGCTGCCCCGGCATAGACGCACACAGCCTCCTCATCCCGTCCCAGCCGGAGAAGGAGACGGGCACGGTTGCGGATCGCGATATCGGCAAGCAGCGCATCGCGGGGCCGTGACGCGAGAACCGATTCGTATGCACACAGCGCCTCGTCGTCGCGGCCGAGCGCATGCAGCGCATGTCCTTTTTTATTCATCGAGAGGAGAAATCCGGGGTCGAGGGCAATCGCCCGGTCATACGCAGCAACGGCGTCGGTGTAGCGTCCCAGAGCAAAATGCCGGTCTCCCTGCCGGTCCCATTCCTCTGCCGTCCGTGGCTGCCGCTCCGGTTTCACCGTGTCTCACCCTTCGCCCGGGGAAACGCTGTCCGGTTTTTCGCCCCATGACTTCCGGTCGAGGGCAGTGCCGACCGTCCGGAATGCATCCTCCGGTTCGGAGAAGTTCGGTATATGGGCGTTCCTGAGAATCCGGATGCCCGCCCGCATGCTCTCCCCCCCGAGCAGGCACCCGACGATCACCTTGCGGGTGTTCATCGAGAACCGGATAATCTCCTTTGCAAGGTGTGTGGGATCGATCGTCACCGACGGCACGGTGATAACAAAACAGACATCCCACTCGTCCTGGTGGCGGATCATCACGTCGAAAACCCGTGCATACCGGTCCACGCCTGCATCCCCGACCATGTCGAGCGGATTGCCGTGGCTCCACGCCGAAGGGAGGAGGGCGTTGAGCTCAGCCATTACTGCCCCCGAAAACTCGATGAGCCGGATACCGTTCTCCTCCGCATAATCGGAGGAGAGCACCGCAAACCCCCCGGCACTTGTTATTACGGCCGCCCGCGGCCCCCGGGGGTATCCTTCCGAAGCAAGAAGCCCGGCCACCTCAAATGCCTCCCTGAGCGAATGCACGGCAATGACACCGGCCTGACAAAACGCCGCCTGATAGACCGCATAACTCCCCGCAAGTGACCCGGTGTGGGACGAGGCCGCTTTCCGCCCCTTTTCCGAGGAGCCGGACTTGATGACCACGATGGGTTTTTTCCCGGAAAGGGCCCGCGAAAATTCAAGAAACCGCCGCCCGTTTTTAATCTCCTCGATATAGAGAATAACCGTCTTCGTATCGGGGTCATCTGCCGCGAACTGCATGAAATCCTCGAATTCAAGATCCGCCTGATTGCCGACGCTGATGACCGCAGAAATTCCAATCTCCTCGATAAGGCTCCAGTCGACAACCGTCGTGATGACCGCACCGCTCTGGGAAATAAACGCGATGGGTCCCGGCCTCGGTGACGAGGGCTCGAAGGTTGCATTCAGCCCGCGGTGCGGGAGCATGATTCCGAGACAGTTGGGCCCGAGCACACGCACCCCGTACTTGCGGGCAGCCGCCATCACCTCGTCCTCGAGTTTCTCTCCCGCTTTTCCCGTTTCCCGGAACCCGGCCGAGATGATAACGGCGATTTTCACCCCCTGCTCTCCGGCCTCGGCGATAACGGCCGGAACGAGCGGGGCAGGCACGGCCACCAGCACCATATCCACCCGTTCGGGCAGATCCGAGAGGGACGGATAGACCGTTCTCCCGAAGAGTTCGGTGGCGTTCGGATTGACCGGGTAGACCCTCCCGTCAAACGACAGCAGGTTCCGGAAGATCGCATACCCGATTTTATTCGGATTCTGGGAGGCGCCGACGAGGGCGATGGACGAGGGATAGAACAGGGATGTATCCGTCGCAGCCTTCTCTTCGGTTCCGCATGCCGGTGTGTCGCACGTGCCCGGAATAATACGTGCATCGACGGCACACACCCCCTTTTCGTAGAGCACAAGGGGATTGATATCGAATTCAGAGAGATCGTCACGGGCAAGGAAGAAGGAGGAAATTTTTTCGATGGCGTCGAGAAGGGCGGCCTCGTCGCGGGGCGCCTGACCCCGGAATCCGGCGATCAGCGGGTACCCCCGGATGCTCCGGACCATGTCCGCCCGCTCGTCGTCGTCAATCGGCAGCACCCGGATCGCCACGTCGCGGACAAGCTCGACAAGCGTGCCGCCGAGGCCGAAGGTGATTACCTTGCCAAACGCGGGATCGGTCGTACCGCCGACGATCAGTTCGAGCCCGGCCGCCACCTGCTCTTCGACGATGACACCGTCCACCCGGGCATCCGGAAATGCCGCGGACACGTTGCCCAGAATCGCCGTGTATGCCGCCCGCGCCCCCGCCTCATCCGTAATTCCGGTAACGACTCCGCCCGCATCGCTCTTATGCACGATATCGGGTGAGACCACCTTCATGACAACCGGATATCCGATGGCATTCGCGGCAGCGGCGGCACTGCCGGCGTCCGATACCACGCGATATGCGGGCACCGGTATCCCTGCCTCCGAGAGCAGGGCGTACCCTTCCGGTTCGGTCAGCATTCTTCGTTCGGTCAAAAAATCACCCGCCAAATGAGAGTTTGGACTGAAAAGAGAGACGATATCCAATCATATAACTCTTTCATTTCACCTGCCGGGTCCGGGGGAATCACGGAGCAGCCGGGGGGATCGCACTCCCGAACGCTCCGCTTCGCCGATCAGCCCGGCAAGATACGACAGCGCGACGGGGCGATATCCGATCACCTCGACGCTGACATTGATTCTCCGGTTCACCGGGTCGAAAAACGGATAGTCGGCGAGGCGGTTGTTGTGGGTGTGGCCGTGCACCACCCAGCCGTTAAAATCATCGGGGGCATATTTCGGGTCGTGCACCATCAGAAACCGTATCCCCCGGTAGTCAAGCGTACTATCGTCCACCGCATCGCGAATGCCCCCGTCGTGGTTGCCCCGGATATAGGTAATCCGCCCGGACAGCCGCCCCCGTGCATCCCGGATCGGTGCACCGCGCCGGTTATAACTCAGGTCGCCGAGGAAAAACGCCCGGTCGCCGGGCTTCACGGTCGCGTTCCAGTTGCGCACCAGCACCCCGTCCATGTCGCCGGGTGCGTTAAAAGAGAACGGGCGGGCGCAGTAGTGTATGATGTTTGCATGCCCGAGGTGCAGGTCGCTCGCGACAAATACCTCATGCCCGGGCACATACGCCGTATCATCCAGTTCCTGGCCGCTCAGGATACGGTACGCCCTGAACGTGGCCTCCCACAGCCGCTCATCGGATGCCTCATCCGCAGACAGCCACGACCCGGACGGAAGATCGAATGCACCGGTGACAGACCCCTCACAAAGCACCGTGATGCGCAGGAGATCGACCGGCAGGAGAACAGGCCGGATAGGGCGGGTCTTCCCGTACCGCCGGGGAAGGAAGCGCAGGAGGAGGCGCTCGAAGAGCCCGCCCGTCAGGCCAAGCCCCGCCCAGATTTCCCGGAACGCACCCGGATCAATGCCGCACGCGACAGGGACGCACCAGCCGTCGCTCTTCACCGCCTCGCGTTCGTCATCCCGGATAAGAGGAGAGAGCGCCGCTGTGAGGTCGTGCAGAAAGTGCACCGAAGTTTCTGAAAATCTCACGCCGATTCCCAGCGCCCGGCCGCCGGGACCCGATCGCCGCACCCACCCGTCCAGCACGGCCGAAAGGTACCCGGCCCCCTCAAAGACGCGGGCCACTGCCGGCGCGAGATCCGCCCCGGAGATGCCGTCGGCGAGATGAAAAACGGTCACGAGGGGGACTCCGGGGATACCCCCGGAGGGTGGGATGCCGTAGACCTCCGCCACCTGCCCGAGCGTGTCCCGCACCCTCCACGACGCATGCCCGAGTTCCAGCCGGATCGAGTATTTTTCCGTCACTTATCCCTGATTTGGCGGTCATAAATCTTAGCGTCTTTGGGTTGTGCCGGGATCCTGCGGCCGGAAAGCACACGCGATCTCCTCCCATGCCTTATCGACGAGGGACCGGTAATAGTGCAGGTCGGCAAAACCGGCATCCCATTCGGGGTCTACCAGAAGCCGCGAGGCATCGCGCACCACATAGGCGATCTCCATTCCCGGGGCGGGGGACACGCCGTGATCCCGGAACGCCCGGACAGCTGCCGCCTCACAGCATGCCCGGCTGTAATCGGTGCGGCTGATGCGCCGGCGGATCACGAGATCGGCGGGATCGGCACCGGAAAGCCCGTCGCGGTACCGGCGGTACACGGCACGCACCCGCTCCTCGCAGAGGGAGAGCTCCGCAGGCGTCTCCGCCTCCCCCATCACCGCAAGAAGGTCCCGCTGCATGCCGGAGATATAGGAGGGTGCGTCGCGCCTGCGGGCGGCAATGCCCCGGACCTTGACGGTGCCGTCGGCACGCCTCCCGAAGTAGCGGTTGTAGGAGCCGCTGCCGTCCGCCTGCGGGAGAAACACAAGCCACGTGTAGTCCTCGCGCTCGAGCGGCAGTCCCGTTTCACGCTCGATGCGCTCCTGAAGGGCCCGGACACCCTCCCCCTGCACCCAGAGGCAGTCGACGATGCCGTGGAGCACCGAAAAACCCATCTCCTCCGCGGCCTCTTTCGCGGAAAGCAGGATCTCTCGCGATATCCCGGTGATGCGTTCGTGCATCTCGATATTCCCGAACTTTGCGTTTTTATACCCCGTATACCCGAAGCAGGTGACCAGCATCCATTTCAGGACGCTGTCGATCCCGGCGTACGCGGGGTCGCCTTTCTTCAGGCTCTTCGTCGAAATCCGGAGATCGAGCAGCGGTGCAAGCGCCTCGGCAAGAAAACCGCGCCGTTGTGGAAACGCGATCGTCTCGGGGGAGAGGTTGTACCGGACGATGATGGACGGGTAGAGCGAGGTGAAATCCAGCTGGGCGGTCCGCCCGTAGAGGCGGGGTTCGGGCTGAAACATCATCCCGCCGCGATCCGCCGCCCTGAGCGAACTGCACCGGCGGACGCGCTCGGGATCGCTCTTCCGGAAGGGGACTGCGATGCCGCGCCGCACCGCTTCGTAGATCTCGTAGGAGGAAACGAGCGTTCCGGGCGTGAACCGCGAGGTGAGGTTCGGCGAGAGGCCGGTGAGGCGTGCCGCCATGAATACGCCGGCAAGTCCTCCTTCACGGTAGACGAAACTCTCCTCCGTGTCGATGAGGATGCGCCCCTCGGGGATGACCGCCGCCTCGCGGAACTCCCGCCGCCCGTAGCTCCAGTAGGACCGTGAACCGAGGCGCCGGTACCTGCCGCTCCGGGAAAAGGGCATCTCAAGGCCGTACCCTTGCGCCCTCTCCTCGATCACCTGCATCCACGCATCCGCGTGGGGACAGAGGATCACGTCGGGGTCCGTTGCCTCCACGAGGGAGAAGAGGTCCGCGAGAACCGTCCGTTCGCTTCCGGAAAGGGTTTTTCCGTCCACGAGTGTGCCGGTGACGGCCGGTGCGCGGTACGGCACCCCCGGCACCCGGATCTCCGTCACCGTGAGCGGCGCATCGATATCGGGAGAGAACCGCGATTCGCCCTCCCGGGCACAGGGAAAGAGACCGCGTCGGGCAAAGTACCGCTGCTCCGCCCGCACGTCGACGTCGTAGAGCGATACCTGCCCCCGCGTCTGCCGCTCGATCGCCTCGGCGACCTTTCTGTCCGCAGGGACACGGTACCCGTCCACGGGACCGGAGATGGTCTCGAACGTGCACTCCGCGGCACCGTACCGGTCGTCGAGCTCCGCAAGCATCTCCCAGTGTAAATTCGGATCGGGAAGAGAGAGGTAAAAGGAAGGCGGGCATTCCTCGCGCCTGTGCCGGACACGGCCCCCCTCCCGGCTCCAGAGGTCCACGCAGATACCGCCGGTCACGTCGAATATCCATGATTCCGCCATATGACCTCAGAATCCTTCCAGCGTCGTCTGGGTGCCGGCCGCCTGCGGCCCGGCAGGGCGGTGCCGCATCATCCGCGGTGCCACGGGATCCGGGTGCCGGACATACACCACCCGGGCGGCCCGTGCCGACATCAGCCGGAGCACGGGATCGAGGGTGCGGGCGAGCACGATCACCGTCGCGGCCTGTGCGAGATCCGTGCACGCATGCGAGACCTGCCCGGCGAGATCGGGGGCGTCGTCATACAGGGTGGCATCGTGCTCGATGAGGATGAGGTTTTCGTCCGCCTCCCCGAGAATGGTCAGGAGCTGGTGCACGGTGAACGCCCGCCGGATCCCGAAGTCGGGGCACTGCCGGTCGATGCAACTGAGAAACCGCGAGTAGTTCCCGCAGACGTACAGCACCCGGAGCCGTTCGCGCCGCCGCAGCTGCCGCTCAACCGCGTCGAGCAGCATCGCATCGGGTGCGATGAGCAGGGAAAAGGTTCCCTCGGGAACGAAGAACGACGGGGCCAGCTCGAACATACACGGTGGGTTTGGCGGAGGCAGTGCAAAAAGGCGGTGAGGGCGGGGGGTGAAAATGACCGCCCTAACAACGGGCGACGGGGAAGAGAGGTCAATCACTTTTACTGTACAATAAAGGCTATTAAGCAGATTTATGATACGAGAGCGACAAACACCCTACGTACAGGTACGATAATGACATTCCTGCTGAGCATCGATGACACCGACAATCTGCAGTCACGCGGAACGGGGAGGCTTGCGCGTTCGATTGCATCAGCGCTTGCGGACCACTACCCGGTCAGCGGGGTGACGCGCCACCAGCTCTATGTCCACCCGGACATTCCCTTCACGTCGCACAACAGTTGTGCGGTCATCCATATCGAAACGTCCGCCGCCGGTGCGGAGGCAGATATTTTCAGTTTCGCCCGGTCGATGATGATGGATGATTTTGTCGAGGGCAGCGATCCCGGGATTGCCGGTGCGCCGGGGGAAAAACTCGGCCCTGCAGTTGTTGCGTTCGGCCGGGATGCGAAGCAGACCGTACTCACACAGCAGCATGCCAGAGGTCTCGCAAAAAATTGTGATATCCGCCTGGAGGGGCTCGGGGGAACGGAAGACGGTGTCATCGGCGCCATGGCGGGCCTCGGCCTCGCACGGGCGGGAAACGACGGCAGGTTCCTGATGGCAGGGACCATCCGCGCCTGCAGAGGCACGTGCACCACCGAAGAACTCTTCGCTGCCGGGATCGATGAAATCTGGACACTCGACGGCAAACCTGTCGAGAAGGGCTACATCTCTTCCCCGGAAGGCAAATCTGTCAAGCCCTGCCCTGTGAATGGCAGGATCGTCCTTTTTGTCAGGGAGACGGGGAGCATCTATGAGGCAGTGAAGCGGGACTGACACGGATTTTTGGGAAGCGAATCCCTGTCTCTCCTGTTTCCTGTCATTCTTTTTGGCATTAAACGCACGGAAAAACAGCATCTTAATCACGGGCAGGATGCTACAGTTCTGACATGCAGCACGGCGCGGAGAAGAAAACGATCCTTCTTATCGCATCTCTCGCGTCCTTCCTCACGCCCTTCATGGGGTCCTCGATCAACATCGCACTGCCGGCAATCGGTGCAGAACTGGGTGCGGACGCGGTGCTGCTCACCTGGGTGCCGACGGCATACCTTCTGGCCACCGCAATCTGCATCGTCCCCTTCGGCCGTCTCGCCGATATGTATGGCAGGACCGTGATCTTTTCTGCCGGTATCGTCGTCTACACGATAGGGTCCCTTTTTTCCGGGATCGCGATGACCGTCGGGATGCTGATCGCCGCACGTATCGTGCAGGGTATCGGCGCCGCGATGATTTACGGCACGGGTGTGGCACTGATTACCTCGGCCTTTCCGAAGGAGGAGCGGGGATGGGCGATCGGGTATAATGTCGCCGCAGTCTATCTGGGGCTCTCGCTCGGGCCGGTCCTCGGCGGTGTGCTCACGCAGCAGTTCGGGTGGCGGAGCGTGTTCTACTTCAACGTGCCGCTCGGCCTCCTCATCATCGCCGTAGCCCTCACAAGGCTCCGTTCGGACAGAAAAAGCGCCGACGGAGAGCGTTTTGACACCATCGGGTCGATAATCGTTGCCTGCATGCTCTTCTGCCTGATGTACGGCTTTTCCAGCCTCCCTTCCGCGACCGGCATCGGGCTCGTCCTGCTCGGCGTCCTCTTCGTAGCCGGATTTATCGCATGGGAGCGGCGCTTCCCGTATCCGGTGCTCGAGATATCGCTCTTCTCCCACAACCGGACCTTCGCGTACTCCAATGCTGCGGCCCTCATCAATTACAGCGCCACCTTCGCCGTCGGATTCCTCCTCAGCCTGTACCTGCAGTATATCAAGGGTTTTGGCCCGGAGGCGGCGGGGCTCGTGCTGATCGCCCAGCCGGTCGTCCAGACCCTGCTCTCCCCTGCGGCCGGACGGTTTTCCGACCGGATGGAGCCCCGGATCGTCGCCTCTGCGGGCATGGCCCTGACCACCGCCGGGCTCGTGCTGCTGGCATTCCTGACCGAGCAGACGGAGCTTTCCTGGATCATCGGAGCACAGATTGTGCTGGGAGCGGGATTTGCCCTCTTTTCCTCCCCGAACACCAACGCGGTCATGACGTCGGTGCATCCCCGCCAGTACGGCGTCGCCTCCGGAACGGTGGCCAGCATGCGGCTGGTCGGCATGATGTTTTCCATGGGAGTCGTCATGCTCACCTTTTCGGTACTTATCGGAAGAGTGACCATTACGCCGGAATATTATGCCCCCTTTGTGTCCAGCGTCCGCATCGCGTTTGCCATCTTCGCCCTGCTCTGTGCGGGAGGAGTGTATGCATCGGTTCAGCGGGGAAATATCCGGGTGCCCCGGGAATCAAGCGATACACCGAAGGATTAATTCATCCTCTCCCTCTTTTCCTTCAGGTGGAGAATGATGGCCGTCCTTGTCGTGTATTATTCGCTCTATGGCCACGTACACAAAATCGCACAGGCCGATGCCGTGGGCGTACGGAACGGCGGCGCCACTCCCGTACTCCGGCGTGTCTCCGAAACGCTGTCTCCCGAAGTGATCGAGACGATGGGGGCGACCGTATTTCGGCAGGAGTTTGCCCGTGTGCACCCGCCAGGACCGTATCACCGCCGATGCGGTGATCGTCGGGACCCCGACACGGTTCGGGAACATGTGCGGGCAGATGCGCCCGGTGGACGGGTGGGAAACGCTGGAGCGGCTGAAGGCCGATGAAAAGACCCGCGACATCCCCGTTGCCATACACACGGCAAAGCACGTAACCCCGGAGGAGAACCAACGGTACAGCCACCTCATCGATGACTACATCCTTATTTCGACGACACAGCGCCAGCTCTTCGAGGCCATCAGGACCAGGGCCTCGGGGGAGCGGTGCATGGAGCTCCGCCTCGAGGAGCTCAAACGGAAGTTTCACAGCGGCAGGGCGCCCGCTCCGGCAGCGGGCGAGCGCCATCTCCGGGCGACGGCCGCGGGGGTCGTTTTTTGCCCGGTTATCAGCGCGATGGGGTTTCGAATTTATGGGCGCGGCCGGCGACCCGGGTCAGCGGGATGACAAAGGCGATGCCCCGTCCCGGCGTGTCGAGATCCATATCCCTGTTGATGGTCTCCAGGACATGCATCGTTATGCCCGGGTCAACAACGGTCAGGACAATCTCTTTCTCCGGTTCGATCGGTATGCCGAAGAGGCTCTGCATCTCGTGGATGCCGGTTCCGCGCCCCAGCAGGATCGTACCCCCTTCGGCGCCCGCCTCGCGGGAGGCCCTGACCACCACATCAGCCCAGCCCCGGTTGACGATGGTCACAATCAGTTCTTTACAACCTTCACACAGCATGGTTCTTCCACCTTCTCTTACCACGGATAATGACGCTCAAAACAAGCACGGCCAAAATCGGTGCGAGCGCGATGAGGGCGATCAGCCCGAACCCGTCAATCACCGGATCCCGGCCCTCAATGACGGCCGAGGCCCCCACCGAAAGCGACATTAAAAATGTCACCGCCATCGGGCCGGTCGCCACACCTCCCGAATCAAAGGCGATCGCGATGAAATCCCGGTCGGCAAAGGGCAGCAGGAGGATCGCACCGCAGTACCCGGCTGCCATCACCGGCAGAAACGGGATCGTATAGACCAGCCGGGCCATCCCGAATGCCACAAACCCGGCAACCCCTGCCGAGAGGACAACCAGCAGGAGGGACCCGCGGATAAACCCGGCCGAGGCCTCTTCGACCTGGGCGCAGAGGATCCGCACCGCAGGCTCGGCGAACGTGGCAAGGAACCCGACGAGGAACCCGAACGGGATGATCAGCCACCGGCTTTCCATGCTCCCGAAGTACGCCCCGATCTGTTGTCCGGCCGGGAGAAACGCCACATGGACCCCCTGCAGGAACAGGACCATACCGGCAAAGGTGAACACGATTCCCCTGATGAGATTGACGACATAGCTCTGCGGCAACCGGAGACAGAAGTACTGGAACCCGAAGAAGAAGACGGCCAGCGGGATCAGCGCGAGCGAGACTTCTATGATGATAGTGTCCAGCCCGGTGAGCACGCCTGTTCCGGTCACCCCGCGAGCACCCCCATCGCCATCACACCGAGGATCGGGCCGATGGAGGCGAGCCCGATGAGCCCGAACCCGTCGGTGAGCTGCGATCGGCCGCCGAGGACCGAACTGACGCCAATCCCAATCGCAAGGATGAACGGGACGGTGAGCGGCCCCGTGGTGACCCCACCGGCATCGAAGGCTATCGCGAGAAACCGGGGGGGCGTTTGTGTTGCCAAAATTAAAACGGCGGCGTACCCCAGCGCAAACAGGTAGGCGATGGGGATACCGGCGAATATCCGGAGCAGGGCCATCGCGACAAAGAAGCCGACGCCGATCCCGATCGCACCGATGAGCAGGTCATCGGCGATCGCGCCGTTGGATGCGGCATCGATCATCCCGGTCAAAACCCGGACATCAGGTTCGGCGACGGTGGCAAAGAACCCGAAGACGAACGCGATGACGACCACGAAGGCCAGAGAGCCCCGTTTCGGGATCTCGGACCCGATAACCTTTCCCATGGGCAGCAGGCCCGCGTTGACCCCCAGCAGAAAGAAGACGAACCCGACGGCGACCATCAGCGTCCCGATGAGAAACTCGGCGAGCGCCGGTGCGGAGATGCCGATGAAGCCGATCTCGATGATCAGGATGACCACGACAATCGGGGTGATCGCCTTGACAACCTCCATCCATGTTTCCCTGAAATCAGCTATCATATGCGTCCTTCCGGCGCTCTCCGGCCGTCCCTGCCACGCCAGCCTCCCCTGCGGGAATGCTTGTCATTTTTGTCGGAAACCCTATATTACACAATCGTAATATAATCGTGCGCCGGTAAACCGGGGTCTGCGACGCCTGGTATTTACAATCAGGTACTTGTGTAAGATCCACCACTCACCTTTCGTCAGGGAAGGATCAATGGACCGTATGGATTTTCGGGAGATCGGGAGGCTCGTATCCGGTGATCGGATTGCCCCTGACTATCGGAAAAAGGGAGGACCCACACTATATCACTTCTGTGATTCCTCAGAATTCTATTTCATGGGGAGAAACAGGGTAAGATGTAAGGAGTGTCGGAAGGACCTCCGGCCACTGCAGGGAACAAAATTCTCATCTCTCCGAATCGCACCCTCTCAGTGACTCTCCCTCATCACGTTATTCGAATTATCAGTTACAGCCAGGGAAAGCCTCACGGGATAAACATCTGAGCTACAAAACCACAGTGAGGGCTTACGATATCTTAAGGGAGTGTTCTCGTAAAACAGCTTTGCCCGGACAGATGCGATCATGAAAGGAGAGCTAGCGGCAGATGTAGCGTATTTCGGGGGAGAGGAAAGGAAAGAGAGGGAGAGGAGCAGGGGGTAAAACTATCGTTGTGAGGATCCTGAAACGAGGAGAAACGGTTTTCAGTAAGCATCGTCCAGGATGTATGGCCTGGTGGTGGACGTTACCTAATCACCTGATTTTTTTTATGATCAGAACCACATTGATCTCAGGCAGGGGTCCGGGTGCGGTATCGGGCATCCGTGCAATCCCGGACAAAAACGCTCTCAATTTCTGCTCTCTCCCCCCGGGGACAGGTCTTGATGGCACTACACTAGCCAGCCACCAAAACATCCCCGCAACAAAGTACGGTGCACCATATTCAGCAAGGCAGGGGCTACAATGTGCTCATACAGCGTTTTCTCCCATACGCATATCATTCCGGAAGACAGGGAAGCACTCTCTCCCTTTATACCATCACCGGACATACGATGATCGTGCCCGCAGAGAAACGGCGTTTGGCAAGGACGTGTGGGTAATGCCGGACACCATACGCGTTCTCTATGTCGATGACGAACCCGCCCTTCTTGATATCGCCAGACTCTTCCTGGAAAAAGAAGGCACGTTTGCCGTCGACACCCTGACTTCGGCCACGGAAGCTCTCACCTGCATTCCCACGGAGCAGTATGATGCCATCATCTCCGATTACCTGATGCCCGACATGGACGGCATCGAATTTCTGCAGCAGGTGCGACGTTCGGGCAACGGCATTCCGTTCATCCTCTTTACCGGCCGGGGCCGGGAAGAGGTCGTGATCGAAGCCATCAACAGCGGCGCGGACTTCTACATCCAGAAAGGCGGCGACCCGAAATCCCAGTTCGCCGAGCTCGGGCACAAGATCCGGCAGGCGGTGAAGCGGAGCCGTGCCGAGCGCTCCCGCATCGAATCGGAAAAACGGCTTGCCGATATTATCGACTTTCTCCCGGACGCCACGTTCGCGATCGACCGCGACGGCATCATCATCGCATGGAACCGCGCCATCGAGGAGATGACCGGGTTTTCTGCGGAATCGATGATCGGAAAAGGGGACTATGAGTACGCGATCCCGTTCTACGGGACGCGGCGGCCGATCCTCATCGACCTGCTCGCCGAATCCGACGAGACGGTCTCCCGGTTTTACTCCCGCATCACGAGAACACCGGACACCCTTACGGCAGAGACCAACCTTCCGCACCCAAAAGGGACCCGGATCGCCGTTCTTGCCAAGGCAGGCCCGCTCTACAACCGGCAGGGCGAGCGTGTCGGGGCCATCGAATCGATACGCGAGATTACTGACCGCAAAATGGCCGAGGACGAGCTCCATGCCGCGTACGAACAGCTCGCGGCATCGCAGGCGGAACTCCGCCGCCATTACGAGGATCTCGTCCTGAGCGACCAGCGGATCTGCGAGAGCGAAGAGAAATACCGGACGCTCGTGGAGGTCAATCACGACATCATTTTTTCTCTCGCCCTTGACGGGACCGTCCTCTATGCAAGCCCCCAGGTACACGAGCAGCTCGGGTACCTGCCGGAGGAGATCGAGGGCACGAGCTTTACCCGGTACGTTCACCCGGGCGATGTCGAAACCCTGGTCCGCCACATCGGAGAGCATTTCAGGGAGAGAAGGGTGGCATCCCCGGACACCTTCCGGATGCTCCGAAACGACGGAATGTACCGGTGGTTCGAGGACCGGACGATGTATACCACCGGCCCGAACGGCAGGCCGATCGTCATCGGCACGATCCGGGACATCACGGACCAGAAAGCTGCCGAGGACGCGCTGCGTGAAAGCGAGGAGCGGTACCGGACCATCATCGACAGCATCCAGGATGTCTTTTACCGGAGCGACCGGTCCGGGAACCTGATCATGGCAAGCCCGAGCTTTGCCGCCACTCTCGGGTACCCCTCCCTCGGCGACTGCATCGGGAAACCTGCCGGCTGTTTCTGGATGTATCCCGAACGGCGGCAGGCGTTCCTCTCCGAACTGGAAGCGAAGGGATCCGTCACCGATTATGACGTCGTCCTGAAAAAGGCCGACGGCACGCCGATCATCGTCTCGACCAGCAGCCATTATTATTCCACGCCGGACGGGACGGTGGCGGGCGTGGAAGGGATCTTTCACGATGTCACCGCGATTCGGGAAGCGCAGCAGCAGGCCACGCTGCTTGCCGCTTTAAACGATATCAGCCCCGCCTCCGTGGTGGTCCATACGCCGGAGGGCGAGATGCTCTACGCAAACCAGCGGACATTCGACCTGCACGGGTGGACGAAGGAGGAGTTCATGGCGCTCAACCTGCACCAGCTCGATGTGCCGGCAAGCGAAGTGCTGATCGCCCGGCGGGTCGAAGAGCTGCAACGAACCGGCGAGGCCTCCTTTGACGTCGAGCATTTCAGGAAAGACGGCTCGTCCTTCCCCCTGCACGTGATGACAAAGATCACCCGGTGGAACGACCGCGATGTCATCATGAGTGTTGCGATGGACATCTCCGACCTGAAGAAGACGGAGATTGCCATCAGGGAGAGCGAGGAGCGGTTCCGCAGGCTGATTGCCAGCTCCTTTGATGCCGTCGTCGTCCACCAGGACGGGGCAATCGTGCTCGCCAACGATGCCGCCGCGAGGCTTGCCGGGGCTGCATCGGGGTCGGACCTGTGCGGCCGGTCCCTTATCGACTTCGTCCATCCCGCGTTCCGCGGGCTGGTTGCCGAACGGGTCCGGCAGGTCCTTGGGTCCCCGGAACAGATCGCCTCCCCGCTCGAGGAGCAGTTTCTCCGCCTCGACGGGTCGGCTGTCGATGTCGAGGCCATGGCAACCGCCACCCGGTATGACGGGCGGCCCGCCATCATGGTCGTGTTCCGCGATATCAGCCAGCGGAAACAGACGGAAAACGCCCTGCAATCGGCATACGAGGATCTTGCCGCATCCGAAGAGGAGCTCCGCTCTCAGCTGGAGGAACTCGCGCTGAGCCGGGACCGGCTCCGGGAGAGCGAGGAGAAGTTCCGGGCGCTGGTGGAAACGACGAGCGACGTTATCTGGGAAGTGGATGCGTCCGGCACCTACACCTACGCAAGCCCGAACGTCCGCGCTATCCTCGGGTACGGCCCGGAGGAACTGATCGGCAGATCCGCGTTCGCCATCATGCCGCCCGACGAGGCAAAGCGTATCGCTTCGGCATTTGCACGGCATGCCGGGCTCCGGCGGCCGATTACCCTCATGGAAAACCGCTGCATCCACAAGGACGGGTCTGTCGTCGTCCTCGAAACAAGCGGCGTTCCCCACCTTGCGCCGGACGGGTCGCTGGTCGGCTACCGCGGGATCGACCGCGACATCTCTGAACGGAAGATGATGGAGCACGCGATACGGGAGGCAAACCGGAAGCTCAACCTCCTCAACAGCATCACCCGGCATGACATGGGCAACCAGCTGGCGGTGATCCAGGGGTATGCCGAAATTATCGCCCGGAGCAATCCGGTGCCTGAGATCGCCGGCATGCTCGCAAAGATCGACGATGCCGTGCGCAGGATTGTCAGCCAGATCGAGTTTGCCCGCACCTACCAGGAGCTGGGGGTGAAAGCGCCGGCATGGTTTTCCATCGGCGATATTGTCGCAACGGCCGACGGGAAAGGGGTCCGGTTCTCCTGCACCTGCGACGGCATTGCGGTCTTTGCCGACCCGATGCTCCAGCGGGTGTTTTCAAACCTCTTCGATAATGCCATCCGGCACGGGGAGCATACAACGACGATCACGGTTCGCTGCGAGCCTGCAGGGGACGGCCTTGCCGTCATCGTCGAGGACGACGGCATCGGCATTCCCGCGGGCGAAAAAGAGAAGATCTTCGAGCGGGGCTATGGAAAACACACGGGCCTCGGGCTGTTTCTCACGAGGGAAATCCTTGCCATCACCGGCATTACGATCGCCGAGACCGGGGAGTTCGGCAAGGGGGCCCGGTTCGTGATGACGGTGCCGGCCGGCGGGTTCAGGATTTCCCCGTAATATTCACGCCATACCGGTATTCGCGCGCATACCGGCATCTGTCGATCATATGCGCCTCGCATATCCTTATTATCTATGGATAGTCACCCTCGATCATGCGTGTCCCATCGTCCTCGCCTCTTTTATTCATTCAGCAACGTTCTCCCGTTGTTCTCCTGATGATCCCCTTGCTGTGCCTGTTCCTCTGCAGTGCTGCGGCTGCCGAGACCGTGTATTCCCCGGAATCCGGGCGGATGTGGAGCACGGACTGGGACGGGGGGGCCGATCTCGGGCGAATCGTGGAGCTGGCGGAATGCTCCGGGACCATCGAGGAGCGGGTCTGCATTCCCCTTCCCCAGACGCTTTCCTATACCCTCACGATCCCGGAGAGCGTCAACCTCTCCCGGGCCTTGACTGCTGAGCTCTTCCTTTCCGGGCTGGGCTGGGGCTTTAACGGCAACTGGAAGAGCGATGACTTCGAAACGAACGACGTCATCCGGGTCAACGGGGTGATTGTTTCCGGCTGGCCGTATAATATTCCCGAAGACCCCTATGAATGGACGTTCCACCTCAATCCGGCCCTGTTCCACACCGGGGCCAACACCATCGAGTACTATGCGGCACCGTGGGAACAGTACGCGGACGTGTACGGGAACACCCTGTACGGCGGGTGGGTCGGGGTGGATGACATCCGCCTCACGCTCGAGTACACCACCGCTCCCCCGCCGGAGCTTACGGCGCTTCATTTTGACACGGATCTCTTCCTGACGGGGCATGCCTTCACGGTCTCGCCGGAGGTCACCGGGGAATCGCCCGACTGGGAGATCGTCGGCATCTCCTACGCCGTCACTGACGAGAAGGGCTTTCACGACTTCTACCGGGTGCTGCCGGACACCGGCGACCTGATCTCTACGCCGGCACCCGGAAAATACGGGAAAAAACAGATCGAGGCCCGGATGCATGCCCGGGACACGATGACCGGCAGGCGGGTGATCTCCGAAATCATCACGCCCATCACCATCTACTTCGAGAAAGGCCAGTACCCCCACTGGGTCGACGATGACAGCGACGGAGAACCCAACTGGTTCGAGTACTGGAAAGCGGATACGGCGGTGCCGGATATCGACAAGGTCACCTATGATGGTGCCGGTGACGGGTACGGGGTGTCGGATGCGACCGGGACGTACATCTTCCCGCTCGCGGCAACCCAGCATTACACGATACCGATCGTCATCGCAAGCACCGGCGAGTCCTTCGGGGGCCCTGGCACGACGGGCGTCGATTGTGCGGCGGAGGTCGTCGCGCACGAACTCTACCACACGGACGTCCGCTGGAAGTGGCAGCCGGGCTTCGAATGGCATGGGTTGAACGACACCGACGAGGACCATGTCCATGCCGTCACGTTCGAGAATACCTCCTACTACTTCGATGACGACCTCCCGGATTCCTACGAGGACACCGTTTCACATACCGACAGCCTGTACCTGACGGACACGCACGGCCTGGCGGACATCAAGTCCGAGGTGTACAAGTTCTACGGCGACCAGGAATACATGGCCATGCGTGCCGGGGACAGCAAACGGGGTGTCCCGGAAAACGACTGGGCGTACCCCGGCCTGCAGGCCGGCAACCGCCGAACCGGCGCTCCCATGACGGTGTATCCCGTACCGGCGGGCTGTTCTGGGGCCTGTGACATCGTCTCGGAGCCGCTGCCCGGCGGCGCAGGCACGGGTGTTTCGGAGACGCCGCTTGACGGCAACGGCAATACGCTCTTCGATATCCTGGCGGTCGGAAACGATATCACGGTCACGCAGGACGGGCAGCACGAGATCGTCGCGGTGCTTTCGGGCGACCGCGGGTCCGGCCCCGAGGTGATCGCCGTCCGGCGCAACGTAACAGCGCTTTCCGCGGGGAGCCACGCCGTCACCGCGATATTCCGGGGAACGGACATCTCTTCGGCGGGCATCGACGGGCCCTATACCGTGGCCCTCTCCTGGCGGCACGAGTACCGGGAGAACGGGCCCTGCCCCTCCTTCACCTGGCAGACCGCTGCCTATGCGAGCACACAGTTCGAGCCGGTGAGCGCGGGTTTTGCCGGCACGGCCACCGGAGCACCGTCCGGCACGGACCTTGCGGCGGCCATTCCGCTCACCGTCAACGTGCCCGGCACCTACACGGTCGAGGGCTATCTTGAAGATCCCGACGGGCAGGTCATCGCCCACGCGACGGCAACGGCCGCCTGCCCGGCCGGTGCCGGAGCAGCGGTCCTGGTCTTCGACGGCAATGCCATCGCTGCGGGCCACCGCGACGGCATCTACCGCTTTACGGGGTTCCGCATTCTCGATGCCGCCGGGGCGCTCGTCGGCCGGCTGGCGGATGCCGGCACCGTCGCGATCACCGCAGGCACCTACGGCACCCTGCAGCCGATCCTTTCGGACAGCTATGCCGATGCCGGGGGGCAGCTGACCGATGACGGCCGGTACGGCGTCCTTTCCATCATGGCGGCCATTGACCCGCCGGCGGCGGGGGAGTACTTCTACAGCGCAAGCCTGTATGATGCCGAAAACAACCATGTCCAGACCCTCAGCGGCACCTGCCGGGTCACTGCTGCGGGCCCGGCCGACATCCCGCTCCATTTCAGCGGCACGCTGATCGCCGCCAACCGGGTGAACGGTACGTTTTCGCTCCGCTCCCTTGACATATACGGCCCCGGCGGGGTCGACCGGCGCCTCTGTGCCTGCACGACCGGTGCCTATGCGTACACCGAGTTCGACCAGCCGCCGATCGTCATCACCGGCAATGTCACGGACTACCCCGTGGACTATGACGGCAACGGGCTCTACGATGCGCTCCGCATCGGGTTCGATGTCGAGGTCGGGAATACCGGGTGCAGCACCACCGGCTGCGCGGCGGCCTTCCCGATCTCGGCAACGCTGACCGGCCCCGGCGGCAGCCCCATCTCCATCACCGGCAGCACCCCCTCGCTCGAGCGGTACATGGCCCACCACGTCACGCTGGACTTTGCCGGCACCGACATCAACGGCGCTGCGATCGACGGCCCCTACGGTGTTGCCGATCTCGTGGCGGGCTTCTCCTACCCCAGCGTGTACAGCGAGCCGTACCGCACGGCGGCCTACGATTATACGCTGTTCGAGCCGGCGGCCGTGCTGGCCGGCCGGGTCATGGATGGCGAGGGCTTCCCGGTCGCGGGCGCAACGGTTCAGGCGTTTGAAAATTCAGGACTGACGAACGTGGCCGGGTATTACCGGCTTGTCTACGGCGAGAGCCATAGCGGCGGGGTCAGTGTCGCCCCGCCGGCGTCCTCCGGCCTTGAGGGAGGGTCCGAGATCCGGTCCGTGGAACCCGGCACCACCACGTTCTGCAACTTCACGCTCTACCGCACCGCGTCCCTTTCCGGCACCGTCATGGCCGAGAACGGAACGTTCCTGAACTCCGGGTTTGTCCGGGCGAAAGGGCCGTCTGAGAAAGTTTTCACGCTTGACACCTGGAACAACGGTTCGTACCGGCTCTCCGCGCTCAAGCCCGGCGAGTACACCGTGACCTATTACCCGTCGGCGGCCGATCTCGTGGCGAACACGACATCCGGGCTCCGGCTGCTGCCCGGGGAGAGCCGCGAATGGAACATCGTCTCCTACAACCCGCGTGCCCTTTCCGGCACGGTCCGCGATATCGCCGGCACGCCCGTCGAAGGGGCAAAGGTCTCGATTACGGACGGGCCGGTGATCATCACGGGATCGTATGCCATCGAGACCGATGCCGCGGGGTCGTACGCGTTCCCCCGCCTTGCGCCGGGCACGTCCACCCTTTATGTCGAACCCCCCTACGGCAGCGGGCTGGCCGCCACCACGAGCACGGTGTCCATCGCGCTTGCTGATACCGCGGTCGTCCACGACATCGTCCTGGTGCCGGAGCCCGCGGTGCCGGAAGTGATGTGGCCGGCAATCGATCCCCCCGAGGGCCGCGTCCCCCTGACCGTCGCCTTCACCGACCGGTCCACCGGCTACCCGACCTCGTGGCTCTGGGATTTCGGCGACGGGACAACCGCGACCGACCAGCACCCGCTGCATACCTACACGGAGGCGGGGACCTACACCGTCACGCTCACGGTCAGCAACGTGTTGGGCTCCGATTCCTACGCGTTTACCAACTGCGTCCATGCCACCGACCCCCGCCTTGTCCTTCCCACGGGATGGCTCGACCCCGGAAGCACCGGAACCTTCCCCCTCGCGGCCGGCGATATTGAGGGCGCTCAGGCGATCCGCTGTGCGCTCCTCTACGACCCGGCGGTTGTCCGGCTCGACGGCGTGACTGCGGCCTCAGCCCTCGTTGACACGGTCGGATCGGCCATCGACACCGCGGCAGGCAGGGCTGATATTACGATCACCTTCGCCGGCGGGATGCAGTCGGTGGGCGATACGGCGCTTCTCGCGGATCTCCGGTTCACCGCAACCGGGTCTGCGGGTGATGCAACCACGCTCACCGCCGTGTACGCCGACCAGGTCAGCTGCGGCGGCAGCGAAGGCTGCTTCCCGGGCGATCCCGAGGTGCTGACCGCCCTGACGGTGATTGACGGCTCGATCCGCCTCGGAGCTGCCGATCCCCTCCCGGTTCCCGCATTCACCGCCGCTCCGCCGGCAGGCAACGCTCCCCTCGCGGTCACGTTCGATGCCGCGGCATCGGGCGTCCTCTCCCCGACCGGCTGGCTCTGGGACTTCGGCGACGGGGCGACCTCGTCGCTGCCAAACCCCTCCCATACCTACACGGCGCCGGGCATGTACGATGTCTCGGTCACCGTGACCAACGGCACCGGCTCATGGCCGTTTGCCCGGCAGGGCTGCGTCGCCGTCTCGCCGGAAGGTGCGGCGGCAACGTATGTCTTTGTGAAAAGCTTCGGGAGCGAAGGATCCGGCTCGTTCGGTGAGGCGGAGTTCCTCTACCCCGAAGGCATCGCCGTCCACCCCTCCGGAAACCTCTACATTACCGATCCCGGCAATAACCGTGTCCTGATCGTCAGCCCCGACGGGCAGTATCTCGGCGCCTTCGGCTCCGAGGGGACGGGCGACGGCCAGTTCGACTACCCGCGGGGCGTTGCCGCCGACGCTTCCGGCAACGTGTATGTCACCGATGTCACCGCCCACCGGGTCCAGGTGTTTTCCGCGTCCGGCGACTATCTCGGCCAGTGGGGCGGGGTCGGCACCGCCGCCGGGCAGCTGACGTTACCGGGCCGCATTGCCTGTGACGCGGACGGGAACCTGTACGTGACCGAGCTCGGGAACCACCGGGTCCAGAAGTTCACCCCCGCCGGGGCATCCCTCGGCATGTGGGGGACATTCGGGAGCGGCGACGGCCAGTTCACGTACCCGGGCGGTCTTGCCATCGACAGTTCCGGAAACATCTACGTGGCCGAGGGCTCGACCAACCACCGGCTCCAGAAGTTCGATCAGGCAATGAATTTCCTTGCGTTATGGGGAGGTGCCGGGAGCGGCGACGGCCAGTTCCAGTTCCCGGCCGATATTGCTGCGGGTGCTGACGGCACGGTGTTCGTCGCCGACAGCAGCAACAACCGGGTGCAGGCCTTCAGTGCCGACGGCCGGTATCTCACGCAGTGGGGCAGCGGCGGCAGCGGCACCGGCCAGTTCAATTACCCGGACGGCGTCGAGGCCGGCAGCGACGGCCTCGTCTATGTCGTCGACAACGAGAACAGCCGGATCCAGGTCTTTCAGCGCTATTCCCCCGCCGGCCTTGCTGCCGGCTTTGCGGTGAATGCTACCGCCGGCGCCGTCCCGCTGGCCGTTCAGTTCACCGACACCTCGACAGGCGCTCCCACCGGCTGGGACTGGGACTTCGGCGACGGGGCGTCCGCAGCGGACCAGAACCCCGTGCACGTCTACACGACGCCGGGCATCCACACCGTCTCGCTCGCCGTGACCGACGGGTCCGGTTTCGACACGGTCACCGAGACCGACCTGATCGTCGCCACACCCCCGCCGTCGTCCGGGGAGTACGGGCCCGACGGCACCGATCCCGGCTACGACGGGAACGGCGATGCCATCCCGGACTGGCAGCAGGAGAACGTCACGTCCCTCCACGCGACAACGGGCGACTACGTGACGCTGGCGGTGTCCCCGCCGGCGGTGTTTGCCGGTGTGACGGCCATCGACAACCCGTCGCCCGCCGATGCGCCGCCGGCCACCGCGTTTCCCGCCGGGTTCTTCTCGTTTGCCATCACCGGTATCGCTCCCGGCGGAAGCACGACGGTCGAGCTGTTCCTGCCGGCGAGCATGGTCACCGATGCCTACTATAAGTTCGGCCCGGCCCCGGACGACCCGGTGCCCCACTGGTATCCGTTCCCCTATGACGGGACCACCGGTGCGGAGATCGCCGGCAGCGTAATGACCCTCCACCTCGTCGATGGCGGCCGCGGCGACAGTGATCTTCTGGCAGACGGCGAGATCGCGGATCCCGGTGCGCCGGCGCAGGTGACGAACCGGCCGCCGGAACTGGACCCGGTGGGCAATAAAAACGTGAACGAGGGCGAGCTGCTCGAATTCACGGTCACGGCGACCGATCCCGACACCGGTGACGTGCTCTCCTATTCGGCCCTGAACCTGCCTGACGGGGCGACCTTCACCGCCCAGACGTTCTCGTGGACGCCGGGATATGACGCTGCCGGTATCTTTGAAAATATCGTCTTCGAGGTCTCGGATGGCGACTTCACGGACTCCGAGACGATCAGCATCACCGTCGCAGAGGTGAACCGTGCCCCCGAACTTGATCCTATCGGGAACCAGAACGCACACGAAGGCGACCTGCTCGAGTTTACGATCTCTGCGACCGATCCGGACGCCGGCGATGTGCTCTCGTATTCCGCCTCGAACCTGCCTGCCGGTGCGACCTTCGTCGGCCAGACGTTCTCCTAGACGCCGGGCTATGACGCTGCCGGGGTCTCCGAGAATATCATTGTCGAAGTCTCGGATGGCGACCTTACCGACAGCGAGACCATCTCCATAACCGTTGGCGATGTGAACCGGCCTCCCGAACTCGATGCGATCGGCAATAAAAACGTCAACGAAGGCGAGCTGCTGGAGTTCGACGTTACGGCAACCGACCCTGACATGGGCGACGTACTTGCCTATTCGGCCCTGAACCTGCCCGCCGGTGCAACGTTCACCGGCCAGACCTTCTCGTGGACGCCCGGGTTCGGTACGTCCGGCAGCTATCCGGGCATCGTCTTCGAAGCGAGCGACGGCGATCTGGCGGATTCCGAGGCGATCATTATCACGGTCGGGGATGTGAACCGGCCGCCCGAACTGGATCCGGTCGGCAACAGAAACGTCAACGAAGGTGAGCTGCTGGAGTTCATTGTTTCAGCAGTCGATCCCGACACCGGCGATATCCTGGCGTATTCCGCTCACAACCTGCCTTTCGGTGCGACGTTTGTCGGCCAGACCTTCTCGTGGACACCGGGCTATGATGCCGCAGGGGTGTTCGAAAACATCCTTTTCGGGGTCTCCGACGGGGACCTGAGCGATTCGGAGACCATCGCCATCACCGTCGCGGATCTCGACCGCAACGATCCGCCGGTGATCAGCCCCATCGCCGACCAATCCGTGGATGAAGGCAGCCTGCTGTCATTCGAGCTGGAGGCATCCGATCCGGACGGCGATGCGCTGGTCTATTCGGCAGAAGCCCTGCCGGCCGGCGCGGACCTTGCCGGACCTCTGTTTACCTGGACGCCGTCGTATGAGCAGGCCGGCTCGTACACGATAACCTTCACCGCAACGGACCCCGGCGACCTTGCCGACGCGGCAGCCACGACCATTACCGTGCGGAATGTCAACCGCGCTCCGGCATTTGATCCGGTCTTCGACCGGACCGTCGGGGAAGGATCGCTGCTCTCGTTCATCGTCTCAGCCTCCGATCCGGACGGTGACAGCGTCCTGATCACCGCAGGAGCCCTGCCGGCCGGCGCGACCTTCGACGGCGACACCTTCCGCTGGATCCCCGGCACCACCCAGGCGGGGGCCTACACGGTCGGATTCACCGCGACCGACGCCGGCGGGCTTGCTGATGCGGTCACCATCACTATTACGGTGCTGGATCTCGCCGCGAACCATCCCCCGGTGTTCTCCCCGATAGGACCCCAGTCGATTGCAGTCGGCCAGGAACTCCGGCTGACCGTCGAGGCATCCGATCCGGACGATGACGCC
The DNA here is from genome assembly GCA_016926855.1 of Methanomicrobiaceae archaeon. GTDB lineage: Archaea > Halobacteriota > Methanomicrobia > Methanomicrobiales > Methanomicrobiaceae > LKUD01. The sequence goes on along the minus strand of JAFGNT010000032.1, from coordinate 14,629 downwards.
CTCATTTACGATGCGGCACCGCTGCCGGCCGGAGCAACCTTCTCCGGGCAGGAATTTGTCTGGACGCCCGCGCCCGGGCAGGCCGGCGTCGTGCAGATCACCTTCACCGCATCGGACGGCCTGCTCACCGGCGAAATTGCCGTCACCATTGCTGTTACCGACGCGGGCATTCCGACTCCTGAGTTCCCGCAGGCGTTCATTCCGGCAGCGATGATTTTGGGCATGATCGTTCTTGTGCTCGGCATTCGGCGGGGAAAGGAGAGCTGAATGAAAATTGTCTTTTTTTCTGAATTCTGGTAGGTCACGTTCTTTACGGTAATAGGGGCATCAGGCTCCTATTTCACTACCGGAGCACCGCAACGGGATACCAGATACCGTCACGTTATTCGGGGGAAGCGCAGAGAAAATACCGGAAATGAGAGGGAGAGAACATCAGTTTTTCCACCGCTTCAGGGTCGGAAGAACGTGCCCGGTCATGTTCTTCGCCGGGTCATACGGCATGATGCCGAGTTCCGCCATCTTCCGGGCGCAGAACTCGATAATCCCGTCGAGGGTACTATCGGGATCCACAAACCTGCCGTCCCGGTAGCGGCACCGGCAGGAGTCGGCGGACGTCGATCCGTCCTTTTCCGTTCCGACGTCCTCGTCGCGGGCCATGGGCATGCCGCAGCTCTGGCAGAAGGGGCCTTGTGGGAGTTTTAGGATCTGTTCCTCATCTCACCGGTACTGCCAGACGCTATGAATCTTCTGCATCCGCCGTAAACGTGCAGCCATCCGAACGCCTTTCGCTTCCGGAAAGAGGGCTCTGATTTGCGGCCGGCCGGGATAATCCGAACGCGAAACCTCCGGTCCGCGGGCAGGTCCGCCGGGCAGCGTGCACACTATACGGCATCGTCCGGAAAGAACTGTTTTCCTTTCTCCGTGAACTCGATGAGGCCCAGCTGTTTGAGGAACTGCACTTCGTCGTCGACCTCCCGGCCCTCAACAAGTTTCCCGTCGGCAATCCGCCAGATGAACACCATCGGCAGGATCACCGTCCTGCCGGTCGGGGGTATCGTTACGCCAAACGCGTTCCATTCGCCGGTATGGGTCCCCCTCGCCGTCACCCGCACCCACACCCGGTCCCCTTCGGCAATCATCTCCTCGATATGCTCGTGCCAGTCGGGGAAGGCGTCGAACGCGAGCGAAAAGAGCCGTTTGAGACTGTCCCGGCCCGTCTGCCCGTGGGTATGGTCGACATACCCCGGGGCCACCAGTTCGTCGAACATATCCAGGTTCCGGGCATTGTAGGCGTCGATAAACCGGCGGACAAGGGTCTTATGCTCTTCCGGTGACATATGACAGCACTTACCCCTGCGTACTATTTGGTCGTTTTGACCCTCCTGCGTGAGGTTTGTGTGCAGGCCGGTCTCGTACTGATTGGCACGATATGGATCGGGACTGTCCTTTCGCTCACCTTACTGATAGCACAGTCCCTGCGAAGGCGAATGGTAACCAGAGTGGCAAAAATATTAAATTCACCACCGTGGATGAAACACACACCGATAGGAGATGACGTTATGAATGAAAACCACGTACCTGGCCGGGGCAGATTCATCAGGGACTGGTGGCCGAACCAGTTGAACCTGAAGATTCTTCACCAGCACTCTCCCCTGTCCAATCCGATGGGGAAAGAGTTCAATTACGCAGAGGAATTCACGACACTCGATCTTGCGGCCGTGAAAAAGGATCTGCGGGCGCTGATGACCGCCTCGCAGGACTGGTGGCCGGCGGATTTCGGCCACTACGGGCCATTGTTCATTCGCATGGCATGGCACAGCGCCGGTACGTACCGGATGGGCGACGGCCGGGGAGGCGCAGGTGCAGGCCAGCAGCGCTTCCCGCCCCTCAACAGCTGGCCCGACAACGCGAACCTCGACAAGGCCCGCCGGCTGCTCTGGCCGATCAAGCAGAAGTACGGCAGGAAGATCTCGTGGGCCGACCTCATGGTTCTTGCCGGCAACGTCGCTCTGGAGTCGATGGGGTTTGCGACCTTCGGCTTTGCCGGCGGGCGTGCGGATGCCTGGGAGCCCGATGAAGTCTACTGGGGCTCCGAGACCGAGTGGCTCGGAGACAAACGCTATACCGGCGACCGAAAACTCGAGAACCCTCTCGCTGCGGTGCAGATGGGCCTGATCTACGTCAACCCGGAAGGCCCGAACGGCAACCCGGACCCGGTCGCGGCTGCCACGGATATCCGCGAGGTCTTCGCCCGCATGGCTATGAACGACGAAGAGACGGTTGCGCTCATCGCCGGCGGCCACGCGTTCGGCAAGACCCATGGTGCCGGCCCCGCGACCCATGTGGGGCCTGAGCCCGAAGCGGCGCCTGTCGAGGAGCAGGGCCTCGGCTGGAAGAGCAGTTTCGGCACCGGCAAAGGCGATGACACGATCACCGGCGGCCCGGAAGTTATCTGGACCCAGACGCCAACGAAGTGGAGCAACAACTTCTTCCGGAACCTGTTTAGCTTTGAATGGGAGCTGGAAAAGAGCCCTGCCGGTGCGTACCAGTGGAAGCCGAAGGGTGGCGCAGGCGCCGGCACCGTGGCGGACCCCCACGACCCGTCAAAGCGCCGTGCACCGGGCATGCTGACGACCGACCTCGCCCTGCGGTTCGATCCCGTCTACGAGAAGATCTCACGGCGCTTTTACGAGCACCCGGACCAGCTCGCGGACGCGTTCGCCCGTGCGTGGTTCAAGCTGACGCACCGCGACATGGGCCCGCGATCGCGCTATCTCGGCCCCGAAGTTCCTGCGGAAGAGCTCATCTGGCAGGACCCTATCCCTGCCGTCAATCACCCGCTGGTCGATGCAGAGGACATCGCCTCTCTCAAGGGCAGGATCCTGGCCTCCGGCCTGTCGGTATCGGAGCTGGTCTCGACCGCATGGGCGTCAGCGTCCACCTTCCGTGGCTCCGACAAGCGCGGCGGTGCAAACGGTGCCCGAATTCGCCTGTCACCACAAAAGGACTGGGAAGTCAACCAGCCCGCCCGGCTGGAGAAGGTGCTTCAGACCCTGGAGGGGATACAGGATGGGTTCAACAGCACAAACTCCGGCGGCAAGAAGGTCTCGCTCGCCGACCTGATCGTGTTAGCCGGTTGTGCAGGCGTCGAGCAGGCCGCGAAGAATGCCGGCCACACGGTGACGGTCCCCTTCGTGCCGGGACGCATGGACGCCTCGCCGGAGCAGACCGATGCTGCCTCGTTCGCCGTGCTCGAACCGAAGGCGGACGGGTTTTGCAACTACCAGAAGACCCGGTATGCCGTATCGGCCGAGGAGCTGCTGGTTGACAAAGCACAGTTGCTGACGCTGACCGCACCCGAGATGACGGTGCTCGTGGGAGGCATGCGGGTGCTGAACACCAACGTCGGCGGAACACAGCACGGTGTCTTCACCCGGCGCCCGGGGGCGCTCACCAACGACTTCTTCGTCAACCTGCTCGACATGGGCACGGAGTGGAAGGCAGTCTCGAAGGATGCAGACGTGTTTGAAGGATACGATCGAAAGACGGGAGAACTCAGGTGGACCGGCACGCGTGTCGACCTGATCTTCGGGTCGAACGCCCAGCTCCGGGCACTGGCCGAGGTCTACGCAAGCGCCGACGCGAACGAAAAGTTCATCCGGGACTTTGTTGCGGCCTGGGCCAAAGTGATGAACCTGGACCGCTTCGATCTCTCAGTCGTGGCCGTTCGATGATGACAGACCTACCACCCGGGCCGGGGGACAGGGCGGTGCGTGGCACAGGGGCTGACGCCGCAGTGGGTCCGGCCAGCGGGCCGCCGCAGCTGATCTCGTGGAATATCACGCTCCGCTGTCCCCTGAAGTGCCCCCACTGCTACGTGCAGGCAGGCGAAAACGAAACCGTCGGCGTGCTCTCCACAGACGAGGCACTGGCGGTCATCGACCAGATACGGGATGCCGGGACGCCGGTTGTCGTGCTCTCCGGGGGGGAGCCGCTCATGCGGGAAGATCTCTGCACGATTGCCCGGTACGGCACGGAGCGGGGGCTCCGGATGGTGATGGGCACCAGCGGGTACTTCCTCGACCGTTCCATGGCGGCACGGCTACGGGATGCAGGGATCCGGGCTGTTGCCGTCAGCATCGACGCCGCGGACCCTGCCGTCCATGACGCAGTCCGTGGCGTCAGCGGTGCCTGGCAGAAGGCCGTGCAGGCGGTACGGAACTGCCGCGATGAGGGCATGGACGTCCGGATCAATATGACCGTCATGCGGCCCCGGGCCGGGGACGTGCACGCCGTGGTGGAGCTCGGGCAAAGCCTGGGTGTGACGGATTACCAGGTCTTTTTCCCGGTTCCCACGGGACGTGCACAGGATTATGGCCCGCTGGATCCCCGGGACTATGAAGCGGTTATCCGGCAGGTGCTCCTGACGTATCATGGCACCGGCGTGAACCTCCGCCCGACCTGTGCCCCGCAGTTCCGGCGGATAGCCTTGGATCTCGGGATCGATAACCCGGCCTGGGGGCGGGGCTGTATTGCCGGGACCCGCTACTGCCGGATCTATGCGGACGGCCAGGTCACGCCCTGTCCTTTCCTGCCGGTGAGTGCCGGGAATGTCCGAAAGACGCCGTTTCGTGAGATATGGTATCACTCGCCGGTATTCTCCGCACTCCGCGACCCGGACCTCCTGACCGGAAAATGCGGCCGGTGCGGCTATAAGGGCATCTGCGGCGGCTGCCGTGCCCGGGCATACCGGGGAACCGGAGGGGTTGTTCCCCGCTGGTGCGACGGGCTCATGCAACCTGGGGACCGTGCGGGGGAGCTCTGCGACGAGGACCCGTGGTGCCCGTACGATCCGGGAGGAGGGCCATGACCACGCAAAAACCGGCTGATGACCTCGATCGTCGCATCCTCGATGCAGTACAGCAGGACATTCCACTCGTATCCCGGCCCTGGGAGGCAGTCGCAGGCTTCCTTGGCATTTCGGAAGCCGTGCTCTTACAACGGCTGGAACGGCTGTCGCGGGAAGGGATTGTCCGGGGCATCTCGCCCATTATCGAATCCCGGCCGTTTGGCATCACTGCCGCAACCCTTGTTGCGCTTCCCGTGCCGGACGAGCGCATCCGAACGGTTGCCGATATTATCAGCCGGTACCCGGAGGTCTCACACAATTTCCGGCGTGAACACCGGTATTCTCTCTGGTTTACGCTCTCGGCAACGGATGAGAAAGCGCTGCAGGACGTGCTCGGGGAGATCCTTGAACAAACCGGCTTTTCCCGCGACGATATCCTGGACCTGCCGACCGTAAAGAAGATAAAGATCGATGTCCGGTTCCCCATCGCAGGATCCGGAAACGGGGGTCCGCATGGACCGGGGTGACCGGGAGCTCCTCGCCGCGCTCGAGGACGGGCTCCCGCTGGTTCCCGAGCCATTCGGCGAGATTGCACAACGGCTCGGCCGTACGGGCGAGGACGTGCTGGAACGGGTCCGGAGGCTCACGGAAACCGGCATCATCCGCCGGTTCCGTGCCCGCATCAACCAGCGGCAGCTGGGAATCACGGCCAACGCCCTTGTCGCATGGGACTGCACCGGAACGCCGCCCGAAGACATCGGATCCCGTCTGGCATCGTACCCGTTCGTGACCCACTGCTACGAGCGAAAACCCATACCGGGCCGGTGGGACTACTCCCTGTATACGGTGCATCACGGGTACTCGCAAAGCGACGTCGAAGAAGAGGTCCGCCAGCTTGCAGAACGAATCGGCGTTTCCCGGTACCTCATCCTGTTCAGCAGCGAGGAGTATAAACGTGTCCCGAATGTCCGTGTCCGGGAGAACGGGGGCGGCATATGAACCGGATTACGCAGTGCCTCCACGGCAGAGGCACAGTCAGTGCCGTCATGAAACACCGGTCCGGCAACGATGCAGTGCCGGGCCGGTACCTTGCCTTTTCCGGGATGCAGAGACCCGTTGTCTTCTGGAACCTCACCGACCGGTGCAACCTTTCCTGTACGCATTGCTACAGTTCATCCAGGCCGGGATGCGGGTCCGGGGACGAACTGACAACGGCCGAGGCCCGGGCGTTCATTGATGACCTTGCCGCCTCGAAAGTCCCGCTGATCATTTTCACCGGCGGCGAACCGCTGATCCGTCCCGATATCTGGGAGCTTGCCGAGCACGCCAGGGAGAACGGGATTGCAATCGCGCTCAGCACCAACGGGACCCTTATCACCGGTGACGTCGCGAACCAGATCAGGCGCAGCGGGATCGAGTATGCCGGCATCTCGCTGGACGGGGCCACGGCGGCAACCCATGACCGGTTCCGGAATACTTCGGGTGCGTTTGACAGGGCTGTTGCGGCGTTCGCCTGCTGCCACAAGGCAGGCGTGCGGTGCGGGGTCCGGGTGACGCTGACGAAGGAGAACCAGGACGAGCTCGAAGCCCTCGTGGACCGTGCCCGGAATCTCGGGGCGTCCCGGTTCTGCCTGTACTGGCTGGTCCCCTGCGGCCGGGGGACCGATTCCTACGAACGGCTCCAGCTGGATGCACCTGACGTGATCCGGGCACTCACCCTCCTGTACCGCAAAGCCAGGGAGATCCCGGCGGACGAGATGGAGTTTTTAACCGTCGATGCACCGCAGGACTGCATCCACCTGCTGCAGTCCATGGAACGCGATGGATCGCCGGACCTTCATGATGCCCGCGAGCTCGTCGCCTCGCTGAACGGGGGGTGCAGCGCCGGGAAACGGGTGGCCAATGTCGATCCCCGCGGAAACGTCTATCCCTGCCAGTTCGCCCGCTCACCGGCATTCCTGGTCGGCACCATCCGTGACCGTCCCTTCTCCGAGCTCTGGAACGATGATGCCAATCCCGTCCTCGCAAAATTCCGCATGAAACTCCCGAAATTCAGGGGAAAATGCCAGACCTGCCCCTATCTTCACATCTGCGTCGGCGGATGCCGGGTCCGTGCCTACGCGCAAAGCGGGGATTTTGCCGGGGAGGACCCGTTCTGCTATGTCGATACCGCTCCGGAAGAATCGCATCGGTGATGCGTTGAGCACCGGCATGCTTCATGAGTATCCCGCCGGTGCGCGGCACGTGCCTGATTATCACGATTCCCGGCCATACACGAGCGCCCCGTCGACCGGGCAGGCCTCCGTGCAGCGGCCGCACAGGTAGCACTCCGCCTTGCTGTTCTCCGCCGTTGCCACGTTCACGGGGCAGGCCTGCTCGCACTTCCCGCACTGGATGCATGCGTCCGTCCGCCGGATCTTCCACCGGCTCCGGGATGCCGCGAGGGCGAGGAAAAGGCCATACGGGCAGATGAACCGGCAGAACGGCCGGTACACGGCTGCCGAGAGCAGGACGATCGCGAGGAAGACGACAAAGCCGGGGATCGCCGGGGAGAGAGAGAAAAAATCCTTCAGGCCGATGCTGTCGAGGAGATTGGCGGAGAGCCCGACGCCGGTGGCGAGGATGACTACAAAAACTCCGGCACGGACGAACCCCGCCTGCGGCGTCAGGTCCCGGCCGTACCGCGGAACGGGGAGATGGTACATCAGCTCCTGCACGGCCCCCACCGGGCAGATCTGCCCGCAGACGATCCGCCCGGCAAGCAGCGTGACCGCGATAAAGACCGCGAGCCCGGTCACCGCTGCCGGCAGCAAAACGCCGAGTTCCATTGTTCTTCGGAGTATCACGAGCTGGAGCAGGTACGGGAAGACGGGGGAGAAGAGCAGGAACCCGAGTGCGGCGGAGACCACCAGAAACCCAAGCGCATGCCGCCGGGAGAACCGTCCGGTTTTCCAGAGATACGCGAGCACGACAACGGCAAGCACGGCATAGACAATGCCGAGCGCCTTCGGAACGGATTCGAGCACCATCGTCTCACAGCAGTTTAGTCTCGCTCGTCGGCCGCGGAACCTTGACGACGAGCACCCGGAAGGCACCCTCGCTCTCGTTGCTCCACCGGTGCGGGATCTTTGCGGGGCTCTCGACCAGGTGGTCGGGCCCGACGGCCGCCCGTTCGTCGCCGATCTCGACGACGCCGGTGCCTTCCAGCACATAGAAGAAGACATCGACCGGTGTGATGTGCTTTTTTAAGGCTTCGCCGGGCTGCAGCGTGATCACCACGGCGGTTGCGTTCTCCGTATCATAGACTTTCCGGGCATCCACATGATGGGGGTTCGGGCCGACGGGCACATCGGCAACGGTGATGATCTTCATGATGTTCACCTTTTCCTTCTTCCCATTAATCCTTCCGCGTCATCCCGTGTAGTTCGTCCGGTAATTCGCGAGGCATTCGCGCCTGCGTTTTTCCTCGCGGGCCGCCCGCTGTTCCGGCGATGCCGGCGTATCGCTCTGCACGGCGGGGCAGTAGGGGCAGAGGGCGAAGGGAACATCATCCGCCCGCTCCCGCACCGGGCAGAGGTACCGGCCATCCCATGCATCCACGATCTGCCCGCCGGGGAAGGGGGTGCCGACGGGGTGGGCGGGCTCGTCGACGACAAACATGGAGAACGCGGCAAGCAGGTACTTCAGGGAGAGGGGGCGGGGATCGGTGCCGCGGGCCTTTTGCGTGCACGCCGCCGCGACCATGGCGCAGTACGACGGGAAGGCAGGATGGAGGGGATCGCCGTTTGCGCACCCCTTCCGTGCCGCGACAGGGAGGCGGTGGTGCGTCCCGAAGATCTGCTCCCCAAACGTTGCACGGAGCCGCTCGCGATAGGAGCCGGGAAGGCCGGCAACTTTCCGGGACAGGGATGCGTTTATCATCCCGAGATCGCGGCGATCGAACCCATCCACCTCGCTGCCGAGGATGGCGAGCAGCTCCGCCTTTGTCTGCGCCCGCTGCATCCGGGCGAGTGCCTCCCGGATCCGCTCCACCGCTGCCGGTGCCGGTCCCGCAGGGTCGTCTCCGGCGGAGGGGTCGATGAGGAGCATGCAGATCTCCCTGCACGCGCATTCCGGATCTTCCCGGTGCCGGGCGTGAAACAGGGGAAAAATCCTCCTGAAATAGTGAAAATGCGTATCGTTGCATCACAGCAGGGGTTTTTTTAAAATTCTTTCACGTCCTGCAGGTATTAATCTGATGTAATTCACATAGTAACAACAATGGATGCAGTGATCAGGAATCTCACGGAGCTCGGGCTGAAGAAGTACGAAGCCAGGGTCTACGCCGCCCTCGTCGGGATTGGTGAAGGAAACGCCCGCCAGATCCACGAGGCGAGCGGCGTCCCCCGCCCGCGGGTCTACGACATCGCGGAGGGACTCGCCGACCGGGGTTTCATCTCGGTACGAAGGGGCACCCCCCATGTCTACATCCCCATAGAACCTGCAGTCGTTGTGCACCAGCTCAAGAGCGGGATGGAGCAGGCGGCAATCGACGCGATTCAGGATCTCGAGTCGCTCTCGCTCGATGCCCGGTCAAAGCACTCGCCGATCTGGTACGTGCAGGGCGAATGGAGCATCCTCCGGCATGTCGAGTCGCTCGTCACCGGCATCGCGCATGACCTTGCCGTCGTCTGCATGGACTACGAGAAGATCGGTGAGTTCGCCCGGCTGATCGCCGATGCATCCGCAACCCATCCGGTCCGTATCCTCCTCCCGAACGGCAGGAGGGGGATCACCCGGATGCTCGGCGATGCGTCGCTGTACGTGCCGACGGCGTTTTGCGACTTCTTCCAGGAGCACATCTTCCGTAAGATTTACCAGGGGCCCGTCACCGTCGACGGGTCGTCGTTTCTGCTCGAGTACCTCTTCCTTGCCGATGACCGTGTCTGTTTGTTTGTCTACACCCAGAACGGGGTGCGAAACGCCGTTGTGATTACGCTCCCCTTCATTACCTGCGTCCAGAAGCAGTACGTGAACAAGATGATCGCCCACGCGGAATGCATCGATGCACCAGAAAAAAGAGAACAGAAATAGGCCTTATTCCGTGGGGGGCTTTTCGAGCGGGATGTACGGGGCGAAGGTAAGGACGTCCTTTCTGATGGCACCGATACCGACACGCTCGATGAACCGTGCCGTCCGCTCTCCCGGCCTGCCGTGGGTCCGGTAGTACTCGAGCAGGCGCCTGACGAGATCCTTTGCGTCATCGGTGGAGAGATTCTTCGCCACCACATCGCCAATCCGGGGACGGCCGCCGGAGTTCCCGCCGATGATGACCGTCCAGCCTTTTGCATTCCCGAAAACGCCGATATCACGGAGATAGCTCTCCCCGCAGCACCGGGGGCAGCCGGAGATGCCCATCTTGAGCTTGGCGGGCAGGTTCATGTCCAGGTACATCTCCTCGAGCGCGAGCCCGAGCCCGAGGGAATCCTGGTTGCCGTATTTGCAGACCACCGTGCCGGGGCACGCCTGCACGTAGTGCACGCAGGGGGCGGTCGCCTGCCCGACCGTCATGCCGAGCTCGTTCCAGACGGCCTCGACATCCTCTTTTTTGAGCCCGACCAGCACCATTCGCTGGCCCGACGTCATCTTGATAACCGGGATGTTGTAGCGCCGGACGACCGCAACGATATTCTCAAGGTGTTCGGGGCTGACGATGCCGGCCGGCGTCCGGGGGACGATTGCGTACGTCTCCCGGTCGCGCTGGATGATTGCGCCTCGTGGTTCGTTCTCCATTGTCATACCTCCGGTGCGGCACACCGTATGCCACAGGGGAACATCCATTGTGCATCAGGAAGGAAAAAGCTGTTGTAACTTTTCAGGTAACAAAAACGGATACGGGTCATATGCCACCGCAGGGTCCCGGAGGCGGTACCCGGCCGGATCGTCTGCCCGACACGCGGGGATCTCCGGGTAGGCCCACGGCATCACTATCCGCCACGTGGGACCAGAACGCGAACCTGTCGCAGGGTGACTAAAGAATTAACAGGGATTACACCAGAACATACCCAAACCTCCGGAGGAAAACAGCAGCATGGAACGGTGGTCGTCAGGGGCAGGATTCATTCTCGCGGCGATCGGCTCGGCGGTGGGTATCGGCAACATCTGGCGGTTCCCGGCGGTGCTGGGCGGGAATGGCGGCGGAGCATACCTCATCCCGTACCTGATCGCGGTCTTTTTCTGTGCCCTTCCCCTGATGATCTTCGAGCTCGCCCTCGGCCGCCATTTCCAGGGAACCATCGTCAGCGCCTTCCGGTCGGTGCGCCACCCGTTCCGGGTATTCGGCTGGATGATCTGCGGGATTGTCTTTCTCATCCTCTCCTACTACCTGGTCATTGCCGGGTGGACTCTCGGCTACTTCTTCTTCGCCCTCTCCGGCGAACGCATCTCCTTTGCCGATTTTTCAGCCGGGTGGCTGCCGGTTGTCCTGTTTGCCGTAACCGCGCTTGCGACCGGGATCGTGGTATCCGGCGGGGTCAGAAAAGGAATCGAACGCATGTCGACCCTCCTCATCCCCGTCTCGGTCGGCACGCTCATCATCCTCGCCCTGTACTGCACCACCCTGCCCGGATTCTCCCGGGGGATGGACTTCCTGTTCACCCCCGACTTTACGGTCCTCGGGAGCCCCCTCCTCTGGGGTGCGGCCTTCGGCCAGGCCTTCTTCTCCCTCTCGGTGGGGATGGGGATCCTGCTGACCTACGGGGCTTATGCGGATCGGGAGCAGGCGATCCCGGCTGCATCACTCATCATCACGGTCGCGGATCTGGGGGTCGCGCTCCTTTCCGGGATAGTCATCTTTCCGATCGTCTTCTCCTTCGGCCTTGCCCCTGCGGCCGGGGCGGAGCTGGCCTTCACCACCCTCCCGCAGGCCTTCGCGGTGATGCCGGGCGGCCGGGTGATTGCGGCTGCGTTTTTCCTCGTGCTCTTCTTCGCCGCGCTTACGTCCGCGATCTCCATGCTGGAAATGTCGGTGGCGGCGCTGCGGGAATCGTTCCTCTGGTCACGGCGGCGTTCCGCGGCCGTCCTCACCGCCGCCGTGCTGGCAACCGGCCTTCCCTCGGCCCTCTCCTACAGTGCGGCGGATCTCAGGTTCGACGGGATTCCCGTGCTCGATTTTCTGGACGAGACCATAGGAACGCTGGGCCTCCCGGTTGCCGCCATCTTCCTTGCGATCGTCTTCACGTGGTTTTTCTCCCCGACGCGGGACCTGCTCGCCCGCGAAATCGGGAACGGGCTTGCACGGATCATCTATCCCCTGTGCACATACATCATCCCGGCCGTCCTTATCATGACGACCGCGGCCCGCATGGCATCAGGCGTCGATTACCCGGGCCTTCGCAACCTTCCCGGGAGCGAGTTCATCGGGCCGCTGCTGCAGATTGAGGGGATCGTCATAATCATCCTGCTCCTTCTGGCGGCGAGCGTGGTGGCCTGCCGGCTCGGGAGGTGTCCGCTGGCCGGGCGTCTCCGGACCTGGAGGAGAAGGGGAAATTCCTGAACAGCAGGAACTGCACCGTCGTCGTTGACGTATCGGCCCCCGGCGGGTTTCCAATCAACGAATATTAAATAATACGTCCGTATCCTTGTTCCTCAAATTCTTCCGCAATTTCTTTGGATAGCATATTGATCAATCCTGGTATAACTTGATATTTAACCCCGTCAGAACCCTCCAGCCAGTTTTGAGTTAGATTAAGATTTGCTTCAAACTTCACAATTTCTCTTGGGGAGGGATTATGGAACTTTGAATTCTTTTCAATTTCAGATATTTTATTATCAATAAGCAGGGGACTGGTTCTCAGGGACTTGTATTTTGCTTCATATGGTTCTGGAATAAAGGATCCTGGTTCGTATGGTTCTTGGATAAAGGATTTTACTTCATGCGGTTCGGGAATAAAATTTATTTGAATATTTTGAGTTGGAACTACCTTCATTGAACTACGTTGACTATTATTTTTTATGTTTGATTGAATTTCATTCGTAAGCCCACTCAGCAATTTCTCGAATTCAGATATTTTTTCTGAAGCCTCTTTAGCTAACTTTTGAATTTCGAATAACTGGTCAGTATTTGAAAGAAGCAATACCTGCCGCTTATAAGTTGAATAGTCGCTTTTTATCCATTTCCAACCGACTTTTGGTGATAAAACTTTTCCAAAAAAGAATGTATTAATTTCCTTTCTTAAATTATAACAAATACTGAAGTTTTCCTTTATTGTCCTAAAATTTTCCACTGAATGACCTTTAAAAATCGCATATTGCCGGTTCAAATCTTTGCGATGAGAATGTAGTTTCAAATGAGAATCATATACTTCAGTTAAAATTGGTTGTGCAATTTTTCGTAAATTCTTTTGATAAATGTAGTCTTCGCGAATTTTTGACAACTCTGATTGAAATTTTCCATTTAGCACCGAATTAATCCAATCAGATAATGATATTTTCTTATCAATTCCTGTATTTAAAAAACGGGATTCGATATCAATATCGATAGTGAGAACATCTTTAGGAATGAAGAAATGGGATTTATTATATACTTCATATTTTGTTTTGGTTAATGTATACTCATCAATGTAGGGTATATCCGATAGATCGGCCTCAAAATATTGATTATCATGTAATTGGTATTTTGACTTGTTTTTTAGAATCCAATAGGATTCAAGGCCGTATTGTTTATATTTTTGATCTCTTTCTTTTAAAATCCCTAATGGAATTTTTGAAAGTTGAATTTCAAATACAATTTTTTTATCGTCCTTTTGCGCATAGACATCGGCTCTCCAATCGCCATTTTCTGATGCGTATTCTACAGAGGTTTTCCATCCCGCAGCTTTACAAATCTGGTAAATTTCATTTTTAATCTCCAAATGTGCAAGAGATTCGTGTTCCCAGGTGCAGGGCGGTGAACCGCGTGCATGGTAAAAATGTTGAAGTCCTGTTTTTGAGGTGCGGAGATGTCCCTTCGCCCCACAACAACTCATAATTACTGGAAGTCCTTTCCTATGTTCATGTTTGAGGCTTTCCCATTCATCTTGGGATAAGTCCGGGCCTATTACTCGTTGATCTTGAATGATTGCTGAAAGTGGCATGAAATCATTAAGCGATTTTATTTTTCGATTTCGTAATCAACAATGAAGATGTCTCTTGCATCGTGGATACGAGATCTAATTACGGCATAGGGGATCGATCCTTTTGTTTCACTTTCCGAAACGTATGTTTTGAATTTTACAGTCGCACTAATTGTTGGCATACTATTAACTCTATTCAAAATAGGGAAAAATCTGTTTAATTGATATGGGGAACTTCATTTTGGAAAAATGGTACGAATTCAATTATAATGGCTATAAGTCACATTTATCAAGCAGTGCTTATGCGAATAGTATAATAACTAATATCAATTCTTCAACTCAATTTTGAAGAAAAACCTTATAAATTCAACGGTTAAGAAAAAGAAGAGCTGATAACCCTCCGTGCCAACGCCCGGCCGGATCATAACCGAATATACGTTCCGCCATGTGTGGACTTTAGGAAATCACCTCTGCCGGCAGTGCAGATTTCATTAATTTTTTTATCATCAGAACCAAATTGATCTCAGGTCAGGGATACGGGTATGCCTCTCGCCTCCGTGCAACCCCGGACATAAGCGCTCTCAATTTCTGCTTTTTCCCCCGGGACAGGTCTTGATGGCAATACAATAGCCAACCACCAAAACATCCCCGCAACAGGGTACGGTGCACCATATTCAGCAAGGCAGGG
>JAFGNT010000031.1 GCA_016926855.1 Methanomicrobiaceae archaeon | reverse complement strand
GGGCTACAATGTGCTCATACAGCGTTTTCTCCAATACCCTTATCATTCCGGAAGAACGGGGAAGCACTGCCTCCCTTTTTACCATCACCGGGAATGAGATGACCGTGCCCGCAGAGAAACGGCATTCGGCAAGGACGTGTGGGTAATGCAGGATACCATACGCGTTCTCTATGTCGATGACGAACCCGCCCTTCTTGAGATTGGCAAACTCTTCCTCGAATCAGGCGGGAATTTTGTCGTCGAGACCCTCCCGTCGGCGACGGAAGCTCTTGCCTGCATTGCCACGGAGCGGTATGATGCCATCATCTCTGATTACCTGATGCCCGACATCGACGGAATCGAATTTTTACACAAGGTGAGGAGTGAAGACAGTACCATTCCGTTCATCCTTTTCACCGGCCGGGGCCGTGAGGAGATTGCCATCGAAGCGATCAACAGCGGTGCGGATTTCTACATCCAGAAAGGCGGTCAGCCGAAGGCGCAGTTTGCAGAACTCGCGCATAAAGTCAGGCAGGCGGTACAACGACGACGGGCGGAGATTTCCCTGCGGGAGAGCGAAGCGAAGTACCGCGAACTTGCCGATCTTCTCCCGCAGATGATCTTTGAAACGGATCCCGATTTTCAGGTAACGTATGCAAACCAGTATGCATTCACCACGCTGGGATATACGGAACAGGACCTCAAAGACGGCGTACATGCCTTGTCGATAATAGAACCTTCCCAGCACGGACGGGTACGGGAACATATCGAAAAACTCCTCGACGGAATACCCCGGGAATCAAAGGAATATACCGTCATACGGAAGGATGGCAGCACCATTCCGGTTCTCATCAATGCGGTGCCGGTGTACCGGAATGGGAACCTTGCCGGCTTCCGCGGCGTCATGAACGATATTTCCGCACGGAAAAAAATGGATGACGAGCTCCGGGAGAGCGAGGAGAAATACCGGCTTGTGGTCGAGAATAGTGATAATGTCGTGTATATTTACCGTGACAGCCGGATCCTTTTTGCCAACCGCAGGACAGCGGAACTCACCGGCTATACCTATGACGAACTTATCACCATGGACATCTGGGACCTTGTTCATCCCGATGACCGGTCCCGCCTGCAGGAAAACGCGGAACTGAGACTCTCCGGAAGAAACCCCCCTCCTGATTTTACGGCGCGAATCATCTTGAAAAGCGGTGAAGAACGGGAATGCGAGTTCTTCGTAAACCAGATCCTCTATCAGAACCAGCCGGCACTTCTCGGTATCCTCAAAGACGTTTCCGAACGAAAAAAGGCTGAAAAAGCGATGCGGGAGAGCGAAGCGAAGTACCGCCTGCTGGCAGACCATGTCTATGATGTCTTCTGGACCGCCGACATGGATATGCGCCCCACCTATTTCTCCCCCTCAGTCACAACGCTCCGGGGACTTTCGCCCGAAGAAGCGCTTGCCGAACCGATTCGTGACGCCCTGACCCCCGCATCCTACCGGACCCTCATGCAGAAGCGCGAAGAGGGACTCCCCGCAATGCTGGAGCGTGGCATGATCCAGGAATACCAGGCAATGGAACTTGAATTTTACAAAAAGGACGGTTCCACGGTCTGGACCGAGACGGTTATCTCCCCGACCTATGATCATCACAAAAATCCTTCAGGGGTGGTCGGCGTCATGCGGGATATCACCGAACGAAAAAAGGCAGAAGCATTACTCCGCAAGAGCGAGGAGAAGTTCCGGGCAATCGTGGAGACCTCGCCCGACATGATCTGGGAGGTCGACGTGCAGGGGACGTTCCGATACATCAGTCCCAGGATACAGGCGATCATGGGGTATACACCGGAAGAAACAATCGGCAGAAAAATTTACGATCTGGTTCCGGATCAGAAACGGTCTTCTACAAGGGATATATGGGCCGGGGCCATATCATCGGAAGGACCCATCCCGCCCTTCGAAGTTCCCGCCCGGCACAGAAACGGGAGCGAGCTGATCCTCGAGATCCGCCCGTGGAAGCTGGTAGATAATGACGGAACACTCACAGGGTTCCGTGGCGTTACCGTTGATGTCACCGAACGCAGGAAAGCGGAAGAAGCCCTCCGTCTGGCGAACCGCCAGCTCAACCTGCTGACCGGTATTACCCGGCACGATATCCTCAACAACGTCGCGATTGCCCTTGGGTTTCTGCAGATCGCGGAGACGAACGTTGAAGACCCGGTGCTGGCAGGGTACCTGGGAAAGATCGAATCCGCCATCACGGCAATCCGGTCCCAGATCGAATTCACACAGATCTACGAGGATCTCGGCAGCCATGAGCCGCGGTGGATTGATCTCGCACCCGTCATGACACGACACCAGATTCCGGCAGCAATCAGCCTGACAGCTGACGTAGAGGGTGTCCGGGTATTTGCAGATCCGATGCTTGAAAAGGTTTTTTTCAACCTCCTTGACAACGCAGTCCGCCATGGAGAACGGGTGACAGAGATTCGGGCATCATGCCATACGTCGGAGGGGGATCTTATCGTTGTCTGGGAGGACAACGGGGTGGGCATCCCTGCCGGGGAGAAGAAACTAATCTTCGAACGCGGGTTCGGAATGAACACCGGCCTCGGGATGTTCCTTGTCCGGGAGATTCTTTCCCTGACCGGCATCGGGATTTCCGAGACCGGTGAGCCCGGGAAAGGTGCGAGGTTCGAGATCCGGGTGCCGGAAGCGGCGTGGCGCATGACCGGGGAGGGTACATGAAAACTGATACAATCCCTGTGCTCTGATGAGCCGGGACTTCCCGAAAAAGCACGACTCTTCCTGGAGCGGTCCGGGGAGTTTTCCGTCGGCATCGTCTTTTTAAGGGCTGTCGGGGAACGGTCCGGCGATCTCCCGTTCATTCTTTTTCCCGGACGGTGTCGGGAAGAGGTCGTGATCGAAGCGATGAACCACATGGCGGTATCGCGGGCTCCGGAAATGGCGGGCCCACGCTGACAGCAAGGTATATCGGTGACGGGCAGATACTATCTGCAGGATAGCATGAAGTTCAAAGGCAGTAAAACGGAAAAATGCCTGCTCGCTGCATTTGCCGGCGAGTCGCAGGCCCGCAACCGGTACACGTTTTTTGCGAGCGTGGCAAAGAAGGAAGGATACGAGCAGATATCGGCACTCTTCCAGAAGACTGCGGACGAGGAGAAGGAGCACGGCAAGCTCTTCTTCAAGCAGCTCAGGGGCGGCGCTGCCGAGATCGTCGCGGCATACCCTGCAGGCATGATCGGGACGACCCGGGATAACCTGCTGGCCGCTGCCGAGGGCGAGAAGCACGAGTGGGACACCCTCTACCCGGACTTTGCCGCCGTTGCCGAAGAGGAGGGGTTTACGGAGATCGCACACCTCTTCCGGCAGGTTGCAACGGTCGAAGCGCATCACGAGCAGCGCTACCGGAAACTGCTCGCAGCTGTGGTGCAGGGCACCGTCTTTGCGCGTGACACCCCGACTCTCTGGTACTGCAGGAACTGCGGGCATGTCCACGAGGGCAGAGAAGCCCCGGAGAAATGTCAGGTCTGCGACCACCCGCAGGCCTATTTCGAGCTCTTCTGCGAAAATTATTGAGAGGCATCCCTCTCTTTTTTTTCCATCACCGTTTTTTTGTGGATCTCCACAGCGGTAGCATAAGCACGTACACGTTCTCCGATGGGAATCATCACCATTACTTTTATCTGCCCGTATCCCGATTCCGCTCATCATGACACTCTATATTGTCCTGGGTAAATTGACCGATATCGCCATCGCGAAAATGAAGGAAGCGAAAGAACGGGATGATAAGGCTAAACAAACCATACAATCGGCAGGGGGAAAACTCATCGGCCTTTACTACACCCTTGGCCGCTATGATTTCGTAGCAATCGTTGAAATGCCGTCCCCCGAAGCTCTTGCCAACGTCATTATCAACATCACCCAGTGGGGTACGCTCAGTACCGAATCCATGACCGCTCTCCTTCCGGACCAGATGTATAAAATGGCACCGTGAATCGAGGGGTGCAGGGAGGGTACTCTCCCGCAGAGTGATACACCCGCAGGATTCCCGGGTGCGGAGCGGCGGGGTCATCTGTCCTTTCGGTGCGGGATGCGGGTCGGTCATCCATTACCCGCGGCTCGAGCAGCAGTAGGAGCACCCGAGGGCGGCCCTCGGCATGTTCGACCCTTCGGCCCGGCCCTGTGTCCCGGCGGATGTGCCGACCATGGCCATCCCGATGAAGAAGTGTGAAAAAATGATCGGGTACACGGAGGAGAGCTTTCTGGTCACCGGGACGTGGGAGAAGGTAAAGAAGAAGATCCGGCGGAGTGCGGAGGTGCACGCTCGGTAGGGGAGGCCCGGGGACCAGCAGACCGCCCGTCGGATCTGCCGCTCGTGTTACAACGAGGCGGTGAAAGCGGAGCAGACCGCTTCGGTCCCGCTGCCAGGCACCGTGGATGTTTCCCATTGCAGCCGAGTGACTGCGGATGCGGGGAAGTGCTCGGTCTGTGGGATTGCGAAGGCGGTATGGATTGACCGTGAGGCCGGCGTGAAGCTCTGCGAGCACTGTTACGGGAGAGGCGTGCGGGAGGATGCACGGTAGGCGGGTATCGTTTGACAGTCCCGCCGGCCCTGCTCTCTCATGAGAGCACGGAGCATTATACCCCGCAATACATCCTCGATGCGGTGATTGTCTGCATGGGGGCAATCGATCTCGACCCGGCCAGCAACAGCCGGGAGAACCCGAACGTGCCGGCAGCGAGACATTATACAGCTCAGGACAACGGGCTTGTGCAGCCCTGGGTGGGGCGGGTGTTTCTCAATCCGCCGTTCGGGCCCGGCGTCGAGCAGTGGTTCTCGAAGTTATATCTGGAGCGGTCTGCAGGCCGGACCACGGAGGCGATTGTCCTTTGGAAGTCAGCGACCGAGACCGCAGCGTGGAAGACGCTGACAGCAATATCGTGCCGGGTGTGTTTTCCTTCGGCCCGCATCCGGTTTGTTGGTCCGCAGGGGAATGATTCAGGGCCAACGTTTTCACCGGCGCTGTTCTATGTTGGAGAAAGACCGGAGCGGTTCGAGAAGGCATTTTCCGGGATTGGGGCGGTGTGGGTGACGCCGTGAGTACCTCTTTGATGTACCCTTTCGGGTCGGAAAGAATTTTGTCCGCTATTGTCCGCAATGTGTCCGCTATTAATTTCCAAAATCGGACGATATTTTGTGGTATTTGTGAAAATCCAGTGCAAAATTATCGATATTCATTGTAGGGCCATTATCATTTTTTTGTCCGCTATTGTCCGCTATTTGTCCGCAATGACAGGAACACGGGATTGAGGGTATATCTTAGTAGTCTCCCTTCTCGCTTCACAATAATGATATTCAATTCAGCAAGATGGGACATGTCCCGGCGAGCGGTCCGCACGGTGCAGTCGTAGATACGTCCATACTCGGAGGTAGATATTTCCTGATGGGTCTTGAGATATTCAATTGCTCCGCGCTGCCGTTCATTTAAGATCTTCGGGTTTTCAAGAAGCGTGTTGACCGTTGAGCGCGAGAAGGTGACCACAAAATCGTTGCCGGTTTCACGGAACTGCGGGTCCGGGACACCGTCCCGTTCGCAGGCAGTGATCATGCTGAGCGTGCCTGATCCCCATTGTTCAATGTACCCGGTAAGGAACAGGAGCCGGGCAATGGTTTTGTTCCTGGGATGGGAAGAATGTTCAACTTTTAAGAGTTCAACCGTGACACCTTCCATTAATATCCCGGGGTTCCAGACCTGCGCCCTGTTATCGAAAATACGGATCTGGACATTGCCTGATGAATTATAATCGCGGTGACAGACCGCATTGATCACTGCTTCCCGCAGGGCATCGGGTGGATATTCCCAGTGCTCTTCCCGTTGCATCTTTCCCGGCACGATCCATGCTGCTTTCTGGATTGTCTGGGCGATGAACCGGTTGGTATCTTCGATGAGCTGATCGATCCTGCCGTGCAGGACGTTCATGTTGAGATAGGTACTGGAGACTTCCTCTCCTTTGAACCGGGCGCAGCGAACCTCTGACTGGATGAAAAATCGTTGTGGATCTTTCCCGAAGAACAGGATGGCCGCATGGGTAGGCAGTCCTCCGCTCAGGACACCGAGTTTTTCCAGTCCGATTTTTACCGGAATTGAAGGATCTGCATCGAATCTTCGTTCCTTTTGTGCTCGTTCAAGGAATGTTCTGACCGAAGGTGCATCAATGTCATCAAGGGTGGCTCCCGGACAGGGTCGATCATCCCAGGGTACTGCATGTTCACTGAGTATGATGCGTTTGATTTCATCGGGGGGTATGACCCGGTTCTCGGTTCCTGTCCGCATGTAGGCCATACCATCAAGATAGTACGGTTTGCTGATCCCCTCCGGGACCGTGACAACGATCAGGTGTTTTCCCCCTTCTTCGATGACGCGGATATCCGGTGTGATCTCGGGTTTTATCCGGGATGTGATCTGCTGGGAGAGTTTGCGAAGCGAGTGGTCTGCGGGATCAACGCCAACTATTGCCCCGGTATTGGTCCTGCCGAACGAGATGACGCCGCCATGATGGTTGAGGAACCCGCAGACGGATTTGAGCGTGGGCTCGATGAGGGAGAGGGATTTTTTGAATTCGGTGGTGTCGGATTCGTGAAGTGTCATAAATGGAAGGTCCCGGAGATTTATATTGAGTTAGGGTTCTCTTCCTTTTTCTTGTTGTTGCTTTCTGTGAACGAAAATGCATTTTTTAAAAAAGACTTGCGGTTCCCATTCCCCCTTCAGTAAAACCTAAGCCCGTGGTTTCACAGATGTATCTCAAACGGATCAAAAATTTTCCTGAGGCAGAGATGACCGTCCCGCAAGCATTACTCTCGCACGAAAGCACGGAGCATTACACGCCGCAGTACATCCTCGATGGGGTGATTGCGTGTCTGGGCGCGATTGACCTCGACCCGGCCAGCAACAGCCGGGAGATCCCGAACGTACCGGCAGCGAGGCACTACACAGCTCCGGACAACGGGCTTGTATCCGGATCCTGTCAGAGATAATCTCTCATCTTCTTGACAAGCGCGAGCTGATTGTTTGCCTCGTTCTTCTTTGCTATTTCGATGGCGGCAATAATATCTTTGACCGGCACCGTCAGTGAATAGCATTTCTGCGGACGACCTTTATTTTCGGAGGGGGATCGTGCGGCATTGAACCCAGCCTTGTTCATCCAGGTATTTGATCGCGATACTCACTTCTGGCTGGCGCAGGTCGGTCCCGCGCTCGAGTTCACGGGACGTTGCTTCGGGAGTGTTCGCAAGGAATACCAGGGTTTGCGCTACAGATCTTCTTGTACCGATTTTAATGAGGAGGTTGACAAATACTTCCTCTTTATGCGTGAATACTAAGATACTTTGCTCTTTCATCGGTCACCCGTTTCCGGATTGCTTTCATTGGCTTTTTATTATTACGTTAAAGCCATTCTGGTCTGGTTTAAGCCGGTCGCGGAGGATTGCGCGGGTTTTCCGCAATTCTTCCGGGTATTCATGATCCATCCAACACAGCCCTTAATTGCATGTGTTTTTCTGAGTTCAGGGATAAGGAAATACAGCGACGAGCATTTCGCGAACGGTATGCGAGGCGCGGGCCGGGGCAGCCGCTGGCGCAAAGAGCATCGCGACAAGCCAGGGGCGACACGTATCTGTATATTCCCTCGTAACGCAGATTGCCGCATATGACGACACCCCCCAGCCGATCACCATTCATATCGACAAATCACTCTACGGGATCCGGAGAGAGGATTTCGATGAGTACCTTATTAAAAAGATGATGAATAATCCGCACAACCGCATCATCGACAAGGACCTGATTTCCATCCGCCATGTGGCATCAGAAAGCGAACCCTGTATTCAGGCGGCCGATTTCGTCGCCGGGGCCCTAAACAAACGCTATCGCGCTGATGATGGTGATCACTATCACATCATCGCACACAAGATGATTCTGGAGATTGATGCATTTGACGATCACAAGAAGAAGAAGTGAACCCTTCCCTACTTCGTCCCACCCACCTCATGGTGGCCTCATCCTTTTCGGGAAGGACTTACTCACTGTAGTACATGTGTAGTACACACGTGTGATATAGCTTTTTACGGCAATTCATGCAGCATTCTAACGAGCAAACTATCAAATAATCTTCAATTTAAAAAAAAATTAGGATTAAAGGCTTAAAAGAAGAAGGGCCTAAAACCCTCCGAAATACGCCCCGGCCGGGACTTGAACCCGGGTCAAAAGCTCCGCAAGCTCCTAGGATATCCGCTACCCTACCGGGACACATGAATGCCGCGGATTGCCTACATAGATTCGTGGTCATCGCTTAAATATATGACTCCCGCCACCGGGTTTGGCCTGCCGCAGGAGAACCGTTCAGACGGGAAGCGGGAGAGAAAAAAGGGTGTTTCAGGGAATGATATTCTCCGGCGGAACGGTGATTGTGACATCCACCGTGACAAAACTCCCGGTCATCTCGACCTGGTAATTGCCGGGCGTCCTGATGATAAGCTGCTGTGTCTCGTCGAAACTGTATAGCTTGCCGTACCCTTCCTTGGCGATGACGGCCAGGGTATTCTTGTCGTAGATTGTGAGCACAAATTCGGCCAGTTCACTCGGCATGTCCCTCTCGAAGGTAACAACTTCATGCGTCCCGTAGTCGCTTTCGCGCTCGATGACCCGCGTCACCATGACGGGATGCACACTGTACTCGATATTCATCGGCGCACGTGAGAGATCAAAGCCGAAAGCCGTCACATTGTAGTTGAAGGTAAGTGTCGTATTGTATATCTCGAGATACGTCGTCGCGCCCTGAGTCGCAGCCGGCATCGTGACCTTGGGAGAGGGCGTGGGCAGGGGTGTTGAAATCGGTGTCGATTCCACGAGATAGGAGGGTGTCGGAGTGACGCTCGGCGTCGGTGTCAGACGGGGGCCGAAGAAACCTCCGTCCCCGTCATCGGCGGGCATATCTGCGCAACCGGCGCATGCAAGCAGGCTGATGAGAAGAAGGAATATCGGTATGCCGAAATTGCGCGGATTCATTAAAAGAATGGTTAGCACACCGACCTATAAATGCTTTCTTTCCGGGAGAATTTCTGATTATTCACCGTTCCGACGGAAACATGCGGGGCTGCCCGGAGCGAACACAGTGATGTACGTACCGTTTTCGTTCACTGCCGACCGGCATTTTCGGAAAATGCCCGCATGATTCCCCGGTAAACGGATGTCACCTGTTCAAGATTCTTCACCGCCACCCGCTCGTCGATTGCATGCAGCGTCAGGATCTCCCCGGGCCCGTATTCGATGACGTTGAAGCCCGCTCCGCGCAGATACCGGGCATCACTCGCGGCCCACTGGACAATCGGATAGGACGGCCTTCCCATCACCCGCGAGATTTCCCTGCAGGTGACCTCCACGATCGGTGCATCGGGCGGCGTGTAGCTCGGCGCCGCGAGGTTCATGGGTGTGATCACACCCCGTGATGCCCGGGTGTCCAGTGCGGAGAGTACGGATTCGGCACTGCACCCCCAGGGAATCCGGATGTCGAGAACAAGGGAGCATTTCTGTGCAACAATGTTCGCTTTCTCGCCGCCCTCGATCCTGCCCGGATTGAAGGTGATCTTTCTCAGCGCCTCACCGATAGCACTGCTTTCAAAGATATCCCCGAGCACCTTCGAGGAGGCATCAATAATGGCGGTCAGATCTTCCGGGGGCGGAAAGGAGCGTTCGTTGAGTCCCGTGAGGTATTCGAGCATCATAAACGCCTCCATGATCGCGCTTACTCCCGCGTGGGGGTACAGGGAGCCGTGGCCGGGTTCCCCTGAAAAATCGGCCTGCAACCGGAGCAGGCCCTTCTGGCCGAGGCAGGGATTCAGCGGCGGCGTCGGCTCGGCGATCAGGCATTCGCAGGGTGTGAGGACATTCTTTGCAAGAAGGTGCCTGATGCCGTATTCACCGCCCGTCTCCTCGTCGCACACGAACGCAAGGTTGACGGCAGGTGCCTCTCCCGCAGAAACGGTCTCCGCCACCGCCTGCAGGATTGCCGCCACCCCGCCTTTCATGTCGGTTGCCCCCCGCCCCCAGACATATCCCTCCCGGATCACTCCTGAGTTCGGGTCTTCGGTCCACCCGTCCGCAAGTGCCGGAACCACGTCAACATGTCCGCAGAAGAGAAGGCGGTTTTCCGGGTTGTTCACGTAGAGATTACTGCGCCCCCCGCGGTTCCGTGTGCGAGTCGACCGGATCCCGAGCCCTTCGAGATAGTCGGAGATATAGTCGATAACCTCCGCGGTATTTCCCGGAGGATTTTCACTCCTGATCTGCACCAGTTCCGAGCAGAGGCGCCCCACATCCATAGCTGATCCGTCCCGCCGACGTCAGTCGGCCCGGAGAGTCCTGTATTCCCCGAATAGCTTCCCAAGCGAACCATCGGTATACAGGGTCTTGAGGAACTCCTTATCGAAGAACTCGCCGATCGAGACGAGGAAAAACCGAGCCGGAATCGGCTGATAGCTGTTCGGGTCCAGGACAATCCGGAAGCTGCGATAGCAGGCCGGAGAGTCACTGTCATATATCTCCTGCCAGAGCAGGGGAAGGCGTTGGAAACGTTCGGGATCCGTTTTTTTCAGCCAGGTGATGAACGCGGGAAAGAGGGGCCGGTCACCGGTCTTTTCCTCATCGAGCCGCCACCGCAGGTACTGCATGTTCATGAGGTTTCTGGGTGACTGGAAGTTGAAGGAAAGCTGGCAGAGGGTGAAATCAAGGTGGGAAAGTGAATCGAGGAAATAAAAATACAGGACCGGGTCAAAGTCGTTGATGCTCTCAAGAATAAGCGATTTGTCGTAGAGAGCCCTGAGAATATTAAAATATTCGTTATCCACACTCATACTCTTGTATTGGTCAAGCGTCCGGTAAATACATTTGCACGGTGGCACTAAAAAAACACCAGGAGGATGTGGTTCCCGCCAAAATGGCAGGATCAGGGTTTTTTTACCTCAGGTAAAATACGGTGCGCGGCGGGCGACCGCTTCCTTAAACAGGTCTTCCAGCTCGCTGCCGTGCACTCCCCTGATATCGACATGGTTGTCATTCCGGAGAAGACAGGGCTTCAGCTTTCCGTCCGAGGTGACCCGCAGCCGGTTGCAGAACGCACAGAACTCCGTGTTGTGCAGGGGCCGGACGACTTCCACCTCGGCCCCGTCAAAGCAGTACTTCTTCCGGTGGTGCATTCTCCGGGTGATGATGGTCTTTGACCGGGAGGCAAGGCTCTTTTCCAGTTCGCTCACATCGACGTGATCCGTGCACGCGTTGAATTCCATCAGTTCGATAAGCTGAAGGATGAGATCTCGGTTGTTCCGCACGAATCCGATCACATCCTCTATCTCATCATCATTGATGCCCTTCAACACGACCATGTTCAGCTTGATGGGCGTCAGGCCCGCATCGAGTGCCGCATCAATCCCCGCGAGCACGTCCCCGAGCATATCCTTGCCGGTGATCCGCCGGTACCGCTCGGGCTGCAGGGAATCCAGGCTGATGTTCACCCTCGAGAGGCCGGCTTCACGGAGTTCGCGGGCGACCGGGGCGAGGAGAGTCCCGTTCGTGGTGAGGGAAGATTCAAGCCCCTCGGGCACCGAGGCGATGATATCGGGGAGATCGGATCGCACCATCGGCTCGCCGCCCGTGAATTTGACGCTCTTTATTCCGAACCGGGCCGCGACCTCGAGAATTTCCGCAATCTCGGCAGTCGTCATCTCGTCGTCGGGCTCGACCTCCCCTTCCGCATGGCAGTATATGCACCGGAGATTGCACTTTGGTGTCAGGCTCATCCTGATGTTCGTGACAGGTCGGTTATAGGGATCCCGTAGCAGCATTCTCGTTTCCCCTGAAATTCTTGGCAATGATGTAGACTTCGGCACTCCCCTTCCGGGAGGCCTTTGTCCGGTAGACACGGACCGAATAAAACCGTTCCCGAACCGCATTCAGCAGTTCGGGAAAGAGTTCGCCCTGAAACGACTTCACCATGAAATTGCCGCCGGGTTTCAACACCCTGCAGGCAAATGCGAGGGCATCCTCCCCGATTCCTATCGCCCGGGCCTGATCGTACGACTTCTGTCCGGAGAGTTTCGGCGATGCGTCGCAGACGACGACATTCACGATATCGAGCCCTGAACGGATACGCTCCTCTACCGCCGGAGTGGTGAAATCTCCGGTGAAGGTCACCGTCCGGTCAACCGGTGCGATCGGATTGAGATCCACGCCGTATACCACTCCGGTTGTCAGGTCGCGAATCACCTGCAGCCAGCTTCCCGGGGCAGCCCCGAGATCCACCACATTGTCGTCGGACCGGATGATGGAGAACCGGTTCTGTATTTCAACAAGTTTAAAGGCGGCACGTGACCGGTACCCCTCCTTCATCGCTCTCGAATAATACCTGTCATGTCCCCATTGCGAACCCATCGTTCTGTTACCTCACTCGTCCCGGCATGCGGTGAAATGGAAAATACCACATATTATTAAAAAATATGATTATATAAGTTATAATAGAGTTTGTTAAGGGGTAATGATGTTAAAGGCAGCGATTGATGCAGATATCTTCAGGGAAACCATCGATGTTATTTCGGCCCTCGTCACGGAATGCAGGCTCCAGGTGAGCGACGCGGGCATACAGACACGGGCTGTGGACACAGCCAACGTCGCGATGGTATCCATTGAAGTACGACCGGAGGCCTTCACCTCCTTTACCGCGACAACCCAGGAACTCGGGATGGACATCGCAAAAATGAAGAATATTATTGCGATGATGAACAAAGGCGACCTGCTGTCGCTCGACCTTCCCGAAGACGGCCATAAGCTGGCACTCACCTTCCGGGGATACAAATATTCCATCACGCTTCTTGATGTGAACACTATCAGGAAAGAACCGAACATGCCGAACCTCGACCTTCCGGGCAGGATCATCCTCTCAGGCAACGCCCTGAACTCGGCAATCAAGGCGGCTTCGGTCATCTCCGACAAGATCGCGCTCGGAATTGATCCGACTGCAGGAATCTTTTACATGGAGGCGGAGGGGGATACCGATCAGATCCGGCTTGAGATGGGGAAGGACGAACTGGAATCCCTGTCCATGACGGAAGCGCGGTCACTCTTCTCCCTTGACTACCTCAAGGACATGGGCAAAGTGATGAGCAGGGCGACGCAGGTGGAGGTGCTTCTCGGAAACGACCATCCGGTGAAGTTCCTGTTTGATATTGCCGACGGAAAAGGGCATGTCGAGTACCTGCTTGCCCCGCGCATCGAGGCCGACTGATGAATGTCAGGCTGGATAAGAAAGATCTGGCCAGGTACCCATTTTTAAAGGAGGCTCAGGGCTTCGTCCTCTCGATGGACATCCCTCTTGACAGCCTTATCCGCGCCGATACGGCGGCCGGGCAGCGAATTATCCACACAGGCACCGATCGGCTTATCAGGGCACTCAGCTTCGGAAAAGGCGGTGGAGAGACGGATCTCGACACACCGGATGACGAAATCCTCGGGTACGCCATGGCGCGCCTTATCGTCTCCTGTCTCGGCGATCGTTCGATGATGGACCGGCTTGCCCGCTATGAGGCGGGACGTGCCGTGTGGTTTCTTGAAACCGAAGAAGACGATATCAGGCGGTATATTGCCGAAAGTCTCGGGCTCGACCCGGATGCCGACGACATGGAGGTTGTCCGGTATATCGAACTCGCTTCCGGGCTCCGTGACGACCGGTGGCGCCTGATCAACCGTGACGTCAGAAAAGGGCGCGTTTCCGTGCGGACGGAGGAGTTGGATGCCCTCATCCACGAACGCATCCGCGGAGTGATACGGGGCCAGCTGCCTCTCCAGGTGCCGGGAGGGATCTGCCTGAAGCTCCGTGAGCATATCGACCGCGTCTCGGCAGTGTTCCAGCAGCAGATGCTCGAGGAGTTCGGTGATATCGACGAGAGCGCCTTTCCCCCCTGCATGCAGGCACTGATTGCGGCGATCACCGCCGGGACGAACATCCCGCATACGGGACGGTTCGCCCTCACCGCGTTTCTTCATACCATCGGGATGGAGACCACCCGGATCGTCGAAGTGTACACCCGCGCACCGGACTTCGACGTATCGAAGACACTCTACCAGGTCGAGCATATATCGGGCAGGGGAGGAACGGAATATACCCCGCCCGGCTGCGCAACCCTGCGCACGTACGGGCTGTGCGTGAACAGGAATGCCGACTGCGAGACCGTCCAGCACCCGCTCACCTATTATAAACGCAGGAAAAAGCGGGAACAGGGAAAGAAAGACAATTAAACAATTTTTTCGGCTATTACGTACCCGGCTGCGCTCATTGCCACGATAAATATCATCAGTGCTGCGAGGTATGCATACCCGGACGGAAGTACGAGGGGCAGGATTGCAAGGCTGACGATCAGGAGGACCAGGCTCGCCGCCGAGGTTGAGATGTCTAATACCCGCGGATCCATGAGGATGTACTCTGGTCGCCCGCGGCATAAATCGCTATCCCTTCGCTTTCGAACCGCATGTTTTTATCATCCCCCAAAAAAACCGGATACCATGAACAGGGAAGACGCAGTAGCCCTTCTCCACCGGTATGTTTCATCGGACGCCCTCCGGAAGCACTGCTCTGCTACGGCTGCGGTCATGAAGCAGATCGGCGCATATCTCGGGGAGGACGCGGACCGCTGGGAGGTGATCGGCATCCTCCATGACATCGACTATGAACGGGTGGGTGAGGATATGGAGCGGCACGGCCCCGAAGGGTACCGGCTGCTCCGCGAAAACGGGGTCGATGAAGAGATTGCGGAGATCGTGAAGCGCCACAACCATATGCTCTATGGCCCGTCATACGAGGCGCCGGTGGAGATCTCGCTGCAGGCGGCCGACAGCGTCTCCGGGCTTGTCATTGCCTGTGCACTTGTCAAGGGCGGTGCCGTCACCGATGTTTCGCCGAAGACAGTTAAAAAGAAATTTAAAGAGAAGAGTTTTGCTGCCGGATGCGACAGGGACCGCATCGCTCTCATCGACTCCCTGATGGATCGCCAGACACTGTATGAACTCGCTATTGCCGGCATCACGTCCATCCGGGATGAACTGGGACTGCGGTGACGTAAAATGACAGGAAACGAACGCGATGAGGTAATCCGGCAGGTCGAGCATGCCGTTTCCCTGCTCGTGGACGCGATGAACTCCGCCTGCATTCCCGAAGTAGGCATGAATATCGTCTATGCCCTCCCGGGTGCATGCGATCCGGCCGATGTCGCAGGCGTTCAGGGGCGCATCGTCCGTCTTGGCACGGCAGTACACCCGGTCGGTACCGTCCTATTCGGGGCAAGCGATCATATCGCGCGGATTGTGCTGACCGCAATAAAGTTTGATCCCCGGATCCGGAGCGCCGCAAATATCCGGTTCTCAGAAAGAACCGTTCACCTGCTTGAGGAGATGATGCTGGACGTCTGCTCGTTCGACCGGACGGTGGAGCCCCCGGGCGTGAAGACAATGGACTGGGGTGTCGCGCAGTGCTGCCATAATGGCGTGCCCGACATCATATTCGACCGCGGAGCTGTCGGAAAAGAGCCGATGATTCGTGTTTTGGGAGAAGATCCGGTAACAATCGCACGCAATATTATTATGCTCTCAGGTCGCATTAAAGATACAAACGTGTAGGATAGTGTTCAATGGGAATTAAGCCGACATACATCAAATCACTGGGCCAGGAACTGATTGATAAGCATAAAGACCGCCTTTCCAAGGACTTTGAAGAGAATAAACAGGCCGTTGCCGAGCTCGCCCTTATCGGGAGCAAGCGTGTCCGGAACCGGGTCGCAGGCAATATCACAAGAAAACTAAATAGAAGAAAGCATGCATAATAATTCCTTATGTTCAAAGGCGTTCTGCCAGCGATAATTACTCCTTTTCAGGAAAATTCCGGACGAGACCTCGATATCGTGGGTCTCCGCACCAACCTGGAATATCTCCTCTCCGAGGGCGTGCATGGAATCGTCCCCTGCGGTTCGACAGGTGAATCCGCCACCCTGACCTTCGAAGAGCACGAAATCGTCATCGGTGAGACGATCGACACGGTCAACGGCCGTGTTCCCGTGCTTGCCGGCACCGGTTCGAACAACACCGCCGAGGCGATCCGTTTTACCCGGGCTGCAAAAGATCTCGGTGCCGACGGTGTACTTGTCATCAGTCCCTACTATAACAAACCGAACCGGTCGGGACTGGTCAAGCACTATGAGAGCCTCGCAAATCTCGATATTCCGGTGGTCATGTACAACGTCCCGGGGAGGACGGGACAGAACCTCCCGGTCGACCTCGTCTGCGAGCTTGCCCGGCACCCGAACATCGTCGGGATCAAGGAGGCCAGCGGAAATATCACCCAGGTATCCGAGATCATCGAGGGAACACGCGACGAGGATTTCCTGCTCCTGTCAGGAGACGATGCGATGACACTCCCCATGCTTGCCCTCGGAGGAGCTGGCGTCATCTCGGTCGCGGCAAATGTCGAGCCCGCCCTCATGGTGCAGCTCTATGAGCGGTACACCGAGGGGAAGATTCAGGAAGCACAGAATATCCATTATGCCCTCTCACCCCTCATGCGGGCGATGTTCATCGACACGAATCCTATCCCTGTGAAAAGGGCGGTCGGACTCAGGGGAATGGCGGCAGGGCCCGTCCGCCTGCCGCTCGATGACCTGGACGATGCAAAAGTGAAAACCCTTTCAGGAGTGCTTGCCCAGTATGACTAAGATTGTAATCTGCGGTGCGTTCGGAAGAATGGGAACGACTATCGCTCAAATGGTTGTCGATGCGCCCGATCTGGAATTTGTCGGCGGCGTCGACATCCGGTCCGGCACGCTGCACGGTGCCGAGGTGGTCGAGGCATCCCGCATCGATGATTTGCTTGCCCTGACCCGGCCCGACGTGCTCATTGATTTCACTGTAGCCGCGGCTGCGGTAGAGAACATTAAAGCCGCCGCCCGCCATCGCGTTGCGGTCGTCGTCGGGACGACGGGATTTTCCGACGCCCAGCGGGACGAAATCACCACCGCCGTGGAAGGCACGATGCCCGCCGTCATATCGAGCAACTTCAGTGTGGGCGTCAATATCTTCTGGCAGCTGGTCCGTGAGGCTGCACGGCTCCTCGGCGATTACGACATCGAAGTGACCGAAGCGCATCACCGGTACAAGAAAGACGCGCCGAGCGGAACGGCGAAGACCATACTCGGGATAATCGAGGATGAAGTAGGGCCCCGTGCACGGGCATACGGCAGGGAAGGTATTGCCGAGCGCGGCACCGAGATAGGTGTCCACGTTATCCGTGGCGGCGACATTGTCGGAGACCACAGTGTGCTCTTCGCAGCAAACAACGAGACAATCGAACTCTCCCATCACGCCTCCGACCGTGCGGTCTTTGCTCACGGAGTGTTGCGTGCGGTTCGCTGGGTTTCAGAGCAGGCACCCGGCGTCCATGCGATGAACGATGTCCTCGGACTGAAGTGAGAATATTTTAGGTACATCGAAACATATTTCATCTTTTTTTTTAATTTGTACAGAGGAGAAACAGAATGGTAGCAAAAGTTGATCCGGAAAAATGTACGGGATGCGAAACATGTGTGGACGTCTGCCCCTCGGCGGCAATTACCATGAAGGACGACAAGGCAGTCGTGGATCCCGATCTCTGCGTGGACTGCGAATCCTGCGTCGATGAATGCCCGTCCGAAGCGATTCACATGGAATAAACTCAAAACCTTTTTTAACCACGAACAGTATTATCTGTTCATCTATGATCAATGTTGGAGTGCTTGGTGCCACTGGTGCGGTGGGGCAGCGCTTCGTACAGCTACTCGCGAATCATCCATGGTTCGATCTCACCGTCCTCACCGCATCAGAACGAAGTGCAGGTAAATTGTACAGCGACGTGGTGAACTGGAGGCTCGACGTGCCCTTCCCGGAGCACGCGGGAGACATCCGGATTCGCCCGACGTCAACAGACCAGCTGAAGGATTGTGACATCGTCTTCTCCGCGCTCCCCGCCGAAATTGCGGCAGGAATCGAGAGTGATTGTGCTGCTGCTGGCCTTGCTGTCTGCAGTAATGCCTCCTCCCATCGTATGGAGAAGGACATTCCTCTGGTCGTTCCTGAAGTGAACCCCGATCATCTGGGCCTCATCGACATCCAGAGGGACAGGGGATCGGACGGGTTTATCGTCACAAACCCGAACTGTTCGACGATTGTCCTTGTCATGGCGCTGGCACCCCTTCGATCTAGTACTTTTTCAGATGTACGCGTCGCAACAATGCAGGCCATCTCCGGAGCCGGATTTGCAGGCGTACCCGCGATGGGAATTTACGACAACGTAATTCCCTTTATCGGATCTGAAGAAGAAAAAATGGAGACCGAGACCCTTAAAATTATGGGCTCGTTCACCGGATCCGAGATCATTCCGGCAGGATTTTCGG
This sequence comes from Methanomicrobiaceae archaeon, assembly GCA_016926855.1. Taxonomy (GTDB): domain Archaea; phylum Halobacteriota; class Methanomicrobia; order Methanomicrobiales; family Methanomicrobiaceae; genus LKUD01. The sequence goes on along the minus strand of JAFGNT010000031.1, from coordinate 1,285 downwards.
TAAGTGCAAGCTGCCATCGGGTGCCGGTCATCGACGGGCATACCATGGCAGTCTGGATTGACAGTGGCATGACGGTCAATGAGGCCATAGATGCTTACAGGACCTTCACGGCACCGTTTCAGGGACTGCCGCACCAGCCTCTAAAATCGATCCTCTACCTCGACCAGCCCGACCGCCCCCAGCCCCGGCTCGACCGGAACCGTGGAGACGGCATGACCGTATCTGTCGGGAGAGTTCGCCAAGGCCTGCGGTTTATTGCGCACGGGCACAACACGATTCGTGGAGCTGCCGGTGCATCTGTACTGAACGCAGAGTTGATTACTACCAGAAAGTATCTCTGAAGGAGGGGGAGACAATGTTAAAAGACAACACAGTATTCGTTGGAAACAAGCCTGTGATGAACTATGTTCTTGCAGTCGTTACACAATTCAACAACGGGGCAGACGAAGTCGCAATTAAGGCACGGGGAAAGGCAATATCCCGGGCAGTCGATACCGCGGAGATTGCACTGAACCGGTTCCTGGAACATGTGGATAAAGGGGATATCATCACCTCGACAGAGGTTATCGATACCGACAGCGGCAGGACGAACGTGTCCAGTATCGAGATACTTCTTCGCAACAGGCATGACTGAGATTCCCGGATTTTCAGTCTTTTTTGATATATTTCGCCTTTTTTTGCCACATAGAGCGAATTCAGGGCGTATTTTTGCAGAATATCCGGCCTGTGCCCGCACCAGAAAGGATATAATGGATTCATAAAAGATGTAGAGTGCAATGAAGTACTGGTCACTCGCCATACTGGTATTCGTTATCGGCGGGCTCATAGTACCGGTCGCGGGGGCAGAACCCGGCAGATACAGCTACATTACGGTAGAATCCGTAGAGGTAAATCTGGTCAACGACCGTACAACGATTGACGTGACGTACAAGATTGACGAAGGTGTCCAATTTCTCGTTGTTCTGCTTGGAAAAGCTGATTTAAAGGCCAAGTTAACGAGCATCCTGAACTTTGAAAGTCCACGGTATCAGGTGATTGAACTCAACCATGCAGTCATAATCGTCGACGGTGCGGTGTTCAATTACGGGGACGGGTCATACTGGTTCCCCGAACATGAATTCGGGGCGGTAATCCCCGAACTCACGGTCCGGACACCCCAGTCTGTCAGGTATCACACGTTCACCGGACTCTTCCCGAGCGGCATCGGTTACTTTGAAACCTCCTGAAAGACGTCATTTCACATCTTTTTCTCCGGCGATTTCCATCCTCCGGGGGCAGCCCCTGC
>JAFGNT010000030.1 GCA_016926855.1 Methanomicrobiaceae archaeon | reverse complement strand
CTTCTCCGTTCCCTCCCGGCCGCGGACACCCATGCCCCGCAGCCCGACAATGACCCCCACGATGCCGATTATGAGCGCCGCCGGCAGGGCCAGCGACGGGAACTCCGGCACGGGGGACGGACCGTCCGTCACGCAGATGTAGTCCTCCTTCACCTCGTCGTCGCAGCCGCCGGCACCGGTCACCGCAAGGGAGACCGTGTAGGTGCCCGCGGCATCGTAGACAAACGACGGGCTCTGCTCGGTGGAGTCGATGACGCCGTCGTTCTCGAAGTCCCAGGCCCAGCCGGTGATACCGTCGCCGGTCGATGCGTCGGTGAACTGCACCGTGAGCGGGGCGGGGCCGGTGGTCGGGTCTGCGGTGAAGTCGGCCGTCGGGGCCGTTGCGCCTCCTTCGGTGTAGGTCACTTCAAGGTAGGGGCGAAGGGTTGTATCGCTCTCTTCGCGAGTATGATAAGCCACGTAATCAGGAGTAGGCCCTGAATCTACCGGTTCTTTTATGAGCCAACCGTAGTTTGGAGTGCCATCGACGAAGTCCTGAACATCAGTAGTTACATCGAAGGCGACCCAGGCATCCTGATTTGGCCCTGTAGTAATGCTCGTTGTCGGCACAGAGAGGAACCCTGGCTGGGTATTCCATGTGACAACCGATTCGACCCATTCTTCGCTCACCCGGTGAACATCGTGAATCCTACCCCCAGTTTGCATGTAGTGGTGAAGATTCATGACAGCAGAGGAAATAGTCGCGCCTGCCGGAACAGAGGAGAGATCAAAATGTACCAGGATGTGTCCGTCCATACCAGAATATGACGCGATCCACATGTCATTATGTACCGTGTCGCAATTTACATCCGGGATATAACTCCAAAGTCCCGTATCGGCATCTGAAATAATTGTCGCCGTTTCAGCAGATGCAACGCCAATAAAACTCGAAATCACTAATAAAATTATGATACTTTTTGAATAATATGAAATCAATCTCATTTTATCACCAGAATGTTCCTAGTTTGAATGATGGTGGAATACCTCCAGTTTAACATAATCTGTCGCAATATTTGATAGGAATAAACCGGCAGATTTTGTTTTCTGGACTGCAAGTACGGTCACATTGCCAGAATTGACATAATTCCCGATGTTTTGAGACCTCTCGGCAATTAACGTCTCCTCATCACCGCTATCGGAGTGAGTCAGTTCTTCATATCCGGTCTGGTTCCAGATGTACAGATACGTTCCATTTGATGTTCCTCCAGATCCGTGCCACCCTTTACCATTCCAAGTAATTACAAACTTCTCGATGTCGCTCAGCGGCCCATCTTTGTCGGTCGCTGTATCAATAGTGAAATTAAACCGATGTGCTGCAAAGTTTGTTGGACTAAAATCTGTTTGGAAAGTACTATCATTATCGGCGATTGAGCTTGTAAACGCCATTGAAGGAATATCGATCGATGCAGCAGGCCGGGAGGAGGTTTCAAACCGGTATGCATACTCATCCGTCTCCCCCGTGGCATTGAAGTCATGGCGGTGCGGCGGGTAGATCTTTAAGTACCGGACGTACTTTTCCGAAAGGCCCTTCGCCGACGGCCAGGTGGCGCTGTAGTTGTAGCTGTACCACGGATCAAACGACGCCTGCATATCGCGGAGCGTCAGGTTGAGGGAGTCGGCCACGCCGTAGGTTTCCCCGGGCGTGTAGAAGAAGAGCCGCATGCCGTAGGTGTACGCGGGGACAAAGCCATATACCGAGTCCCACCAGGCGACGATCATGTCGCCCTGGCGTTCGTCGGGCGTATAGACGTTGTCGTACCCGAAGTAGCGGGACATGCCGTCGCTTGCCTGGATCTTGAGTTCGTCGCCGTCGCTCATGCCGCCGACTTCGTCGGTGATGGTGCTGACGAGGGTGCCATTATGATCATAGTAGTTGATCATGTTCTGGCCGCCGTCGCCCCAGGGATCACCCGAATCGAAGGTCGGGCCCTGCATGTACACCGGCCCGTTGCTGTACACCGACGAAAGCGCCTGCAGCTGCGAGAGATTGAATGTCTCCGAAGCGACGCTCTGCGCATAGTTGTTGTCTGCATATTTTGTTATGGTTATGCTCTCCGTCGCCGCAGCAACCGGCACAACCAGTGCGATACCCAGTACCAGGACCGCAAGAAGTGCGGCCCGCAATATCGGTACCCTGTCCCGAAGGGCCATCTCAGATCGCCCCCGGACGTTCGTTCGGCGTTTGCGCGCCTCCCGGCCAGATGCTGCTGCGCCCCGGAGGCCGCAGGGAATGCCCGCGGTGCAGGGCGGCAGCAGATCCGGCGGGGCCGGCGGAGAAAACTGCGTTCGTTTGTTTCATCATCACGTCTCCACGTCTTTTTGTCAACCTTTAATGTTGAATTTTTTTTATTTGTTAAACGATGTACCCTGAATAGAGAGAGTATTAAATCTTCCTGATTGCGAATTTAAGGCTAATCGCCGTTTATATTCAGACGGATTATCGCCACCGGAGATCACTGACGGAGGCCGACCTCCCCGATGCGACGCCGGCCCGGACATGTGCGAAAAAAAGGCATCCTCCGGGATACGGCACGTCCCGGCAGGGCCCCGAAACTATAGTAATCTAGCACATCAATAGAGTACCCGCATGGTCGATCCGTACGAAGAACTGCTGAAGCAGGCATATAGCAATATCACCGAAATCTCCGGGGACGAGGGGCGCTTTACCGTCCCGGAGCCGAAGGTCTATATCGAGGGGAAAACAACCGTCTTCGAGAATTTTACCGAAATCGCAACGAAGGTTCGGCGCGACCAGGATCACCTGATGAAATTCCTTGTCGGCGAACTGGGAACGGCAGGAAAGATAGATGGGAACCGGGCGATATTCAACGGGAAATTCGAGCGGACGATCATCGAATCGGCAATACGTAACTACATCGACGATTACGTTATCTGCTCCGAGTGCGGCAAGCCCGACACCCGGCTGATCAAGGACGGGCGGGTGCTGACGCTCCGGTGCGATGCCTGCGGAGGCCACCGGCCGGTGAAGAAGCGCCGGGCACGCACGGAACCCGTGGGCAGCAGGCTCGAGGAGGGTGCCATTCTGGACGTGGATATCGAGTCCCTGTCGCGCCGCGGAGACGGTGTCGCACGAATCGGCAAATATACCATGTATGTTGCGGGCACCAAACCCGGCCAGACCGTGAAGGTCAAGATTACCCGTGTCGCGGGTTCTATCGTCTTCACCCAGAAAGTCTGAAAACGACCGTCCCTTTTTTTCAGCCGCGGGAGCGAGTGCCATCATTTTCCGGCCCGTGGCTCCTGTTCCGCGCGCCAGAAAAATCCAGAAAAAGTATATCTTTGTCTACTGTGCCTTTGCCCGTATCTGGCCAAGCAGGTCGTCGCAGTACCCTGCAAGGCGCGTGCAGGCGTCCATGATCGCATCGATCGGCGTCCTGCCTTCGAGCGTCGTCACGACAATCTCGGGATCGGAAAAGTGGAATTCCTTGATATACTGGGCGACATCGACGAGGGGATCCTGAAGAAGTTCGTTCGTGAGCGCATTCATGAACGTATGCCCCTGCCCGATAAAGAAAATTCTTGCACTGCTTTTTTCAAGTTCGATGATTTTGATTTCCATATGCAGCATTTAGTAGTGGCGGAAAAGCCTTATACGTATGGGTCAGGTCAGAACCGGAACACGTCCCCGTCGCGTGCCGTGTCCGGCAGATCCCATCCCATCAGGTGGCTCATGTGCACGCACCGAAACGACGACGCCCCGAGTGCGGCGGCGAGAGCGCGGGCATCTTCATAGTTCATGTGCTTGCCGATGGTGACCCCGCCGGGAACCAGCGCATCGAGAAAGAGCAGATCGGCATCCCGCATCAGATCCCGGCTCCGTTCCGGTATCATAGCGTTCGTATCCCCCGAAATCACGATCTTTGCCCCGTCCGCCTCGATGACAATGCCGCAGGCGTAGATGGGGGGATGGTTCACTTCAAAGAAGGTGCACGACAGCCCGAACAGGTCAAAAGGAGTGTACACGGGTTGGGGGTGGCCCGCGATGCGCAGGAAATGCAGCTGTTCGCGGATATAGGTAAGCACCGGCGGGGCCGCATACGCAGGAGGCAGCTTCTGGACACGGTAAAACTCATTGTACCCGACAAAATGGTCGTAATGCCCGTGCGTCCAGAGCACCGCATCGATGCGGGGAGACCCGCGGGCAAGCAGCTGTGCCCGCAGGTCGGGTGACGTGTCCACGAGGACGTGGCGCTCCCCCGTTTTGATGAGAAACGAGGTGCGCAGCCGTTCGCGTCCGAAGCGTGCTGCGTCAGCGCAGACCGGGCAGGTGCACCCGATCTTCGGTGTACCGATCGCGTCTCCGGTACCGAGCAGTGCGATCTCCATATCAGGAGTGGCTGTTTTTCCGGATGAGATCGCGGTTCCTCACGACACCCATCCCTTTGTCAATGTCTTCCGGCAGGATCTCCTGGCTCTCCCGGATGAGCGCCGAGAGCAGCGCCTCCTTGACCATGATGCGCAGATCCGATCCGGTAAAACCTTCGGTCTTCTCCGAAAGCGTGTCAAAATCGCAGCGGCAGTCAAGCGTCTGCGTAATTTTTTGGAGAATCTCCTTCCGCATTGCCCTGTCGGGCAGCGGGAATTCAACAACTTCGTCAAACCGCCGCCACGCCGCCTCGTCAAGCAGCCACGGGTGGTTTGTTGCGCCGACAAGGAGAACACCGTTTCTGATGAAACTCGTCGTATCAATGTTTTTCAGGAGCATGTTGACCGCACGCTTCATCGCCGCATTGTCATCCGTTATCCTGCTTTTTGCCACAAAGTCGAACTCGTCGATGAAGAGGATGCACGGGGCGAGCTCCCGGGCAAGGTCGAATATCCGGTCGATATTCTTCGAGGTCTCGCCTAAGTACTGTGACGTGATCATTGCAAGCCTCACTTCAAGGATCGGCATGTGCAGCGCATGCGACATGGCGAGGGCGAGCGACGTCTTCCCGGTGCCCGGCGGACCTACGAAGAGGAGCTTTCCGAATTCGTAGATGCGCTTCTCCTGAAGGAAATCCCGGTTTTTCAGCGCGATGCCGATCTTCCTGAGCATCGCCTGCTGGTTTTCGGTGCAGACAAGCAGGTCAAGGGACTGCTCAATCTCCTCCGGTGCGCTGATGATGATAAGGTCACGGGCAGTGCGCATCTCCTCACGATCGGCAAGGAGGCGGGAGAGCTTTGCCTCGATATATTCTTTGGTATCCTCGTACAGCGGATTTTCGGCACGCGCCGTCGCGTAGGACACGTCGGCAATCCCCGTTGTCTCCAAAAAATATGCGAGGGCGGGGTTCCGGACTGCCCGGGAGGTGCCGCCTTTGGTAATAAACCACTGGGCAGCCGGTTCGAGCGACGTGAGGGCGAGGCGCCCGCCGAACTCCTCGTACTTCACAAAAGGATTATCCTTGAGCCTCCCGTGGGCATTGTCCACTCCAATCCCGCGTTTCAACTGGCTTTCACTGATGAGGACCGGACGCTTGAGCGTGGTGGTACCTCCGTTGACCCCTGCAATATCCCGGAGACGGGGTGTGAGATCGTTTTTATCGAGGTGCGGATACCGGTTGAGGATTTCTGCGGTCAGGAGAACCTCCATGATATCCAGTACCTCTGTTTCTGCATCAGAAGGCAACGTCATCGTAACAGAGTATGTTAGAGCTCAGATTCCATAAGCCTTGCTTTAGCGGCGGGTGGTTACGAGGCACCCGTCCTCCGTGACGATGACCGTGTGCTCCGCCTGCGAAACGAGGGAGCCCGGAATATCGTGCAGCACCGGGTATGCGTGAAGGATCTGAGCCCGCCGGAGGGTGGCGATTGCCAGATCCACCTTCGTGCCCGGGATCCACCGCCGGGAAAACGGCAGGCCGCTGCGGGGGCGGACCGCCTCAAGCAGCTTTTTTGCCGCCGGCAGCCTGACCGGTTTGACTGCAAGCTGGCTGAAGATCTCGATCCGCTGGCTCTCGCTCACCCTGCCGCTTCCGGTGGTTGCGAAGGGCTCGATGGCAAAAGCCATTCCCTCCTTCAGCACCGTACCGCCCTGCACGGCGATATTCGGGATGGTCGGCGAGCCGTGCAGGGAGAAATGGCCGAGGCCGTGCCCGGTAAGGTTGGCAACCGGCCGGAATCCGCGCCCTTCGATCTCTTCCTGTATGGCGGCACCGAGATCGCCTGCCGGCACACCGGGACGGATGAGCTCAATCGCCCGTTCGAGTGCCGCTGCCGACGCCTCGACGAGGGGGCCGTTTTCCCCGAGATCGACCGTGACGGCGGTATCGGCGATATACCCCTCGATATGCACGCCAAGGTCAACCTTGATGAGATCGCCCGCGGAGAAGAGACGTTCGTCCCCGGGTCCGGCGGTGTCGTGCGCAGCGTTTTCGTTTGATGATATGTTGAGGGGGAAGGCAAGTGCTCCCCCTTCGTCACTGACCGCCGCCTCGATCGTCTCGACCAGTTCGAGAACCGGCTCGCCTGTCCTGACCATTCCTGCGGCACGTGTAAGTACCTTCGAGGCAATCATGCCCGCTTCACGATAGTATTCAAGAATTTCTTCATTCATAGGCACAACTCCTTTAAAAACCGGGTAAACCGGTCAAAACCCTCCGCGGTCACGACTCCCATGTCCTCCAGCCGGACCCCCCCGATGCCGGGGAAATACAGGCCCGGCTCAACGGTAACGACATTGCCGGGTTTAAGCTCACCGCCCGACGGACCGAGTGCCGGAAGTTCATGGATATCGAGGCCGACACCGTGTCCGAGACTGTGTACAAATCCTTTCGCACCCGATTCGTACCCGCGATCAGAGAAAAAGTCGACAACTGCCTGGTGGACATCTTTTCCGGTCACCCCGGCACGGATTTTTCCTATGCTGAGTGCCTGTGCCTCGCGTACGGCATCGTACATCTCCCGGATTTCGGGCGAGGGTTCCCCTTTCACCACGGTTCTCGTCATATCGGCATAATAGCCGGTTCGTTCGTCCCGGGGGAAGATGTCGATGACAACCGGCTCCCCTTCGGCAAGGGGGCCCTCTCCGAGGCGGTGCGGCATGGCCGTCTCTTCCCCGCAGGAGATGATCGTATCCACACCCCGGCAGCCCTGCCGCAAGAGCAGGATGTGCATCTCCTGCCGGATTGTGGCGGAGGTGAGCGCTGTTCCATCTTTCTCGACGAGCATTCCGCCTAAAACACCGGCATCCCGGATACGGGCGACGGCATGTGCCATTGCCTGTTCGGCTGCACGCTGTGCGGTGCGGATCGCCTCGATCTCATCGGGACGCTTGACCGCCCGGATGTCCTCGACCGTGCCGTTGTCAACCTGAACAGTACCGTGTGCCTGGAGCGCCCGCCCGAGCGCGAACGGGCTCGAGGCGGGGAGGAGAAAGCCCCCGCCGGCAATATTCGCGATCATCTGCGCGAGCGCCCGCCACCGGTCCGGCTCTTCTTTCACGATCTCGAAAAACCCGGCCTCCGCACGGCTCATTACCGCACACGAGGATTCCGCGGTGGCCCGTGCATATTCCATCTGCGGGACGATGAGGAGCCCCCGCTCACCCGCCTTTTTAATATACACAACCGGATCGTTTATGGAGAATCCCGTGAGATAGCGCAGGTTTGCATCCTGTGATGACGCATACATGACAAATGCCGATGCTCCCGTGCTTTCCAGTGCGGTATCGAGTGCATCCATCCATTACACATGAGACGGTCAAACCACAAGTACTTTTATCACGGAAATGAAGAATGAGTGATGGATCCGGCGACCTCTCAGGTGTTCAAACTAAAATTCATCAAGCTGACGATGCTGCTCAATGTTATCATGCTTCTTTATGCGGGGGCAGTGGTCGCCTTCTTCCTCCTGGGTGCCGACCTGAACCTGCCCGTCGCGATCGTTCTCGGCGGGGCGGCCGTCCTCCTATCCCTCTACTTCAGGAAAGCATATGCGAGAGAGAAGGCGTGGCTGCAGGCACAGGAATAACAGGGAAGTGTAAGGGTATGCTCGAGAAACTCAAACCCGAGATCGAATTGATTGGCAGGCACCTTGAGGTGGTCCGGGCGGTCGTCGAAGACGAGCCGATCGGTATCATGAAACTCGCAGAGGAACTCGGCCTCCCGTATCACCGCGTGCGGTACTCCCTTCGCGTCCTCGAACAGCTGGGGTACATCCAGGCGACCCCGGCAGGCGCCCGCGCGACGCCGGAGGCGATCGCACTGCTGGCAGGGCTCGACGGCGAGATCGACGACCTCATCACCCTATTAAACGCCATGAGGACCGGCGAAGCCGGTGAAACGGAGGGCGGGGCGGGCGGAAAATAATCCCGAATCAATAATCTTTAATACGCACAGAACCGATATTTGTAGGCAATCCGACTGCCTCCATAACTCAGTTGGTAGAGTGTCTGGCTGTTAACCAGAATGTCACAGGTTCGAGTCCTGTTGGGGGCGTTTCGTCTTTTCTGTAATTCTTTAAAACGCGAAAAAAGGGTTATTTCCGGATACGGAACGCACCCGCGACCAGTGCCGCAATGACGACGAGGCCAACCGGAAGTGAGGCCTGTGGCGTTGCACCGGAGGCCGGATTTTCACCCGGTACAGGATCGGTCTCCGCCGCTTCGAGGCCGCAGGAGCCGGTGCAGGCGGGCTCCGAAAAGTCAAGGTCCATCAAAGCGCTCACCTCGACTTCGCTCCCGTCATCCGAAACGCAGACCGCACAGGTGTCCAGCCCGAACACCCTGCAGGCATCGCCGTGCACGATTTTCTGGACATATCCCTGCCGGGCACAGTAGCCGTACTCCGCCGCCTCCTCGCCGAGCAGGAAATCCCACGCGTCGACCGTGGTGTTATCCGGCAGCATGCAGACACCCGCCTCTCCGTTCTCACCGGATAGAGTCGAATACTCGTATCCCATCGCCTCGCAGTAGACCACCGAGGGATTGCGCATCGCCGACACGCCGCCCGGAATGAGCGACAGACAGATGATTG
>JAFGNT010000029.1 GCA_016926855.1 Methanomicrobiaceae archaeon | reverse complement strand
GGAACTCGGTCTCAAAACACCTCGAGATCCTGCAGATCGCCGGCAAAGTGAACGTCCGTGCCGTCGGGAATGCGAAGCTCTACTCGCTCGCGCAACGGGTGCCGATGTCCGCTTTTCTGTGCTTTACGCAGAACCTTATTCTTGTGCTGGACAGTTCCCAGCGGATCGTCCAGATCAACGACCAGTGCCTGAAGCTGCTCAACCGGACAAAAGACGATCTCATCGGCCTGACACTTGAGGAAGCGGATCTCCCCGTCGTCTCCACGCCGGAGGCGCTCGCCGTCATCGAGGAGCTGGAGAAGGAGCAGGTCGTCACCGATCTCCGGTACCGGGGCGGCGGGAAGGATCTCTTCTTCCAGATGCAGGTGATCCCGACGACCTTCGAGGACGGGGAGAAGGGATGCACCCTTGTGCTCGAGGATATCACCGAACGGAAACAGTATATCCGGAACATGGAGTTCCTCGCCCGGACGGCGATGGAGCTGGTTGATCTGCCGGCGGAGGCGGATATTTACCAGTACATTGCGGACAGGATCGTTGAGCTCGTACCGGGAAAACCGCGATGCTGGGTGGAGTCCTTTAACGAGGAGAAGAGAGCATTCTTTATTCGTGCTCTCGTCGATGCATCACTTCGCGAAGGGGCTAAACGCCTTCTCGGTCGCGACCTTGTCGGGATGGCCTTTCCGCTTGCGGACGTCTACGCGAGTGAACCCTACTTCGAAACGCCGCTTTCGTTAAAAGAGATGCGGGAGTATCACTTTCATCCCTTTTTTGATGACGAACGGGTATCGTTTCACGATCTCAGCGCCCGCGTGATCCCGGAGGAGGTATGCGATGCCATTCTGCGGACGTTTTCGATCGGGAAGTTTTTCAGTACCGGGCTCGTCTGGCAGGATCAGGTCTACGGTGTCGTCGGGATCGGTCTTGCTCCCGACGAGGAACTCGATAACCGTGACGTTATCGTGTCCTTTCTCCGCCAGGCCTCGATTGCCATTGCCCGGCGCCAGACCGAAGAAAGGCTCCGCCGGAGCGAAAAGCGGTTCCGGGAGGTTGTCGATTCCTCGCCCTTTGCCGCGGCCATCATTGATACAAACGGCCGTTACCTGTCCCTCAACCGCCGGTTCACCGACCTCTTCGGGTATACGCCTGCCGACATACCAAGCGGCGAGGCATGGCTTACCCGGGCGTTTCCCGACGAAGCCTACCGGAGCGAGGTGATCGCGGCGTGGCAGTCGGATCGGGAGCATGCCGGCAGGGGCCGGACCCGGACATTTTCGTTCCGCTGCAAAAACGGCGAGGAGAAAACGGTGCTCTGCACCCCCGTCGGGCTCTGCGACGGGACGCAGTACGTCACCTACGAGGACGTTACCGATGAACGGCAGACCTACCGGGTGCTGGTCGAGGAGATTGCGGAGCTGCGCCGGCAGCTTGCGTCCGGTTCGGGGCCATGAAAAGCATGCACGTTACAAAAACCCGGATCGCGTTCCGGGCCACAGGGCAGTTCGCATGAGCCCGGCTGCCGCAGCTCAGGGTAGAATAACGGCCGGAGAAAAGCATCACGCAGGCGTTGGGTCTTAAGCGACGACCGGATCGCGGGCTTTGCCGAACCGGGCCGAACCGGTTCACCCACCATGCCGTCATCGAACGTGAATCCGACCTAGACGTTGAGAGGCGGGCCTGGGTGCGGAGGGCCTGCAAGTCGCACAGGTAGGCCGGCCGTGCCCTAGAGTAAACGAATGGAGAGAAATTGTGCAGCTGTCAAATGACGGACAGAAGATGGCGTAATCCTCCCACTGCAGTTGAAATTTGGATGAGCTTTCCAGTTTCATACTGTTTTCAACAGGGGAGGCAACCCTTGGGGGGGGTGTGGTTCAGTGATGCAACAGCGCTGCATATGGGGATACCACAGGCACCATCATGCAGCTAGCGTTCGCGTTCCTGCTCGAGAATGTAACCGATTTCCCGCCGGAGCTCCGGAACCCGGTTGGCGATTGTACGCCAGACAAGCATCGTGTCGATGCCGAAATAGGTGTGGATCAGCCTGTCCCGCATCCCCGCCATCTCCCGCCACGGAATGAAAGGATATCGCTCTGTGACGTCAAGAGGGATCTTTTTCGATGCTTCCCCGATGATCTCGAATTTCCTGATGACAGCACTCTGGGTCTTGTCATCATGGAGGAACTGGTCATAGGTCATGCCCGCGGTAAACTCTGCGATCATTTCCAGGGCTGCGGCAACGTCCGAGAGGTAGAGCGTGTATGATCTCATGCGTAGAGGAGGTCCCGGCGGACCTTGCTGCGGATTTCCGGCCGGAGTGCCGTCTCCGGTACGACATCCACGGAGAGACCGAGATTTTCTTCAAGATACTGCGAGAGCCCGATAAAATCAAAGAGATCCGCATCGGAAGTGAACGCAACGAGTACATCGATATCGCTTCCTTCACCCTGTTCTTCACGGGCATACGACCCAAAGAGGGCGATACTCCTGACATGGTACCGCTCTCTCAGTTCGTCTTTTAAGGACCGGAGCAGTTCGAGAATTTCGGTTCGGGTTTTCACCTGCGTCACTTCCCAGCTCTACGTCTCAGTATGCCACCGGATCGCTTTAACCTATTGCTCATCAGGGCCAGCCTGCTCACTGTCTCAACACCTCCGGCAATCGTCACAAAGACCGGGCTCTGAACGGCTGCTGCGTTGTCGCAGCTCTGGATAGCGAAGCGGCCGGAAAACAGCATCACGCTGGCGTTCAATCCGGGCCGGCTGATCGACGACGATAGGATCGCCGGGGTGAGGAAAAGATTTATTCGAAGTTCTGGTTGATCTGATGCCTGATGAAATCGTGGAGGTAGTGGAAGATACCTCATCACCTCATCTACTATTCAGGGGTCAAAAATTAATTCAGATTATTAATCTTCTTAATTAACCGCTGGGTTTCTTCCGGTGTACCCGCGGTGTTCACTTCAAACACCCTGGTCCTGGTAAGGAGATTGCGGAAAAATTCCTTTCGAATCCTGGCCTTATGGGGATTCCTCACCAGATAATGAGGATTATAATATCCATTCTTTTCCAGGAGAACGAGGGCCTTTCCGTTGTCGATCTCTTCACAGGTTGAGGAATTGCCCTCTGTTCGGGTCAGGATGATCACGGTACGGAGGGTAGTGAGCGGGAGTATCCGCCCTTTTCCGACCACCCACCGGAGATCCACGACGGCACGGCGTTCCTGGTCAAATTCTGCCCGGTCAACGAGGTCATGGAATTCCGGCCATATTGTTGCCAGGTCCGCCCGGATATAGAAATTTTTCTCCGAGCCATACGCAAGAATCGTAGATCCATATACCCGGGAGAAGAACCAGTCATCAGCAATAACCCGAATGGTCTCATTGCGCAGGAGGCCGTACGTATGAGTAGTTTTCCCTGAACCTGACGCGCCCAGGATGCAGAGACCCCCGCGGCCAGTATCAAGGCAGGCCCCGTGGATGGAATAGATCTCATGTTCATCTTCGAGGATGTCTCCCGCCACACTCAGCGCAAGTGACTTAATCCAACCATAATACAGGATATTCAAAAGAAATACGGTCTTTGTGTAAGGATCAAAATAGACGTGATCGTTCTTTTCATCCGGGTCATTAAAAACATAGAGCCGGCCGTGGGAGCGGACATTCTGCGACATACTATAGAGGTTATCACTCCATCGATCACGAACCACCGCTGAATCGGTGAGTAATTTGATGCAACATCCGTATATCTCGGATTTAAGTTCATACCTGATCCGTGAGGCATATCGCTTAACGAGGTCTTCCTTCTCCTCAACGGAAATAAGCGTGATCGTATATCCCATAGCCCTGGAATATACCCGTACTAGAATGTAAGCTCTTGCCCGTCGGGATGGCTCTGTTCATGCCTGGAGAGCTCAGGTGAGCTTCACCTTCTGAGGACGGCATTTTGAGAATCTTCTCCTGCTCTGCTTGTGGATCAACAAACAGGCGTGCAATTGAATCAGGACGGCCATCAATTTCATTCCCTATCATCCGGATATACTTTCTGCGAAAACTTCATGTGGGAGATGTGACGTAATGAAGTCGTGGAGGAAGAGAAATGACAGAAGGAGATGAGCCCAAGGTGGCAAAAGTCATCGAGTTGATCGGCAGTTCCCCGAATGGGTGGGATGATGCAGCAGCCAATGCTGTAAAGGAAGCAGCGAAAACCGTCAGCAACATCAAAGGAGTCTACCTGAAGGAATGTACAGCGAAGGTGAAGAACGACAGAATTGTGGAATATCGTTCTGTTGTAAAAATTTCGTTTGTCGTGGAACGGGAGAGCTGAGCTATCCCCCCACACCCGGCCTGCCTTTTCGCATTCTGCTTCATGGAGTGAAGCGTCCCTTTTTAAAAACACATTTTCAGCCATTCAAAATAAGAAATACTCAATATCTGATCTCTGATGCTGATCTCCGCCCTCAGCAAACGTCACCGCCTGCCACACAGATCGCTCACGAAGAAAGCAACCGGGGGCCCGGCACACCCTCTCGCGGGAACCATGGGCGCAGGAAGGACCGGCGAAACCTGTATTAACATTAACAACACTCGTCCCTGTATACCTAGGTGTAATCACACTTGGGCAACAAAAAAGGAGGTAGACAATGGTACGACGTATTCGCAGATCGATCTATGACGAACTCGATGAACTGAGAGCATCCATGGACTACCTGTTCCAGTATGCTTTCGAACCAGCGGAAAATTTGATGTTGCCACAAGGAGAAAACCCCGGTATTGTATTCCTGTCCCCGCGGAACCTGAACGCGGAGATCTCTGATGATGATGATGAAGTGGTTATTACGGTCGATATCATCCCGGGATTGGATTTTTCAAAAATTTCCGTTGATCTTGTCAACCATAATTTCCTCAGAATAACATGTGACCGGCTGGAAGCAGGGAGGGATGAGGGCGGCAGGTGCAGCAGGGAGGACCAGAGATCCATTTCCCTGCACCACGATATCCAGCTTCCCGGTCCGGTCATGAGGGAGGGGGCGCGATCCACCCTGAAAAACGGTGTGTTCGATCTTCACCTGAAAAAAGGAGAGCCGGTCGTCCGGACCTGATCCAGCCAGCAAGGCCCGGGCACCGATATCCATTGACCGGACTATCATGACAACCAAAGACAGAGACGGTCCTCGATACGATAGACGTTATCATACGACAGATCCAAGCGTTTCCCGGGTTATGGTCTATGGTGGAATACGGTCAAAAAATTTTTTCATCCGGTAAAACGGCGACGCAGGATGTGCCGGGAAAAAGGGGTTATTGTCCGGACTATTTTTCCATTTCCGTCGGACCGTAAATTATTTATCTGCACGTCAATACGTTACTTCGCTTCATATTCTTCCCGGTTTTTTATAAAATCTTATCACCGTATCAGAACCTTCCGGAACCAATTAACCTGTCAGCAAAACGCCAAGTAATCTTTTTACCGATGCAATCCACCATTTTTTCATCTTGTCCCTATCCTCACCAAGATAACGCCCTGTTTTGTCATCGTTGTAATGGCAGAGGATATTTACCCCCTATTGGTTTTGTTATTCTTCCTCTCATTCTTGTCCAGTATGTTGGATGCTGAATATGCTGAATATGCTGAAAATGTATGAAAGCACGGTTCTGTAGAGAACATTAATCCGAAGGAAAACATGCCCTAAACGACCATAAGATCCATGGTACGGAGTCTCCTTACCTTTTTTTTGCAAACAACCCGAAGACGGCAGGACCGCCGGGGTGGCCAAAGCGCGGCCCGGCCGGTTCACCCATCATGGTGTCATAGAACAGGAATCCGACCGGGATGACGATATGCGGGAGTGGCTGCGTGAAGCGTACGAGTCGCACCGGTGATCATTCAACCTTCCGGGCCGCCAGCGGGATACAGTTCCGCTTCTTCAGCAAACCCTCCGGCATACTCCTCAAGATACCCGGCACAGAGCCGGTATGCCTCCATCACCTGCTCCCTCGCAATCCCGGGCACTCCGCAGGTGACGATGCGGATAGTGCGTGTCTCCGGGGTTACTTTCGTCGCATCGGAATCGCGGTACGGGTAGATGGCGATGATCGTTTCTGCGTCGGTCAGGACGACCTGGTTTTCCCGGAGCAGGGCGGGTTTTTTCATGCCGATGCCGAGGAACGCTTCGCCGTCTTTTGCGAACCGGAGTAAAAGATCGCCACCGCCCAGCGTATCGGCATCGAACGCCCCGATGGGTATCCCGGAGCAGAGCGACGCCAGGTTATAGGCATCGACAGCCGTATTGATTTTCGGGAATTTTTTTCCGGACAGGGCCCTTCTCGTGAGGGCTTCGGATGCCGGCCGGGTCTTGGTGGGATCAACGCCCACGCTCCAGAAAAAGTCCCGGTATGCCCGGAATACCGGTTCGTTCTTCACCTGCTCGAGAGTATACCGTGATGATATATCCCGGATGGCCGAGAGTTTCAGGGCTTCGAGCCCGGGATGCTCCTCTGCAATCCGTACGGACCGGATATCCCCAACGGCCACGCATATCCCGGGAAATGCCGTCAGAACGTCCTCGCTGAACATCATTTCGTATGTTTCAATGAATTCCCTCACATTAAAAAACTGTCCCGCCCACAGGTATCCCCGGCGCACATAAGTATATATAAAATAATTACCATGGGTAATCGGATATGCACATCCCCACCCCGACCGAACTGAAGGCAAAGCGGGTCATGCTGGGACTCAAACAGTCGGATGTCGCGAAAAAAGCAGCGATAAGCCAGTCAATGGTGGCAAGGATAGAGGGGGGGAGCGTGGATCCCCGGGTAAGTACGCTCACAAAGATTGTCGACGTGCTTCAGGTCGCGGAGCGTTCGGCAATCACAGCAGGCGATCTCATGCACGAACCGGTCCTGAGCGTCGTCCCGACCGAGTCGGTGACACGTACCGTCCAGATCATGGAGGAGAACGGGATCTCACAGCTTCCGGTGATCGAGCACGGAGTGCCCGTCGGCTGCATCTCGGAATCCGCTATCATAAACGCCATTGAAGAGGGCAGAATTCATAAAACACAGAGCCACACGGTCAGCGATTTTATGGAGGAGGGGTTTCCGACCATTTCTCCCCATGTCGACCTTGATACGCTCGTTCACCTCCTCCATTCACACCATGCCATTCTTGTCGTGGAAAAAGGGATGGTCAGGGGCGTGATTACCAAGCACGACCTTATTTCCCTGATCCTATAACCGGCAGGACTTACAGGAGGGAGATGAGATCGCGGAGCACCGCTTCGGGATCAGCAGCTTTCACCACCGATGACGCGAGGAGGACACCCTCCGTACCCAGATCAAGTGCGATTTTTACGCACTCCCCTGACTGTATGCCGGCCCCGGTGAGGATCTTCACGCCGGGATCGACCCGTGTTACCGCGTCCACCGACCGGCGGATGATCTCCGGGTCGGCCTTCGAGACTGAGACGCCGCTCCCGATCAGCTCGGGCGGTTCGATCGCAACGTAATCGGGGGCAAACGATGCCGCTGCCGCGCTGGTCGCAACGTTATTCGTGCAGACAACCGTTTCGAGCCCCGCCGTCTTTGCGGCCTCCACCGCGGCCCCGACATCCGCAAGGGTAAGCCTGCGTTCGGAATGGTTTATCAGTGTCCCGTGGGCCCCGGCATGCCGGACGGCGGCTGCAAGCACGTGTCCCGTGTGGGCGCCGGCGCCAATCCCGTCGGTATGCTGGGCGTAGACAGGCACGGAAAAGTGGTGGCTCATCGGATGGATCTCCATGAAATTCGGCGCAATACCAATCCGAACGCCGCTCTCCCCGGCGATGAGCTCAGCACTCTCCGCAATTTTCCGGGCCCTGTGCCCGTATCCTTCGTCGTACGTCTTGAGATTGATGAGAATAAGTGGTGAGGACATACGTAACCAATACTCCGGGTTTATATTCCAGATATACTCCCCGGAGCTGATTAGATTATCCGATGAAAACAGATATCATCCGGGAGAGTCCGGAGATGATAAAGATCGGAATCAGGAGAGAAAACCGGAGAGAAACCGGAACGATTCAGGTGCGGTTACCTTCCACCGCGTTTAATCTTGATCACGTCGCCGAGCGTGGTGGTCATCCTGCCGCCTGTACTCTCCCGTACCGCATCCACAACCTCGTCGGTCAGCTTGATGCCGAGCACCGCTTCGATCTTCTTCCTGACATCGTCTTCAGGGATCAGGTCGCCCTTTTCAATCTTCTTGACAAGGATTTCCCGCTCCTTAATCCGCAGGGCAAGCTCTTTCTGCTCCCACCCCTGCTGCATTCGTGCGTCCCTGATCCGGGTGGCATAGTCATCGACGATCTCGCCTTCGCCTTCCATGAAATCAAAGACATCGCGGGGATGACGCCGGGGCGCAGTGCCTGCTCTTTGGGGCCCGGTTCTCTGTCCTTCGGTGCGTTCCTTCGGTTTCTGGATTTCATTTCCGAGTTTCGCACATTTCATGCACACCCTCATGGATGCACCGTCAATACGGACAAATTTCGGGGCTCCTCGTATTTTTTGCCCACAAACATCGCAATCCATGGTAATTCGCAAACAACTTTAAGTCATCTAACCCTATATACTTAATCGAGGATACATATGGGAGAAAACCCCAGACCGAGTTCAGATCCTCACAACGAGGAAGACCTGGCGAAATATCTGCTCGAGAGAATCTCAACGCTCGAATCACGAAATATGGAGATCCGGGAGCAGGTGCGGCAGGTCGAATCGGAGAAACGCTACATCGAACAGCAGAAAATACGATTTGAGCGCGAGATCCGAAAACTCAAAAGTGAGATTGAGCAGCTCAGAAGTCCACCCCTCGTTATCGGCACGGTGACTGACGTCGTTGATCCCCACAGGATCATTATCAGAAGCAGCGCCGGCCCCCGTTTCCTTGTCAGGGCATCAAATTTTATCGAACCCGACAGTCTGAAACCGGGTGTCCGTTGTTCCCTGAACCAGCAGTCCCTTGCAATTGTCGATGTGCTCCCCCAGTCATTTGACGCCCAGATATACGGGATGGAGATCATCGACTCGCCGAAAGAGACATATGCGGATATCGGCGGCCTCTTAGTCCAGATACAAGAAATTCAGGAAGCAGTCGAACTGCCGCTGAAAAAACCCGAACTCTTTAAGGCAGTCGGCATTGATCCGCCCAAGGGCGTCCTCCTCCACGGGCCTCCCGGAACGGGGAAAACTCTGCTCGCCCGGGCGGTTGCCCACGAGACGAATGCACAGTTCCTCAGGGTCGTCGGATCGGAGCTCGTGCAGAAATATATCGGGGAAGGGGCACGGCTGGTCCGTGAACTCTTCGAACTGGCGAAGAAAAAAGCACCGTCAATCATCTTTATCGATGAAATCGATGCAATAGGCGCACAGCGGACGGAGAGCACCACATCGGGCGACCGGGAAGTTCAGCGTACACTCATGCAGCTGCTCGCAGGTATGGACGGATTTGAAAGCCGCGGCGATGTCAAGATTATCGGTGCCACGAATCGCATTGACATTCTGGACAGGGCACTGCTCCGGCCCGGCCGTTTTGACAGGATAATCGAGATCCCGCTCCCCGATACGCACGGTCGGAGCTCCATCCTGAACATCCACACAGAATACATGAACCTCGGCGAGGATGTAATTCTCCTGGAAATCGCCGCCCTCACCGACGGTAAAAATGGTGCGGACCTCAAGGCAATATGCACCGAGGCGGGCATGTATGCCATCCGCGAGGAGCGCGACACCGTCACGCACAATGATTTTATCAAGGCAATCCGCAAGGTAAGCCTCGACTTCAACCGGCATCATCTCGGCACCGAAGACGGTGCGATGTATGCCTGAAAACAGGTTTTTTTATTCAGGGGTTTCTGTACTGCTGGCCCATACTTCGAAGACCGCATCCATCTCCCGGGAAAAGGCCGGGCGCACGTCCGATGTGGCTTCCCCGTCGATCCAGACCGTGCGCCGTATGGTCCCTTCCCGGATGCCGATGAGCTTTTTGAACGGCCACGGCTCCTGCAGCCGGATCTCCCGTTCGTAGACTTCCTGTGCGAGCTGCTGCGTGCAGTAGCGGTTTTCGGCGAACTCGAAGAGGACACATGCCACATACCTGCGGACATACCACTTCAGTTCCGAGACCAGCGACAGGCTCCCGCCGAGCGACGAATTTTCGACCAGAACGCCGTACCCGGTATCGCGGGGCCGGTAAAAACGAAGAATAATTCTGCTTGTCTCCGACGCAAGAAGGGTCCGGTGGAGATCAATCCCTTCACGCTGAACAAGCAGGATATTCATATCAGAGGAACATGCGGTCTTCTGTCGAGGTCAGATGTTTCACTTTCCGGACACCCGCGATGAAATCATCGCGCTTCACTGCATCCGCCTCGTTGCGAACTGCAATCATCCCTGCCTCGCGGCAGATTGCCTGTATCTCAGCCCCGGTCGAATTTTCCGTGAGCCGCACCAGCTCGGTGAGATCCACATCTTCCATCTTTAAGGGAGAAGCGTGAATTTTAAAGATTTCAAGGCGTGAATCCACGTCCGGAAGCGGTATCTCAACGATGCGATCAAACCGTCCGGGCCGGAGCAATGCCGGATCGAGCATATCGACACGGTTCGTGGCAGCCATGATCCGGACGTCACCGCGGTTGTCAAAACCGTCCATTTCCGCAAGGAGCTGCATCAGCGTCCGCTGGACTTCGGCGCTGCCTGAGGTCCCGTCATGCGTGCGCATGCTCCCGATTGCATCGATCTCGTCAATGAAAACGATAGACGGCGCTTTTTGCCGGGCGAGGGTGAAGAGTTCACGGACCATCTGTGCTCCCTCGCCAATGAACTTGTGAACGAGCTCCGAGCCCGACATGCGAATGAACCGGGCATGAGCGTTATTCGCGACTGCTTTCGCGATCAGCGTCTTGCCGGTGCCCGGGGGGCCGAAAAGCAGGATCCCTTTCGGCGGCTCGACACCGAGCCGGGCGAAGATCTCGGGGCGTGTGAGCGGATATTCCACCGCCTCCCGCACTTCCTCGATCTGCTCACGCAGGCCGCCCACCTGCCCGAACGTGACATCGGGAGATTCGTCGAGCTCCATGATGCGAACGCGGGCATCGAAGGTGGTGCCGATAATCCGGACGATGGAGAGGGAATTATTAACCGCGACCTTCATTCCCGGCTTGAGTTCATCGTGGAGCTCATCCAGGGTATGGGTGATATATTCCTGGTTATTTCCCTGCTGACGGAGGTATGTCTCCCCGTTTTCGAGCACCTCGATGACACTGGCGACAAACAGGGGCGGGCGCTTAAGCTGACTGTTTTCACGTTTGAGCTGGTTTATCTCTTTCGTGAGGAGATCATTCTTATTTTGCAGATCCTGAAGCCGTGTCTTCAGCTCCTGAGCCTGGAGATTCTGAATGTCTCCATCACCGCCACCGTTATCGAAGATGATCTCATCCATGTTAAAATATAATTGGTTCTTCCACCATTATATTAGATATGGAAGTGATAATTCGGGGACGCGGCATATCACGCGGCAGGGCGACAGGGGAATTGCTCGTCAGTTCCGATCCGATTTCATTCCTTTCCGGCGTCGATCCCGAGACGGGGGTTGTCATCGAGAAAGGCCACCCGCTCTCCGGTATATCGATAGCCGGAAAAGTCCTCGCATTCCCGTTCGGGCGCGGATCGACCGTAGGATCCTACGTGATATACGCTCTCCGGCGAAACGGAGCCGCACCCGCAGCCATCATCAACGAGGAAGCGGAGCCGATCATCGCCACCGGCGCCATCATCTCGGGAATCCCGATGATCGACCACCCCGACACACCCCTCTCGGATATGAAAGGGGGCGCCAGGGTCACGGTTGACGGCGATTCCGGGGACATCGTGTATGAAGATCAACTGGCGAACGATTAAGGGAACCCGGAACTCCTACGCCGCCCTGTACGCAGCCTGCCTGCAGGAGGGGATCTGCCTCCGCGCCGTCAGCGGCCCTGAAGACGACATCACCTGTTACAGCCTGAATTCAATAAACGCCTCCCATATTCTTGATGAAATCCGCGCTGCATCCTGCATTACCATCGCCGGGGGACCGCATGCATCGGCCCGCATCGCGGAGGTCGCGGCAGTCGCCGATTATGTCGTCGTAGGCGAAGGAGAATATACGCTCCCGGCACTGATTCGTGAGATTGAGAATGATTCGGGCGTCATTCCACCGGGAGTGGCGACACGGGAGCAGGTACGGGAGGCGGCATCCTGTGTCGTGCTTGATGCCTATCCGCCGTTTTCGGAGGTGAAGGGCTACATCGAGATCACCCGCGGGTGTCCGCACACCTGCGGCTACTGCCAGACGCCCTGTCTCTTCGGGAAAAGGATGCGGCACCGGTCCATCGACCGGATTGTCCGGGCCGCAACTGCATACCGGGATGTCAGGTTCGTCACTCCGAATGCATTTGCGTATGGGTCGGACGGCATCCATCCGCGGTTCGACAAACTCGAACGGCTCCTCTCAAGCCTCGACAATCGTATCTTCCTTGGCACATTCCCGAGCGAAGTCAGGCCGGAATGGGTGACCGACGAATCGCTCGGCCTTATCAGCACGTACTGCGCCAACCGGCGGGTGCATTTCGGGGCACAGTCAGGGAGTACCAGCGTGCTCCGGCAGCTCCGGCGGGGGCACACGGTTGAAGACGTCATCACGGCGGTGGAACTGTGCCGGGACCACGATCTTATCCCGGTCGTCGATATCATCGTGGGCCTGCCCTTTGAGACCGACGAGGACCAGGAAGCGACGGTCAGACTTGCCACATGGATTACACGGTTCGGCAGCGTGCATGCCCACTATTTTATCCCGCTTCCCGGCACACCCCTCGAGGGAACAGCGGCGCGGCCGCTGCTTCCTGAAACCACCAGGGCACTCGGGAGGCTCGCCCTCGCGGGCAAAGCGACCGGCGCATGGATGGAACCTGAGGTAAGGTTTTTTAGGCAGAACCAGAATGAGTACCCATGACTGATGTGCTGCTCCTCGCTGATCTTCACGCCCAGTACGGACACATGGACGCATTTCTCGCGCTGAACCCTGACATGGTCATCATTGCCGGTGATCTGACGGACTGTGGCCCGGTGGGGCCGGCAAAGGAGATGCTTGCACAGATAGATATGCCGAGCTTTGCCGTCCCCGGCAACTGCGACATGCGTGACATCATTGACCTGATCGAGGAGTCAGATACCGTCTGCCTTCACGGCACATCGATCGAAGTCGGCGCCATCACCCTGACAGGTATCGGGGGATCCAACCCCACACCGTTCGGAACGCCGTTTGAGCTCTCGGAAGAGGAGATCGGCCGCATCATGGAACGGGCAACGGCACGGATGCAGCGGAACGTGCATAATGTCCTCGTAACCCACGCCCCGCCGCTCGACACTCTTGACTCTATCGGCGGGGCGCACGTCGGCAGTGCATGCCTTAAAAATTATCTGCAGTCGTTTGATCTCGTCTGCTGCGCACACATTCACGAGGAAAAGGGGATCATGGAATGCGACGGGGTAAAGGTCGTCAACCCGGGGCCCGCCTCCGAAGGGAACTGCGCACTCATTCACTTCGGTGAAGAGCCGGGCGACATCACGATCGATCTCCGCTCCGTGTAGCTTCCAGGAGTTCGAGATACGACTCGCGGATATGCGGCCCCGCGAGCCCAATCTCTTTTTGGACGTGTGATATCAAATTCATCGCCGATTCCATCGGTCCATCGGTGCAGACCTCAATCTCAACGAACGAACCCAGGCCATCCACGGCATCAAGCGCCACGGAAACGCCCCTGAAGCGGTATTCCTCCCGCAGTTTCCGCACTTCCGCGGAGGGGGAGAAGCCGACGGCGGTGAGAAGTTCTTCGCATGCGGATCCCAAATCGACCTGCACGTTCACCTCCTTCCGCGCCTTGTACCCCGATCCGGCCTCCTTCGGCCCCTTATAGGTCAGGAGTGCACGCGACCCTTCATGCCGGACACGGAGTGCCTCGTCTGTCAGGGCGAAATCCCGGTCTGAAGCGTTGAAATAGACATCACGCTGGAGTCCCCGCGAGACGAACGTGGCCCCGAGCACAGTGAGGCGGTTGTGAAACGGTGCAAGATCCGGCACCTGCACCTTTGCTTCGATTTCCATCATGGGATGTCACTAGTTTAAGTAGATGGATTTCGATTTAATATAGTCAGGTGATTTCTTTGGCAATTCAGAAAGGCGATTTTGTAAAGCTTATATACACCGGGACGGTGAACGGGGCTGTCTTTGACACAACCGACGCAGATAAGGCACAGGAAGAGGGCATCTTTGATCAGGAAAAGACCTACGGGCCGATTACGGTCCGCGTGGGCAGTATGCACGTCATACCCGGTCTCGACGAGGCGCTCGAAGGAAAGGAGATAGGAGTCGAGGAAGAGATTGAGATTGCTGCCGAGAAGGGGTACGGCCCGCACGAAACCGGACTCGTCCGTTCCACCACCACGAAGGATTTTAAGGAAAAACCCCACGTCGGAATGCGCGTGACGTCGGAAGGGCGTGAAGGAGTGGTCGTCAATGTCGTTGGCAAGCGTGTCGTCATCGACTTCAACCACCCGTTTGCCGGCAAGACGCTCAATTATACGTTCACAATTGAGGAAATGGTCGACGATGCCGGAGAGAAGGCACAAGGGCTGATCTGGCTCTTTTCCGGTCGCGACATGGAGACGGACCTTGCCGACGGCGTCCTGACCATCATGCTCCCGCCCGGCATCACGTACGATCGCCGCTGGCTGATGGGCAGGGGGATGATCGTCCAGCAGATCTTCGAATACATTGATGGCGTCAATGAGATCGTGCTGAAAGAAACGTTCACGCGCCCGCAGGCGGTTACGGAAACAGTGGATACGGATTCCGGCGAGGAACTCTCCGAATAATCTTTTTTTTCTCTCTTTCAGGAAAGCGGATACCGCAGGAGCGCTGCAATACCGCCGAGCGCTTCAAGCTGCTCCCCCGGCTCAAAGGCAGTCGTGAAGACGACGACCGTTGCCCGCTGCGCCTCGGCCGCTTCGAGGAGCTCGACCACAGCCATGTCGTGGAGTGTCGTATCGGTGACGAGGACCGTCTCCGCCGCCCCGTATTCAATGGCCCGTGCGACCTCGTCCGTCCCGTACGCGACAGCGCCACCCCTGCCGACACGGGCCAGGAATTCCTCCATCAGACGCACCTCCCGGGCAAGCTGGATATCCTCGGTGATGCTCGCGATCACGCCCTGCCCGATCGCCTCCTGCACTGCGCCCCTGCCGGCGCTTCTCGTATCAGCGAGCGCACAGCGCTCCGCGATCTCCGGTGCCTGTGCTTTGAGATACGACAGGTAATCGTCCTTGATAAAACCCGGTCCCGCAATAACGAGCGGGCCCTCGACATCCCTGAGGGGGGAAAGGACTGATTCAAAAAATGCCTGCCGCCCGTCAAAGCCCTCCCGTTTTCCGCTTCCCGCCTGGATGGTGAGCACCTGCTCGGGCCCGTACTGCCGGATCCGAAAGAGCTGTGCCTCACCGTCCTCAATCGACAGCACGTGGATGAGCCCGGCCGAGGAAGCCCGGACGGCCCGGTCGATGCGTTCGCGATCAAGCCCGGTCCACCGTTTCACAACGGCAATTTCATGGAGAGGCTCGATGTTCAGGGTGTGGTACGAGCCGGCGTCACTCCCTGATTCGATGACCCCGTGCATACGGATCCGGTGGGCTTCGCTATGAAACTCGGTCCGCTCGATCCGAACCCCGAGTCGCATAAGTTTTTTTTCGACCTTCTCGGGGCGCAGCTTGTCGGTCGCGGATTCGGTGCTCCGGAACGTCATGGCGAAAACGAGATCCCCGGGCCTGATGAGATGGGCAAGGTGCCATATATCGTCAAGGGTCTCGGGAAACAGGCGGATCTCCCCGAAACCGTCTTTTAAAAAATCATACTCGGCTTTCATGGAACTCCTCCATATCAGATCCACCCGGCGGTACGAATGCCGCAACCTTCTCGGCCGTCAGGATATTTTTCAATCCCTTTCCCTCCTCGGGGGTGAGGTGTTCGCGGAGCACCCGGAGCACTTTTTTCGCGATATCGTTCGGTTCAAAAGTGCCCGGTTTCAGGACGACCCACATTCGTGCCCGCGACGTTACGGCGGATACCGGCCCACCGATGACGGCCACCACCGGCTCAAACTGGATTCCGATTGCCACACCGAGGGGAGTGTTTCGGAAATATGACCGTTCGCCCCTCACGATAAAGGATCCCCGTGAGACATACTCTCCCGCCTCCGGGGTCTTGCTCACCTGATCCTGGCGTGCCATGTAGATGTCGGCTGAAAAGTGCCCTGCTTTCCACGCGTTTGAATATGACGCCGCAAACTGGGCGACTTCGTCCATCCGCTCCGTCTGTCCCTTGAGGATCACGACACTCGCCCCATGCACATCTGCATGCACAAAGGTGTCCCCGCCCTCCATGTACCGTTTCACCAGCTCTTCGTTCTGGTCGGCATCACGCCCGCCGAGCACCAGCACGCCGTCGCTTGTATAGCACCAGCGGAACCGGTGGTACCACCGGGGCTTTAAGGTGGCAAACGATTTCCGGCGGACGGGTTTTGGCTCTACCGTCCGCTCCATCGCAGCTATGGCACCCGCTTTTTTCCGCTTCATCTTCTTTATCTGCTCGTAGTACCTGCCGATGTTCGCCTCGAGGTTGTCACGCACGTAAATGGTGACACGTTCGTCGAGTGCGAGATCAACGGCCGACTCTGCAGGGTGCACGGCAACGACGGCCCGTGCCACGGGATTATCACTTGCCCGGAGCACCGCTTCGATCTCCTGCCACGAGCGGTCGTGTGATGCTGCGCTGAGGGTGGCGATGACATCCGAGACAAGCATATAGTTGGCATATAGGGTCTCAACGGCACGTTCAAGGCGGTCAACTGTCGTGTCGAACCGCACGATCGCCTCCTCCTGCTGCCGTCGGATTCGCTGCTCACGGGAGAGGCGCGGTTTTTCCTCTTTCGAGGCAACACTGAGCGGCGGATAGAAATGATCGAGAGCCTCGGAAAAGCCGTCAAACCGGGCAAGCACCGGTTCATCGCCGGGCGGAAAGGGCCAGCACCCGGTTTTCGTAATCACGGCGTTGCCACGGGCTGCAGCGAGCTTTAGGCACTCCTCGTATGCACGGGCAAGGGCATCCGCAGGGGCCTCTGCGGCAGGTGTCCGCTTATCCACGCCCGCCCGGCGGCACACTTCCTCGGCATACCGCCCACCGAGCATGAGAGAGACGGCGAGGGTCCGGACCGTGTCCTTATCCGAGGCCTGCAGGATTTCACGGAGTTCCTCTCCGGTATAGGCAGCCCGGTCGGACCCCGGGAACGCGTACATTGCTCCGGGCACTATATCGCGATCCCGGAACCGGTGGTGCCAGAGCGGCTTGATAATCGTGTACGACGCATCGCAGAGCACGATATTTCCTTCGTCGAAGAGTTCTACGATTACCGAAAACGTGGTGTCCTTTTTTCCGATGACGAACTCGAATATCCGCTGGAGGCCATGCTGACGGATATCGAGAACACGCCCCCCGGAGAGGTACTTCCGGAGCAGCATCGAGTACCCGGAAGGATTTTCGGGGGAAGGAGGGAGGGCGGCAACCAGATGTGCCCGTCGGCCGGCCTCGACGAGGAACAGAAGCCTCTCTTTATTCTCTCCGTTCAGCCGGATTCCGAACGTCTTCCCGTCATACTGGTAGATCTTCCCTATCCAGAGAGGAAGGGTCGCCCGCAGCTCCGAAAGCATGCCAAAGAGATCCACTCCGCCCATTCCCTGCTGTGTCGCCATCGATATACCAAGGTAGATATGGTGTGAACACTAAAAAATAGACTACTGGTGCACGGATGAAAACGGAAAAACCCGAAGAGAGCACGCCGGAAAACGGCGGCCAGTCAACCCCGATACAGAAATCCAGTGAGCATAAAGAGCGCATCCAAAGGACAGTCATCGCATGCTTCATGGGCATTGCCGCAGGGATACTCTCCTTCACCGTCGCCGGAGAGGTAAACCCGGACACCGGATTACAGGTAAATGCCATTGTCGGAGGGCTTCTGCTTCTTGCGGGCATCGTATTCCAGAAACATGTCTTTATCATCACCCGGATCGATTATACGAAACTCGGCGCGAAAGACTGGTTTTACCAGGGATTCATGACGTTCGCCCTGTGGTTAATCAGCTGGACCGTCCTTTTGAATCCCTTTTCGTGATCATCTATGCGCATTGCAATTGTTCATCGTGACCGCTGCAACTCCCGGAAATGCGGGACCGAATGCATCCTGTACTGCCCGCGGGTTCGTACAGGGGATGAGACCGTCATCATCGGGGAGGACGGCAAGGCGATCATATCCGAAGAGCTCTGTGTCGGCTGCGGCATTTGCGTAAAAAAATGCCCTTTCGAGGCGATAGATATCGTCAGCCTGCCCGAGGAGCTTGAACACCCCACGCACCGGTACGGCAGGAACGGGTTCGCCCTGTACGGCATGGGCATCCCGGTGGAAGGCAAAGTATCGGGCCTCCTCGGTGCAAATGGGATCGGGAAGAGCACTGCGGTCAAGATACTGAGCG
This sequence comes from Methanomicrobiaceae archaeon, assembly GCA_016926855.1. Taxonomy (GTDB): domain Archaea; phylum Halobacteriota; class Methanomicrobia; order Methanomicrobiales; family Methanomicrobiaceae; genus LKUD01. The sequence goes on along the minus strand of JAFGNT010000029.1, from coordinate 18,582 downwards.
GGCAGCTCGTTCCGAACCAGGGCGATGTCGAAAAAACACCGTCCTGGGACTCCTTCATCCGACAGTACAGCGGCACAGAACTCTTTGATTACCTCTCGCTTGTAAGCGCCGGAAAAGTAAAAGTTGCGGTTAAGCCGCAGTATATCGATTACATCCCGCGGGTTTTTCAGGGCAGCGTCGGGGATCTGCTCGCTTCGACGGACGAGCGCGGATCTCTCGATACGTATATCGATGCCCTTTCCCTCCGTCCGCTCCTCTCCCGCCCGATCGGCGCCCTCAGCGGCGGAGAGCTTCAGCGGGTCGCCCTTACCGCCTGTTTCTCCCGCAAAGCCGATTTCTACTTTTTTGATGAAATCACGCCGTTTCTCGACATCTACCAGCGCATGACGGCAGCGAAGCTTATCCGGGAACTCGCCCTCGAGCGCCCCGTGGTCATCGTCGAGCACGACCTTGCGATCCTCGACATGCTCGCAGACACGGTCCATATCGGATACGGAAAGCCTTCGGTTTTTGGTATCATCACCCGCCCGAAGGGTGTGCGTGTGGGCATCAACCAGTATCTCGAGGGCTTCCTCCCTGAAGAGAATGTCCGGTTCCGCGAGTACGAGGTCGTGTTCGGGGAGCGGGCCCACACCCGCGAGACAACGCGCGATGTGCTGATGCAATTCCCCGCAATGGAAAAGCGGTACGATACGTTTTCGCTGAGAGTCGGAGGCGGTGAGATCCGGTGCGGCGAGGTGCTCGGCGTCGTCGGTGCAAACGGTATCGGCAAGAGTACGTTTGCAAAACTGCTTGCGGGAGCGGAGAAACCGGACGAGGGAACGATCGACTCCCATATGCGGGTATCATACAAACCACAGTATATCAAGGCGACGACAGGTGATCCGGTGGAGATGCTGCTCCGTTCACAGACAACACGGTTCGACAGTTCGTGGTACGAGCATGAAATCATCGAGCCGCTGTCATTGCATGCGATCCTGCAGTCTCCGGTTGACACCCTCAGCGGCGGGGAACTGCAGCGGGTTGCGATTGCTCTCTGCCTCTCTCAGGATGCCGATCTCTACATTCTCGACGAGCCCAGCGCACACCTTGACGTGGAGCAGCGGGTTAAACTCGTCCGCGTTATCCGGCGCTTTGCGGAAAACAGGGAATCGGGTGTGCTCGTCATTGACCATGATATCTATCTCATCGACATGATCAGCGAACGGCTGCTCGTCTTCGGAGGGGAGTCGGGCGTCCGAGGCGAAGCGATGGGGCCTTTCGACATGAAGGAGGGAATGAACCGGTTCCTGAAAGATCTCGATGTCACGTTCCGGCGTGATAAAAGCGGCAGGCCACGGATAAACAAGCCGGGATCGTTTCTTGACCGGGAACAGCATTCAGCCGGCGAATATTATTATGCGGAAATTAGTAAAGGTTAAAAGTACCCCACCCGTATTTCTAATCTGGAAATGGGTGTGTCATGTCCCGGTCCGAACCGATTCCCCGGATAATCTCTCAGGAAAAAATTGAATCCTTAAAGAAGGATTTTTTTTCCTATATCGATCACAATTCGCGAAAGGTCGATGCCAATCTTCCGGTCTTTTTCGGACATGTCATCGCCCAGCTGGAGCGGTCGTTTCCTGATATGGACAACTCCCTGCACGATGAGTTCATCGATGCGGTTGCATACCACATCATGGAAGCCAGCCCAAAGAGCACCTCGATCGGAGTGATAGAGCAGATCGTTAAAAACGCCTTGCGGTTCAAGCGGAACGGCAGGGGAAAAGGAACGCTGGATATTCTCGCCGGACTGAAACTCATGTGCGTCGGCAACTTTACCGATGCGATCCAGTACCTCCGCCCTTATGCAAAACACGATGCGCAGATCGGGCTCTATATTGCATATTGCTACATGAGGCTCTCGTCAAAGGAGAACCCGCCTCTACCGGGCAGCACAAAAACCCGGCCGAGCGAGATGGAACTCGTCGCACGGGAACAGATGCTTGAAATGCTCAGGACAAAACCGCCCATAAACCGCCTCCGCCAGCTGCAATTTGCGGATAATGAGTTTCTCGAACAGGCCTGCTGGGCCATTCTCGGCTTTGCGTTCGAATGGTTCCCGAACGAGCCGTGGTTCATCAGGATTGGTCTTGAAAAAGCAAAAAAGGACCAGAATGAAGAAATGCGTGAGAGACTGCTGAAAATCGGGGGCGAACGGTTTTTTAACGATATGTTCTTTCTTCGCGAACTGTACCAGATGCGCCTCGAAAGAAAGGATGGTGCCGGAACCGCCGGTGTAGTGAAGCAGATGATGCAGCAGTATCCGGACAGCAGCGAACCGTTGTATTACGGCATCAAACTCGCCCTTCTCTCGGGAAGCCCGACATCATACAGGCAATACCGGGAGAAGGCTATAACGGCGGGCATGCCCAATCACCTCATCTATTTCTTCGATTTCGCGTTTGCCTTCCTGACAAAGGACATGCCGACGGCACAGGCCACGCTTGCCGAGATGAAACGGCGGTTTGTGTCTTTGAAATACTATCTCTCCATGATAGAGTATGTGCTTAACGAGGCACAGTCCGGGGACGAAGGGCGCGTAAAACGGGCAAAAATGGTATTTTTTGACTCATTTGAGGCGTATGCGTTTCAGGTGCTCAAGCTTCAGGAATCATCGGGCCCAGTATCCCCCTGATTATTTCGATAATCCGCTCGATGACCGGGAGGTCGTCCGTTTCGACGGTGCTGCCGGGCTCTTCCGACAGGTTTGCAGCCACTTCGGGAGTATCCGCCGGCTTTATGGGAATCAGAGGTGCAGAGCGATCCTCCCGGTAATACCCGACATGGTAAAAGGGATTTGCAAACCAGATCCGATCGGCGGAATCAACGGCAATAAATTTTACCAGGTTCGTTCCGATCCCGTCCGTCCTGTCCAGATGCAGGATAAATGACCCGTCCTGCCAGCCTGAAATCCCGCCATCCGTGGCGATCACGTACATCCCCCGGCTCGTCTGATCCGCATCGTTAATCTCGTTGCTGCCGAGGGGTGCTTCGGCAATCGAAACCAGGATCTCCACGTCACTCCCTTCCCGGTAAAGGAAGAGATGCGTCCGGTTGTAGAAAAATACGCCGCCGCATACATCACTCCCGATGCCGTGAATGCCGGTAATTCTCTGTCCGTGATCGAACAGCTCATAAAATTCCGTCGATCCCTCTGACTCGTCAAGCACCCAGATCCCATCGTTTTCCGATGCGGCGTACAACCGTCCGGTATCATAGTCCACTGCCATATCCTTCACAGTATAGCACCCGGGACTGCCCGGAGCATGCGGTTTGAACCATGTCCACGTGCCCCCGGAATACCGGTGAATCCCGGCGTTGCCTGTTGCCACCCACATTTCGTCCCCGCGTGCCTGAAGGTCGTTGATAGCGAGGTTTTTCAGGAGCTGCTGGTCGCGGATAGTCGTATAGGAACCGTCATCGTATACCTGCAGCCCGCAGGGGTAGCCAATCCAGAGATTTCCATCGGAATCGCACTCAACTGCGGTGACAAAGTCACTCATCGGGCTTAATCCGATATCGCCGAACTGCCAGTGATGAATGGACCATGTGCCGTTATATTCGGATCGTGCATTATCGGTTGCAAAAATGACCCGATCGTCCGGGCCGTCGGCCATATCCCTGATTGATGTAGTGGAGACGGAATCAGATCCCGGCACAAAAAGGACAAGCCCTGCACAGGCAGGAGTTGCGAGAATGAGTGTTCCCGCAAGCACTACGATCAGAAATCGGTACACGTTCCATCAGCCCGTTTTACGCTTGCCCTCCCCTTTTCCAGAGGAAAATAATAAACTGACCGTCCGGACGTTCCCCCGACATCCTCGCCGACAATCGGAATAGAATGTTTTTCGAGGATCTTTTTCAAAGCCTCGACATTCCGGTCCCCGATGTTGAGATTGCCCCTGAAACTTTTAAACATGCTCGCTCCTCCGGCGATTTTTGCCTCAAGAGAGCGCTTCGTACATCCTGCCTGGATAAGTTCAGTGATCAGTATCGGGATTGCAGTATTGGCATACTTTCCCGGCCGGTCGCATTTTCCGCCGTTGTCCGGGAGCATGACATGAGCCATCGTCCCGATTCCGCGCTTTTTGTCAAAAATCATAACAGCAACGCACGAACCAAGCCCGATAGATGTCATTGGCAGACTGCCCGTATGGAATTCGCCGATTCCGACATTTTTTATCTTTGGTTGAAGGGAATCGCACTCAGAAATACTACCACCCACTTACGCTGAGCCGTTCATGACTTTATCGAGGAGTGTGAGCAGATCAGTCAGCATGGGCGGACGGGGCATCAAAAGAATTGACCCGGTTACTTCGTGTTCCTGGCACACCAGTTCGGTACTGAAGAGAATGACCGAGTTAATATCACCGGAAATCTCGGCAATCACACTCTGCAGCATTGCATGCGCCATATCGATGGCTACGTCAGGCGGCGACGGCAGCATCACGATGTTGAGCAGGGTCGCCGTCGCATCAAGAAACTGGGACATCATGATATTCCCGACTTCAAGGAGGGCGCTCTCGTCCATCTCATTAATCTCGCGATCTGTATCCGTCATGCCGAGCATGGTATTCGTCAGCCTGATAGCCGAAGTTTTCGGGATGAAGAGCCCGAGGTATCCTCCGGGTGCGATTTCTCCCTGTATCTCGAAGATTACGAAAGCAGATATCTCGTCCCGGACAACGCGGGTCAGGCCGGCGATATCCACGATTTCGACTTCCGGTACAGTCATATCCACAGCGCTGCCGAGCATCATCGATAAAGACGCCGCCGCATGGGAAGCGCCGATATTACCAAGCTCTCGCAACGCATCAAGCTGGTGTTCGTTAAGTTTCATATCAATCTCTCTAAACCATTGTATTCACATCAAGAACCGGCACAACAGCACCGTCACCCGGGATAGTGATTCCCCCGACTCCCCGGCAATTGCCAATCACGCTGCTGACAGGCTTGACAACGACTTCCTGCTGCCCTTCGACGACATCGACGGGAATGCAGCATTTGTTCCCCTTATACAGCACGACGACCATGATTTCACTCACCGGCCGTTCACCGAACATCTCATTGAGACGGAAAATCTGGAGCACTTCGTCGCGGAGCATGATCACTTCGCTTGTGCCGACCTTGTGGATATTGTCGAGGTTGGCCTTTGCGACCTCTACGACGCCATTGATGGGAATCGCACAGCGCCGATCGTTGATCCGCACCATCATCACATCCACGATTGCCATGGTCGGGGGGAGGGTCAGGGTAAACCGGGATCCCTTTCCCAGCTCGGTCTGCACCTTGATTGACCCATTGAGTGATTCGATGGTGCTCTTTACCACATCGAGACCCACACCGCGTCCGCTTATGTCGGTGATCTCCTCGGCCGTGGAAAAACCGGGCTGGAAGAGGAAATCGATAACCTCCTGATCCGTGAGAGTGGCCGCTCCTTCTTCCTGTACAAGTCCGCGTTCGATCGCTTTCTTCAGGATCTGGTTACGATTGATGCCTTTCCCGTCCTCGGAGAGTTCGATAATAACATTTCCCTGTTCGCGCCATGCGGAAAGTGTCAGCGTGCCTTTTCGGGGTTTCCCTGACGCTTCCCGTTCATCCGGAGTTTCAAGACCATGGTTCACGCCGTTTCGTATCAGGTGGAGGAGGGGATCGGAGAGCCCGTCCATGACACTGCGGTCCAGTTCGGTATCTCCCCCGAGCATCGTAAATTCGACTTCCTTTCCATCGTGATGGGCAACATCGCGGACAACACGGGGGAAACGGTTAAAGATCTGGTTTAATGGGATCATGCGGATATTCATCATGAGGTTCTGGAGATCCGAGACAGAACGGCTCACCATGCTGAGCGATTCGTCCATTTCCTTGATCTTGTACATTCCTGCAATCTGTTTGAGGCGGCCTCCGTTGATGACGAGATCCTCAACGAGATTCATCATCTGGTCCAGGCGAGTGATATCGACACGGAGATTCTTGACTTCCCGGACTTTTTCTGATTTTTCCGTTCTTTCCACCTTTGTTACGGTGGCTGCCGGGGACAATCCCGAGGATTTCACGGACACGGTGTCCGATTCGGCCGGAGTATCAGGTTCATCCGGCTCAGGCTGTACCTCACCTGCAAAGCATACGCTGGCGATTTCGGTTCCCAGGGCGGCGGACCTGACGGCATCCATACCCGCATCACTAACGAATTCCACTTCCATCTCGCCGGAAAACGGCACTGTACCGTCTTCAAGGTCCTCTTTTGTCGGCGTGCTGGAGACAATCGTGCCGAGCGATTCGAGATTCTGGAGCACAAGGAGTGCCCGGATGTCCTTCATCGCACAGGTTTTATCTACTGTAATTGTCAGTTTAAAGGAGTCAGGTGCTGATTCACAGGATTCAGACGCGTCGGATACTTCAGCCGATTCTTCGGTGGTTTCCGAGGCATACTTTTCAAGGTCCGCCACAAGATGGCTGGACGATATCGATGAACAGTCCCCGCCACCCTCAATGTCATCAAGCATTTCCTCGATAACATCGGTGCCTGCGAGCAGCACATCTATCAGATCCTGCTCGACCGCAGTGTGGCCGTTTCGTATCAGATCAAAGACATCCTCCATCGAATGGCAGAGGTGCTCCATCTCATGGAAACCCATCGAGGCGGACATTCCCTTGAGCGTATGGGCAGACCGGAAAATTTCGGCTATTGCCTCATCGTCCGATCCTTCCTCAAGGACCAGGAGATTTCGTACTACATTTTCGTGATTTTCACGGGATTCGGCCACAAAAAGTTTTCGGTATCCATCATCGTCAGACATCTTTCTCCTCCAGATCGCGAACCGATTTTTTTATTTCGTGCGGCAGTCGTTTGAACGGGACTACCTTGTCCACGCACTCCCGTTCGAGCGCCGAGCGGGCCATGCCGTAAACAAGGCAGTCCTCTTCGGCCACCACCATCGTCCTGCCCCCGACATTCTTCACAGCCAGGCTTCCTTCGCCTCCGTCACTGCCCATACCGCTGAGAATAACGGAGACAGTTGCACTGCCAAATGCTTGTGCCGCAGAGGTGAACGTATGGTTTACCGCCGGACGAACTGCATACATGGGAGGTGATTTTGAGAGGGTGATGCGGCCCCCCCGCTTTCCATCCTTGTCGAGCGTTCCGCTGACAATCGAATGGTACCCTCCCTTCGATACAAGGATTCTTCCCGCATAGAGAACATCCCCGTTTTCTGCTTCCTTCACCGGCATCTGTGAGATCCTGTTAAGACGCTGGGCAAGTGCGGCGGTGAAACCCTCCGGCATATGCTGGGTAATGATAAAAGCCGCAGATAAATCGGGAGGCAACTGTGATACAAGTGTATCGAGCATCGGAGGCCCGCCGGCCGATGATCCGATTACGACGATCCGGTTGGCGAGAACGTTTTCCCGTGCGGGTTTCGACGACACCTCGGGTATCTCGACCACCCGTTTAATTTTTTCAATGAGTTCCCTCTGGATCTCGCGCACTTTACTGAGATTCCGGGGTTTGAGCATGAAATCCGTGGCACCGAGCTTCAACGCCTTAGTCGTCATTTCCGCATCTTTGCCGGAAAGGGTCGAAAGTATCAGCACCCGGGGAGGATGGGGCAGTTTTTTCATCTTTTCAAGTGTCTCCAGACCGTCCATCCGCGGCATCTGGATATCAAGCGTTATCACGTCCGGAGTGAGTTTGCAGATCTTTTCAAGTGCCTCGATGCCGTCGGTTGCACAACCGACCACACAGACAGAGGGATCGCTGCCGAGTATATCGGAAAGGATACTCCGCATAAAGACAGAGTCATCTACGATGAGGACGCGAATCATGGTTTCAATCCGATAGAACGTTTTTTACTTCTTCAAGAACCTTGGGTGCCTGAAAGGGTTTGACAATATATCCCTTCGCGCCGGTTTTAATCGCAAGTTTAACCATCTGCTCCTGCCCGACGGCAGTGCACATGATGACCTTCGCTTCCGGATTGGTTCCCTTGATGGACTTCAATGCCTCGATGCCGTTCAGTTTCGGCATGACAACATCCATCGTGACGAGGTCGGGTTTCAGTTTGGCGTATAAGGCGATTGCCTCTTCACCATTTTCAGCTTCGCCGACAATATCATGCCCGCCGGAAAATAGGATATTCTTCAGCAGCGTTCGCATGAACATCGTATCATCAACAATCATTATCCTTCCCATGGCTTATCATATAGCCATTTGGTTATCATAAGTGATAAAGGTTAGTGATTAACACTATCGATATACACTATTGCTGCGGTGGCTTAACGGCATCGGTGACGTATCGCGCACCCTTCGTCGTTAGTTGAACTTCGCGGCGTGTCCGCACAACCCCGACGATCCCGAGTTTGAGGAGACTGTCGTATGTCTTTTCAAGTTCTTCGGGGGTGATGCCGAGCATCTTTTCGATTGCGGTCGAATCCATGCCGCTGTAGACGAGCATCGCCACCTGTGCACCGATGGGATCAATCTCGTCCCCCCTCATATCCATCTCTTTTGTTGCATCCTTGAGGAAGTTGAAGAGCACCTGAAGTGTCGTCGGCGGACAGAGAACGAAGCTTGTAACGACCTCACCGTGCTCGACGTGATCGATCTTTACGACTTCCATCGGCTTCCCGTTCACGTCGCGGCTCGTCCGTTCGATTCCGGAAACATCCATGAGCGGAATGCAGATCTGTTTCTGCTGGCCCACAAACCATATACCGGTTTTCAGTACTGCAATCGCACCCTTCTCCCACGGGGAGTTTTTTACCATTACGCCACCGCGAATTGCCGGTGACATGAAATATGCACTCAGCCGGTACGCCCGGCATGACATAATGATCAGGCGCTTCAGTGCGACGAGCACCTTGGGTACCGAAGCAATCCGGAACGTCTGTCCTTCAGGTCCCGACACCTCAATACTCATGACATTCTTCTTTTCCTCGATATCGACAATGGATTTCAACGTGATTTCCCGGTTAATCGGATCACGGAGAGCAATCCGGTCCTCCCCGATCCCCACCTTTGTTGTGGCCCATGATCCGTCGTGTTCAATTTTTGCCGGTACTTCTTTCACGAAACAGTCACCGATCCTCTATATTTACCCGCTTGCGTGCCGTTTGCACTTGCTTATTAAGATACTCATTCACGCCTTCCAGATCCGTGGCGAGTTCCTCGGCATTGACGGGAACATCCTTCAGGTCACGGAGCAGGCTTTCATCGACTGCGGACTTATATGTCTTTGTTTCCGACTTGAGCTCATCCATGAAACCCATACTGCCGTCAGACGCTCCGAATGATCCGATTTCGTCCTCCGTAATAACCACCGGCTCCTCAACCGGTTCGGGCTTTTTTGGGGGCGTGTCCTGGACACCCGCCGGAGCGGAAATGGATTCCTCCTGCACAGCCTCAAATTCCCCTTCTATCTCAATGTCATCGAGTTCGATTCCATCGAGTTCACCAAAATCGCCTTCAAGATCAGAAAGCGGGGAGAGGGACTCCATATCCGGCATTTCGGAAAGGGATATCCGGGCTTCCCCCCCCGCCGAACTGTCGGAAGGCAGCGGCGGCATGTCCGCGGTGTCCGGGACATCAAGACCGGGAGCCACCGAAACCGGCTCCGCATCAGCAGTGACGAGCATATCTTCGACCCCAGAATCAAAATCAAACGACAGGCCGTCCTGACGTTCTTCGTCGGGGTTTTCTCCCGCTGCGTCAAGAATGTCGTTCACCGCCAGCGCATCCAGTTCATCGAGCTCCATATTCTCCTGCGCAGGTACGTGCACGGGACTATCCTCATCCATGTCCTCGAGATCCAGATCGAAATCGTCAAACCCGGGAAAATCATCCTGCGAAACAGGTTCGGCTACGGTCCTGTCAAGCATATTATCAATCTTCTCCAGATCCTCCGGCCCGACCGGTTTTTTCCGGAATACCGAGGTAAAGACATCAACAGCATTCATGAAAGCGCCTCCGACACGACCGGAATATTCCTTAACGGGTGTTTGGGCAATTTTTTCACGAAGACCACTGAACAGGGCACTTCTGCCCGGTGCCTTCTTCGGAGTACCGGCCCCGGCAGTGTCATTCTTCGGGGCCTTCCTGCCCCTGAGCCGGGTGATGATACCGGGGAGCCGGATCGTGTTCAAAAACGAAATCCCGTCTTTTTTTATCTCTTTTTCCGGTTTACCCTTCGGCTTTTCTGCCGGCTGCTCTTCTTCCTCCTTCCTCAGGCCACCGAGCAGTACCAGAAGCAGCATTCCAACGGCGGTGGTGCCCAGAAGCACGAGTTCAAGAGGTGCATCAAAGAGAACAAGGACCGAACCTATCAGTACTGTTGCGACAAGCAGGACGGTCCGTTTACGGGAGGAATTCATTTCAGGTCGCTCCCATTACCGGGATCTGGAAGAACAGGTCCACAATGAAGGGGGTTACGATATATATTATTCCAGTCAGCCCAAATAAAACGCTTCCAAAGAAATAATACATAGACCGGTCGCCTCCCTTGACAATTTTAGCCGCCAATATATTCGAGACCGTAATCAGCATAAGCACCGTGACAACATACGTGCTCATTTTCGCCTCAGGGAAATTCGTGAATATCCCCACCGACGCCATCATCCCTGAACCGACGGTTCCGGTACTCGAACTCATTGCCGCTGATGTTTCGGCAAAGGACTCCATGACACTGGTAATCGCATGAGCCATCGATATGAGGATCTGGTATAGAAACATGAAAATGGCGACCATCGCCATGTGCATGGGAATGAGAAGAACGATAAATCCTGTTGAAAGCATATCCCGCTTCTGCCGAAGCAGCGTCATCTCCAGCATCGACGAACTGACGATCTTTCCGATCTCCGCCGGCGCTCCGCCAAGTGCAATCGAATCGCGGAAGATGTTGAGGAATTTGCAGATCATGTTGCTGCCGCTTTCCCTGAGAAACCGGTCCCACACTGCCGCATCATCAAGTCCGAGGTTGAGTTTTGAATACACGGAATCGATAAACGGCCCGAGCACTTCAAGGGATTTCCGGTCCACTTCCGCCAGTGCGTAAACCGTAGTCAGGCCCTTCCCCCCCATAATCGAGCCCAGCCCCCGGATAAATACGGAAAAATCCTCATCCCGCGCAACAATATTCATATCATCCTTCATGGCGATGATGCCCATCGGGGCGATAAGCAGGGCAATAAAGAGGATAATGAGCCCGAAATTGATTCCCGCAATAAAAAGCAGCAGGGATGTGGCAGCGACGATGGGAACGATCACACGCTCCATCCGCCGGATCATCCCCTGTTCATAGGATCCGCCCGGAAGGTCGTGCGTCTTCGGGTCGCCGGGAATGGCCCGGTACATCGTGACGATTCCCATCACCGAGATCATGAGGAGAATCATGTAACTCGCATTCAGTGTCGAGTCGATCTCGTCCGGTGCATAGATCGCCACGGATACCATGATGATGATCCCCACGATTGTGGCCGACAGCATCATCGCGATATACGCATCACCCCATTTCTTGAGCATCTCGATACCCTGTTCAAATGTGTTCCGATAGACGCTCCGCACCGTGGAGAGCTCCAGAAGCAGGAAATCTTCATCGGGCACACCGGAATCGGTCGAATTTGCGTACCGGTTGAGCATGCTCCGGAGCATGGGATTTTTGGAGCGTTCCGCCATCATCCGGAGGGCTTCCGAATAGCTGTAATTCCATCGTTTGACAAAGAACTCCACCCGCTCGATATACCGTGACGTGACGTATTCCTGCCGCAGGGACGTATAGGCGAAGATTTCGGGGCGGGTAACATGTGCCGTCGTAATTGATGCCATATAGGTGATCATGAACAGAATGTCACCGCCCATCTTCTTGTTCTCAGCAATCTGCGCCAGAAACTCCTTCAGGGTGCGTATATGCTCTTCGAACGGAATCGTACCGCCGTTTTTTTCACGAAGCGAAGTGGCGAGGGATTCAAACATAGGGAATATCTCAGCTTACATCGATCTTCAGGAGACCCTGTTTCTTAATTTTGGTCATCATAAAATACAGATCCCAGAATCCTGTATAGCCGGCCTTATGAAGACGTTCGAGAATGCGTGCCCGCTTCTCTACCTCATCATAAATTTCCGCACGCCGGTTCTCCGGAATACCAAGCATCGTGGCTATCTTATTCTCGAGCAGGTAGCTGCTCCCCTTCCCGGTCCATTGGAACGTATCAGTCACAGGGTCCCAGACAAACATGGCAACAAAGGAAAAGCCCTGTGTCTCCGGGTTATACCCGACAAGTTCGTTTATCGAGAGCATACGCCGTACCATGCGGCCGTCCGGCCGGCGTACTGCGCTCTGGATAACGACAAGGTTCAGGTTGTCAACGTGCGATTTGGGAATGCTGATTGGTTCGCTGCATACACGCTGGATGAGCTTTTCCACGGTTGCAGCGTGGAAGGTGCTCATAACCGGATGGCCGGTCTGCATGGCACCGAACGCCACGGCGCCCTCACCGCCACGGATTTCACCGACCAGAATCTGGTTCGGACGCTGACGCAACGCTGCTTTCAAGAGATCGAACATCGTGACGTCGGCGCCTTCACCTTCGCCCGACCCTTTGCCCTTGGACACCTCACGGCTCCAGTTTTTATGCGGAACGATCAGCTCCGGCGTGTCCTCGATGGTGACGATCTTGTTTTCCGGCGGAATGAAGGTCGTCATGGCATTCAGGCTTGTCGTCTTCCCGCTTGCCGTCTCACCGCTCATAAAGAGCGACATGCCGTACTCGATACAGATCCAGAGGTATGCGGCGGAAAGGTAATCCGTTGTATTCCACTCGATCAGCTGGAGAATGCTCGCCGGCTCTTCTGAAACCTGACGGATGGTGAAGTTGCTCCCTTTCTTGGAGATCTCCGTTCCATAGACGATATTGATACGCGAGCCCTGGGGGAGCGTCGCATCGACGATCGGGTTCCGGTACGTGAGGGGGCGTTTGATCCGCTCCGCCATCTTAATCACGAAATCGTCGATCTCCTTCGTGGTCATGAACTCGACTGCGGATTTCAGCCCGTTGAATATCTTGTGCTCGATAAAGATCGGCCCGACACCGTCACAGGTAATATCCTCGATATTATGGTCGTCGAGGAACGGCTTGAGGATCCCCATTCCGATCTTGTCTCTGATGAGGAGGTACTCGAGAGAGGCAAATTCCTGTTGATTGAGAACAACCCTGCCATCCGGCAGAACAGTCGCGCTGGAATTTCTCTGTACCTTATCCGGTTTTTTCGCAGTCAAGTCCTTGTTCGCCAGGTCCATGATCTTGTCTTTCAGCCCTTTTTTTTCAGTGCCCCCTTTGAGCAGGCTCTCGACGGATTCGCCGGGCTGAAGGACGCATATCGCCTGTTTTATAACACGTTTCAGGACCAGTGTCCGCTCCTCGTCCGTGACCGGATCCTCGTCAAGCGCATCAATCAGTTCGACGATTTTACGCTCGACGAATGGCATGGAGTCTGCAACACTGTGCAGGAACGAGGGCTCGATGGGGATGTAATAATCACGGACGTCGTTCTGATCCGGGAAGATGTGCACGAAGGTCATGTCGTTGAGCGGATAGATCAGGTTCGGGCTCTCCATCCCTTTCAAATCCCGCTTTAACTCCGAAAAGAAGAGCGGGATGCCAAACTCGTTGACCGGAAACATGTGGAGGTATTCAAGGAGGTGCGGACTCTTCGTGACATACTCTTTTGCATTCGCGGGCAGCATCCGGTACAGGGCGGATGATTCGATATTATTTAGCCAGTCGATGCCTTCATCGATAACCTCCGGCTTGAACGGCAGATTGATAGATGCGCTCAGTGTACCCATGTTACACCCGTGCCATTGATATCGGAATAATCTTCATGCCGTACCCGGGAGCCACCTGAAATGAAACAAGGTTACCGGTGGTCTTTGTCGCCCCACGGACTTTTACAACTTCCATCACCATGACGTACTTGTCACCGACAAGCGCCTTCTTCATCATGAGATGGGCGTCGCAGATGGAGCGTAACCGGACAAGGGTGTCCTCTTCAAATGCATAGGTATGAAGCGTGACAAGGATGGTCTTCCCGTGGTCAACCAGATTCTTGCAGTTCGTCAGAAATGTCAGGATATCTCCCTGTGTTGCATACCCCGTCAGCAGAGTGAGCGAGTCGATGATAATGACCTGTGCATTGCTCTGCTGAATATGCTTGATGATGCGCGTGAGAATGCCATGCATCTCCTCCTTGCTCCATTCAAACCCGGTGACGTGCATGGGAAACATCCGAAGATGCCCCCATGCATAATAATCGGAGATGTCGAGGCTCATCGACTCCATCTGGGTGATAAAACTCTTTGAGGTATTCTCCGACGTGTAGAGATCAACGTTCAATCCACCTTTCAGGGCCCCCCAGATTATCTGCTGGGTAATGACACTTTTGCCGGTGTCGTTTTCCCCTTCCACGAGCGATAGTGATTCGAGCGGGAGCCCGTCCGCAAGTTTTTTGTCAATCTCCGGATTCCCGGTCGAGAGAATTTTCTTATCGTCTCCTCCGATGAGATCTCCAATTCCGGTTTTTCGACCCATTATTCACACACCTCACTCGTCAGATATATACCGAATCATACACTCCGCGATCCGTCGTCACCTGCACCCAGACAGGCGGGGTGACGCCGGAATATGCAACGGACATCGTAAGCACCTCATCCGGATCAAGCTGGTGCGGATGGATTGAATCGGGAGTGATCCCGCCATACGACCAGTATCCCGCACCGGCACCGTATGGATGCAGTACGGGCTCGTCGGCAAACACCAGGTAGGCTTCCATATTTTCAAAACCCGATACAGGCTCCTGTCCGATATTGTGCACTGTCACTACCAGTGGTGACGCACCCATTGTCAGGGAGGCACTTACAATTTCAATCGAGGTCCTCATTCTCATCTCCTGCTGTGCGACCTGTTCGTGCTGGGCAAATGCTATAATCTCGGCGGCGGTAAGGGTTCCCCCCACGATTACGTAGGCGGTTATCAGGAGCAGGATCAGGGCGATTGCCGATGCAATCAGTGAAGCACTTCCCATATGTCATCAGCTCGCTGTAAACTCCGTCGTGCGCGTAATACCGCTCGGAAGCACAAAATGGAAATACGTCACACTTCCACTTCCCGGGATGAGGGTGCTGGCGATATCGATGCGCAGCGTTTCCCCCACATCCCAGTATTCGTTCGAATCCCCGATTATCTCGTAATCCCATTCACCGTTCCCCGGCCCGGCCTTATTCAGGACGAGGATGTCAAAATTTCCCGGAACACCGGCGAAGACATCACAGAGATCAATGTCATTATCCGCGATTCGTATCGACCCGACGTTTTTTACCCAGACTTTTGCAGCCGGAGTGCTTGCATAGCTATTGACGATTTTAACATCAGTGCGAAGACGCTCATCTGCGGTTACGGATGATGACGAGAAGGTATCGGTTGCAGTGTAAATTATCGGGAAAAAGGCGTTCACCAGTACTGCTGCCGCCACGATGGCGGTAATAAGAAAGATTGCGGTTGTAAACGAGTCACTGGACATTAATCATGTCCTGTCGAGCATTTCGACCCAGGCATCCCCATATTCATCCGTATCGGGTATTGTGTCAGCCCGGAGTTCCTTGGGTGCATGCCTGTGCTCCATGAGCACTTCGATCATATCCCGGTCGAGGGACGCATCAGCGGGAGCAAGGATGCGATTGAGCGTATAGAGGTCGGATACAAACTCATTCGATCCGATTTCATGCTGCTTACCGATTGATTCCGGCATGAGCCGCGTGAGATCCTTAATCTGTGCACAGGCATCATCCGATATGTAGCCGAGCGTGCGGTATGTGTCCACCATTATTTCAAGCCTGTCATGTCCGTATTTGTTCACCATTTTACCTGTCCAGTCAAACAGGCGGTGCACTTTATGCAGCCGGAGCTTTACACCCGCTTCATCCTCAGGAATGTTCTTTGCAGACTGTTTTACCTTCGTTTTGGTACTCTGAAGTTTTTCCTGCAGGGCACGGAGAATCGCTTCGTCGGCAATCAGACGTTCGCGCATATCCACCTGCGGTGCCGCTTTTTCCGGCATCCGGAATTCACTGCCGAACGGAGGGAGGGCAGCGGTCTGCATCGGGGGAGGATACTGTCCCGCAGGAAGAGCTTGCAGCACCTGTGCCGGCTCCACCGCTGCCTGCTGTTGGGCAGGTTGTAGCTCCGGACGTTTCGGCACACCCTCATCACGGGAATCTGCCTTTTTCGGCTGTTCGGGGGGAACGGTCGAGAAGACGAACGGGTTTTCCATCTCGTTCATCCGCTCCCTGATATCGATAAGCAGCTTTTTTATCGATTTCTTAATGAGATCGACCTCCTCCTGAAGCCGCTGCATCTTAATCTCGGGATCATCCGTTGAAGCAGCCGTAATGATGTGATCGACCTGCGACTGGTTGATTGCCATAGCAAAGTATCTTTTTGATTTTCGTATTATATAATACTTATGTTACATTAGCACAAGAAAATGGAGCTTTTTATGCTCTTTAATCGGCAATTAATCAGATATTTCACCATATTAAGATTATTTTACCGAGCGATTCGATAATCTCCAAGTATAAACTATAATGATAATCAAACCTGATAATCGAATTGGCATCCTTTTTCCCTTCGCATGCGGAATAAAAAAAAAGTTAGTAGAGAATGTTTACGCCCGTGATCTTTACAGGACAGGTCGCTTGATGCCAAGAGCAGCACCGAGGGACGGCTTGATCTCGAGATTGAACTTCTCGCTCGCTGTGAGATGCGTACCACCCTTCAGGAACACGGCTACGGTGAACTGCTCCCGGCCTTCAAGGATCGTATCGGTCGTTTCACCGTTCTGGATGTCAATAATCCTCCACTTTCCGGCGTCGGGGTAGGCCGTGTCATACAGCGTTCCTTCAGGTATGAAACTGTATACACTGCTCGCATCGCTCAATGTAAGGGCAATGCCGGAGAAGTCAATCGACGATCCGCCCGCGGTGAGGCCGACCGTAAATCGAATCCTGTCACTATCGGATGCTGTCGCGTTCTTAATGCCGTAGACGTCGCCGATTATCTCCAAACGGGAACTTGCCTGGGAGACGCCCGTGTACACCACTTCCTGGCTCTTCTGGGTCGTGAAGAACCCGGCACCCAGCACGACGTATGAGAAAACCGATGCGACAACTACAAAGGCGATCAGGACGATGGCGGCCTCAAGACCCGTTTATGCGTCTTCGTTGTTCTTTACTTTATGCATGGCATTACCTCCACACATGACATGTGATCTCTCAAATATTCTTAGAAGTAAGAGATGTGGAACGGCTATTATTTTTCTGGTTTGTAACGCCGGCCGCAGAAGGTTTCCGGCAAAAAAAATGGTGTTAGTAGAGAAGGTTCACGGCGGCGATCTTTGACGGACCGGTCCGCTTGATGCCGAGAGCCGCACCGGAAGATGGCTTAATCTCAAGGTTGAACTTCTCGTTCGCGGTCAAGTGCTTTCCCTCAGACAGGAACACGCCAATCGTGAACTGCTCCTGGTTTTCAAGGAGCGCATCGGTCGTCAGACCGTTCTGGATGTCAATAACCCTCCATCTTCCATCGACGGTGGGAAACGTGTTCGCCTGATACCACGTATCATCCAGATCGACAATATAGACGTTGCTCTCATCACTCCATGTCATGGTTACCTTGGAGAAGTCGATCGGGGAACCGCCCGCGGCAAGCCCGAGAGTAAATCGAATCCTGTCAATGTTAGTTGCTGTTGTTGCGTTCTGAAGGCCGTAGACGTCTCCGATAATCTCCGCACTGGAACTTGCCTGCGCGACGCCCGTATACACTACTTCCTGGCTCTTCTGAGTTGTGAAGAAACCGGCACCCAGCACGACATACGAGAAGACCGCCGCGACCACCACAAAAGCGATCAGCACGATGGCGGCCTCAAGGCCGGTGAATGCCTCATCCCTGTTCATCATTTTTTTCATTACTCTTTCCACCTTTCTTTTCCGTGATTATTTTTTAAAATCCTCACTAAAAGGATTAGTAAAGGAGGTTCACCTTGTCGATCTTGGAAGGCCCGGTTCTCTTGAGACCGAGTGCCGCACCTTGCGAGGGTTTTATCTCGAGGTTGAACTTCTCGTTTTCCTCAAGTTCATGACCCCCCACGAGATTCACCTTAAGTGTGTACTGCTCGGTGTTCTCGAGCAGAACATCGCCGGTCGCGGTGGTTGGCCTGACGTCATCAATTACCCAAACGCCGGCTGCAGGATTTGCCGTTCCATTGATCAGTGTTGTGTTCTGAGCAATAATCTCGACTTCCGACTCGGTACTCCAGGTGATGACCACTTTATTGAAATCAATCGAGGATCCTCCCGCAGCAAGTCCGACGGTAAACCGGATACTCTCAATTGAATTATCATCGTCGTCGTCAATACCATAGACATCACCGAGGATCTCCATACTGGAACTTGCCTGGGCGACGCCCGTATACACTACTTCCTGGCTCTTCTG
>JAFGNT010000028.1 GCA_016926855.1 Methanomicrobiaceae archaeon | reverse complement strand
GGGAAGCATCCATCGCCATCAGCAGGAAAATGACGGAGCAAAAGCTCATCCGAAGCGAACGGATATTCCGGGATGTAGTGGATTATTCCCCGTTCCCTGCTGCACTGAACAATCAGGACGGGCGCTACACGTTCATCAACCGCGCATTTACCAGGGTTTTCGGGTATACGCTGGACAATATCCCGACGGACAGGGACTGGTTCCGTCTGGCGTTTCCCGACAGTGAGTACCGCAGCAGGGCTATTGCCACCTGGAAAGCAGATCTGGCAGAATCGTCCGGGGGCGCGGTCAGGCCGAGAACGTTTACCGTACGGTGCAAAAACGGCACAATGAAAGACATTCTTTTCAGGCCGGTCATCCTCTGCGACAAAACCCAGTACACTACGTATGAGGATGTTACCGAGATTCGGCTCGCTCACCGTGCAATTCTTTCCGATATTGAAAAACTGCAAAAGAATTGAGATGGCACCGCACCATCGGAGAAAATATCCCTCGTACCACCGGTACCCCAAAATCCCGTCCGGCTGATGGATTGGAAAACGAATGGCAATTGGGGGACCTGAATTCCAGTATAAAAATGTATGCGAACCACTTCAGGTTTACCTATCTTTATGCTATGTCAGGTTTTCCTGTTCCGTGGAAGGGAGGTGATAATCGATGTCTGATGACATATACGGACAGGACATGACGGTCGAAGAGCTTGTAGAGGTTGTGCAGAGGGAGAAACTCTACACCAGTATGAAGGCGATCGCAGCACTTGCCGCACTCGGCGATCGCTCTGTCGAGCCGCTCATGCAAATGCTGACGCGTGGTGAGCACTCCGAGCGATGGAGGGCTGCGATTGCACTCGCACGCGTCGGTCAGCACAGCGTTGAACCGCTGATCAATGCAGCCGTCTCGCAAACCGAATCGGTCCGGAATCCTGCAGTCTGGGCGCTGGCAGAGATTGGTGATCCACGGGCGGTCCAGCCGCTTATCTCGATACTGCACAATGAAGATTCCGAATGCTGCCGCATTCTGACCGCTGCCGCACTCCTCAAGATAGGTGATCCTGCAGGAGTGACGGAAGTGCACCGGGAGTACGACCGCTCCGGAGAAGATTTCATAGGGAAAGTGACAGAAGCACGGGAAGGCTCCTGATCACCCGGCTCCCTCGTTTTTCAGAAAAGCCGCTGAGGTCCGGGGTGGTGTGGCGGCTGATATACCGGTTTAACAATATTTTTCTTATGGGGATATATAATAAAAGAGTGTGAAAAACCGCATGTGCCCGGCCGTTCTGGTCCACGGCTGGAAAAGCGGCCCTGGGGTCTGGAATACGCTGATCTCCCGTCTCACCGAGGAATCGGTCCCGTACTGGAATTTCGATTTTTCCGGCATGGGCAATGTTCATCCGGGGACGATTTCGGCGGCATTGCGGCACTATATCAGGGAAATGCGAATATGCCACGGATACGAAGGGCCAATCGACATCATCTCCCACTCGACCGGCGGATTTATCGTCCGGTATATGCTCGAAGTCCTCGACGGGAGCGAGCGATCCGAACTGGTGCGGCAGTTTATCGGACTCGGTTCCCCGAACAACGGCTCATCGATGGCAGAACTGTTCAACGACCCGGTGTACGGAAATGAGATTTTACACACGCTCGCGGGAGTCTTCGTGCCGCGGCGATACGACCCCTCCCGGGATTTCATTGTCCAGGCCCTCCGGCCGGGCAGCGATACAACAGCAAAGCTTCTTGCTGCCGGAATCCGCAGCGATGTTCGTTACCGGATGATCGTCACCGAAAACAGAACCCTGCAGGAGGGATTCTTCCCGCCGTTTCAGGGAAAAACGTGGGAGTTCCGGAGCGGCAGCTGGCGCATCTCCTACGCCGGCGACGGTGTTGTCCCGCATGTCGATTCGTACCTTCCCGGCGCCGGTTTCGACATTTTTCCCAGAGAACCGTTCACCGGCACGATTTCACCGGGCCTGTACTGCCATACACTGCTGCCGGAAAATCCCGAGATCATCGATCGCATCGTTACATATCTGCGGGACCCGGCAACCGTGCCGTACCGGATCTGCGAGTGAGTGTCCGACCCGGTTTATTCCAGTTTCTGTGTCAGATACAGGTAGTACCGCCGCTCCCAGTAATTCCGGAAAATAGCGCCTGTTACACGAAACACGAACCGCATAAAGAGAGATGGGATCCACTCGGAGGGTGCGGTGTTCATGTCGTCCGCAGGCATGTCAACCGCATGGAGAAGCTCGTGCCAGATACGAAGCGTTATGGTCTCTCCATCGTCGTGATCCTTCACCATCACCGCGACACGGCCGAAAAAATGTCCCCCGAGGCACCGGGCCTCTTTTCCTTCGCCCGAAAAGACGTACACTTTTCCGGGTGTTTTGGGAAACGGAAAGTCACACCAGTTCGGATCGTCCGGCCATGGGCACTCGAAATCACACTCCTCCTCCCCGCGATCGAGTTCAAAATATGCGGGAATGTCCGGGAGAAGTGGTTTTACACGCTGACTCAGGGGCTCGTTCTCAAAATAAACGGTAAACTTCACTCCCATTAACGGGGAATTCCCCCCTGCACATAAGTATCTGTTGGCAGTGTGCCGGCACGCATGCCGCGGGGGAAGCAGATCTCCGGGAGAGGGGCGATAGATGATTAACAGGATATTTTACGGGATGCCCGGGAGATGAATCCTCCCTGTGCCCAGAGTTATTTAAGTCCGGAGACGAATTGTTCACCTGACCATGAAAAACGACCGCACTATCGACCTGAACGCCATCGCGTGGGATGCCATGCGGAAATATGGCTTTGCCCCCGGTTTCCCGAAGTCCATCGCGGGAGAGGTCGAGACCATTTCCGAGACGCTGCCACACACCGGTGAGAAGGGAGTTTTAGACCTCCGTTTCCTCCTCTGGTCCTCCATCGACAATATCGATTCACAGGACCTCGACCAGATCGAATACTGCGAACGCGGGCCGGACGGGGAGACCCTTGTGAGGATCGCCATCGCCGACGTCGACCTGTTCGTCCCGAAATACTCATCTGCCGACCGGCACGCGGCCCATAACGGCACCTCGGTGTACACCGGTGTCGTGACCTACCCTATGCTGCCGGACAGGCTCTCCAAGGGCATTACGTCGCTCCTGCCGGGGCAGGACTGCAGGGCGATCGTTATCGAATATTCCGTGCTCCCGGACGGGGACGTCCGCCACGGCGGCATCTACCGTGCCCTTGTTCGTAACAAGGCGAAACTCGTGTACGAGGAGGTCGGCGGCTGGCTGGACGGAAACGGGCCCATGCCCGAAATGGTCAGGGAAACCCCCGGGCTGGAAGAGCAGATCCTTCTTCAGACCGAGACTATCCGGCGCCTGAAAGAATTCCGGATGCAGCAGGGAGCGCTTGATCTCGAAACGATCGAAGCGAATCCGGTCATGGAAGAGGGAACGGTGCGGGACCTCGTCATCCAGCAGGAGAATACGGCCCGGTATATCATCGAGGAGTTCATGATCGCCGCCAACGGAACGATGGTGAACTTTCTCGGGGACGCCGGCGTGCCCATGATACAGCGGGTCGTCCGCACACCGAAGTACTGGGACGAGATCGTGGCGACGGCGGCGTTTTATGGCGAGAAACTCCCTGAAGAACCGGATTCAAAGGCACTCTCACAGTTCCTCACCCGGCAGAGAACGGCAGATCCCGAGCGTTTCCCGGACCTCTCCCTGACGGTCGTGAAGCTCATGGGACGCGGCGAATATATGACGCTCGAACCCGGCGAACCGCCCTTCGGCCACTTCGGCCTCGCCGTTTCCGACTATACGCACGGCACCGCCCCGAACCGGCGCTACGTCGACCTCGTCATCCAGCGGCTGATAAAATCGGTCATCGACGGGAAAGAAAGCCCCTACACTCTGGAAGAGCTCGAAGATCTTGCCGAATGGCTCAGCAACCGGGAACAGACGTCCCAGAAGGTCGAACGCTTCATGCGGAAGGCTGCCGCCGCCGTGCTCCTGCAGGACCGGATCGGCGAGACCTTCGAAGCGTTCGTCACCGGGGCCTCGGAGAAGGGGACCTATGTCCGGCTTATCACTCCGCCCGCCGAGGGGCGTATCATGGAGGGCGAAGCGGGGCTCCGGGTCGGCCTGAGGGTCAGGGTAAGGCTGATCGGGGCTGACCCGTACAAAGGTTTTGTCGACTTTGCGTATGCCGGGAGGTTGTAGAGACTCATTTCCTGCGCATAAACGCATACACAGCCCGGTGCGGCTCGGAGGCGGCCCCGCGGCGTGCGAATTCGGGCATTTCATTCCCTGAGCCCGAGCAGCGCCGGCACTAAAAGCCCGAACGAATACCCGGCGATGTGGGCAAAGACATTCACTGTCCCGCCAATTTCGGAGAGCATAATCCACGAGGGGACGATGGCGATGAACAGGGCGCCGACGATGAGCGTAAACACCGTTTCCCTCCCTGCACATCTGTTCCTAAGCATGACGGTATATGTCACCCGGAGAATGAGAAGGAAGGCAAACCCGAGCAGGGCCGCGACGATTCCTGAAAATCCTACCGCCCACCTCGCTTCCGGAAACACGGGATGGAAATAGAGGGAAACGGCTGCGATCCAGAAGGGAAGCACCAGAAAGAACGAAAGGAACGATCGGTTTACGAACCGGCGGGGGATCGTGATGCCATACGCCGGCATCACGATAACAAACATCACCGCGATGAGGGTCATGACGATCAACGTCGCGGCATAGTTCGCATACAGGTGGCGCAGATCAGTGATGCTGTGGAAATAGCTGGAGAGAAACATCCCCGAAACCGTCGGGTTCCCGTACGACAGCCAGACGAGGTCCGGGGGGATTTCGGCGGGGATAATCACCAGAAAAAGGAGGGCCTGCAGAAGGGCGATGGCGAGGGGGAGCGTGATAATACAGAGAAAAAGAGTGGCCTGGTCCCGCCGGGAGAGCTCGCCGATTCTCTTCCTGAGCGGGTGGTCGGGGTCCATGTACCAGGATTATCTGGCGGGGGTATTAAAGCGATTGTGGTTTATTTATACTAATTTAGTTCATTTCACGCACTTCATGGTATCATCCGCGTAAGGTTGTTTTTCGCTTTCCCGAGCTAAAATTACTTAAAAAAATACTATAAGGGAATTACGAACCATGAATACTGCAATTTTTATCCGGTTCATGTTGCCATGGTCGCCCGCACGTGTGCATCCGTATCTACGGCCCAAACCGATGGAGGTACCAATGGCTGTCGATAAGGTTCGCCTGACACAGGAGCCCGAGACCTACCTCTCCACGCTGTACGGCAAAGCCCCGGATGTCCGTGCCAAGAACCCGATTCTGGGTGATATATATTGGCGAAGCCATCGTCCGCCACATCGACGTCGATTTCGAGAAGCTGAATCTCCCCAAAGGGGGCTCGATTACGCTCCCGATGAGGGCGAAGCACCTGGATTCGTGGGCCCGGGAGTTCCTCGACGCCCACCCGGAATCAACGGGCATCCGATGCTTCTTTCATACCAGATTATAGCACATATAGCGTAGATTAGGTAAACGACGATAGTCAACAGGTCACTCGCCGAACCCCACATTACCCCGGGAAAATTCACCATTTGAAGATCACACTACAATCCTGGTATCCTCGGAATCGGCCTGCTCGGCGCAGTCGTCCTCATATGCAGCTGCACCGAGATCAGTGAGGCAGCAGCCGATCACCTTTTCCGCGTCGCCGCCATCTGCGATATCCGGGTCATCGACAGGGACGGCAACCCGATTTCAGGAGTCCCGGTCTCATTCACCTCGATAAGGTGTACCGGAACAACGCCACAGGACGGCAGTGAATTCAATTTCCAGCGTTCGAACGAATAGAATGAGAAGACGACCTGCACCGTCGGCTCTCACCTCCGAGAACGTAACATCGGCTTCACCGTCGAGGATGCCATCTCGCTGTCCGCATCCATTCCCGGCGATATCAGTGGCGGTGCCGTCATCGGCTACCAGGAGGCGAAGAATCGGGCGGGAGGAACGGGTGCCGCAGTGATCACCCAAGCGATCACCCTCAAGATCCCCTGTGGGGTCAGATAATTCATTCTTTTCATCTGTTCACCCCATCAGCCGCCAATGATGCTCCCCCTGAACAGAGAGCTCCTCTCTGAAAAATAAAATATCCCATCACAATAATCCTGAATATACCTTCTTTCTCCTTTGCACTCTCTATTCTGCGGCCGAATTTAGGTAATTATATATACATTACAGGTCTGGATAAAGTAAGCCAAAAAAAAGAGGACTGACCTTGAAATCCCGGACAACGCCAACGATACGCGGTTCCTGTGCCCGCGTCAGGTATGATCATCATGTTCGTGCTGTTGTGGCGATCGTGCTCATCCTGTGTCTTATCATTCCCGGTGTGAGTGCACTTGCAACCTGCCGGCCACCATGCGAATGCATGCGTGAGGAGGAAGCGATAGAACGGTTCGGCCGCGATGAATACGTGCAATGTGACGAGGAGGCCTGCGGATATGTCACGATTGACCGGACAACAAGGATTCCTCAGTACTGCTTCCAGCCACTGCAGTTTCCTTTTACGCGGGCCACCCCCACCCCGACACAGGAGATCCCCACCGCCACATTCACAAGGGTCCCGGGATTGCTGGGGACGGTCACGCCGACACCCACATCGACGCAAATCCTGGTGAAACCCACACCCTTCACGGATGTGCTGACGACCGTCACCCCTACCCCGGTGATCGTGGCCTTAAAAGATTCCGACGGGGACGGCATCTTTGATATTCAGGACAACTGCCCGTACGTCGCGAATGCCGATCAGCTTGACTCGGAGGTCGAAGTGCAGTGCGGACCTGCGCCCAGCATCAACACACCACCGGTCTGTATCCCGGTCCATGTCGGCGACGGGGTCGGGGATGCATGCGACAACTGCCCGGATGTCATCAATCCCGACCAGAAGGACACCGACAAGGACGGGCGGGGAGATGCGTGTGACAACTGCCCGACGGTCGCCAATCCTGACCAGAAGGACACCGACAACGATGGGGTGGGGGATGCGTGTGACACCTGCCCGAATGTCTACAATCCCGACCAGAAGGACACCAACAAGGATGGCGAGGGAGATGCGTGTGACTGCAATGACGGCGTGAAAGGCGGCAATGAACAGGACATCGACTGTGGCGGGTCCTGCCCCCTGCCCTGCGATGTCTGCAGCGCCGCCGTACTCCCCGCACAATTTGACTACCGCGAGTGGAAGGGGAAGAACTGGCTCACGATGGTCAAGGACCAGGCAGCCTGCGGGTCCTGCTATGCCCATTCGGCAATCGGTGCGATGGAGGCAAAATACAACCTTGAACAGAATTACCTCTGGTACCTCAACCTCGCCGAGCAGCAGTACGTCTCCCCCTGCTTTTCGAATGTGGGGTCCTGCATGGGGGGAGACACGAGTGCGGTCCTCGCCCACCTGAAGAAAGACGGTGTGGTCACCGAGGCATGCTTCCCGTATACGTCCACGAACTGCGTCCACCACGAACCGGACCCGATACCCGAAGACCCAGGCCACCAGAAGATGGTCTGCAACTTCGCCGGGCACTGCTCCCAGCCGCAGACCTGCTCACCCTGCGCCAACCCCTTTGAGACGTGGACGATCACGGATTACAAGTATTTCACGGGGACCGTTTTGCAGGTGAAACGCAATCTCGTCTGCAACGGCCCTCTTGACGTCTGTTCCGGCGAATGGTGGCACTGCGTCGTGCTCGTCGGATGGGATGATACCCAGAATTCCTGGATTATCAAGAACAGCTGGGGGAACGGCTGGCAGGACAACGGCTACGGCCTCATCGCCTTTGACAGTAAAATCGGGAAGGATTTTTTGAACAATACCTATTCGGTCAGTGGCGTGGGGGTGATCTGAGATGAAGCACGCACGATGCATCGTACTCCTTCTGATCACAGCATCCCTGCTCGCTCCGGGGGCCACAGCGCTCCTGAACCCGGCGGCGGTCTACTGTGACCAACTGAACTATACCTACACCGTCGAGAGCGGCGAGAACGGGGACAGGGGCTACTGCGTCGTCGACAGCGGTGCACGCATCGATGCCTGGGAGTTCCTCAGGGGAGAAGAGGGCACCGAGTACGGCTACTGTGAACAGCAGGGCTACGTCACCCGTTCAATCACCGATCCGGCGGCATGTGGCGGCATCTACTCCGACGCATGTGCGGTCTGCGTCCTTCCCGACGGAACCACCAGGGAAGTGACCGAACTGATGGAGCTTTCCTTCAAAGAGCCGGACCTCGTGATCCATGAGGGGGGGGCGCCGTATTCGGACGCAGCACCCATTCCCGCTGCGACAGAGACACCACTCTCCCTGGTTGCACCACTCTTCGGAGCGGCGGTCGCAATGATGGCGGTCGGTCGAAAAAAGGAGTAATAATGAGGAGAGGATTTCTATAAACTCCCTCCAACCAAAAGTACTTTATTTCCCATATCGATCACTCATTCATGAGCACGTTTACACATTTCGCAATTAAGAGCGAATAGAAACATATTGCTGAATGGGGAGATCGATTGGGTGACGTAGAGAAGATGATTGACTGGGAACAATTCCGTCCTATCATCAAAGACCTCTCTACAAACAATACAGAAAAGGGTGGCCGTCCGAATCTCGACGTGATCGAGCTCAGGAGATGCCTGTACCCGGAGCGCCATGACTACGAGATGATCGGCTCGTCGATGACCGATCTGCATTGGCTCGACGATATTCCGGGGGACCGGCCCGTGCTCGTGATCGCCGAGGGAATGGTGGAGTACCTGCCGAAGGAGGGCGCGGTGGCGCTCTTCACCCGGATCACAACGCAGTTTCCGGGCGGCGAGATCATCTTCGACGCCTACAGCAGGCTCACGGTGCGAATACGCAACCTCGCGATACGGGTGAGCACGCTGCTGTCGAAGCCCGCGGAGACGGGCGGGCCCGTGCATCTGCCGTGGGGCATCGATGACCCGCGGAAGCTCGAGAGGCTGGTTCCCGGCCTCAGGCTTGTTACGGCAATCCCCTTCCTGACCATGCCCGAGCTGGTCGGGCGGCTCGCGTATTCGCGGGTGCAGGCCCTGCCGTACCGCGTGCTGGAGCGTTGCGGGTGATACGGGCGGTCGATGCAGCACTTTCGGTATGAGTTCTGACCGGATTTTTTCGGTGTCACTATCGTGAGGCACCCGGCCCTGTCGAGGGCGAGCGCAACCCCGGCGATTACTGGATAGGTACTTGGAAATCCCTTATTCGTTTAATCCCTCTTCAGGATCCCGGCATATTAGGAAAAGGGTACCTTATACCTTCTCTTTACATGTTTTCAGGATAATAAGAACCGACCGGGCCAGATCACTGATATGCTCCTGAAGAGGCGGGGTAACTGCATCGAGCCAGTGGGGGAGCCCGATGAGATATTCCATGGATCGTGAGAGCGGCACGTCTTCGATACGAAATGGGATAATGATCAGCCCGGAAGTAAAAGCTTTTGTAAGCTCGCGGATGACATGGGGTGAATTATTTGAACTCGATGAGAAGATCAGAACCATCACCCGGCTCTGTTCAATTGCTTGAATGATTGCATCGGGGAAATTTTCTCCCGGTTCTACATCGCGTGGAGCAATCCAGCACCGTATGCCGTGTGCTTCAAGACCTGCGCAGACTGCATCGCCAACAGGTTTGTCTTTTGATGAGTAACTAATGAAAACATCGTGGTGTCTCACGGACTCCTGAGACACTGATCCACCTGATCGCACCCCTGAATCGAAGTTTGTATTGGGCAGCTGGATTCCAGATTGATTTTTTTCATCAGAAACCCTGCTCTTCCGATAATAAAGGAACGCGGACAAACAACAGAAAATTAAGATAATTACGATAAAGGCACCTGAGAGAGGGAAGAACGGAATACCATATGATGAGGTTCCTTGTGGCTGAGGAGATGCGGGCGTGGCTGAGGATTGTTCAGAATATGTTTCAAGGACGACATATTTCCACTTGGGTGCTAACTCATCATCGGAATCCAATGCCTCGACGGCAAAAAAAACCTGATCGTTTGCAAGATATTTTTCCTGAAAATGAAAATTGCCGTTACCTTCCGATTCCCACAATGGCTTGCTGAACTGGTCTTCCCCCTTGTAGATATAAAACCGGTAATGTGATACACCCGAGCCCATTCCGTCCACTGCTGTTTGCCCGGAAATATTTACCAATCCCCCGTTACCGGGAATTGTCACTCTGATGACCGAATCAGCCTTAAATCCAGTCTGAATTATCGCGGAGGGAAATGAGAAGATCGCAAGTTTGTCATATGGAGTACCATCAGGAAACGGCCCCTTTGTAATTACCGGCTTAACTTTAAATGTCCCGGGTGTTCCAAACCAGGATTCTCCTCTGTTGGATAAATATATCAGATTCTTATAGTTGTTATCGACCCGTGACTGAAGGTAAATAGAATTTTCGCCATTGATGCTTTTGGGCATCATATCAAAGAGCGTCAACGTCTCGGCATGTACAGAGAAGGGGAGTATGAAAATGCAGATGAAAAAGGCCAATAAAAAAATTTTTTGTGGAAATGATTGAATCCGCATTATTATGCCCCCTCAATTGTGATGAGGTAATTCTTGCGACCCGATCTTTAACCTATAAATAATTATCATCTTTTTAGCAGGTGATAAATCTCTTCTTTCATCATTGCTTCACTGCGGTCGACGCCCGCAGAGACGGGCGGGCCCGTGCATCTGCCGTGGGGATCGATGAACCCCGCGAGCTCGAAAAGCTGGTTCCCGGCCTCAGGCTTGTTACGGCAATCCCCTTCCTGACCATGCCCGAGCTGGTCGGGCGGCTCGCGTATTCGCGGTCCCAGGCCCTGCTGTACGGGGTGCTGGAGCGGTGCGGGTGGTACAGGCGGTCGATGTTGCATCTGAGGTATGAGTTCTGACCGGAATTTTCTGTGCGATTGCGTTTGTATTGTTTGCACCTTTGCACCACGTTTACACCACAGAAGTGTAAAGATAGAAACCGCCTATGCATCCGTTTTTTTGGATTTAATAGTATATTATAAACTATTTTTATAATTACTTAGTACTTTACACAAAAGTGAGGAAACACAGCAGGCGAATGGTCGGTGAGTATCAGGAGGTGTGTATGTGTGTGTTCAATAAAAAAGTGCAAACGTATATGAGAAATTGGAAATTTTGCTTTTGAAATGGAAATAAAGGCATATATATGGCCCTTTAGAGTTTCACCACCTTGTGTAAACGAGTGCAAACGTATGCAATTGGTTCTCGAAAGGAACATTATATTGTATAAAACAGAACGGAAAAGCGGCGAAGACTTGTACCCTCAAACACCACGTCGTCGAGCTCCTGATGCAGTGAGAACGGCTGAAACGGACACTCACGACCTGAGAATTCAATTATTTTTTGCCGAATATCAAATTGATTTCATAACATTGATGTATGGTGCAGATGGAGTCAATTCTTGATTGTGACGTATCCGAGGCATGTGCATGGGAGAGAGTGAGTACCAGACCCGTAAGCGGCGAATTGATCCCAAACTACGGACCGCGGGCTGGAAAGTGGTTCCGTTTGAGGAAGGAAAGGAACTCTCGGCCTGTGATCGATGTGCGATTGAAGAGTATCCCACCGCACATGGTCCCGCCGATTACGTACTCTGCGTGAACGGTTTCATTATCGGAGTCGTCGAGGCAAAGCGGCTCTCCCTCGGGCCTCAGAACGTGCTTACTCAGGCTGAACGATATGCCCGCGGCATCACGGCAGATTCGTTCAACTTCGATGGGCTCCATGCACCGTTTCTCTACTCCACGAACGGCGAGGTTATCTGGTATCATGATGTCCGCCATCCCCTCAACCGCTCCCAGCAGATCTCCGGGTTCCACACGCCGGATGCCCTTCTCGAACGCCTGCATGCTGATATCGATGAATCCTGCACGCAGTTTTTCCGTGTGCCGGACAATCCCATGATGCGCCCCTATCAGAGGGAAGCCTGTGATGTCATCGGCGAGGCCATTTCCGACAAAAAG
This sequence comes from Methanomicrobiaceae archaeon, assembly GCA_016926855.1. Classification (GTDB taxonomy): domain Archaea; phylum Halobacteriota; class Methanomicrobia; order Methanomicrobiales; family Methanomicrobiaceae; genus LKUD01. Next base: position 5,131 of record JAFGNT010000028.1, on the reverse strand, counting down.
CGGGCAATGCTGGTTGCGATGGCGACCGGGACGGGGAAGACCTACACGATGGTCAACCTGATCTACCGGCTTATGAAAGCGAGCGTGGCACAACGCATCCTCTTTCTCGTTGACCGGCGGGCACTTGCCGCACAGGCCGTCCGTGCCTTCTCCTCCTTTGAGACTGAGCAGGGTCTGAAGTTCGATAAGACCTATGAAGTTTACAGTCAGCAGTTCCAGCGCGGGGATCTGGATGAAAACGAGCCCTATAACGTTAATGTCCTTCCCGAATCCTACCTCACCGATCCGCAGCCGGGCCACAGCTTCGTCTACGTCTCGACGATCCAGCGGATGACCATCAATCTCTTCGGAAAATCCGCTCAGTTTTCCTGTGATGAGGAGCCAGAAGAGGATGCACGAAAGATTGACATCCCCATTCACGCATTTGACCTCATCATCGCGGATGAATGTCACCGGGGTTACACCGCACAGGAGCTTTCGGTCTGGCGGAATACGCTCGACCACTTCAATGCGATAAAGATCGGGCTCACCGCGACCCCGGCTTCCCATACGATGGCCTACTTCAAGCACAAAGTATACGAATACGGCTATGAGAGGGCTGTTCGGGAAGGGTATCTCGTCGATTACGATATCGTGACGATCGAGTCGGGAGTGAGGATGCAGGGCATCTTCCTTCATGAGGGGGAAGCTGTCGATATGGTTGATCCCGAGACCGGACAACGGACTCTTGATGTCCTTGAAGATGAACGCGAATTCCCCTCAGAGCAGATTGAAAGGAGCATTACGTCCATCGATTCCAACCGGAAGATCATCGAGGAGATCCAGCGCTATGGGCTTGAGCATGAAGAACGGTACGGGCGGTTTCCGAAGACTCTCATCTTTGCCGCCCAGGATATCCCCCACATCTCGCACGCCGATCAGCTGGTCGAGACGGCACGCGATGTCTTCGGGAGAGGCGATTCCTTCGTGCAGAAGATCACCGGGAAAGTGGACCGCCCGCTCCAGCACCTGCGGGAGTTCAGGAACCGCAAGATGCCGGGGATTGTAGTTACGGTGGATCTGCTTTCAACAGGAGTGGACATTCCCGATCTTGAATATATCGTCTTTCTCAGGCCGGTGAAGTCCCGTATTCTCTTCGAGCAGATGATGGGACGCGGGACCCGGAAGGGGGAGCACCATCCCGACAAGTCGCACTTTGTGGTCTTCGACTGTTTCGGCGGCACGCTGCTGGAGTACTTCAGGCAGGTGACCGGCATCACCGCCGAACCCCCGCAGAGGGAGACGAAACCGATCACACAGGTGATTGATGAGATCTGGAACAACCGTGACCGGGAGTACAACACCCGCGTGCTGGTTAAGCGAATCAACCGTATCGATAAGGAGATGTCGGGAGAGGCACGGGACCTCTTCAGCGCATTTGTGGAGAAGGGCGATCTCAAGAAGTATGCCGTCAGTCTCGAACGGCGGCTTCGGGAAGATTTCACCGGAACGATGGAACTCCTCCGCAATCCCGATTTCCAGAATCTCCTGCTTCACTATCCCCGCCCGCCAAAGAACTTCATCGTTGACTATGGCACGCAGGACGAGGTGACGTCGACGTGGGTGGTGCGGGATGTTGACGGGCATGAGTACAAACCTGCGGATTATCTCACCCAGTTTTCCCGGTTCGTGACGGAAAATCCCGAGAAGATCGAGGCGATCCGAATCCTTCTCAACCGGCCGCAGGAGTGGGGGACGGATGCGCTCGGCGAGCTGAAGCAGAAGCTGGCGGCCACCCCGCAACGGTTCACCGTGGAGAATCTGGAGCGTGCGCACCGGGTGCAATACCACAAGGCACTGGTGGACATCATCTCGATGGTGAAGCACGCCGCTTCCGGGGAGAATGAGCTGTTAACCGCAGAAGAGCGGATACTCCACGCGTGTGACACGGTGACTGCCGGGAAGACATTTACTGCTGATCAGAAGGAATGGCTCAAACGTATCCGTGCACATTTAATCGAGAACCTCTCAATTGATCAGGAGGATTTTGAAACCATCCCGATCTTTACGGATCACGGGGGATGGGGCCGGGCAAACCGTATCTTCAATAACCACCTTTCAGTTCTTATCCAGGAATTTAATGAGGCAGTTGCAGTATGAGCGATATCGTACAGAAACTCTGGGGCTTTTGTCATACCCTGCGGCATGAGGGGATCGATTACGGGGATTACATCGAACAGATCACCTACCTGCTGTTCCTGAAAATGTCCGACGAGCGGGCGATCAAGCTTCCGGAGAACTGCGACTGGAAAGCCCTCAAGGAAATTTCGGGCACGGAACTCACCGACCACTATACCGATACGCTGCGGACGCTTGGGAAAGCCGACGGCCTCCTGGGCGATATCTTCGCCGGTGCCCTCTCCCGTTTTCACAACCCGGTAAGCCTCAAGAGGATCATCTCGCTGGTCGATGAAACGGAGTGGACGGGGCTTGATATCGATGTCAAGGCGATGGCGTTCGAAGGGCTGCTGGAGAAGGCGGCAAGCGAGGGGAAGAAAGGAGCCGGACAGTACTTCACCCCCCGCATTGTGATCCAGACGATTGTCCGGTGCATGAAGCCCGACCCGCGGGGCAAGCGTGAATTCTTCATCATGGACCCGGCCTGCGGGACGGGCGGGTTTCTGGTCTGCTCCTATGAGTGGCTGAAAGCCGTGACCGAAGGCGGCGCTTTCGATAGGGAACTGGCAAAGCGCATCAAATCCAGCACCTATTTCGGACAGGAACTGGTCGAACGGCCGCGACGGCTTGCCCTGATGAACCTGTACCTGCACAACCTTGAACCGGAGATCACGCTGGGCGATTCCATCTATGAGGTGCCGGATTCGCAGCGGTTCGATGTGGTGCTTACGAACCCTCCGTTCGGGACGAAGGGAGCGAACCAGTCGCCGGGGCGCGAGGATTTCACGATCGAGACCTCGAACAAGCAGCTCAACTTCATCCAGCACGTGATGACCATCCTGAAGTCCGGCGGACGGGCGGCGGTTGTCGTGCCGGACAACGTGCTCTTTGCCGATCAGGCGGGTACGATCTTCAAGGTGCTCTGCGAAGACTGCGATCTCCACACTGTCATCCGGCTGCCGGACGGCACGTTCACCCCCTACTCCCCCGGCACAAAGACGAACGTCATCTTCTTCACGAAGGGCATCCCGACCGAACATACGTGGGTCTACGACGGCCGTACCAACATCCCGAAGATCACGAAGAAAGACCGGCCGTTAACACCAGAGCACTTCTCCGAGTTCGAAAAGTGCTATGGCAACGACCCGAACGGCCGATCCCCCCGTGACCCGAATGACTCCGAAGGCGATCGCTGGCACCGGTTCCACATCACGGAGCTCAAGGAACGCGACTACAAGATTGACTCCCTGAAGTGGCTGCGGGACGATTCGCTGGAAAATAGCGACGACCTCCCCCTGCCGGAAGAGCTTGCCGCCGAGGCCATCGACGAGTTGGAGGCGGCGGTGGCAGAGCTGAACGCGATTCTCGATCTGATGGGGAACGGGTATGCAGCAGATGAGTGAGCTGCCGGAGGGGTGGGTGGAGATCCCATTGATGGAAATGTCCTCCCTTATTCGGGGAGTTTCATATAAAAAAGGCCAAGAAACAAATGAACCTTCTGAAGGATATATACCATTAATTCGTGCAAATAATATTCAAAACACAATACAATTTGAGGGTTTGAAGTATGTTCCCTCAAATTTGGTATCATCAGAAAAATTACTTCAGGAAGGTGATGTTGTAATTGCCTTATCAAGCGGGAGTAAAAAAGTAGTTGGAAAAGCTGCCTCATTATCAAAATCATGTTTAGGAACATTTGGAGCATTTTGTGGAGTACTTCGTCCAACTGAAAAGATGAATGAAAAATATTTTGGGTATTTTTTCCAAACAAGAGATTATCGAGACTTTATATCGAGAAAATCTTCCGGTGTTAACATCAATAATCTCAAATTACAGTATTTTAAAGAGATTGGTTTCCCCCTCCCCCCGCTCGCAGAACAGCACCGCATCGTCGCGGCAATCGAGGCGCTGTTCGCCCGGCTGGACGCGGCGGAGGCCCGGCTTGAACGGGTGCCGGGCATTCTCAAACAGTTCCGGCAGGCGGTGCTTACGGCAGCGTGTGATGGACGGTTGACGGAGGAGTGGCGGGATGAAAGAATGGATATTAAGGATTCATCAGTACTTTTAGACCAGATTAAAAGATCCCATGAAACAAATGGAAAAGGGTATGGGGGTAAAGCTGCATCTCCGACAGAAGGAATACATAATTTGGTTTCTTCCGATTTTCCAAATTCTTGGCAATTAGAAAGTTTGAAGTTGCTATGTAAACCGGGACGTTCAATTACATATGGTATACTAAAACCAGGTCCCGATCAAATTGATGGAATCCCTTATATTCGCGTTGCAGATTTTCCGAATGACAAGATAATATTAGACCGAATAAAACGGACTACAATAGAAATCGCCAATAATTACAAACGTTCCTCCTTGAATTCAGGAGATGTGTTGCTATCAATTCGAGGAACTGTTGGACGTGTAAGTACTGTACCTCCAGAACTTGAAGGAGCAAATATTACTCAAGATACAGCCCGTATCTCTGTCCACAATGATATCTTAGCAGATTACGTCGAATGGCACCTCCGTTGTCCGAGTATTCAAAAGAGGTTAGAGAAGGCAACGAAAGGCGTTGCCATCAGAGGAGTGAATATTGGAGATGTCCGTGCCTTACAAATAGCTATTCCTCCACTCCTTGAACAACACGAAATTGTGAGCCGCGTCGGTGCACTCTTCGCCCTCGCAGACCAGATCGAAGGCCACCTCGCCGCAATAAAAGAACGCAGCGATAAACTCCGGCAGTCCATCCTTGCTCAGGCATTCTCTGGGCAGCTTGTGCCGACCGAGGCGGAGCTGGCCCGGCGAGAAGGGCAGGAGTATGAACAGGCTGTGATGCTGTTAGATCAAATAAAAGTAGAGACGAGGCGATGAAGAAGCCCCTTTAGGAGCTAATAATAGAGGATTACTAATAACCCAATTTTCACTGATCAACGATAAATCTCATCGAAGCTTCACCTAAATCTCACAAAAAGATACAGGG
>JAFGNT010000027.1 GCA_016926855.1 Methanomicrobiaceae archaeon | reverse complement strand
GAGCAGGAATGCCACCGCCACGGTGAGCAGGTAGACGATGCCGAGGCGGAGGGTGAAGTCGAGCTGCGAGGCCCCGATGACGAGGATCAGCACGAGCAGCACGAAAAACGCCGGGGCGACCCACCGCGGCCGTTCTTCTTCGCCTCCGGCCACCATCATCGGTCCGGTGGCGCTCTTCCTTATCTCCTCGTCGTAGGCCCGGAAGACGATCGCCATGACGAGGCCGATGCAGATGGACATAACGACGGCGAAGAGTGCCCGGGCGAGGCCGATATCGAAGCCCAGCACGCTCGCCGTGTAGATGATGGCGAGGATGTTGATGGCCGGGCCTGCGTAGAGGAAGGTGATGGCAGGGCCGATCCCGCTGCCCTTCTTCATGATCCCGGAAAACATCGGCAGGATCGTGCATGAGCAGACGGCGAGCACGATCCCGGAGATGGATGCGATTCCGTAGGAGACCGACTTTTTTGCGTCCGGGCTGAAGTATTTCAGGATCGCGTCCTTCCTGACGAACGCGGCGATGGCCCCGGCGATAAAGAACGCCGGCACAAGGCAGGTGACGGTATGTGCCGCCAGGTACTCGATGACGGCATCGAGCCCCGAGAGGAGCGCTCCGGTGACGGGATCAGCCATGCGAGGATTCTCTCCTTGGTTGTATGGGTCTCATTCGGTGTTTCTCCTTCATAATGTCATAGCACTGCAAGTGTCTGGAAAGCCACGCCGGCCAAAATCGCGACGCCCAGCACGGTCACGACGAATGCCGCGACAAGCCGTTTCTCGAAGAAGGCTGACAGCAGCGTCACCTCCGGGATGCTCGCCCCGGCCCCGCCGATGATGAGCGCCATGACTGCGCCGATGGCCATTCCCTTGTCGAGCAGGACGGCGCTGATCGGGATGATGGTCTCGGCACGGATGTACATCGGCACGCCGATCACCGCCACTGCCGGGATGGCGACCGGGTTGTCGGGTCCGGCAAGGCCGATGATGAGGCTTTCGGGGACGAATCCGTAGATGAACGCTCCGATGCCGGCGCCGAGCAGCTGGTAGGGGAGCACCTGACATCACCGCAGCAGCATCCGCCGCCGCAGCCACCTCCAAGAAGCTTTTTCATCTTCGCTGCAAGCCCTTCGTTCTTTGTGTCCTTGCGATCATCTGTCATCCTGTGTGTTCCCTCCGGCAAAATTTCAACATTGTTTGAAATACCGTAGACCGACCTTCCCCATATAGGTTTCCATTTCAAACATTTTTGAATCAACTCTGCTGGTGATGTCACGCAGCGTTCGGCGAAAAAAAGAATTCTCTGCGACCGGAACGAACGGAACGTTTATGGGTCAGGATATTTCATAATCTTGTGAAATGCCCGACACCTGCCGGGGGGAAACCTCATCGCGGACACAAGAACCATTTGCTTCCGGTATTCCTGAGGAGATTGCGGCATCGCTCTGCAGCTGCGGCGGGATTGCGGGGCTTGAAAACCTGCTTCCCCCCGATGCTGAACTGGAGCGGTTCAGTGCCCTGCACCGGGCGCTTGCCGATCCCATCCGGTTAAAAATCCTCGCCATGCTTGGTATCCAGCCTCTCTGCGTCTGCGTGATCAAAACCGTGCTCGGTATCGCCGACTCGAAGCTCTCCTACCATCTGGGCGTGCTGAAAAAGGCGGGCCTGATCATAGGCGAGCAGCAGGGAAACTGGATCATCTATTCGCTGACCGGCGAGGGGGCCGACTGCCTCGGCCGGTGAGTCCTGCTCGACCCCTCATGGTACTGTGGCATGGTGACACTCACTCGGGCCAGGCGCACCCGGCTCCTGCGGCCGAACGCGCCTTTCACAGACGTTCCGGCGGCTGTCTGTCCGTCATTGCAGAAGCGAAATCCCGGGTTCGTTGCTACCGGCGGGCGGCGCATCATCCCCCGCAGCAGATCTTCCCGGATTACGCATCGAACACTTTAAGAACCCTTTTCAGTATACCTGAATGCACATGGCGCGGTTCCCGAACGTATCGGCCATAGCCCCGGATCTGGGCCGCATCTTTCTGTTCATGGGCATGGTCTCTCTCCTGCCCCTGCTTATCGGTCTCTTCTATCGTGAGTTCGCCCTCATCCTGCCGATGGCATCCGCACCGCTGGCGTTCATCACGGTTGCCTCCTTTCTGCTCCGCGTGCCCCGCATTGAGCGGGAACCCCCCCTCTCCATCGCGCTCGCATCGGTGGCGATGGTCTGGATTGTCGCCTCGTTTGCCGGAGCGCTTCCGTTCACGCTGGGGATCGGGATGCCGTATACCGATGCGGTCTTTGAAGCCATGTCGGGCTGGACCTCCACCGGCCTGTCGCTGATAGCCGATGTCGATGCGGTGCCGCGGACCCTTCTCTTCTGGCGATCGCTCAGTCAGTGGATGGGCGGCATCGGGATAGTCGCCTTCAGCATGGCCCTTGCGAGCCGGTCCAGCATGACCAGCTTCCGCCTCTACCGTTCCGAAGGGCGGAGTGAAACCCTCATGCCTGGCGTGGTGGCGACGGCGCACCAGATGTGGCGTATTTACGTTGTCCTCACCCTCGCCGGGGTCGGGCTGGTCCTGCTCTCCGGCATCCCGCTCTGGGATGCGATCAACATTTCCATGACCGCAATCGCCACAGGCGGTTTTTCGGTGCATACCGGGGGCATCATGTACTACCGCAACCCGCTGCTGGAGATGCTGATCGTGCCGATCATGATTGCGGGCGCCCTTCCTTTCAAGATCTATTACCTGATGTATTACCGCAAGGAAACACGCTTCTATACGGATCCGCAGGCACGGCTGCTGTTCCTCCTGATCACAGCCGGGGTCGTGCTCGTCACCTTAGATCTGGTGTTCCTCACGCAGGTGCCGCTGCTTGTGGCTGTCCGGGAAAGCCTGTTCATGGTAACGAGCGCGATTACCTGCACCGGCTTTAATAACGCCAACCCGTTTGCCTGGTCAAGCGTCACGGTGCTCTTCCTTTCGCTGCTGATGCTCATCGGCGGGTCATCGGGAAGCACCGCCGGCGGCATCAAACTTTCCCGGGTGAATCTTGGGATCGAAACCCTTGGCTGGTGGTTCAACAGGCTGTATACCGGCAGCCGGGTACTCATCCCGTTCCGCCACGAGGGAAAGGGGGTCCGGATCGCCGTTGCGGAGTATGAGGTCTCCAAGAACATGCTGGTCATCATGCTCTTTGTCCTGACGGTGTTCGCCGGGTCGATCCTCCTGCTGCACCTTGATCCCGGGGCGGGATTCGACTCGGGCGACGTGATCTTTGACGTTGTCTCGGCCATATCCAACGTCGGCCTGTCGACCGGGTATGTTAACCCGGAGATGAGCGTGGCCGGCAAATGGCTGTTTGTCCTGATCATGTGGGCGGGCCGTCTGGAGATTCTCCCGGTGATCGCGCTGGCGTTGAGCCTTTCAGGACGGTTCAGCCAGAAGAGGGGTTAGCTGCAGGACGTACGGTTGTGGTGTCTGAAAAAAGGTTTTTTGTGCGGTACATGGGAAGAGGGTTGTCCCCCCTCACCCCAACGCCGCAACCGTGTCCGCCCACGTCTCAACCGTCGCCCGGATCGCATCGTCCTGGTAGGACGTGATCCGCACGGCATCGCTGGTGAAGGTCACGTAATAGATCTCGCCCGTGGGGTCGTGGCACTTCAGCTGGGCCGAATAGCTCTCGGCCTCGGAGTCGCGGACCGGGCTTCCGCCCATCGCGGCGGCGAGGTCGGTGCTCGCCATGATCCCGGCCGCAACGGCGTTGAACGCAGTGACGTCCGGCGCCTTGGCGGTGATGGCTCCGACGGTCTTGGTATTAACCGGAATTGATGTCAAAAAGATTTTTGTAAGAGAATCGAACCTGTTTTCAAAAACGCCGGGAGGGAGATTTGAACTCCCGAGGTGCCGAGCACCAGTGGCTTTCAAGGCCACCGCCTTGCCGGACTAGACTATCCCGGCTCTTCTTAAACTTGGCGCTGACGGGTTAAAAAAGTGGTGTTATGGCTGCCTGCGGCAGATTGCAGCAATTCCTGCTGCGAGGATGACAAGGACAAGCGGCAGGGGCGATTCCTGTGTGGGGGTCGTTGCGATGTCACCGAAGTATGAGGCGGCCGCGGCGCTGACGGTCACGGAATCGGCATTCCGGACAGAGAGTGTCGCGGTCCCCTCTTCGGTAAACATCACCGGGTACATCTTGACGTACACCATCCCGCCGCGGGCGGTGATCTGTACCTGCTCGGGGTTGACGTTGCCCTGCGCATTGACTTTCTGCACGGCGCCGTCCTCGTCGCTCACTTCCATAATCCAGTCAATCCCGACCGATGTCGTGATGATGACGGGCCCTGACCGGGTGTCCACGGCAAAGTATGCGGGAGCGGCCCGTGAGGCCGGGGTGGAGGCGGTGACGACAGGGCCTGACGGTTCGGATGTCGGTGCGGCCGTTGGTCCGGTGCTGCCGCGGATTGTGAAGTCGTACGTGGTGATATAGCCGTTTGCATCGGCAAACCGGACCCTGTACGTGCCGCTTTCCGTTATCGTGATCTGCTGTGAAAACGCTCCGGTGCTGTCGGTCTCGATATATGTCGGCCCGAAGATGATACTTCCCGAGGGTGCTGTAACGGAAATCTGCACGCCGCGATTCCCGAGAAGGCTGCCTTTGCCGGTGATGTCGAGTATACCGTCAAAGTTCTGCACCTGCGGGGAGGAGATTGTCAGTTCGGTCGACCGGTCGATGATCCGGATCGTCTTCGGTTTCGAGACTGTTGCATCGGATGCCGATCCCAGGGGATATTTCGGGTTGTCGATAATTTGCAGGTTGTATTCTCCAGCCAGCAGGTTCGTCGTCTCGAAGGTTACCGACCATATGCCGCCGGCCTGGATAGTGAAGGTCTTCTGATCGATCTGGCGTACGGAGGGTTTGCTCTTATAGAAGATCATCTGAAAGCTGGCTCCCGGGGGAAGGTTGCTGGTTCCGGTAATGACAAGCGGCTCTCCGACGGGCAACTCTGTTTTGCAGTCGCAGTTGATCAGGTATGCAGATGCTGTCCCGACCAGTGCGAGGCTGAGAAGAATCACACCATAGGCGATAATTTTCATAGTGAATGATACAATACTATAATGGTTAATGATATCTGTGGAACGGGAAAAACCGCTTGCATGCTGGAAAGGGAAAGACGCGTATGACGGGTCCGTCCTCACGACGCTCACCGTTATCTTCAGGACCGGCGGGTGCGCGTGGAACCGGTGCCGCATGTGCGGCTACCGGCATGAACGCTACCACGGCCTTTCCGGCGATGCCCTCGCCGACCGGATTATCCGCCAGGTTAACTGGGTGAAGGCGAATTTTCGTGACGATGACTACCAGATGCTGAAAATATTCACCTCGGGGAGTTTTTTCGACCCGGTGGAGGTCCCTCCGCCGGTGCGGGATGCGGTGGCAGCCGCGTTCCGGGGAAAACTCGTCATCGCCGAGACGAGGCCGGAATATGTTGCCACGGATGCCGTTTCGGAGTTTATCGCAGGCATCGACACCGGTGAGTGGGATGTACCGCTGTACGTTGCAATGGGCCTTGAGACGACGGATGACGGTATCCGGGAAAAGTCCATCGACAAGGGATTCACCTTTGCCGATTTCACCGGTGCGGCGGATCGTGCCCGGGCGGGCGGGGCGGGTGTCAAGACCTACCTGATGATGAAACCCCCGTTTCTCACGGAGCAGGAAGCGATTGATGATATGCACCGGTCGATCCGTGAGGCCGCTCCCCTGTCGGATATGATCTCGATGAACCTCTGCACGGTGCAGTCCCGCACCGAAGTGGAACGCTACTGGAAGCAGGGCGCATATCGCCCGCCGTACCTCTGGAGTGTGATTTCAGTCCTTCTCAAGGCCGGACCTCACGTGCTCTGCGACCCGGTGGGCGGAGGGTCCATCCGGGGCCCGCACAACTGCCGGACCTGCGATCACGACATTATCGGGGCAATTACGGACTATTCGCTCAATGCCGATCGCTCGCTTCTCCGCGCAGTCGCCGAAATGGACTGCACCTGTAAAAAAGAGTGGGAATTTGTCTGCTCCCGCGAAATGCCGTACTGCATGCCGCTGACGCGATAGGGGAAACGGGCTTTATCGGCCCCTGTCACTCCGGAGCTTTAAGTGCTTGGCCAGCAGCGGGAGGAACGCCCCCGCATCGCTTACCACGCCGATTGCCTGCATCGTGCCTCGATCCATGAGTTTCGTGACCGATGCGGGATTGATGTCGACGCATATCGTCTTGACATAACTGGGGAGGCAGTTGCCGATCGCGACCGAATGCAGCAGTGTTCCGATCATGATCACCATATCGAGATCCCGGATATACCGGCGCATCTCGTCCTGCGCCGCCATGGTGTCGGTGATCACATCGGGAAGCGGGCCGTCGTCACGGATCGATCCCGCGAGAACAAAGGGGACGTTGTTTTTCACGCATTCGTACATGATGCCGCCGGTGATGATGCCCGTCTCCACTGCCTTTTTTATCGATCCCGCCCTGATGACCTCGCTCAACGCATAGATGTGGTGCTTGTGGCCTCCGGTGACGAGCGTGCCCGTATCGATCTTCATGCCCAGCGACGTGCCGAAGAGGTTGTATTCGATATCATGCGTGGCAAGGGCGTTGCCTGCGAAGAGGACATCGATACAGCCGTTTCTGATGATCTCCGCAAGAGCGGGGGCGGCCCCCGTGTGGATGATGGCAGGCCCTCCGACAATCCCTATCTTTCCGCCTTTTTTCTTGAGGCTGATCATCTCAACGGCAATCTTTTCGATGATGGTCTCGCTCGGACGCTCGGACGACACCGTCCCGTGCATGAATTCAAACGTCCCGACTTTCCGGGGGCGTTCGGGAGGGGTTACCCTGACGCCGGTCTCCCCGATCACCACGTAATCCTGCCGCCTGAGTTTATCCATCGGGGTGCAGTGAGCCCTTCCGGTACCGGGATCGACAACGATCAGGCAGTCCATCTCGATTGCTTCCACAGGGACCCAGTTCCCGGTGATCTTTACAAACGTGGGATGATTTGTCGTCGAGTAAAATCCCTTGGGGACAATCCGGTCGCCTTCGGCAGCCTCGAGGCGGGCGTCCATGACTTCGGGCATCCGTGCACCGAGCGGGTGCAGCTCGCTCATGATCGATTCCAGATGTGCGTCGTCCCTGCCGGTGACGCGGATCCGGGCAAAACTCGGGTCTTTCTTCCTCTTGCCGATATCGAACTGTATTATCTCAAACTCTCCGCCCATATCCATTATTTTATCGAAAACTTGGGTCATGATGCCAGAGTCAATAATATGGCCCTCAAGCTCGAACTCCCGGCTCAGGTGCATGGGTATAGGTCTGTCGGGGTGTCTTATTATGATTTCTTCCATCCCGCCCGCCGCTTTTCCGTTTCCTGTCCGGTCACGGGCCCTTCGGCGGGTGGTTCTCCCTTCCGGTCACGTTCTGCCGGAGGCCGGTTCGGGGCAGAGGTGCTTCCTTGCCATGGCGAGTTCGTCGCGGGTATTGATATTGAACACCAGCCGCCGATCCCCGATAGTCAGCCGGCGTTCTGCCTGCTCTTCGGTGATCCGGCCTCCGTGGAGGATGTTGATGCCTGCCGGGCAGATGTCCGTCTCCCCGTCCTTCAGGATATAGCGGGTGCGGCAGTCATACTGCATGCAGAGGGTGAGCGGGACCCATGTGGAGAGTGCGGGCAGCCCCGACGCGCCGTATGCGGCATAGATGTCCCCGACGAGATCGGCATCGAGGCAGGGAAGATCGGCGACACAGGTAAAAAAGGGCTGATCTTCTTCCAGTCCTAAGGCTGCCTCGATGACATCGGCAATATACCCGTCGCCCGATGCGGTGTAGCACGGGATCCCCTGGGCGCGGCACCAGTTTCTCGTCATCGGGGTTCTGGGTGATGCAACGACGATCACCTCCATGCCCGCACCGGTAAATGCCTCGATGACATGGGAGATCATGGGCTTTCCGCAGAGAGTGACCAGCGGTTTTTCACCCATGTTCAGCCGGCTGCCCGTCCCTCCTGCCATGATCAGCGCACGCATGATCGGAGCGCCTCCACGAGCATCCGGTTCTCCTCCCTTCTCCGCACGGCGACGCGGATGGCCTCAGGGAGCCCGAATGACGTGCAGTCCCGCACGAGGATGCCTGCCGCCCGCATCGCGGTTGTCACAGCTGCTGCCGGGCGATCACAATGGAGCAGGATAAAATTCGTGCCCGATGCATCGAACCGGATACCCTCTTCACGGAATGCGGTGCACAACCACTCCCGTTCGCGGGTAATGAGCCTGCGCGACTCTTCGAGCTGGTCATAGTGGTGCAATGCCTCGAGTGCAAATGATTCGGCGAAGGTGTTGACCGTCCATGGCGGGCGCATGACCTCCATGCATTCGATAAGGCCGGGATCGCCGCATCCGAAACCGAACCTGATTCCCGGCACGGAGAATGCCTTTGTCAGCGACCTGAGCACAAAGGCGTTTTCCGTCCTGACATCCGCCACACTCTGGGCGGGATCGGAGAGATCGATGAATGCTTCGTCCACGAAGAGCAGGTGGCCTTCGGTTTCAGCCGCCCGGATCATCTCCATAAGCCCGGATCGCGGGATGAGGCGGCCGGTGGGATTGTTCGGGTTGCAGACAAACTTTACCCTGGCACCGGTTTCGTGGATATGGCCTCCTGCGAGGCGGGCCGATAGGGCATATTCACCGAAGGTCGGCGTATCGATGGAAACCGGCATGCCGGGCTTCACGGTTACGTGGCAGAAAGTCCGGATGATCTCCACCGAACCGTTTCCCACACAGATTTCATCAGCCTGCCTGCCTACAAGGCGCGCGTAGCCCTCCCGGAGCTGCTCGTAGGTGTCGTCGGGATACTTTGAGAGCAGTTCGGGATCGGGAATCCAGTCAAATTCGGGAGGAAACGGGTTAAAATTGGCGCTAAAGTCACTATAGTCCTGAAGGGCACCCTCCCCGCCGGGAGGAATTCTCCCGCCATGTACTACCTTTTCATAGAGTCCTGAATGCACCGCTTCCGTCCCCTCTTTTTAAAAATATTGGCTATTCTCCGATAAAACGGTTGTGAGTTGCTGTTAATCACAATACGGAAAGTATAAATACTTATGCGTGGTAAGAAGATTTGTCTGATTAGGTCAGGCGGAGAGGTGTCATATGTCTGACAAAAAGCAGACAATTGACTGCCATATGTCAGATTTGGTGATTCAGAATGATGGAACGAATAACAATCCGCTTGCCCCCTCAGCAGGTAGCCATGCTGGAAAAGCTGGTCGACGCAGGTGAATTTCCGACGGTATCGGAAGCGGTAAGACATGCCGTCCGGGAACTCATCGAAAGGCGCGGGAACCGTGCCCTGAGGGACAGCGAACAGATTTCATTTGAAGTGTAGGAGGGTAATCACATGCAGCTTGTAATACAGGAAGATGTTCGACGGCGCACTGAGTGGGAAGAATTAATCTGCCGGGGATTACAGGACGTTGATTTCCTCGCCATCATCGAGAATCACCCGAACGATGTGTTGGGAGAAGTGAAGACATACAGATAAATTCACACGGAGAGGTTTAGGATGCAAACAATTATTAACGAGGCACTAAAACACGCAGAGCGCGAAAAACAGAACCGCAGCTTCGAGAATGAGGAAGACGACTTTCTGGGCCAACCGCGAATTGTCATCGTAGGATGCGGAGGTGCCGGAAACAACACGATTAACCGGCTGTATCACATGAAGGTGAACGGTGCGGAAACGATTGCGGTAAACACGGACAAACAGCACCTTGAGATGATCCAGGCCGACAAGCGTGTGCTTATCGGCAAGTCGCTCACGAAGGGCCTTGGTGCCGGCGGCTTCCCCGACATCGGTAAGCGTGCGGCCGAGATGGCGCGGACAACACTCGAGAACCTGCTTGAGGATGCAGATCTCTGTTTCGTCACCGCCGGTATGGGTGGCGGCACCGGCACGGGAGCAGCCCCCGTGGTTGCACAGATCGCGAAGGAGCAGGGTGCGATCGTCGTCGGTATGGTCAGCTATCCCTTCCAGGTCGAGAAGGCACGGCTCCTGCGTGCGGAAGACGGACTCGAGGCGCTTGCCAGCGCAGCCGATTCGGTCATTGTCCTTGACAACAACCGGCTCATGAACTTCGTGCCGAACCTTCCCCTCGGACAGGCATTCTCGGTCATGGACCAGCTGATTGCCGAGACCGTGAAAGGGATCTCCGAGACGATCACCGAACCGTCGCTCATTAACATCGATTACGCTGATGTCAGGGCCATCATGTCCAAGGGCGGCGTCGCGGTCATGCTCGTCGGTGAGAGCAAACAGCAGAACAAGGCAGAGAGTGTTGTGCACGAGTGTCTCAACCACCCGCTGCTCGACATCGACTATCGCGGCGCCACCGGCAGCCTGATTCACATCACGGGCGGCAACGACCTCACCCTCCAGGACGCGGAGGAGATTGCAAGTTCCCTTACGTACGAGCTTGATGCACATGCCGATGTGATCTGGGGTGCACGGGTCAACAGCGAGTATGAAGGGAAAGTGCGGGTCATGGCCATCATGACGGGTGTCAAGAGCGCCCAGATTCTCGGGCAGCGGCACGGTGTGGCCGAACCGGCATCCCGGTTCACATCACGCTCATCCGCCTCCGCGAAAAGGGCGGCAGCCGACTCAACCAGCGGTACCGGTTTGATTGATTTCATCAGGTAATCCCGCGCCATAATTTTTTCCACCTCTGATGCGGGCCTTGCCCCCCGCACCCTTTGGCAGGACTCCCGTCTCCGGGTTCACCCGGGGATGGCATACTTTTTTGCTGCCTTTCAATTCAGGTTCTTCCGGCATTCCGGTGATGCGAAATGCTTAATATGGCGGAATGCGTTTGAATAATAGATATCACTGTAATGCCCGTACGGCATGGAATGGTGAAGGGATTCATCCCGCATGAATCCGCAGGTCGAGAGTTGAATAACACGAACAGCCGGATGAACAGCGGCCCGCGAACCGGGTCGGATTGAAGTCTTTGTTTTCGTTTTTTCGGATCTCCTCTCTGTAACCATTCGGCATCGCTGCATATGGGCTTACTGGCATCGACATTGAGGAATGGTTGAGCATGTTGAACGAGTTGATTGAAAAAAGAAAAAAGAATCTCGCTGAATCTGAAACGCACAAGGATAAAAGGAACGAGCTGAATGCCCTCGCCAGCACCCATGCACGCCTGCGCAACCAGCTGAACGGCCAGACGCGTGAGTTTGTTGAGGATGCGCAGAAAAACAAGGAGCTCCGGGACACCTACAACGAGCAGGTTCAGTCTCTGAAGGATGAACGAAACGTCTTCAACGATAAGGCGAACATTATTTTCGAAGAGATTGACGGGTTTAAGAAAGAACACGGCAGCATCAAGACCCGGGGAATCAAGGAACTCCAGAAGCAGATTGAATACATGGAGTTTCGTCAGCAGACCGAAGTGATCAGCAACGACAAGGAAAAGGAGCTGATCGAGAAGATCAAGCATCTCAAGGCCGAGGTCAGGGAACAGGAGTTTGAGCTTGAGCAGAACAAGGAGATGCGGACGAAGCTGCAGGATGCCCGTGACCTTCGAAAGAATGCTTCGGACATCCATGCCCGTGTCACCGAGATGGCCGAACTGGCCCAGCAGCACCATGATCTGATGGTGGAGTGCTACCGGAAAGCTGACAAATCACGCGAAGAGGCCGACGAAGCCCACCGGAAGTTTGTCGAGGCGCAGGAGGCGGCGGATACCGAGCACAACCTGTTTATCGCGAACCAGAAGGAAATCCGGGACTACGATAAAGTAATCGGCGGCCTCCGGAAGAAGACAAAGCGGACGAAGATTACCAAAGAAGACAAGGCCGTTCGCAAAGAAGCCGAGCGTGTTTTCCAGATGTTCCGGGGCGGAGATAAACTCACCACGGACGATATCCTGCTCCTGCAGCGGGCTAAACTAATTTAATTCTCTTTTGATCGGTTCCGGTCAGCAATTATTAATAGATTTGAGGAGATGTGTTAGTGAGCATGTCAAATGGCCGGACACTGATTTTATGCGTCGATCGCGATGATGACATCGGATATAAGGGGAAGATCGCCAGTCCGGTTATCGGAAGGGAAGCCTGTCTGGCAGCCGCCAATACCCTCGGACTCGTGGATCCCGAGGATTCGGATGTCAATGCGATTTTCCATTCGGTAAAAGTCTATGACGATCTCAGCGCCAGGGGTGATGATGTCGTCATCGCGATTCTCAGCGGAAACCACATGAACATGATAGACGGCGACAGGAAGATCGCCGCCGACCTCGGCGACATCGTGAGAAGGACCGAGGTAACATCCTGTATTCTCGTTACCGATGGTGTCGAAGACGAGTTTGTGCTCCCCATTATCCAGTCGGCGGTTCCGGTCAGCGGCATCCAGCGTGTTATCGTAAAACAGATGCCGAATCTTGAAGGCACGTATTATATCATCAAGAAACTTCTCGACGACCCGAAGATCTCCCGTCAGGTTCTTGTGCCGATCGGGCTTGCAATGCTCCTCTATGCCATCGCATACCTGCTCGGGTACCCGGAGGGCGCCATCATCATTGTCGTTGGTGTCATCGGCATCTATCTCCTCTTCAAGGGCTTTGGTGTGGACGAATACTTCAATTATTTCTATCTGGCACTCCTCCAGTCGTTTCGCGGCGGGCGTTTTACCTTCGTTGCGTATATCTCTGCCATTCTTCTCGTCATTGTCGGCATCGTGATGGGCCTCACAAGCATTCTTCAGTGGTATTCGAGCGAAGGAGGGGTGTTTTTTTACCTTCTCTCCTTCGGCTACGGATCGATCGCATGGTTTGCCATAGCCGGGGTCATCGCATCGATCGGAAAAATCGTGGACGTCTATCTCAACGAACCCGGAGTGCTCGGGCGTGTCGTTGTGCTGCCCTTCTTTATTATCGCAATCGGCGCCATCGCCTATGGGGCGAGTGTCTATACCCTCTCCACCAGCGGCTCGATAGATTTTCCCGTCTCTGCCGATGATGGGATTCGCCTGATCGTCTATACCACGGTCGGCGGCCTCCTGTGCGCCTTTGTCGGGGTCTATCTCCAGCGCCTCATATACCGGTTGACCGGGCATTCCTTTGCACTACCCGCACGGGAAAAGATGTGATATATTCGCCTCTGTGTTTTTTGGTTTCTTTCGAAATTCCCCGTATGTTTAATCCGGACCGCAGGG
>JAFGNT010000026.1 GCA_016926855.1 Methanomicrobiaceae archaeon | reverse complement strand
TGTTTTCCCAGCCGCTCCACGGCTGGACGGTACGGGACTGGTACCCCGGCGTGTCGGCGATATTGTCAAAGAGCAGCGACGGGTGGGTAATCGCGGCGGCGCAGGCTGGGAGAATGAGTGCCGCAAGAATGACACAGGTCACGAGCAGACCCATTTTCGCAGTTCCAGGCCGAAAAGACCTATGTAATGCTGTGTGTTGTGGTTGCATGGCGAATTCCTCGTAGTTGGAAAGCCAACAGACTGTCAAAGTATTGGGTTGGCGCGGGAAAGGCTGCCGCCGGACAGAACGGGGGCCCGCGTCCGGCGCTGGGGACCCCGGTCGGTCAGGCGGCGTTTGCCTGACTTCCCGCTCCGCAGATATAATTCAATAGAATGCTCCTAAAATATATAATGATGATGTTTACTGATTAACACCACTCTACATTTATAGTGTTAGTAATTTTGATTATCATACTATTTGCCCCTGTCCGTTTCAGGGTCGCAGCGCTCGTGTTTTCACGGAAGAGCTGACAATAGGTTTAAATTGCGGCGCGTCCAGAATTGTTCTGGCATGGTCACTATCGATATGTTCGTCAATTCGCTCAATTTCATGTTTCTTGTCTTTTTCATCATCCCGTTCTCGTTTATCTTCCTCGTCATGCCGTACATGATCAGAAAGACGCGGGATAAGGGGCATGTTGTCAAGGACATGTACAAACGCACCTATCCGGAGGTACCGGTCAACGGCGGCCTGATGATACTGCTGGTTGCGATGTTTGCGCTCTCCATCATCTCGCTCTTCTACAACCGCTACATCGAACCCGTCAACTACGCGATTGTCATGGTGGCGACCCTCTTTGCCCTGTTCGGGATCCTTGACGACATCATCGACATCGGCAGGCCGGCAAAGCTGATCCTGCTGTATTACTGCTCGTATACGCTCATCCCCTTCATTGGCATTACGACGGTGAATCTTCTATTTATCGGCATTATCGACTTTGATATCATCTACCTGCAGGTCATTGTCCCCACCTATGTCCCGGTAGTTGCCAATCTCGTGAACATGCACTCGGGCTTCAACGGACTCGCACCGGGGCTGTCGCTCATCGTGCTCGTGACCCTTGTGGTAAAAAGCCTGTTCTTCGGCAATATCTTCAATATCCTTTTCATCGTCTCCCTGACCGGGGCGTTAGCCGCCTACTGGTGGTTTGAAAAATACCCCGCGCGGATCTTCTGGGGCAACGTCGGAGCACTGACGGTGGGTGCCGCGATAGGGGCGGTGATCGTGGTCGAGGGCTATATCGTAAGCGGGTTTATCATGCTCATTCCGCACACGATCAACTTCCTGCTCTATGTGTACTGGCGACTCCGAACCAACCGGTACCCGATCGCAAAGTTCGGGCGGGAGCGCGAGGACGGCACGATCGAGGTGCCCAACCCCCTCACGCTCAAGTGGGTGCTGCCGTACTACGTCCGGGTGACGGAGCAGCAGGCGACCGTGGTGATGTATGTCCTGACCGCGGCGTTCTGCGCAATCGGGTTTGTAGTGCCCGGATGAGAACAAATGCTATTATACGCTGGACTGAAACTATAAGTAAGGGATCTGCTTGGATATCGATATCATCGGCATCGTCAGGGCAATCGCAGGCATCGTGCTGATCACCTTCGTCCCCGGTTACGCCCTCTCATGGGCGATCTTTCCCCGGAGGGACCGGGTGCCGCTCGTTGATCGGATTGCGCTTTCCTTTGTGCTCAGCATCATCGGCGTGATCGCGGCCGTCCTCTTTATCGACATCGTGCTCGGGGTCGAGACCACGGCTGTAAATCTCGTCATCGCCGTGATCGTGCTGACTGTCCTGGCCGCCGTAGCGTGGAAGGGTCAGGTTATCTTCCTCGGAAGCGAGCTCAAGGCAGGGATCGACCGGTCTCTCCGGACAGAGATGAAAGTAGTCAATATCGACCTCTCCCTTCTCCGAAACCGGTTAGTCTCTCTTTATGACAAAAATGCCGCACAAACGGACGAAAAAGCGGATTCGGCGTCCTGTGAGGAGTACCTCGCCCCGCCTATCACCGGGATCACCGGGACCAAATGCCCCCCCCGCAAGTGACCGCGGGGACGGGCAAGGACTAGTATCGCCATGGAACCGCATGCTCTCGACGCAATCGCGGAGACGCTCCGCGGGACACCGCCCCTGCCGTCCTCCCGGCAGGAGACCATCACGGAGCTGCTCGGGCTCTCCCGGGACTTTGCTGCCGTTGCGGGATGCACTCCCCCGCCGTGCGATACCGTTTCAGCGTCGCTGCTGGTGCTTGAATCCGGTCACCAGCCCAATTTCCTCCCCTATCCCGGCATCTGGCGGAAGGCGTGGCTGCTTGACCGGCTGAGGCAGCGCTGCCGGGAGCAGGGCACCCCGGCAATCGCCTTCTGGGGGTTTGCCGACCAGAACCTCGGGACGGCCCCGGTGCTCTTCCGGAACCAGGTGCCTGCGCTGAAAAAATCGGGCTCTGAGAGCATCGGTTTCCCCCGGCAGGAGGGCCCCGAACGCATGAAATGCTTCAACCGCCTGCCCAGGCCCGATGAGGAGGTATGGGATCGGGAAAAGGAAAAGATCGCCCGCCTCTACACGAAAAATCCCCGCATCGACGCCGTCCTCCGGATCATGGACGAGGCATGGGGCCGGTCGGACTCCCTTGCCGACGTCAACGCATGTGTCTTCGCGCGCATCTGCACCGAAATTTTCGGCCTGTCGCTCTGCTTTTTCATGCACTCCGAGGCCATATCGGCGGGGATCGGTGAGGCAGCATCCCGGCTAATATGCAGCGATATCGGGCACTATGCCGCCATCTACAACCGGGTAGCGGCTGATGCGGGTCTCCCGCCGGTACCGGCGGGGCATGTCCCCTTCTGGTACCACTGCCCCTGCGGCGGAAAACTACCGCTCACCGTCATTGCACCGGAGCTCGCCGGGGGTGCGTGCCCTGTCTGCGGGACCGTCCATGAGGCGGCGCTTGCGGCCAAAGGGTTTGCCGGGTGGACGGGCAGGCGCGGCTTCACCTCCGTGACCCGGGACGTGGTCATGGGTGACACCCTCTTCGATGCGCTCTTCATCTCGGGCGCCGGCGGATCCCTGGCATACGGGAAGATATCGCGGGCGGTGGCGGATGCGTTCTCGCTGCACCGCCCGGTCACGCTGGCCTGGGCCTCCCGCGATTATTACCTCGGCAGGGCGCACCGTGCGGCGCTTCAGGACCTGGAGCGTGCCTGCGGCACGGGTGTGCCGGCCCTGCTCCGGGGCGCCGGTGCGGGCGCCGGTGCGGCCCTCGCCCGGGAGCGGGAGGAGATCCGGTGCCGCAACGACTGCGACCAGCGCGAGATGCGGCGCCTCCTGAACGAATGCGCCCGGAAAGAGACGGCCGTGGCCACGGTACGGGGGGTATTTGCCACCATGCCCTCCTTCATCGATCTCCTCGCCATGCTGGACCCGGAGGAGATCCGGGCCGCCTGGGAGCAGGCGCTCGGCACGGCGCAGGTGGAGGCCACCGCGGAGGGGGCGTTTTTGCTCAGGCAGGATGTCTGCTACCCGACCGAAGGAGACGACAGTATCGGATGTGACGACCTGGTCCGCCTCTACGCAGCAGTCCGGGACCTTGGAGGAGACGAATGACCGAAAAGACGATACTCATTATCAGCCCACATACCGACGACGGCGAACTGGGCTGCGGGGGCTCAATCGCCCGGTTCGTGGAGGAAGGCAACGACGTCATCTATGCGGCCCTCTCCGCCTGTGAAAAGTCTGTACCCTGCGACTACCCTGTTGATATCCTCCGGCGCGAGGTGAAGGAGGCGACCGCGGTGCTCGGCATCCGGGAGCCGATCCTGTACGAGTTCGAGGTGCGCGAGTTCCCGCGCCAGCGGCAGGAGATTCTCGACGCCCTCATCCGTCTCAGAAACGAGATCCGGCCCGACATCGTCTTTACGCCTTCCTCCTACGACACGCACCAGGACCACAAGACAACACGAGAGGAGACGTTGCGGGCATTTAAGCAATGCACCATCCTCGGGTACGAACAGCCGTGGAATAATATCACGTTTAACACCTCGGCGTTCATCGCGATTGAGGAACGGCATATCGACGCGAAGATTCGGGCTCTGCAGTGCTACGAAACCCAGAAAAGCCGAAGCTACCTGGGCGCCGACTTTATCCGCGGCCTCGCCCTGACCCGGGGGACGCAGATCGAGAACCGCTACGCCGAGGCATTCGAGGTGATCAAATGGGTAATCCGGTGACGAAACGGCGGGTGCTTATCGACATCGGCCAGGACGGCCTGGTCGCGGGATACCCGGAGAGTGTGCAGGCAGCACGGCTCCTCCAGCGGCGCCCATGATCGTTCTCTCAGCTGCCCCTGACGATCCCGTCCGCCGTGCCGGGATACGCCATTTTTTCACGACCGCCGGGATCGCGGTCCGGGCCCCGGGCTCCGATCCGGGAGCAGTCGCTATCGGATACGGCATGCCACCCACAGATGCGCCGGTGCGCATCCGGATTGCGCACGCACCCTCCGGTGACGCAGTGCCCGGGGAGCTATCGGGGGAGGGCTGGCGCCTTCCCTTTTCGGGTGCCCTCAATCCCGTATCCGAAGGCGGGGAAACCCTCGCATGGGTGTCGACGAAAGATGGCCGGCGTCCCTGCATCGTCGGGGACGGTACGACCATCACCGTGGCATTCGATCTTTTCGCGGAAACGGGGGCGTGGCTCTGCGGGAGAAGGGATCGCCCCCTCGCCGGCCCCGGGGGTGATCCGGCCGCTCCGGTTGTTGACGGGTTCGAGGCGCTGCTGGTCTCCTGTATCAGGCGGGCGTGCCACCTTCAGGGAATTCCGTTCGTAGCAACGGCCCACTGGCCGCACACCCATACGTCGGCGGTCTGCCTGACCCACGATGTGGATGAACTGGCGAAGACCTACCAGTGGGTAACCCGCCCGCTCCGGTATGCCCGGCGGGGTGACGGCCCGGGGCTCCTCCGCCAGTTCAGGTCGCTGGTAGCGAAAATCGGCGGAAAAGAGCCGTATTGGACGTTTGATGCTATTCGGAGGATGGACGACGAGCTGCAGATCCGGTCCACCTTCTACTTCCTCGAAGAGTCGATGCCTCCGCGTCTGCAGGATCCGTCCACATGGAACGTGCTCGGCCGCTGCCGTTCGCTCAATCAACCCGCCGCACGGGCACTTATCCGGGATCTTGCACACGAAGGGCACGAGATCGGCGTGCACGGGTCGTACCGGTCCTATGCGGACGGTGACCTGCTCTCCCGGGAGAAAGCCCGTATCGAGGAGATTACAGGCCTGCCGGTGACCGGGATCCGGCAGCACCACCTCAATCTCGCCATACCCGGCACCTGGGAGCTGCAGGCGAAAGCGGGGTTTACCTATGATACCTCACTCGGGTATAAAGACCGTCCGGGATTCCGGGGGGGCACCTGCTTTCCCCTGCACCCCGAAACAGCATCCGGCCCCCTCTCCCTCCTCGAACTGCCGCTTGCCGTGATGGACATCACAGTACCCGAAGGCCCCGCCGGGTGGGAGGCCTGCCGGACCATTTCGGACCGGGTGGCAGCGGCCGGTGGCCTGCTTATGCTGCTCTGGCATCCCCCGGTTTTCAATCCGCTCGAGATGCCGGACGCCGGGGATCTCTGCCCCCGCCTGATCCGCCATGCACTGGCACGGGGGGCCTGGACCGCCACGGCGGGTGACATTGCCGCATGGTGGCGGCACCGATGTTCGGCTCCGGTCAGCTGGACGGCCCGGGACGGCATCCTGCGCCTTTCGTTTTCCCCCGGCGGAGAAGGCGTGGCAATCGACATCCGGCTCCCCCGGGGGTGCACGGCCACCATACCCGAGGGTGCACGGGTCATTACCCGGGAGGGGCAGCACCTGCGGATCGGGCTTAGTCCCGGCACCGGACTGCCGACGACACTGGAGATGGGATACACATGCAGCTGACACTTACCCCTGCCGCGGCACAGGACGAAGAACTCTGGAACGGGATCGTCGATCGCTCCCCGCACAGTTCGATCTTTCACCTGTGGCGCTGGCTTGACATAACCGCCCGGCATACGAAAACAACGTTTCATCCCCTGATCGGGATGGTGGACGAAGAGCCCCTTTGCATCGTTCCGTTATTTGTCCAGAAGAGGGGGCCGGTACGCTTCGTATTTTCGCCTCCGCCCCATGCGGCGATCTTCGGTCTCGGGCCGCTGGTTGCAGGATGGGACGAGATGCTGCAGGACCGGCGGGAATCCGTCTTTGAAGCACTGGTACTGGAAACAGACCGGTACATCCGCACGGTTTTGCGGGCGGGGTACATCCACATCGCACTCCCGTACGGGTTTGATGATCCCCGTCCGTTTACGTGGCTCGGGTATTCGGTCGAACCTGCCTATGATTATTCAAACGATCTCTCGGAGGGTTTTGAGGCAGTTGTTGCGGTCATGGGCCGCAAATCACGCCAGGACCTTGCCCGTGCAGCCCGCCGTGGCATAACGGTCGGGGAAGGAGGCCGGATAGAGATGGAAAAGGTCATCGACCTGATGGTCGAGCGGTACCGGGAGCAGAAGAAGATGGTGACGGTCTCAAAAGAGTACCTGTTAGAGCTCTATGATGTCTTTCCGGGAAACATCCGTGTCCTCGTCGCCCGGCAGGAGGATGAGATTGTCACGGGCCTTCTGGACCTCCACTGGAAGGATCGCATCTCGAGCTGGATTGGAAACCCCAAACCGCACAGGCGGATCTCCCCTTCCCCCAACGATCTCATCGCGTATGAAGCACTGAAAATCTCGTGTGCGACGGGGTTTAGCGAATATATCACCATGAGTGCGGCAGGGAACAGCCGGCTGCACCATTACTATGCCTCGAAGTTCAACCCCGGACTGAAGGTGCGCTATATCGTACGGAGCGTTCCCCCCTCCCTGCGCGCCCTTGAAATGGTGTACACCCGGCTCGTAAAACCGGTTCTGACCGCTGTGCGGGAGCGGTGAGTCCGTTGCCCGCAGGGACAACTCTTAACTGGTGCAATAGCAATTTTCTGGTACGATAAAATTTTGAAGAACGCCAGACATTCCGTGCATTTCCATGAAAAGCAGCAAGTATAACGTCACAGTCGCCACCGAAGCCGAGAGTGCCGCATGGGACGCTGTCGTCAGCGCAAGCCCGCACGCTTCGCCGTTCCACCTCTGGCAGTGGCTGCAGGTGGAGGCGGCATGGTCCGGCGCCCGGTTCTACCCCCTTATCGTCTCCACAGGAACCACGATTATCGCGCTGTGCCCCGTTTTTATCACGCGCCGATGGCTCGTTCCCTGCGGCTTTTCACCAGCGCCGAGATCCCCCATCCTGTACCTCGGGCCGGTGATTGCGGAGTATGAAACATTAAAGCAGGAAAAGCGGGAAAGCCGGTACATCGAGGTGCAGAAGGCCGTGGACCATTTTTTATTCACCCTGATGCACTGCCGGTTCGTCCGGCTGCTCTCAGCCCCCGGTCTGGACGACGCCCGCCCGTACCGATGGGCAGGGTACGACACCGACCCTCTCTACACGTACCGGCTGGACCTTACTGTCGGGGAGGCGGCAGTCTGGGAGAGGTTCGTCCGGCAGGCACGGGTTACGGTGAAGCGGGCGGTTCGTGAAGGGGTGACGGTATCGGAAGGGGGGCGTGACGAGTATCTGCATATCATCCGCTCGGTGCGGAAGAGGCTGGCGGAGCAGGGGAGGGTTCACGTTCCGCCGGAGGGCTACTTCGAGGACCTGTACGCCGTCTTCGGATCCGGCCTTCTCCGGGTGTTTTCGGCCGACTACAAAGGGGAGTGCGTGGGCGGAATGATCTGCCTGCACCATAACGGCATCCTCTATCAGTGGGTTGGCGTCCCGAAACCGGATCTCCGGGGAGTCTCCCCGAACGACCTCGTCAACTGGGAAGCCATCCGGTGGGCATGCCACAACGGCTGTACGGCATATGAGATCATGGACGGCGGTGACAATCCCCGCCTCCGGCACTTTAAATCGAAGTACAACCCCGATCTGCATATCTGGTTTTCCGCCGTCCGGTACTCCTCGCCGGTCTACCGGGTGATGAAGACGATCCGCGACTGCCTTATCTGATCCTGCTCTGCCTATGCCATACCACGACACATCCGCAATCACTGCGGTCATCCCGGAATACGGCGGGCGTTTTGCCGCTCTCGCCGCCCTCCGCTCTCTCGGGCGCCGGCAGGTGCCCGTCACGGTTGTGTGCGGGGACGGCGCATCGCCGGTCTTCTCGTCACGGTACTGCACAAAGCCGGTTGTTGCCCCGCCCGTTCCCGATAGTTTTACGGCATTCGGCCGCAATGATGTCATTCTCCCGGTCGAAGAGGACCTTATGCTCGCGCTTGCCCGCTCGGCACCCCGGCTTTCGTGCCTGATGGCCTTTCCCGGGCCGGATGTGCTGGAGACGGCGCTGGACAAAGGCCGGTGCATGGAGCATGCGGAGCGGCAAGGAATCGCCTCCCCGGCAACCGCAGCTATCCGGGAATCCGGCGGCTGGGAAGGGATTGAACGGGATTTTGACTATCCTGTAATTGTCCGGCCGTGCCGGGGAACGGCGGGGAGGGGTGTCGTTGACGTTGCATCGCCTGAAATGCTCGCTTCAACCTGTGCACGCGTTTTTGACCGGTTCGGACCCTGCATAGTCCAGGAAAAGATACCGTTTTCAGAGAAGTACACGGCAGGTGTCCTCCTGAATAATGACGGCCATGTCAGGGGGGAGTGCGTGCTGAAGGAAGTGCGCAATCACCCGTATCCTTCAGGACAGGCGTGCTGTGTGGTGACCGTCCGGCACCGGAAAGTTGCCGCACTGGCGGAGGAGATACTGCAGTCGCTGGGCTTCAGCGGCATCGGCAACGTTGACTGCGTCATCGACCGTCGCACCGGACAGGCGGTGCTGCTCGAGGTGAACCCGCGTTTCTGGGGATCGATGCAGGCGGCGATCACCGCCGGGTTTGATGCTCCGCACCTCCTGGTGCAGCTCGTCCGCAACGGTGACGTGGCCCCTGCAGGCGACTGCAGGACCGGAGTGCGGTGCCGCAATGTCATCTTCAACGATGCACGGGCCTGTGCGGCGGTGCTCCGTTCCCGGGGTTCCCTGTTTCTGAAAATACAGGCCTGTGCGGATTTCCTCTCCCTGCAGCGCGACGATGCGTGGTATGTTTTCGATCCCCACGATCCCCGCCCTTTTTTTAGCATGGTGGCGCAGTATCTCCAAGGAAATGTCGGAAAGGACCGGAGGTGGGACATATCGCGCTCGAACTGAAGGTGGCGACTGAGCGGGATCGTGCGGTATGGGATGCGGCGGTCTGTCAGGATCCCGGAGGATCCATCTTTCACACGTGGGCATGGCTGACGACGACGGCGGCATTTTCTGTCAAACGGATTCTCGGCCGCCCCTGTCGCGCGGAGCTGCATCCGCTGATGGTCTACCGGGGGCAGGAACTCGTCGCTCTGTATCCTGTCTTCGTCTACCGCCATCCTCTCCTCGTCGCAGCTGTCTCGGGATCGTATGATGACCAGATGATGTACCTCGGGCCCGTCACCCCGGCTGCGCGGCTCATGCGAAACCGGAAACGCGAATCCCTCGGGTTTGAACTGCAGGACCTCTGTGATGCCTATCTGCGGGAAACGCTCCATTGCCGGTGCATTGTGGTACGGCACACTCCCTGGTCGTGTGCCGATTCCCGTCCGTGGCTCCGGAATGGCTACACCGTCATCCCGGCCCATACCTATGTCTTTGACCTTGCCTTCGGCAGTGCAGTGATATGGGAGGGATTCGGTAAGGAAATCCGCCAGAATGTGCGAATACTGGAGAAACGGGGTGTCGAGGTGGATAACGGGGACATCAGTGACTTCGCTGCCATTCACCGTCAGCTCGGAAATCGCGGCAGGATGGGTGTTCCATTCTCGTTTTTTGAAACACTGAGCCGTGTGCTGCCTCCCGAACAGCTGCAGTTCCTGGTTCTCAGGGACGGCGGCACCCCGGTCGGGGGCACGTCACTGCTTGTCTGGCAGGGGCGGATGCATCTCTGGGTCGGATTCCCTGCCGTTCCGGGTTCCGTCCGCGTAAACGATCTATTACTGTGGCGGTCCATCGAACGGGCCGAAGAGATGGGATGTCGTCTCGTCGAGAATATGGGCGCCGACGATGAAACCACAATCAGGTTTAAAAAACGGTTCAATCCCTCCCTTGTGCCGTATATGACGTACCGGTGGGATGCCCCGGCCATCCGCCTCGGCAGATCCGCGGCACAGTTTCTGCGGGAGGTGCGGGGATGAGCGTGGGGGCACTGTGTCACACAGCACGGGAAACGGTTGCATGGCGGCGTGTTAAAGAACTGCTCTATAGCCGTTCTTTTCTGCGGGATGAGAAAATGCGGGTTGCGATGGACGTGTATGCCGCATGCCGGGATAGAAAACCGCCACGGCAGATGCGCCGGGAAATGCGCCGGATGAAAGCGTTCTGGCACTGCACCCCGCACCAGTACTATCTCTACGAGTGCTACCGCCGGTCGGCGGCACTCTCGCCTGATGATCTGGAGGCGTATATTCCCACGTACTACTTCTATCACCTTTTCATTCCCGCATGCGAAATCGGGAGGCACGGAGCAGCGTATTGGTCCCTTCTTGACGACAAATGCATCTCGGAGAGCCTCTTTTCAGCCCTTTCGATCCCGCAACCCGAAACACTTGCGAAGGTAGCAGGGGGAAGGCTGTATACCGCACGCTACGATCCCCTGACAGATCGTGATTTTGAGAAGCTGCTTGCAGAAACGGCACACCCGAGAATCTTTTGTAAAACTGCGCGGGGCGGCCGCGGTATCGGGGTACGCGCATGCGATCGAAAGCCGGACGGATCGTATTCGCCGGCCGATGGAACCGTCGTATCGGGTGACTTCTTCAGGGGCCCCGCAAACAACGGGAATTACTTGATCCAGGCGGGAGTCATACAACACCCGGAGCTTGCCGCGATCCACCCTGAATCGGTGAATACCTACCGTGTCGTCACCTGCCTCGGCGATGAGAAACCCCGCATTATCTGTGCCATGCTCCGGATGGGGCGGGGGGGATCGGTGATTGACAATGCTTCGCAGGGAGGGATTGTTGTGCCTGTAGACGATTGCACCGGCATATTCGGGCCGGCAGCACGGAGTTTTCGGTATGAATCGTTCCCCGAACATCCCGATACGGGATATGCTTTTGCCGGCCGCTCCGCCCCGCACTGGGATGCCGTCCTTGATTGTGCGCTCCGGGCCGCCGGCAAACTCCGGCAGTGCACATTCATCGGGTGGGACATTGCCGTGGGGAGCGACGGCCCGCTGGTGCTTGAGGCCAATTTCGGGTTTTCGCTACAGATTCACCAGATGATATCCGGCGGGCTGAAAGAGCCTTTCGGCATCGGGGATCCCGACGAATACTGGACGTACCGGTTCGGTCGGCACAGGTGACGGGGATAAAGAGAGCCTTTTTTGGGCCGGGTGCACAACATATTCCAGAGCCATGTCGCGTTTCGTGAAGAATGTGCTGAAACTGGTATCCGGAAGCGTGATCGCCCAGATTATAGGCATTCTTCTCGTTCCCATCATCACCCGCCTCTACGCTCCCGATGATTTCGGGATTTCCCAGCTCTTCCTCTCCATTGTCAGCATCGCGGCGGTATTCTCCTGCCTTTCCTACCCTCAGGCGATCATGCTGCCGGAGAAAGATGAGGACGCCGCCCATCTCCTTGTGCTCTCATTCGCCCTGCTGGCTGTCTTCTGCATTCTCATGGCGATCATTGCTCTCGTTGCCGCCGAACCTGTCGGGGAGCTGCTCAATGCGCCAGCCATATCATCCTACCTGGTCCTTGTTCCGCTTGCCATCTTCCTCTCCGCGGGTTCGGTGGTAGTGAATTTCTGGCTTTCACGCCGCCAGAACTTTGGAAAAATAGCGATTTCACGGGTTTCCGGCTCCATTTCCGGGAAAGTCGTGCAGATTGCGATGGGTGCCACACCCTCCCCGCTAGGACTGATCATCGGGTCCATGGCAAACAACCTGATTGCCGATCTCGCCATGCTTAAAACCCTCGCCGCCGACGCCGCCCTCTTCGCCCGCACCACTTCCGCGGGCATGCGGCAGGTTGCCGTCCGGTACAAAAAGTTCCCTCTCATCTCGACCTGGTCGTCCACTGCCGCGGTAATATCGGGACAACTTCCTCCGTTTCTCCTGATCTTTTATTTTTCGCCCGCAGTTGTCGGGTACTATGCGCTGGCAACCCAGATCGTGCATATCCCCATGAACCTTATCGGCGGCGCGATATCGCAGGTGTTTTACCAGAAGGCCTGCCATGACAGAAACACCACCGGAAGCATCCGGCGCGTTGTGCAGGAGATGAACCTCCGGCTCATCTCCATCGGCGCCTTTCCCGTGGTGGTGCTGATGGTCGCAGGCGGGGACCTTTTCGGATTTTTCCTTGGCGGAGACTGGTACACCGCAGGGGTGTATGCGACGATCCTCGCACCATGGATGTTTGTCGCATTCATCTCCGTCCCCCTCCAGAGCGTCTTTTCTGTGCTTGAGAGGCAGGGAACGAACCTTTTTTTCAATGGAGCCATTCTCGCCTCACGATTTGCCGTCCTGATCGCAGGCGGGCTTTCCGGTGATCCGGTAATCGCGCTGGTGCTGTTTTCCGCAACGGGAGTGCTGTTCTGGGGCGGGATGAACCTCTATACCCTCAGGATTGCTGACGTGCCGTACCGCGATGCCCTGCTGGGCGTTCTGACGCACGTAGGGCTTGCGTGCTGTGTGCTGGTCCCCCTCATCCTTGCAGGGTGGGCGGGGTACGATGTCCCGGTTCTGATTGTCTGCATCGCGGCAGCGGGGATTCCGTACTACGGCTGGGTTCTCTCCCGGGATATGTACCTGAAAACCGCATTGACCGGAGTACTGCGCGGATTCTGGTTTTTCCACCGGAGGTGACGCTGGTGGCCATCGTCGTGCGCTGTGCCGATCTGCATTCCGGTGCCGACTGTACGGCGTGGCATGTGCTGTACCGGCGTGCATTCGGGCAGACATTCCCTCAAGCGTCATGGGACTGGCTCTATCGCGACCACCCGCCGGTTCGCGGCATCCTGCGCCGATCTTCTCGCTTCCGTCTACCGGCATGCGCCGCTCTGCGACGGTATACAGAGGGAACCGGATCGCACACTCATCACCTGGTGGTTCGCCCACCCGTACCGGCACCTCGAGGTCCGGACTACGAGGGAGCGGACTGTGGCGCTGGTCGTCGACCGGCCGCCACAGGGGCATTCCGCCCGTGTGCTCGGCGTCTGGCCCGTGGATCCCGGCAGGGGTGCAGGGCCGGTTTTTGCCGGGATCGCCCGGGATTGTGCGAAGGAGGGGTGCAGGCTGCTTGATGTGGAGATCCCGGATCACCCGGGGCTGCTCCGCCTGTTCTCCCCGGTGCACGGATTTGTGCCTGTACCCCGGTTGCGGGGGCGGTGCGTTCGGATCATGGTGCGTGCCGCAGACCCGGAGGTCGTGTATCCGGGCGGGTGGCGGTGCATCAGGGGGGCATGAGATGACGGGGTGCGCTTTGATATATCCTGCAGCCGACAGAGTACGCAGACGTTCCCTCCCCCCAAACGGACAGGAGTACATGCCGTGAGTGCCATCGTTCCGCTCTATAAGATCCTTGATTTTCCCATCACCCTCGCTGTCACCCGGTCGCTCGGCCATGCAGGTGTGGATACGACCGTTGTCATGACCAGTCCCGCCGCAAGTAGGTATGTGTCCCGGTATGCAACGCATACCCTTGTTACCGGGCATACCCCCGAGGCATTTTCGGCTTTTTCGGCAAACGATATCGTGATGCCCCGGTACGAAGACTTCATGCTCGACCTTGCCGCTTCCCGGGACCTGCTCTCCTGCCGGCTTGCATTTCCCGACCGGGAGATGCTGCTTTCCGTCATACACAAGTCCTCGCTCATGGCCCGCGCCCGCGAGGAAGGGATTGCCGCCCCGATGACCGTCATGCCTGAGAACCGGGACGAGGTAGCTGCAATCGCCCGGGATTTTATCTATCCCGTCATTCTCAAGCCTGATCGCGGTGCGGGGGGCAAGGGGATTGTTGCAGTTGCCGGACCGGACGCGCTGCCCGGAGCCTGGGAAGCCCTTACTGCGGAACACGGACGGATGCTCGTTCAGGAGCGGATACCGTTCTCCGAGCGCTACTCGGTGGGTCTGCTCTGCAACCGGGACGGAGAGGCACGCCGCGCCTGTGTGCTCCGGGCGCACCGCCTCTATCCTCCCGGCACAGGGCCCGCCTGCTGCGTCGAGTCGGTCGTCCGGGACGATCTCATCGAGACAGCACGTGGTTTTTGTGCATCGATCGGATACTTCGGGGTAGCCGAGCTGGAGTTTGTCATCGACAGCCGTACCGGCAAGCCCATACTGATGGAACTCAATCCCCGCTTCTGGGCATCAGTGCAGGGGGCGATCACGGCAGGCGTCGATTTTCCCGCGCTTCTCTATCAGCTGGTGCGTGATGGAGATCTGGACCGTTCATTCGCCTACCGCCCCGGAATATGGCACAGGAACGTCATCTTCAACGATACCCGGCATCTCATGAACCGCCTCCGGAGACCGGGATCTGTCCGGGAAAAAGCAGCCCTGTTTGCGTCGTTTCTCCGGTTTGACCGGGACGATTCGTACTATATCTTCGCTCCCGATGATCCCGGTCCGTTCCTGTGGATGATGGCGGGGTACCTTCGTGACCGGCTGCAGGGACGGCGTGCGGATGCCGTCCTGCACTAAAAATCAGGGTAATTCGATAAAAAACGGATGTTTTTTTAGGGGAGATTGCGTAGAATGAAGCAGGAACGGACATGCCGCGGGCATGTCGACCAGGGACCGACATGAACCGGACACTCTCGTTTTACACGATATTTTATGTCGGATCCCTCGTATTCATGCGAGGCAGCGGGATTATTGCAAAAATCCTGCTCGCCCGGTCGATAACGCCCTTTGAATACGGTCTCATTACCCTGATCGTGCTCTCGCTTCCGGGCATTTTTCAGCTTATCACGAATTTCTGCTTCTTTGACATTCTCGGGCATGCGACCGAGGGAAAAAAATACTTCAGTTTTTCCATGCTCTACGGGGTGCTGTCAACCGGTCTCATTGCCGTTGCACTGGTTCTCGGGTCGGGGACGTTTCTTTCGTTTCTCAACATTCCGACCGATCAGGGGAACATCCTGATTGCCGTTCTGCTGCTTGTGCTCATCTCGGTGACCCTCGGCGGAGTCATCATGGGCGTTCTCCGGGGCCAGAAGAGCCATTCGCTGGCGGCGTCCGTATCCGTCGCACCGAGCCTGCTGCGACTGCTCTTTATCATTGGCGCCGTCTATCTCTTCGGGATCGCAGACTTTGATACGATTCTCTGGATCTTTGCACTGCCGCCTCTAATTGTCCTGCTGGGAATTCTTGCCTGGAAATGGCGCACGATTGCGGCATCCTTTCAGTCCGTTGTCGTGCCGGGGAAGGAGATCTTTCTCTTCGGTTTTTCAGCATTCATCGTCAACGCGTGGGTGACCCTCTCCCAGCACATCAACCGCATCGTCATCAGCCATGATCTCGGTGTGGTCTGGCAGGGGTACTTCGATGTGTCCCTGACGCTCGCCGCTCTCATCACCTTCTTTACTTCCGCCCTTTATCTCGTCTCGATTCCGGAATCGACCGGCAAAACTGACCGTTCAGCCCTCTTTACCCAGGAGGGCGGACTTGGGGACGTGGGCAGGATTCTGCTTGCCATGACGCTCTTTTTCGTCATAGTCATCTACTTTTATGCCTATCCTCTCATCGATCTGCTGTTTTCATCCGATTACGCTCCTGCCGGGGACTACCTCTTCATCATCACCGCCGGGTACGCGCTGCTCTTCATACAGCAGTACGTCGCCTATGCGAGCCTCTCGCTTTCCAGCGACACTCCGGTCACTTTCCTGCTCATCTCGATAGCCAGCATCATCGCGTTCCCCTTCTTCTCGCACGGCATGATTCTCGCGTTCGGGTTCGGGGGCGCCTACACGGCCTCGGTACTGGTCATTGTCGTCTACACCGCCTGCACCATCTACTCTGTGCCTGACATAACCCCCCTCCGGGCACTCCTCGCCCGCATCGACCGGCTGGCTTTTGCCTGCATCGGGGCGATTGCCGTCATAGCGGTGTCCGGCCTTCCGCTGCTCCCCGGCACCGCTCTCGGAGGCGCGGTATTTCTGCTGCTGGTCGTAGGGCTCGGGTACCTTCATCCCGCGAACCTGCTCCATGCAGCGGGACGGCGCAAGGCTGAATAGGCAGGGCTATGCAGGTCCGGTGGACGCGAAGGTGATGCCGTAATTGCCGAAAAACTGCAGCAGCAGCCGTGCATTCAGGAGTATCGGCGGACTGTTTGCGAACTGGTATTTCGACCCGCTTCACATATGGACCGGCAGAACGCTTGTCGTTGCAGTAGCGGATGAAGAAAATAAGAAATCTCGCCGGGAGAGATCGTTAGATGGGATACGGCGTACCGGAGCGGTTCACGTGGTGATACAGTCGGATATCGCTCCGTTTGTCCCCGAAGCTGTCCGGGGTGTGGTGGGATTATCCCTGCCAGGCAGCAGTGCTTGTAAGCACAATAATTGTTGAAATATTTCACTTTATAAGAAATGATCGATAATATTTGGAATTCTTAATTAAAATTAATACTTATAAAATCCCTCTTTAGACTTATACCCCAATTTTCCATCATTAACCATTAGATACAGCATATTTGCAGGTTTAATCCTTTCGTCCGATAACTCTTTACTTAAAACCTCAAGAATTGAAAGACAAATATCCAATCCAATAAAATCCGCAAGTTGGAATGGCCCCATTGGATGATTCAATCCTAGTTTAACTGCAGAGTCGATATCTTCCTTTGATGCGACACCTTCCTCCAGTAATAATATTGCTTCATTAATCTGGGGTAAAAGGAGGCGATTTACAATAAAACCCGGGCTATTATTTACAATTATTGGATTTTTATCAAGATCTTTTGAGAATTCAATTATTTTCCGTTTCGTTTCCTCAGAAGTTTCCCTTCCAATAATTACTTCAATTAAATCCATCCGTTCTATAGGGTTGAAAAAATGCATCCCTATACAGTTTTCGGGATTTTTTGATACTTTTGATAATTCATCAATAGAGATCGACGAAGTATTTGTTGCAAAAATTGTCTTTCCATCACAATTATCTGATAATTCTTTGAATATCTCCAATTTAACACCGATTTCTTCCGCACTTGCTTCAATGATAATATCACATGATGATAAATCAGAATATTTTGTTGTAATTAAAAGATTGTTTAGAGATCTCGCAGTCTCCTCTTCTGTGAAACTCTTTGAAATTTTTGTTTTTATTTTTGAAAATACCCTCTCTCCTCTACTATCATCTCTCGTTTTAATGATAACATTATTCCCGTATCTCAATAAATATTCAGCTATTTGAGACCCCATCAATCCCGTGCCTACAACGCCTACGGACCTTAATGTTTTATTTTCTGACTTAAAATCAACCTTAGTTCCCAATTTATAATCTTTGTGGGATTTCCTAATAATTTTTTCACCATTCTCATCCTCTAAAAGATATACAAAATAGGGTACTTTCTCGTTTGATTTTGATGGGATATAAACAGTGGTTGATCCAACGACCCTATATTCACTGCTTTTCACCTCAATCAATTCACTTCCGCAAAATATGCAATTACAAACGGGATAATTCCAATATTTATTGCACTTTTTACAATAGTAATTCA
The DNA here is from genome assembly GCA_016926855.1 of Methanomicrobiaceae archaeon. GTDB lineage: Archaea > Halobacteriota > Methanomicrobia > Methanomicrobiales > Methanomicrobiaceae > LKUD01. The sequence continues at coordinate 2,480 of JAFGNT010000026.1, read as the reverse complement.
TGTCAGACACCAAAAATTGTAATCCCACATGTTCCGCCGATTCCACCAATGTTTTGAGTCATACCAAACTCAGGATTTTCAACTTGTCGTTTTCCTGCCTCTGATCTTAATTGAGTGATCACCTCATATATTTGAGCTAATCCTGTCGCTCCAATAGGATGTCCATTTGCCTTCAATCCTCCATCAGTGTTTACAGGAATACTGCCATTTATTGAGATTTCACCATTTTCAATGAGTTCAATGGCTTTTCCGGGCCCGCACATCCCCAAATCTTCTAATGCAATTAACTCACTTATCGTAAAACAGTCATGTACTTCAAGGATATCAATATCTCCCGGACCAATATTTGCTTCATTATATGCCTTGCTTGAAGCCACAATTGTCGATTTGAAAGAAGTTAAATCTCTTCTCTGTGTTATTGAAATCGTATCTGTCGCAATTCTCGAACTTAATATCTCAATATCTCTATCAGATTCTTTTTTATTCGAAACAATCACTGCAGCCGCACCATCAGATACCGGACTACAATCAAATAGATTTAAGGGTTCTGCAACAATAGGAGAGCTTCTAATCATTTCCCGTGTTACCTCTTTATAATAGAAATGTGCCAATGGATTCATCCTTGAATTACAATGATTTAAATAGGCAATCTCTTCGAGCAGGGAGTGATCAATCCCATATTTTCTCATATATTGTTGAGCGATGAGGGCATATGCTGCTGGAAAGACTAATCCATTTTTATAATCCGCTTCATAATCTCCTGCCATAGCAATAGCATCTGTTATTGGAATCAAACCCGGGCCTGTCATTTTCTCAACCCCGATAATCATAATATTTTCAAAATTATTAATGCAGTGTAATGCCTGATTCAGAGCTACGCTACTTGATGCACACGCGGTTTCAATTCTTAATATCGGAATATTTACTTCGGGAATCAATGAGGCAATAACAGAATTTAAATGTAATTGCCCATTTACCGGACCTCCGAGAAAATTTGAGATAAATATTGCATCAATATCTATTATTCCAACAGTACTATCGTTTAGTGCGTTTATCATCGCTTCATAAGCTAATACTGGTAACGAATTAGACAAAACTCCAAATTTAGTTCTTCCAATACCTCTAATGAACATCCTCATCCCCCACTGGATTGAAAGACAATACCATAACCTCCAAAAAAGTTTTGGAGATAATGTGACTTTTCATTCAAATTTTCTGAACATGTGCTAAATTCTAAGTCAAACCACCCAATCCCTTCAATTTTACAATATTTTTGAATTTCCTCAGTAAGATAAAAAGAAACAAGTGTCAATTCCTTTTTAGGCATATTAGACAAATCATCAATTGTAATTAAACGACCATCTGGAATAAATGCCAGTAAACCACCCCAGTAATTAAATAACTCTCCATAATGCATATTCTTGAAATGTGAGAATTTATTATCATATACTCTGCCAAAATCAGATAAAATATCCTTTACAATATCCACCTTGTCTTCAAGTGTTAACTTTTTTGTAATTTGATCCGTTTTTGCGATTTCTTTTGCGGGATTTCCTGCAACAACACACCCCTGCCCTACATTTTTTGTAATAACGGCTCGAGCACCCACAATTGCATCCTCTCCAATTGTAATATTTGGCATAATAAACACATTTGCTGCAACCCAAGCATTTTTCCTAATAAATATTGGGCCATAATTTGTCGGTGCACCATCCAGTATTGAATGCCATACTCCATGTGTATATAACCAGCTATTTGCACCAATACCAGCACCATCTTCCACAACGATATCTCTCCTCAAATCCAGCAAGCAATGTTGATCAATATAGGAATGTTTCCCCATAGTTATATCAGATTGGCCCCAGACCACTGTATTATTTTTTATCTCAGTCCAATCATCAAAAAATATATTTTTTCCGCTGATTGTGACATTATCCCGAATTGTAACATTGTCGTTTATTCTAATTTTTTTGAAGTCAGAATCAAAAGGGATGATTAACGAACCAAATCCGAGTTCAACATTTTTTCCAATATTTGCTCCTAATATTTTGTAAATATATAATTTTATTTCAGATGGAAAATATGAAAATAACTTCATAAATAGTTTTAAGATGTATTTTTTTATTGACATGTTAATCCCTGTCACCTACAAATTTCTCTCGGTTTTAATATTTTATTACTCCCATAGTATCATATTTAATTTTTCCAATGTGCGAGAGTCATTACCAATATAGACATTGTAGAGGATTACTATTAAATCCATCTTTTTTTTCAAAACAACAAATAATTTCACCAAGAATTCTCCCATATCTCACCGGAAGATGCTAATATTATAAAATTTTTTCCCAAAAACCCATTTAATTCTGGAAATAATAAATGGGCTCTGTAGAAACGCTATCTTAAGCCGGAATTAAAAATCGACCGCAAGATCAAAGGTACGGAGGCTCCTTGAACTGTTATGCCCATAACAAACAAAGAGC
>JAFGNT010000025.1 GCA_016926855.1 Methanomicrobiaceae archaeon | reverse complement strand
GGTTGTGGGCCTCGATACGCTTGTCGGGACCCTCGTTGATTCCGGTGGAATCGTCCGGACATCAAATATCGTCACCGTGCTCTGGACGACGACCCCGCCGCCTCCCGGTCCCGAATCGATCCGGCTGATACCCGGCCCCTCTCCGATCCTCGTCGGAACGTCCTATTCGACAATCGCGCATGTGAACGACACGGCAGGGAATCCTGTTGCCAACCGTTATGTCAGGCTTGATATCACCGGGATCAGCCCGTCGCTGAATAAGACCGGCACGACCGATTCCACCGGGAATGTCACGTTTACCTACACACGTACCATCACCGGCAACGACACGCTTATTGCGACGATGACGGACTCCGGCGGAGTCGTTCGGACATCCAACACGGTGGCCGTGACCTGGACGACAACCCCTCCGCCTCCCGGCCCCGAATCGATCCGTCTGATCCCGGGCCCCGCGTCGAACCTCATCGGTGCCTCGTATTCGGCTATCGCGCATGTGAACGATACGGCCGGGAATCCCGTTGCCAACCGTTATGTCAGGCTTGATATCACCGGGATCAGCCCGTCGCTGAACAAGACCGGCACGACCGATTCCGCCGGGAACGTGACGTTCACCTACACGAGAAGCGTTGCCGGGACCGATTCGCTTGTCGGGACAATGACGGATTCCGGCGGAATCGTCCGGACATCGAACACGGTGGCCGTGACCTGGACGACGACTCCGCCGCCTCCCGGAGCGGAATCGATCCGTCTGATCCCGGGCCCCGCGTCGAACCTCGTGAATACTCAGTATTCGACTATAGCCCATGTGAACGACACGGCGGGTAATCCTGTTGCCGGTCGTCTCGTCCGTCTGGATATCACCGGCATCAGCACGCTGAATCAGACGGGCACGACCGATCCTACCGGGAATGTCACGTTTACCTACACACGTACCATCGCCGGCACCGATACGCTTGTTGCGAATATGACGGATTCGGGGGGAGTCGTCAGGACGTCGAACACCGTCTCAGTGGTGTGGACAACGACCCCTCCTACCGAGACGATCGTGCTGATCCCGGGCCCCGCATCGATTCTTGCAGGTACTCCCTATACGGCAATTGCCCGGGTAATCAATACGACGACCGGGAATCCCGTCTCAGGCCGCAGTGTCCAGTTGAGTATCACCAATCTCGGTATGGGCTCTCCCCTCCCCCCGCTGCCTCCAATGACGAACACGACCGATTCCTCCGGGAACGCGACTTTCACCTACACGAGAAATGCTGCCGACATCGTTTATGCCGCCTTTGATCAGCTTGATGCAACGATGACGGACTCGAGTGGAGTCGTCCGGACGTCGAATACTGTCTGGGTTGTGTGGACGACGACCCCGCCGCCTCCGCCGCCCGGTGCCGAGTCGATTGAGCTCATCCCTGGCCCCACGGTGAACCTCATCGGTACCAACTACACGGCAATCGCCCGGGTAACCAATACGACGACCGGGAGTCCCGTGTCGGGCCGCAGTGTCCGGTTGGATATCATCCCCACCTTTATCGGCTCCCTCCCCCCGCTGCCTCCTATGACGAACACGACCGATTCCTCCGGGAATGCGACCTTCACCTACACGAGAAGCGCTGTGGGCTATGATGCACTCGTTGCGAATATGACGGATTCCGGTGGAGTGAACCGGATATCGAACAGTATCTTAGTAGTATGGGGCGTTCTGCCGTCCGAATCGATCACCCTCTCCCCTGCCTCCGCGACACGGGCTATCACCACAGACCATACGGTCACTGCGTATGTGGCAGATTCTTTCGGAAATACGATTTCCAACCGGCCGGTTAACTTTACGGTTGAGAGCGGGCCGAATGCAGGACTCAATGGCGGCTTCCTCACAAACAGCACGGGTTTTGCGACGTTCACCTACACGAGCACCGCTGTCGGCACCGATACGCTTGTTGCGAATATGACGGATTCGGGTGGAGTCGTCCGGACGTCGAATACCGTCACCGTGACCTGGACGACGACCCCGCCGCCCGGCCCGGACTTGATCGTGCTTTCACCTGCGACCGCGTCGCTGACCGTTGGGGATCTGCATGCCGTCACGGCGACCGTGACGACCGCGGGCGGCTCCCCGATAGCCGGGCGTCAGGTAAACTTCACCGTCATCACCGGCCCGAACGCGGGGCTGAACTTCACCGGCACGACCGATCTTGGCGGGAACGCGACCTTCCCGTTCTCGGCAGCCGCTCCCGGCACCGATACCGTGGAGGCGACGATGACGGATTCGGTGGGTGCTCTGCAGACTTCGAACACCGTCTCCGTCACCTGGACCACCGGGCCCGTGCCGCCGCCGGTGACCGAACTGATCACGCTTTCGCCGGTCAGTGCGACGCTCCAGGTCGGCAATGTTCACACGGTGACGGCGTTTGTCCGCGCCTCGAACGGGACGCCGATCGAAGAGCGTGAGGTCACGTTCGAAGTCCTTTCCGGGCCGAACGCCGGGCTTCTCTTCGGCGGGGATACGGACTCCTACGGCTATACGGAGTTCCCGTTCTCCGCAAACGCCACCGGCACCGATCTCGTCCGGGCGACGATGATTGACTCCGGCGGGGTGAACCGGACCTCCAATACCGTCTCCGTCACCTGGAAAACAGGGCCGGTGCCGCCCGTCGGCGAGACGATCACCTTGAGCCCGAAGTCTGCCTCTCCCCGCGTCGGCGGGACGATCCGGATGACGGCGCTCGTGCTTGCTGCGGGAACGCCGGTCGATGAACGCCTGGTCATGTTCGCCATCACGTCGGGTCCGAACGCAGGCCGTAAATTTAAGGGTATGACGGATTCAAACGGGTATGCGACGTTCCCCCATTCCAGCAGCACAACCGGCACCGATACGATCATCGCCACGATGACGGATTCCGCCGGATCGCAGAAGACCTCCAACGAGGCGAAGATACGCTGGCGGGACGGTCCATCGAGACCGGATCGTATCACCTTAAGCCCCAAGCACAGCCGTGCCTATGTCGGGGGTACGATGACCCTGACAGCACACGTGTCCATCCGGTCCGGTTCACCCGGCGGACGCACGGTGACGTTCTCCATCACCGCGGGCCCGAACGCGGGCCGCACGTACACGGCAACGACGGATTCCAACGGGTATGCGACATTCCCGTATTCCAGCAGTAAAACCGGTACCGATACGGTCATTGCCACGATGACGGACAGCACCGGGACGAAGCGGACCTCCAATAAAGCGTACGTGCATTGGCGGACCCATCCGTCTCCGCCGATGCATGACCGCATCAGCTTAAGCCCGCTCTCCGCCGATTATACGGTTGGCGAACTGCACGAGTTTACGGCGCTGGTGGTCACCCGGTTCGGGACGCCTATTGGTGGGCGCACGGTGGTATTCAGCTTCAGGTCGGGCCCGAACGCGGGCCGCACCTACACGGCAACGACGGATGCCGCCGGGTACGCGACGTTCCCGTACACCAGCAGTGCACCGGGCACGGACACGGCGACGGCCTCGATGACGGACTCCGGAGGGACGAAGCGGACCTCCAACGAGGCGACTGTTACCTGGCATGCCGGCCCGACCCCGCCCGCACCCGAGCAGATCCGGCTCTCGCCGCTCTCCGGCACTGCGGCCGTGGGCGACGCCTGTCACGTGACGGCGTACGTGTTCACCTCGGCCGGCACCCCGGTCGCCGGCCGGCCAGTGACGTTCACGGTCGAAGGCGGGCCGCATGTCGGCGTAAACGGGACGGTCGTGACGGACGCGCTCGGGTACGCGCCTTATTCGTATTCCGGCGCGGCAGCCGGGACCGATACGGTCGTTGCCGCCATGGTGAACGCATCGGGGCAGCAGCAGCGGTCAAATACCGTTACCGTGACGTGGACACTCGTTCCGCCGCCCCCCGGCGCCGAATCAGTCCGGCTGATCCCCGGCCCCTTGTCGAACCTCGTGGGGACCCCGTACTCGGCGATCGCCCACGTGAACGACACGGCGGGCAATCCCATCGCCGGTCGCTTTGTCCGGCTGGATATCACCGGCATCGGGCCTCTGAATCAGACCGGTACGACGGATTCCGCCGGAAACGTCACGTTCACTTACACGAGAGGCGTTGTCGGCACCGACACGCTTAATGCGACAATGACGGACTCGGGTGGAGCCGTCCGGACATCAAACATCGTCACCGTGCTCTGGACGACCACTCCGCCCCCTCCCGGTCCCGAGACGATTAGTCTGATTCCCGGCCCCGCAACGGTGCAGGTCACTACGCCGTACACGACGAACGCACTCGTGCTGGATGAGTACGGCAATCCTGTTTCCAATCGCCCGATCGACTTCACCGTTATCGCCGGCCCGCATGCAGGCACGGTCTTCGGCGGCGTCACGGGAACAAACGGCCTTGTTCCCTTTACCTACACCGGATGGCAGACCGGAACGGACTTCATAAACGCGACCATGATCGACTCCGGAGGGGTCCTCCGGGTCTCCAATACGGTCTCTGTGACCTGGACTGACGAACCGGTTGTGAATAACGACACGATTACACTCATCCCTGCCTCCGCAGCCCGTACTGTCGGGCAGCAGCATACGGTGACGGCCTTCGTCCGGGACGGGACAGGCGCCGCCATCTCTTTCCGGCACGTCAGTATCCGGGTTATGGCGGGTCCGAATGCGGGGCAATCGACAACCGGCTTAACCGGTGCGGCCGGAACGGTCCTGTTCACGTATACCGGAAACGGGGGTATAGGAATCGACCGTATTATCGGTGATATGTACACGCCGGGCGGTATCCTGGTTACCTCGAACACCGCTACCGTGGCATGGAGTATACCGCCCACACCGGTTCCGGAGTTCCCCGGCGTCGTGGTACCGTTCGGGGCACTCATGCTGCTGTGTGTCGCCTGCCGGGCATTCCGGCGGAGATAGGCCCCCCCGGATCACACTCCCTCTTTTTCCCCCGCTCACGAAAAGGGCCCGCACCCCGATGGGTTGATTTATATTAATTAATCATGTTAAATTATGTGGGGATTTTGTTGAAAGAGTTACGTATCCATGGAAGGGGGGGGCAGGGTTCCGTCACCGCAGCGGAACTGATTGCCGTCGCTGCATTTGAGAGCGGCGCCTTTTCGCAGGCATTTCCCGCCTTCGGCGTGGAGCGCCGCGGCGCCCCGGTCCAGGCATTTGTCCGCTTCAGCGACCAGAAAATCCGTCTCAGAAGCCAGATCTACGAACCGGATTATATCATCGTGCAGGACAGCACCCTGATCAAGGACGTTCCTGTCTTTTCAGGCCTGAAAAAAGGAGGCATTGCGATTATCAACACGGAAAAAGCAGAGGACTATCAGGTGCCCGAGGGTGTCCGCCTCATCACGCTCGATGCGACGAAGATTGCGCTGGATGTGCTCGGACTGCCGATCGCCAACACGGCGCTGATGGGTGCGTTTGCCGCGGCAACCGGGGAAATAGAATTCTCCGCCCTTGAATCGGCACTTCGCGACCGCTTCCCCGGTCCGCTTGCCGAGAAGAATATCCTTGCTGCACGGCGGGCTTTTGACATGGTGCGGGAGGGCGTGTAATATGGCCCTCAATATCGGGTGCGCCGCAAAACCCGGCCGTGCACGGGACAACAGGACAGGATCGTGGCGGGTTTTTATCCCGCGTTTTTCCCGTGAGAAATGCTCGAAATGCGGGCTCTGTATCCTGATCTGCCCCGAGGGGTGTATCAGTGAGGACGAGGAGGGCATGCCGGTGCCCGACTATGACTACTGCAAGGGATGCGGTGTATGCGCCGACGAGTGCCCCGCGGATGCCATAGAGATGGAACTGGAGGAGAAATAGATGCGAAAAATTATGGAAGGCTCCCATGCCGTTGCAGAAGCCGTCAGACTCATCCGTCCGGGTGTCATCTCCGCATATCCGATCACGCCGCAGACGCATATCGTCGAGCGGCTCGCCGAGATGGTGGCCGACGGAGACCTTGACGCCGACTATATCACCGTAGAGAGCGAGTTCTCCGCTCTTTCGGCGTGTCTCGGAGCATCGGCGGCGGGTTCACGGGTCTACTCCGCCACGACGTCGCAGGGCCTTGCCTTCATGTTCGAGGTCCTCTTTAACGTGGCAGGGATGCGGCAGCCGGTGGTTATGTCGATTGTCAACCGGGCGCTGGGCGCTCCCCTGAGTATCTGGAACGATCATCAGGATTCAGTATCATGCCGTGATTCAGGCTGGTTCCAGCTGTACGCCGAGGATGCCCAGGAATCCATGGACCTGCACTTCCTCGCGTACCGCGTGGCCGAGGATCATGACGTACTGCTGCCGGGCTTTGTCTGTTTCGACGGCTTTATCCTTTCCCACACCTACGAACCGGTGGATATGCCGACTCAGGAAGAGATCGACGCCTATCTGCCTCCTTTTGTCCCGGTGAATGTACTTGACGCGAAAAATCCGATCTCGATGGGCATGTATGCAACACCGGATTATTACACGGAGTTCAGGTACGACATTGACAGGGCGATGGACCGGGCGAAGGATCTACTGGTAACGGCAGGCCGTGAACTGGGTGAATCCATCGGCCGGGATTACAGCGGTCTTGTGGAGGAATACCGTCTCGAGGATGCGGATACGGCATTCGTGGCAATGGGCTCCCTCTGCGGCACGGTCAAGGATGCGATTGATGAGATGCGTGATTCCGGCATAAAGGCCGGGCTTCTCAAGATCCGGTCCTATCGCCCGTTTCCGCGGGCGGAGATCGCCAAGGCGCTCTCGGGGGTTTCCCGGGTGGCGGTGCTGGAGAAGAACGTCTCGCTCGGGTCTGCGATGAAAGGAGCGGTCGGGCCTGAAGTAAAAGACGCCCTGTGGGGAAGCGGCATCGATGTCTTTTCCTATGTTCTCGGCCTTGGCGGGCGTGACGTGCGAAAGAAGGACATCGCCGCCATCAATGCCCTGTCGATAGCGGGAAAAGGGGATATGTTCTACGGTCTTCGCGAGGAGCTGATCTGAATGGTTGACAAATCGCTTGAACTCTTTGATTGCGGTCACCGTGCCTGCGGTGGCTGCGGACCGGCGCTCGCAGCCCGCCTGATCATGAAAGGTGCGGGTGCGAATACGATCGTCGTTGCCTCGACGGGGTGCATGGAGGTCTTCTCGACCCCGTACCCCGAAACGGCATGGAAGACGCCGTGGATTCACTCGCTCTTCCAGAACGCCGCGGCCGTCGCGTCCGGGGTGGAGGCATCGCTGAAAAAGCAGGGCCGCGATGAAAAGGTCGTCGCCATCTGCGGCGACGGGGCGACGTTCGATATCGGGATGCTCTGCATCAGCGGTGCATTCGAGCGGGGCCACGATATCACGTACATCTGCTATGACAATGAAGCGTACATGAATACGGGCATCCAGCGGTCCGGTGCAACCCCGTACGACGCAAGTACGACGACAAGCCCTGCGGGCAGGAACTCACTCGGGAATTCTCGCCCGAAGAAGGATCTCCCCCGGATTCTTGCGGCCCACGGCGCACCCTACGTCGCCACGGCCTCGGTTTCCTACCCGAACGATCTCATGCAGAAAGTGGAGCGGGCGGTCAACACTCCCGGCCCGTGCTACATTCAGATTCATACGCCCTGCAGCACAGGCTGGGGATTTGAGGGCAGCAAGACGATCGAGATGGGGAAGCTTGCAATCCAGACGGGACTGTGGGTGAACTTCGAGATGGTCGACGGCGAGGTCGTGAAGGCAAAAAAAGTCGTCCGAAAGCCTGTCGAGGAGTATCTCAAAGTCCAGAAGCGCTTCCGCCACCTCTTCAGGCCGCAGCCGAATACGGAAGAGATCGCAAAAATACAGGCGATAGCCGACAAGAATGCCGAACGGTACGGCATCGATATCAAACAGAAACCACAAGAATAATTTTCTCTTTTTTTTATCCGGGCCGCTTCATAAGAAGATAGGGCACGAGAAAAAGTGCACAGAGCGCAATCCAGAACGTGCCGAAGATAACAAGCGCCTGTTCCCTGCCCGGGTCGTAGAATCGCGACTCGAACGAGCGAACCTGGTCCCACCGCACCGTTACGGTGCCGTTTTCTTCGTTAATCTCAGCACCCGGGCTGACCATGCCGAGAAACGGATTCTCCACGTGGAACGGCGGGGGGATGATCAGTTCGATGTCATACGGGCGGTCGAAGGCCGCCTGAAGAGTGCTGTCCCTGACGGGCCCTGCAAAAGTAACGGTGTAGTTGCCCTTCGGAAAAGTAACGGAGGATCCTTCGTCATCAAATGCCGCATCTCCGGTTTCGTTGAAAACCCTGATATTCGTAACGATGACGGGAATACGTTCACCGAGGAGCCCGCGCTCGACAAAGGCATAATTGTCTGCATCTTCAATCTCAACCGCAGCACGGTAGGCGGTACCGTTCTCCAGCACCACGTAGGACGCCGTGAGCGCGGAGGCCGGCCCGCATAGGATCAGGAGTACAAGACAGAGAGCAGCGATGCCGCGTCGGCATCGATCTCGATCGGCGGTTCGCATTGTCTGATCACCGTTTCCGGATCTTTGAGGAGGTGTCCGGTCACCACGCAGACGATCGTCTCATCGCGGTCGATGACACCCGATTCGACAAGTTTCCTGACACCGGCAACCGATGCTGCCGACGCCGGCTCGACACCGATGCCTTCTTTCCGTGCAAGATCGCGCTGCATCGCGAGAATCTCCTCGTCGGTGACCGATGCGGCGGTCCCGCCCGTTGCACGGATGGCGGTGAGTGCCTTTTCGGCATTGACCGGTGCTCCGATGCGAATGGCGGTGGCGATCGTCTCCGGGTGCTCCGTGGGCACGAGTTCACAAAGCCCCTGTTCGATTGCGTCCACGACGGGCCGGGACCCTTCGGCCTGGATGCCTGTCATCATCGGCAGCCGGTCGATGAACCCGAGATCGATAAACTCCCCGAGCCCCTTGTGCACCGCCGAGATATTGCCCGCATTTCCTACCGGGAGTACCATTCTGTCCGGCACATCTCCGAGCTGGTCGATCACCTCAAGACCGATGGTCTTCTGCCCCTCGAGCCTGAACGGGTTGATGGAGTTGAGAAGATAGAGGCCGTGGCTTTTACAGAGTTCCTGCACCATTTCGAGCGCTTTATCAAAGTTATCGCGGACCGCAATCACTTTTGCACCGTGCATCAGCGCCTGCGCGACCTTTCCGAGTGCGACTTTCCCGGCGGGGAGCAGGACGACAGCAGGAATACCCGCTTTTGCCGCATATGCCGCCAGGCTTGCGGATGTGTTGCCGGTGCTTGCACAGGCGACGCTCGTCATTCCCAGCTGCAGTGCCATCGACACACCTACGGTCATACCGCGGTCCTTGAAGGATCCGCTCGGGTTCATCCCCTCGTGCTTCGCATACAGGTGAGGCAGTCCGAGCTCCTCACCGAGACGGGTGAGTGGGTAGAGCGGAGTTCCGCCTTCCTGGAGGGTAACCGGGTCACCGCTCACGGGCAGGAGCTCCCGGTACCGCCAGAGGGTGAGAGGCCGGGCATTCCAGACGGCCCGGTCGATATGAAGAGAATCCAGATCGTATGTGACGGCGAGCAGGTGCCCGCACCGCTCACACCGGTACAGGATTGCGTCCGGGGCATAGTCTGCTCCGCAGGATATGCAGACAAGACGGTACATGGATTACTATTCGCCGCGAGACATCTTAAAACCGGGTGGGGGCAGAGGGGGCGTCTTATCTCACCCGCTCAGGTGAACTCCCGTATCGTACAGGAACAACGCCCAGCAGGCGGCACAGTACAGGAGGGCACCTGCCGGCACCGCTCCCGGCTCCAGAATGCCGAGAGGTCCGGCGACCAGGAACAGCACCGCCCCGCCCCCGAGCAGCCCGGCAAAGATGTCTGCGCGCCGGTCGTTTTGCCCGGACGGGAACGTCCCGGCGAGGCGCCTCCCGCTGAGCGGAAATCCCCAGCATACGCCGCTCCGGGTGCAGGAATCGGCAAGCAGGTGCAGAAGCGATCCCGAGAAAAAACCGCCCCCGAAGACCAGCAGGGAAGGCAGGGCATTTATTTCGAAGAAGGCCAGCGCCGCTCCCGCATAGGCAAAAAACACCGCGGTCGTCAGTGCGATCCCGGACAGGGAATGCATAAATCCCCGATGAGCCGGCCGAACGGCGCCGAACGTGCAGACCCAGAGCAGTGCGGAAAGGGGGTAATAGATGCCGTACCGGATTACATAACCTATCAGGGGGAGAACGATGACGGTATGGCGGGCAAACTGCCGCAGTGTCCCTCTGCCGCCCGAGAACCCGCTCATGATTGCCGCATCCGCCGCATCGGCATCCGGAGCGAGCGATCCGACGAACACACCCGCGATGGCGAGCACGACCCATGATGCCCCGATGCCCGGGATCACAGGAGCGAGCAGCAGTACGGCACTCAGAACGCCGATTAATACATGATGATCTCCCCGCACGTTACCGTGTTTCCCCGAGGCGCATGTAAATATCATCCCTGCGGTCCGAATGTGTCGGAAGGGCGGTACGCGCCTCCTGAATAGCGGCGGCATCAAGTACCGTCGTCATGCACGAAACCCCGCTGCCTGCACGTGAGAGTATCTCCCCGCCGGGCCCCGCCGTCATGGAATGGCCGCAGTACTCCTCCACCGGTGTTTTTCCGGTCGTGCAGGTTCCCGCAACAAAAAACTGGTTTTCGAGCGCTCTGGCACGGATGAGGAGCTCCCAGTGGGCGATTCTCCGGCAGGGCCATGCGGCGGGAATCAGGACCGCATCGACACCGGCACGGGAGTAGGCGGAGAAGAGTTCGGGGAACCGGAGGTCATAGCAGATGGCGATGCCGAACCGCATGCCCGCCACGGAAAAGGTCGCAATCTCCTCGCCGGGAGAGAACGCGTCCTGCTCGCCGCCGGGGGAGAAGAGGTGTATTTTGGCATACCGTGCGAGAATGCTGCCGTCCGGACCGATTGCAATGGCGGTATTCCTCGGGAGGGGTGCATGAGCCTCCCGGAATGACCCGAGCACCGCAATTCCGTAGTTACGTGCGAGATCACGGAGTCGCCCCACGATACTGCCGTTCTCGTCTTCGATGTGTGTCGTGGCTGCCGGATCCCATCCCGTTGCGAACTGTTCGGGAAAACAGATCAGGTCGGCATGGGCCCGCGCCGCCAGAGCGATTGCCCGCTCCGCATCGGAAAGGGTTTTCTCAGGGTTGTTCCAGGCGGATTTTATCTGGGCACTACAGAGAAGAGGGCACATGACCTCGCCCACGATTCACTCCGCCTTACCGTACCAGATCATCATGGCAACACCCACGACCACGAGTGCCGCCATTGCGACAAGGATCCCGTGTGCATACGGGATGGTTATTCCGATGATCAGTAGTGCTATGACACACCCGCTCACGATCAGACTGAGTGAGGTGAGCAGTTCCCCTGAGAGAAATCGCGTTTTTACTTCTGACATATTATACCCCCCCGGAAAGAATGGGAAACGCGGCCGAGATGCCGTTGATGACAAACTGCACGGCGATGGCGATGAGGAGTATTCCCATCACCCGGTTTATCACCCGGAACTCCCGCTGGCCGATCCGGCTCGTTACGGAGTCGGCATGTATCAGGAGAACATAGGTGGCACAAATGCTTACGGCGATTGCGCCGATGACGACGGCGATTAAAAACACATTATTCTGACCCGCCTGGTTCGACAAGACGACGGCGGTGGTAATGGATCCCGGACCCGAGATCATCGGGATGGCGAGCGGCATGACCGAGACGGTTTCCGCGTCAATGGATTCGTATTTCTCCGTAGCGGTCATTTTTGTCCGGGACGTCCGGGCATTCACCATCTCGATACCGATCCCGAACAGGAGCACCCCGCCTGCGATCTGAAACGCATCAAGCGTAATCCCGAAGAGCTGGAGAATATAGCTTCCCGCAAGTGCGAAGGCGACGAGGATGACACATGCCACCTGGCACGAGACCTTCGCCACGTCGCGTTTGGTGGCACGGTCCATCCCGTCCGTAAGGGTGACGTACACCATCGTTGCGGCCAGGGGATTGACGATGATGAGGAGCGATGAGAGGCTCAGCAGCGCAAAGGAGAGGATGTCCCCGTCCATTACTCAAGTGTGCACCTGCCGCCACATAATTGTTTGCGGTGGAATTCTAAAAATAAGGTTTTTCCAGAGCGGAAGGGTTTTTTGACGGCCCCTCCTCTGTGGCGTTATTCGTACAGGAAGGGTTCGTCGATGCGGCGGTACTCCGCCAGTTCATCGGGCTGGAAATGAATTGCGATCTCGCGCTCCGCGGTCGCGTCCGAGTCGGAGCCGTGGATCACGTTCATCCCGATCTCGAGTGCGAAGTCACCCCGGATGGTGCCCGGCGCCGCTTCACGGGGATTCGTGGCTCCGATCATCGCGCGGGTGATAGCGACAACATCCTTTCCCTCCCAGACCATGAGGAAGCAGGGCCCGCTCATGATATAGGCCTTGAGTCCCGGGAAGAACGGTTTTGCCACGTGTTCGGCGTAGTGCTGCATCACGCGCTCTTCAGGGAGGCGCTCGAACCTGCCTGCGACCATTTTCAGGCCTTTTTTCTCAAAACGGGCGATGATGTCGCCGACAAGGCTCCGCTGAACTCCGTCGGGCTTCACCATCAGGAAGGTGCGATCCATCGCCGGATTACTCCTTGCCGCGGGCTTTTCTCCCGGCCTCGGTCCAGAGTACCTTTCTGGGTACCCTGCGGAGACGGAAGTTGTTCTGGCATTTGGACGAACAGAAATAGAATGTGCTGCCGTCCTTTTTGACATACATCTTCCCCGTGCCGGGTTCGATCTGGTCTCCGCAGAAACTGCATTTGTAGGTTTCGACCATAATCTTCACCTTCTCGAGAGTTTCTTCGCCTCGCGCTCGGTTTCGAGCAGCATCAGGACGTCACCCTCGCGGATGGGACCCACGGTGTTCCTGGTGATGATCCTTCCCTTGTTGTTGCCCTCAAGGATGCGGCATTTCACCTGCATGGCTTCGCCGTGCATGCCGGTGCTGCCGATGACCTCGATGACTTCTGCGGGCGTTCCGTCTGCCATGGGAACCTCACGTCCTCAGTTCGGCAAGCTGGCCGATAATCTCGTCGACGAGCTCCTTTGCCTTGCCGGGCTTCACGATGGCGGCAGCGGCGGAACCGACTTCGAGGCCGCTTGCTGCGCCGATGTCGTTTTGCTTGGTAATGAAAATATACGAGCTCTGTTTTTCATCGCAGAGCGGCGGAAGGTGCATCACAATCTCTTCCGGCTCTACGTCTGCGCCGATAAGCACGAGCTGGGCAACGCCGCGTTCGATGGCCTTTGTGGCCTCGTTTGCCCCTTTCTTTACTTTTCCTGTGTCTCTGGCGATTTCGAGTGCTTCCAGTGCTTTATTCTGGATCTCATCAGGTACGTCAAATTTTACGTATATTTTAGCCATAACTCACCTCATTCAGGAGTAGCGTAGTCTCCCTCATCACTCATCAGTCAGTGATTGATGTAGCCATATTATTTTAACAGGGGGACGGATAAAGGTTTGTTACGCGTCTTTTCCGTCCGGCAGTGCGTCGGACGAATCAGGTGCTGTTTCCGCCGGAATGCGGTAGATACACACGCCCTCTTTATCATAGACACGTTCGAGCGTATCGACGGGAATCTGAACCGAATACGTCTCACGCTCCTGCTCGCCCACGTAGAGCAGGTCCGCGCCGTAGGTGCGCATCAGGGACACGGTCTGCCCGGGGTGCTCGTACAGGGTTTTCACGTCGGTGATACGCCGCGCGACATCCGCGTCGTCGCCCCGCCACATCTGCTCGTGAAACGGCATGCCGAGAATGGTGGGGATGCCGGTCGCAGACGAGATTCGTGAGGAGTACGTATAGTCGTCACCAACGGCCTCGACGAGTGTCGTGCCCGGCGGCAGCGACCGGAGGTAGCGTATTGCGGATGCATCGCCCGGGTGGGCCGTATCAAGCCATGCGAACCCGTCAAGGGTCCGGCTGCCGTGTCCGTATGCGAGATCGGGCAGAACCGCCGGCACGATGACGATCGCAACAACAAGCAGGGCGAGTGCGCCCCGCCCCGCATGCCGGGGGATGCGGGCTCTCAGGGGGGATTGGGCGAGCCATTCCGCAAGAGAGAGCAGTGTCCCTGTCCCGAGCAGCATCCAGGCGACGAGTGAGAACTTGAATACCGTGTTCATCCGGAGGTATGCGGGGCCCATGTTATCGGCAAGATACACAAGTTCGGTCATGATGAGAATCGCAAGGCCCCCTGTCGCAAGGAGTTCCGCCGGTTTTTCCGGCTTTTTTGCAAGCAGGCAGAAAAACGGCACGGCAGTAATTGCCGCCGCCGCGTAGCCGCCAATCGAGAGCACCACTGCCGGAGCCAGCAGGATGGGGCGCCTGAATATCCCGTGGGTGGAGGTGATAAGGAAATACCCGACAAAAATGCCGTTTACCATAAGAAAAGCCACGGGATCGGAGGGAACGGGCACAACGCCGATACCGCTGATACTGCTCTGCTGCAGCATCAGGTAGGAGGGAAGGTAACAGGCGATCGCGAGCGGAGGCACCCCGGCTGCAAACATCCATCCGTCGGAAGCGGCCCCGTACCGCCTCAGGATCAGCCAGCCGGCAAGGAGCGTGACGGGTGCGTACACGAGGACGTCCCAGGTGTTGAAGAGCGGCATCGATCCGAGGGAGAGTGCCGCGCAGATGCAGAGTACTCCGCGGGATCTGCGGGCGAGATCCCCCCAGCGTTCATACGCGAAAACAAGGAGGAAGATGAAGAGCGCCTGGTTAAAAAGCGAGATGACATGGGCATGGGGATCTCCCCAGAGAAACGAGAAGAGGGGAAACTCGGTGATCGTTGCTTCGATTACCCGTGTGCTCCCCCACATGACGGCGGGTGCGCCATTACCCGTGAGGATCAGGAAGAGAAACATGGGGTTCGGGATGACGAGGACCAAGGCCGGAAGCCACCGGAACCGCGAAAGCAGGAGGTCGCCGGTGGCGTACAGGGCAACGACTGCCATGCCGAAGACCGTGGGAAGGATAAGGTTGAAGACGACGGGTGAGGGAATGCCGGTGACAACGCCTATCGCCCCGGCCATCCAGTGGCCTAAGTAGTAATACATGTCGAGCACTCCCCCGGCAAACCAGGGATCGGCCGGGGCCACGACGGGGGTGCGCATGATGGATGCGAGGAATGCATGGTCCATGAATTTCTCGGCAAAGGAGATGCTCGGGTTGAAAAACCTGATTTCGAGCATGAACAGAAATCCCAGAAGAAACGCGCCGTCCCAGCGAAGCGCACGGCACATCCGGTCCCGCCGGTACCAGCCGCGGGCACCGGCGTACAGGACACATGCACAAAACGGCAGCAGTGCGGCGGAGAGCGGGATGCCGATAAGGGCGAAGTACCATGTACCAATCGTAAAGAGAAGCAGGGAGACGGGCCAGGCGACGGCAGCAGCTCTCTCCCGGAATGTCTTCTCGAGAAGCGGCCACAGCCCTGCCTGCAGGAGTTTGAGCACGATGAGCCAGATGATGACGGCGGCCGCCTGTTCAAAGCTCAATGAGCTCCTCCGTGTTAAATTTCCGGGCAAGTACCGACCGGGTGATCTCGACCGCCCAGTCCCCGAAGGCATAGAGGGAGATGACTCCCCCGGCAAGCGTGACCAGATTCTTGATGAGGTGGTCGATGACCGCGATGAGGGTTGCAACGGCCGGGGCGACGCCGGCAAGCTCGAATGTCAGCGCAAGGGAGAGCTCGTAGGTGCCGACACCGCCGGGTGTCAGGGGGACCGCTTTGACGAGGTTGCCGATGACGATGGCGAGCACGATGACCGGGAACGGGATCGGCTCCTGGAACATCACGGCGACGACGGCGCAGACTGCAACGTCCACCAGCCAGATGACGAGCGACGAGAGCGAGAGAACGGTGAGGGCACCGTATGACAGAGACGCCTCCCGCACCTGGTCGAGCATCGTGAGCAGCATCCTGATCACCCGGTGATCGCTTCGTATTTTTCCGGTGGTGGCGAGGATAAGGACGAAGACCACACCCCCCACGATCGGGACAGCGATGACCGTTATGAACCAGTCCGGCACGTTGAGGACAAAGGGGAGCGTGACCGCACCGAGAGCGGCGATGATAACGACATCAAAGATTCGTTCGATAAGAAGCGACGAGAGCCCCTCCGAATACGTGGCGCTTTTTTCGTGTCTGAGGATTACCATCCGGACGAGATCCCCGAGCCGCGCCGGGACGATGAGATTTGCCGTCTGCGAGATGAAGATGCACGCAGTCGCAAAGGAGACCCCGACCGGTACAGAAAGGCCCTGCAGGATGTACTGGTACCGCCCCCCCCGGAGCCACCATGCGAGCGTGCAGAGGAGCACGGCGGCAAGGAGAGCAAGCGGGCTTGCGTGGGAGACCGCGACGACAAGATCGTCCCAGACCCTGACAAGCATGTAGGCGATGATCGCGACAGCAAGCACTGTCGGGATGACGACGGCGCTAATTTTTCTCCACATGCAGCTGCCACCAGAGACGGATAATGTCGGATCCCATCAGGACGACGTCGTTTTTGCGGACGGTTGTGTTCATCCCCGGCCGCCAGACCACCGGGATTTCCAGAACGCGGAAACCTTTGCGCTGGGCACGCACCAGCACCTCGGTGTCCCAGAACCAGTGCGGCGCCCGTACGGCGGGCAGGAGAGAGAGCAGACGGGAACGGGAGAACGCCTTGAATCCGCACTGGTGGTCGTGTATCCGGCTTTTCAGGATAAGCCGGACCAGCAGGTTGTATCCCCTGCTTGCAATGCTCCGCGACGGCGTCCGGACGGCATCACTTCCCGGCATGAGCCGTGACCCGGTGGCGATATCATATCCGTTGCGGATGGCATCGATAAGCGCGGGCAGATGCTCCATTCCCGTTGCGAGATCGACGTCGTAGTAACAGACGATATCTCCTTTTGCAGCCGTAAATGCCCGTTCAAGCGCTTTACCGCGGCCAAGCCGTTCATCGGCATGCATCAGCCGGACACGGGAGTCACGGGTTTCCCACTCCCTGACGACATCCGCGCTCCCGTCCGTACTCCCGTCCTCTGCTATAATCAGCTCGAATCTTTCCGTTATCGCGCCGATGGCTTCTATTGATGCCGGAATGGCATGGAGAAGGGCTTTTCGGTCGTTAAAGACCGGGATGACGGCACTCACCTCTGTTCCGGTCACCGAAAACGCACCCCGTTTATGAGAGCCGCCACATCCGTGCCGGCCCGAACGGCGCCTTCCATGCTCCGTTCCGGGTAATTCGGCCATGAAAACATTCCCGCGAGAAACAGCCCGTCCTGTGCATATCCGGGAATGAGATGCCGGTACCCCGTCGTATAGACCGGTCCCGCTGCGGGCTCCACCCCCAGATGGTGCCAGCGGATCTCGCCCGGATCAACGGAAAACCGCTCGCAGAAGTCTGCAAGCATCCGCTCCCCGGCATCCTCCGGAAGACGATCCCGGAAGTACGATGCGAGATAGACCAGGTGCTCCCCGTACCGCTCCCGCGGGATAAAATTGGTATGCCCGATCACCGCGCCATAGGGTGCATCGTCTTTCATGTTGATCCAGTAGATGCCCCCGCATACATCCCGGTCGAGTGCGAGCGTCATGCAGGCGGCTCCCTGATAGGGTATGGCGGGAAGCCGGGGCCCGCCAATCCGGGCAAGCTCGTGGGGGGCAATGGTGGAGATGACGGCATCGTACGGCTTACCGTTCACCTCCCACCCGTGTTCCGCCCGGGAGAGCGATGTCGCGGGCGTGCCGGTCATGATCGTGCACCCGGTGGCGGTGATGCTCTGCTCAAGTCCGTCGATAAGGTGGTAAAACCCCCCGTTCAGGTACCCGAGCCTCTCTCCCGCCGCTCCGCGATCCGACCGGATAGCAATGCGCGAAACGAGCCACGCGGCGGAAACCGATTCTGCCATGTCCCCGAACTTGCTCCTGAGCAGGGGTTCGAAAAAGGATGTGTACACGCGGGTGCCAAGCTGTCCGGTGATAAAATCCTTCGCTGTCACCGCGTCAAGGGCCTCGGGATTAAAGGATCGCGACCGGAGGGTGAGAAGGGCAAGGCGTGCCGTGTCCAGCAGTCCGAGGTGCGGGTACCTGAGGATATCTGCAGGTGTGGTAAGCGGGAACAGGATGCCTCCGGCATAGTACCCGGTAGATGCGGTACGCCATTCGAGTCTTCCCGTCAGCCCGAGGTCCTCGATGAGGGAGAGGAGCATCCGGTCTCCCGAGAAGCAATGGTGGTAGAATCGCTCGATGCGAGTTTCGCCGGAACCGTAGGACGACAGGCACCCGCCGAGCACTGCGTCCTTTTCATACAGGTCGATCGTTCCTTCGTCCCGGAGCCGGTACGCAGCTGCAAGACCTGTAAGCCCTCCGCCGATAACGCAGATATTCATTCTTAATATTAATCAAATTAGGCGCATAAGAAAGTTTTTGAACTTACGGGGATAAAATGTTTTAATATCTAGGAGATCAGGTATCTTCTTCATTCCAGTTGGATGGTGTTGTAGTGAGAGTCTTTTTCATCGGATTCGGCCAGGCTGGCGGCAAAATAGTCGATATGTTTATAGAACAGGATAAAAAAGGAGGGACCAATAATTTCCGGGGTATAGCGGTTAATACTGCACGAACTGATCTGATGGGACTGAAGAATATCGAACTGAAAGACCGTATCCTTATCGGGCAGACCGTGGTAAAAGGGCACGGGGTGGGCACCGATAACGTGACGGGTGCGAAAATCACCGCAGATGAGATTGACAGCGTCATCAATGCGATCGACACCCGGGGTACCCATGACGTCGATGCGTTCGTGATCGTAGCGGGGCTCGGTGGGGGAACGGGATCCGGCGGGTCACCTGTGCTTGCACGCCATCTCAAACGGATTTACCGCGAACCGGTCTATTCCCTCGGCATTATCCCCGCTCCCGAAGAAGGCCGGCTCTATTCCTATAATGCCGCGAGGAGCCTCGGCACTCTTGTAAACGAGTCCGATAACGTCTTTATTTTTGACAACAGTGCATGGAAAAATGAGGGGGAAAGCGTCAGAAGTGCCTACCAGCGCTTAAACGACGAAATCGTCCGGCGTTTCGGTGTACTGTTCCGTGCGGGGGAAGTCGGAAAAACCGGTGTCGGCGAGATGGTCGTTGACTCGAGCGAGATCATCAACACCCTCCGGGGAGGAGGGATCACGTCGATCGGGTATGCGATCAGCGAGGTTGTCAATCCCCGCGTCAGGCAGAAGAAAGGACTTTTCAGTGGCCTGAAAGATTCCCTCAAGAAGAAGGAAGGGGCGGAAGAGGTGCTGATGGGCGAGGACAAATCCGCAAAGATTATCGCCCTTGTCCGCCGGGCAATGCTCGGACGCCTCACGCTCCCCTGCGATTACACGACTGCCGAACGGGCACTCGTACTCATCGCAGGCCCGGCCGATGAGATGGACCGGAAGGGTGTCGAAAAATCCAAGAGCTGGGTTGAAGAGAATATTGCCGGCGTTGAAGTCCGTGGCGGTGATTATCCGCTCGAGAGTTCCAAAGTGGCAGCTGTGGTCGTCCTCGCATCAATCGGTGACGCACCCCGGATCCGCGAACTCCTCGAAATCGCCAAGGAAACCAAAGAAGATGTCCTCAGGTCGAAGGAACGTCGGTCAAGCATGTTTGACGACGAAGAGGGAGTAGAACCACTGTTTGAGTGAGGGTGCAGGAATGAATGTGAGGTTTGCTTCGATACTATGCTTAATTCTATGTATTTGCCTGATTCCGCCGGTAATGGCCGTGAACTACGATATCGATCTTCTCGAAGTGACGCCTGCGGGGGATATTGAACCCGGTGAGCCGATAACGGTCCGCTGTATCATAGCACTGACGAGTGTCGGCGACGAAACGTTCCCGAGCGCCCATGCGCTTGAAGCGTATACCGAGCTGGAAGACATCAGCTGGACGTACACCGTCCTCGTTAATAAAATAGGCCTTCCCATTGTCGACGGGAAGCGCTACCTGCGCATCATCGGATGGAACCTTG
The DNA here is from genome assembly GCA_016926855.1 of Methanomicrobiaceae archaeon. Classification (GTDB taxonomy): domain Archaea; phylum Halobacteriota; class Methanomicrobia; order Methanomicrobiales; family Methanomicrobiaceae; genus LKUD01. The sequence continues at coordinate 43,833 of JAFGNT010000025.1, read as the reverse complement.
CATACCCGGTGTCCAGCGAGGTGAAAGTTGAGTACCTGCTCGAGGGTGACGCTCCCGAGGTGAGCGCGACGCAGAAAAAGATTATATTCCGGCTGCGCCAGCTCGATTCGAACGAGCTTGTCATCTCAAACGGTGAAACACTCGTCGAACGGACGATCATCAATCGCGGCGACTTTGATGCCAGTATCGCGCTTATGGAACAGAAGCTGGAGGATCTCCGCACCAGCATCGACAAGCAGTATGCGGACGGTGTGACTACGGATGCTGTGGAAGCGAAATACGATGAGGCAGAGGCGCAGATCACCGGTGCCAAGAGCGCTCCCTACAGCACCAAACAGACGTTCCTGACCAATGCCGAGACGTACCTGAACGAAGCCGAGAAACTCCTGGACGAAGCCTGGGCACAGAACGAGATTGACCAGGCACAGGCAAAAATTGACGACGTCGACGATGAACTGACGTACTGGACGGTTAACCGGAGCATGAGTTCGGACAGCCGTGTGATTGCTATCCGGACACAGCTTGACAATGCCCAGACACTGCTGACCCTTGCGAAGGACAAGCAGGTTACGGGCAGTTACAATCAGGCGCGTCTTCAGGCACAGAGTGCGGAAGATAAGGCCGGATCTGCCCTGAACGCCTCGCTTTCCCTCCGTGAGGAAGTCGGGGAAGGACTTGCCCTGCCCAAAGTCGATGGGATTATCGGTTACCTGCTCATCGTCATTGTCATTGTCATCGCGGCTGGTGTGGGAATCTTCTTCTACCGGCGGCGAACCCGCTGGGACGAGCTCGGCTGATTCCTCTCCCTGATCTTTTTATCTGTTTTTTCCTTGACGGCACACGGGTACGGGTTCGTCTGCATGAAAGATGTGACCTCTTCTGGCATGCTTCCGATTGGGCGGGAAAACAATCCCCTGATGGGGTGTGAAATAAAAAAAGAAATGGCGTATTGGTTTTTTTCGTTATCCTTTATACACCGGCCGTCATGTTCTCCCGGACAAAAACATCCCAGTTTACGCTGCCCGTTATCCCTTTCCGGGTAACGTAATACTCGAGCAGGCGGTCGCTGTTGTCATGCGTCGAGAACCAGTAGCTGTGGCGGAACGTCTCCTTTTCGTATCCGGGAAGTGACGGATAGCTTTCGAGGTCGTGGGAGATGACCAGGTCGAAGTCCCGTGCACGGAGCGTATCCGGGGATATACCCACCGGGAGGTACGCGATATGCGAATGCGCCTGTCCGCGGTAATACCAGGGAAGCGGCCAGTAATTATCGGTTGTAATTGCGACTGTTTCGGAGGCGTCGATGAGTGCCATGATCGTTCGCAGGTCTTCGGAATTCTGCACCTGCACGATCGGTTCGTTGATGTCCGCCGGTGTGAATGCCACGTGAAGCGTCATACCCGCGAGGAAGATAACGGCAATTGCGGCGGCAACGGGCTTCCACCGGTCACGGTCGAGCCGGTAGACGGCAACAAAGATCAGGGGGAGGAGCTGGTGAAGGATCAGCCAGGGCACTTTCTCGCCGATATAGGCATAGATGACGACGGACGTGACCATCCAGTAGATACAGAATCGGGTAAACTCCCTCTGCCGGTCGATGGCGGGCGCAGGTAGGGGGAGGCTGTTTTTTAGCATCCTGTTGAAGATCGCATCGATTCCGGTGACCGTTTCCTCCGTTTCCGCCCTCATCCGTGCGGGTTCTATGAGGAACTGCAGGACGGCGATGCCGGCAAGCAGCAGTAACGGAAGCTCATACAGTACGAAGAGGAGCAGGTAAAAATACGGCGGCCCCCCGAGCCGCTGCTGCTGGTGCATCGAGGTCCAGTGCTCGATGGCCCGGAGCCACCCGTCGGCGAGGATCTCCGGGTGCTGCAGAAACGACGAATAGAAGACCGCCATAATGCCCGCGGCAACGATGATGCCGATGACGAGGTCCGCTTTCCACCGGCGGGGCAGCGTGAGGGTGCGGCGCCATACCGCGTACACGAGGTATGAACCGAATGTCGCGATGACGATTGGCATATTCTCCTTTGCGCACATTCCGAGCCCGGCGGCGGCGGCACCGATGATAAGGTACTTCCTCTCTCCGCGTTCAAAATAGTACAGGCCGGCGACAAGAAGCACGAGGGAAAAAAACACGATAAAAATGTCGTTTCTGAGAAACCGCGAGAAGTAGACCATTTCCGGTGAAACGGCAAGAAAGAGTGCCGCAGCAACCGCCTGCCGTCCGCTCGTGTACCCGAGCCGGTAGATCGGGTAGACAAGCACAATGAGCAGCGTACCCGCGAGAGCGGGAATGATCCGCCCGACGAGATCCGATGGTCCGAAGAGGGAAAACATCCCGGCGGTCACGTAGTAAAGAAAAGGCCCGTGATACACGGGATCATAGCTGTAGGTGCCCAGCGTCTGCAGGCGCCACGAGAACCACGCATGCACCGCCTCGTCGTGGTGAAACAGCTTGAGGTCAAGGAGTGTGAACCGTGCAATCAGGGCAATAGCGAAGAGAATGAGAAAAATCCTCTCATATGAGAGGTGTAAATGAATTTTTCGGGATAATTCTGCGGCTGACACGCCGCGCCTCAACTTTCGAGGACAATCTCGATGCCGATGTCTTTGGGCACGTGGATTCGCATCAGCTGCCTGAGGGCACGCTCGTCCGCATCCATGTCAATCAACCGCTTATGCACGCGCATCTGCCAGCGATCCCATGTGGCGGTCCCCTCTCCATCCGGACTCTTGCGGATGGGAATGACCATTCGCTTGGTGGGGAGCGGAATCGGGCCTGCCAGATTCACGCCTGTACGCTCTGCAATCTCTCGTATGCGGTCACAGACCATCTCTACTTTTTGAAAATCAGTGCCGGTGAGGCGTATTCTGGCTTTTTGCATTGGTGATCACCTGAAAATAATATCGGGAGGGGATTATCTCATCTGCTTGGCGTCGATGTCGATACACATGCCGGCAGCGATAGTGGCTCCCATATCACGGATGGCGAACCGTCCGAGCTGCGGGATTTCCTTTACCCTCTCGATAACCATCGGGCGGGTGGGCCGGAGCTTGACGATTGCGGCATCGCCGGTTTTCAGGAACGTCGGGTTTTCTTCCTTGACCTGGCCGGTGCGGGGGTCGAGCTTCTTCTGGAGCTCCACAAAGGTGCACGCAATCTGTGCGGTGTGGCAGTGGAAGACCGGGGTGTACCCGACGGTCAGGGCGCTGGGGTGGTGGAGCACGACGATCTGTGCGGTAAACTCCTCGGCCACCGTGGGGGGCACATCGGCGGGCCCGCAGACGTCGCCGCGGCGGATGTCGCCCTTGCCGATACCCCGCACGTTGAAACCGACGTTGTCGCCGGGCAGTGCTTCCGGCTGCTCTTCGTGGTGCATCTCGATGGACTTAATTTCGCCTTCTTTGTTGGCGGGCATGAAGGAGACTTTCATCCCCTTTTTCATGATGCCCGTCTCAACACGGCCGACCGGGACGGTTCCGATACCGGAGATGGAGTACACGTCCTGGATGGGAAGACGGAAGGGAAGGGATGTGGGCTTCTCGGGTGCTTCGAGCGTGTCGAGTGACTCAAGCAGGGTAAGGCCCTTGTACCACGGGGTGTTCTCGCTCTTCTTGGAGATATTGTCGCCCGCAAATGCACTCATCGCGATGAAGTGGATGTTTTCGGGCTTGTACCCGACCATCTTGATAAGCGCCGAAAGCTGCTCTTTTACCTCGTTGTAGCGCTTCTCGTCGTACTTGGCGGCATCCATCTTGTTGATGCCGATGATGAGCTGGTTGATACCGAGTGTCCGTGCAAGGAACACGTGCTCCTTGGTCTGCTCCATGACACCGTCGGGGGCGGCGACAACGAGCAGTGCTGCATCGGCCTGGGATGCACCGGTGATCATGTTCTTGACGAAGTCGCGGTGACCGGGACAGTCCACAATGGTGAAATAGAACTTCGCGGTGTCGAACCGCTTGTGGGCGATGTCGATTGTGATACCGCGCTCACGCTCCTCTTTGAGGTTGTCCATGACCCATGCGAACTCGAAGGAACCTTTTCCTTTCGATTCCGCTTCTTTTCGGTAGTTTTCGATGATGTGCGGCGGTACAGCGCCGGTTTCAAAAAGCAGACGGCCGACTGTCGTTGACTTTCCGTGGTCAATATGTCCGATGACGGCCAGATTCATGTGAGGCTTATCTGATGCCATAATCCTGTCCTCCTGTTAATAATTACCTTCAGGACGGTCGCAGACGTCCTGATCGTATTGATACGAGTATCATATATTGGAAAGCATGCTATATAAAGCATTTCTCTTGGGAAAAAACTCTGCATTTCCGGGCGTTTGCCCGCAATCGGTATGCTCTTATCTGTTCCCGGTAAATATAGTTTTGCCATGAAATCACTGCCATTTACGCGTCCGGAGGGGAAGGACGATGTCCTCGTCGAATGTGCCGACGGCTGGCTGTCGGTGTACCGCAAGTGCAATGCCTGCATCCACTGTTCCGGGGTCAGGGTCGGAAAACGGGTCATGCCGTCCCCTCTCCGTAAAAGAATGGAAGAAGTGAAACGGGGGCGCGCCCCGGACGAAGCACTGCAGGAAGCGCTCATCATGTACAATACGCTTATTCGTGACGGCAATGCGATCGAGTGCGACGACGACGAAAACGAAGGGTTCAGGACGATGTACCAGTACTAAAAACGGTTATTTCCCGGTTTTATTCTCCACTGTTTCCAGTATTTCTTTTTTGAACGCATCGAACTGAATGTCGTCGAGCTGGTCGGAGAGCAGCCGGCCGCTCCAGGCACGCCGGTATATCCAGTAGACGATACGCTCGATGATGGCGATAGTCTCTTCCGCTGTCGCCACTTCCACGAGCTCACGCCCGAGTTTCGGATGGCGCCCCCGCCGTCCCCCGACCGTAATGAGATAATGCGCGTCCTCGGTTTTCAGCAGGTCGAAAGGGCATGACTGGACACAGACGCCGCAGAGGACGCATTTGCTCTCGTCCACGTAGCTGATGCCGTTTCTGATGCTGATGGCGCATTCCCTGCAGTAATCGGCGCAGGTCCCGCATCCCGTGCAGAGGCCCGGTGTGCGGACCGGCTTGATCCGCCCGATCACCCCGATTTCGTTGAGCACGGGGCTCGTGCAAGCATAGGGGCACGCCGACAGGGCGATCCTCACCTTGACGGGCATCTCTTTTCCGAAAAGCCGGGAGTCGAGGTCGCGGGCGAGTGTGACGGTATCGATATTTGCGTACTTGCACCGGTCGGTGCCGGGGCAGGCGGTGATATTAACGATCTCGTCCCGCTCTGATCCGAGTGGTGTGCCGTTTTTACTGAGATCGCGAGCAATTTTCGTGATAAGGCGGTGATCCACATGGGGAATTTCGATCGTCTGCCGGGTGGTGAGGTGCACCTCACCTGCCTGGTATTTTTTGGCGATCCGCGCAATTCCGCGCATCTGCTCAATCGAGAGAATCCCGGCGGGGAGCCGGACCCGTACGGTGCAGTAATCTGCGTCCCGTTCGGTGATGATTCCGCCTTTCATGTGGATACCGTAATCCCGCTTCATTGCTGGTACATGGGACTTCGAAATGATAAAACCGTAGTCGCGTCACGCGAAGGCGAATGCAAGGATGACCGCGGCGCGGACGATTTCATGGGTCGCACCCGCCACATCGCCGTTGACCCCCCCGAAGAGCCGCCCGGCAAGGAACTGCATGCCGCCGGTAACGAGCAGAGCGGTCGCGAACCCTGCGGCAAGCCGTACCGCCGGGATGCCTGTTGCCAGAAGAGGCAGGCAGAGGAGGACGGCGAGGGGAAGAAAATACGCGCGTGCTCTGGCATGGAGGAAGTGGTGGATCCCCTCCTCCCGGAACGGTGCGCCTGTCACCGTCAGCACGGCCAACGCCCCTTTGGACAGCACTTCGCCTGCAAGGATGGCGCACGGCACCGAGGGGCCTGCCGAGAGGCCTGCGAAGGATACCAGGTAGATGAGAATGCCTGCAGCCACGCCGCCCGTGCCGATCTGCCGGTCGGTAAGCGCCCTGATACGCACCTCCCTGCTCCCGTGGGCCATCATCCCGTCTCCGAAATCGAGGAGGCCGTCGAGGTGGTTGCCTCCGGAGAGGAGGACGACGGCGGCGAGTGCGAGAGCGGCGGCTACGCCTGTGTCGGGGACGGCCATGGCAATCAGTGCCGCAATTCCACCCGTCACGTACCCGGCGGCCGGGTAGAGCCATGATCTCCGGGCGAATGCCTCGAAGTCTGCCGGAGCGCCGAGCGGGAGTATGGTGGTCCACTGCAGGAGGGCGCGAAGCGATGTCATACGCATTCCGAAAGACGGGCGGTGCAGCCCGCGATCAGGCCCGTTACCGCATTATCGAGAACCGGCCCGAGATCAAAGAGGATACCCGGTTTCTCGGTTTCATACCGGTTGAATTCAAACCGGGCGCGGGCGCCGCCGATCATTTCCGCGATTGAAATTCCCACCGGCCCGTTCGTATCCCCGGGGATTTCCGAATGGTTCCGGATGCGGTTTTCATCTTCGAGGAGGATCGCACCGAGCAGGAGCGATGCGACGTCGGGATCTCGCAGCGCCGCACTGATCGTCCCTGCCAGAGCGCATGCCGTCTCGCGTGAGTCGTATCCGCCGGGGACACGGAGTGCCATTGCTGCTTCAACGATATGCGGCACAGTGATGCCCTTTGCGAGAAGCCGTTCCTCGATCTCCAACATAGAAGTAGTATCGGTAAAAAATTCAGATAATAATATCTCACCTGCCGGACGGGTACATACGTGCACGGTTGCGATAGATATCCGGGATACGTGTGTGTGACAGGTGCGGAAAAACCGGGAATAATAAAGATGAAAGACGACCATACTCTCACAGTCTGACCGTACAGGAGGAGATTGACATGCAATTCTTATCGGAAAAACCGCATCTTTCATTCCGGCACCCTCTTTTGGCCGTCGTCCTTGCGAACACGATGCTCTCCACCGTCCCCGGCATATCGGGCGCCGGCCCGACACCCGAAAAGACGCTTTTAACGCCGAACCTTGATTCGGAACTGGTGGCAACAGGTGCGATTACAAGCCTGCCGGTGAAGCCCGACACCCCGACGGGATGCCCGACACCCTCCACGATTACCCGGTCGATGGCCGCACTGACGGGCCTTGTGCCTGCGTTTGTGAATGGAGGGCTTGTGCACGCCCCCTCTGTCCCGTGCATCGATGTCTACGGGGAGCCGGGCGCAGACCCGCGTTTTTCGAATGCGGTGCCGCGTGCACGGGAGCTGTACTCCCGGGGAAGGCTCGCGGGTGAGTTTTTTTCAGCATACAGTGATCTGCTGGTGCTCGGGGAATGCGTGCCCGGCGGCACGACCACCGCCCTCTGCGTGCTGCGGGCACTCGGGATTGACGCGCGCGTATCGAGCAGTTTCGCAGACAACCCGCATTCTAAAAAAGACGACGTCTGTACGGCGGTCCTCGAACGGATCGGGAGTGTTCCTTCGGATCCGCTCGATGTGGTGCGGGCTGCGGGCGATCCGATGATAGCAGTCGCTGCCGGAATCTGTGCCTCGTACCGCGGGACTGTCATTCTTGCAGGAGGCACCCAGATGCTTGCCGTCGCTGCGGTGCTGAAGGGGCTGGGCATGCCCATGCCTGATCTCGCCACGACTGCCTATGTCCGTGATGACGCGAGTGCGAGTTTCACGGCGACGTGCGCGGACGTGGGTGCCCATGCCTACTATGTGGACCCCGATTTCGGCGATCTCGGGCATGCGGGCCTTGCCCGGTACTGCATCGGTGAAGTCAAGGAAGGGATGGGCGCGGGTGGTGCGATGTTCCTTGCATCCCTGATGGGGCATCCTCCCGCCGCGATCACGGGAGCGATACTGGACTTTATCCGGGGGTATGCATGACAAAGTGTTTTACCAAAATACGTTCAAGAATAACCAAATGCGTCCGCTCTATGTCGTTAACAATTTCGGGCAGACAAATCACCTCATCCTGAGAATGCTGCGGGATCTCGGGATCGATGCGAAGATGATCCCGAACGAGACGCCGCCGGACGAGGTGCGGGAAGGGTGCCGGGGGATTATCCTTGGCGGCGGCCCTTCACGTGACCGCGCCGGGAAGGCGGCGCAGTACCTCGATTGCGGCCTTCCTGTCCTCGGCATCTGCCTCGGCCTGCATATCATCGCCACGAGCCGCGGCGGTACTGTTACGCACAGCCAGAGCGGCGGGTACGGGTCGGTGACGGTGGAGGTCCTTGAGCCCGACACCATCCTTGCCGGATATCCCTCGGAAATGGCTGTCTGGGCATCCCATGCCGACGAGGTGACGGTGATGCCGGACGGCTTTACCCTGCTTGCACGCTCCCGGATCTGCGGAATTGAGGCAATGGCCTCCCTCGATGAGCATCTTTACGGGATCCAGTGGCATCCCGAGGTGAGCCATTCGGTCGACGGGCGGCGTGTATACGAGAATTTTGATTGGCTCTGCACTGAGCTTGCGGACTGATGCCGGATGCCCCTCCCCTCCCCTGCCGATCTTGCAGATGATATTGCCCGCATCGGTTTTCGCTGCATGGGATGCGGAGACTGCTGCCGGAGAGTGAACCCGGATTCCAATCTTGTCATGGCCGGGGCACCGGAGATCCGGCGCATCCTGCGGGAGACCGGAGGCCGCTGGGACGATGTCGCCCTGCCGTACCCCGAGTATATCGACGGGCCGGGAAGGTCCCGGATCACGTTCGGATGGTGCCTCCGGCAGTCCGGCGATACGTGCGCATTTCTCGCGAACGGGCGATGCCGGATCTACGATGCCCGTCCGTGGATCTGCAGGACATACCCTTTTATGCTCGGAGACGACGGGCTTTCCGTCTTTGAATGCCCCGGTATCGGGGGGGCGATCGGCAAAGCGGAGGCATACGACCTTGCAGTCGACCTCCTTGCCCGGAAAAAAGCCGAGGATGCGGAGTACGGGCAGGTGGCCCGACGGTACGGCAGGGCGGCAGTGCCTCCCGGCATGTCCGTGGTCATCGATTCCGAGGGAGTGAAACCAATCCATGGGTAATATTCATATCGTCGGGACCGCCCATGTCTCGAAGAAGAGCATTGAGGATGTAAAGGCCGCCATGACGGAGTTCTCTCCCGATATCGTGGCCATCGAGCTGGATCCCGGCCGCTTTGCGGCCCTGAAACATCAGGGCCCCGAACCCTCGGTTTCAGACGTCCTGAAGGAAGGAAATTTCTCCCAGCTGCTGGTCCAGTGGCTCCTCGCGTACCTGCAGCGGCGGATCGGAATGGATGTGGGTGTGGAGCCCGGAGCGGAGATGCTTGCCGCAATCGAGGAGGCGGAGGCCCGTGACATCCCCGTTGCACTTGCGGATCGCGATATCCGCATTACTCTCACGCGGTTCTGGCGGACGATGTCGCTCTGGGAGAAGATGAAGATGGGGGGCGCCCTTGCCGCATCGATCGCGGGGTTCGGCACCGAGGAGATCAACATCGACACCCTCACGGAGCAGGACGTGATCACGGCGGCGCTCGAAGAGTTCAGGAAATATTCTCCGCACGGCGCCCGGGCGCTTATCGACGAACGGGACGCCTATCTCGCCCATCAGCTCAGGCAGCTGTCGTTGCGGTACGACCGCGTGCTCGCGGTTGTCGGGGCGGGGCATGTACGCGGCATCGTGCGCTTCCTCGACAACCCCGCATCCATCCCGCCGCTCTCGGAACTCACGGGGGAGCCTGAAGTCCTCCCGTGGGCGAAGATTATCGGAATCGGAGTCGTGCTGCTCTTTGCCTTTCTGCTCATCACGATTGCATTTTCCGGTGTCGGCATCGAAGTGCTCCTGCTCGCGCTCCTCTACTGGGTGCTTGTCAACGGCACCCTCTCTGCCGCCTTTACCCTCGCGGCAGGCGGCCATCCGCTTTCGGCGCTCACGGCATTTGGTGTCTCGTGGCTCACATCCCTCAATCCCCTAGTCGCCGCCGGGTGGTTTGCGGCCATTACCGAGGCGAAGATACGGAAACCGTCAACAGCCGATTTTCAGGCAATAATGGATGCTGATTCCTTTGAAACGCTCAGAAAAGTGCCGCTCTTCCGTGTGGTGCTCGTCGCGGCACTCGCCAATGTCGGGAGCACACTCGGTACGTTTGCGTATTTTATCTTTCTCTTCCCGATTCTCGGGATTGATCCGCAGGCGGTCATACTGGCGGGTGCACAGAACCTCTGGGATTTTATCGGGCTCATCACCCCGTTCTGAAAAGTACAGCATATGTGCTGTACATCCGCAGAATTATTTCATAATGATTTTAACCTTGTGGGTGAGACTGTCACCCGGGATAGGCGGATTCCACCTCTCTGCCGACCGCTGTCCGGTCCCGGAGGCCGTTCCCGCACGAATCCTGCAGATGCGATGGCAGCGGGTTTTTCTCCCCGTACCAATCCTCATGTCACGGGGAGGGTGTCCGCTGATGGCACCATCTCATTTTTCCGCAAGGCTTTTGGCATTGCCCCCCTCATAGCGCATCATGAATCTTGGTGTCACTATCATTAAAGGGCGCAGAAGCGTCCGCAATTATAAGGATACGCCCATCCCCGCGAATGTTGTCCGTGATGCGATCGACTGTGCCCGGCAGGCGCCTACCGCACGGAATGAGCAGCCATGGCTGTTCGGCATCATCACGGACACCGGAATACTCGCGAAACTTGCCGAACTTGCCGATCACGGCAAATTTATCGCCCACGCACCACTCTGTTTTGCTGTTTTTTCCGATACCTCCCATACCTATTATCTCGAAGACGGCTGCGCAGCGACCGACCAGCTGATCCTCGGTCTCTGGGCGCACGGTGTTGCATCATGCTGGGTGGCGGGAGAGAAGAAGGCGTACGCGGAAACGGTCCGCACACTCCTCAACGTTCCCGAGGGATATGCGCTTATTTCCCTCATTCCTGCCGGGTATCCGGCGGAGATTAAAATCGTCGGGAAGAAGGATGTCGCCGATATTACATTCCGCGAGCGCTGGGAGTCGAAATAAACCGGACAATCCTTTTTTCATATTTGGTAATGTTTTTCGTGGGTCGCCGCAAACACCATCGACATATGACGGGACCTTCTCTTCAGGTAGCCCTTGATCTGCTCGAACTTTCGCGGGCTCTGCAGATTGCCGAAGAAGCGGTTGCGGGTGGTGCCGTGTGGATCGAGGCGGGGACGCCTCTCATCAAGAGTGCCGGTATGGACGCGGTGCGTGCACTCCGGGCGGCGTTTCCCAAGAATGAGATCATTGCCGACATGAAGGTGGCGGATACCGGTGCGCTGGAGGTGGAGATGGCAGCAAAGGCCGGAGCGAGCATTGTCTGTGTCCTTGCCGATTCGGATGACGCCGTCATTCACGAGGCGGTCCGGGCGGCCCGCCACTACGGCGTGCGTATCATGGCGGATCTCATTAACGTGGCGGATCCCGTTGCCCGTTCACAGGAACTCGAAGAAATGGGTGTGGATATCATCAACGCCCATGTGGGTATCGACCAGCAGATGATCGGGAAGAGCTCCATCGATCTTATTGCCCGCATTGCGGGGCGCATATCCGTCCCTGTCGCGGTTGCCGGCGGGCTTGATGCCGATACGGCGGCGCAGGCGGTGCGGCACGGCGCGTCGGTGGTGATTGTCGGGAGCACGATTACGAAGTCCGGGGATGTGACCGCATCGGCACGAGCTATCCGCACGGCGATCGACAATCCGTCCCGTGTTTCACAAACGGCGGAGACGGCTGAGGAGACGATCCGCCGCCTGCTCACCGGCATCGCGACACCGCGTGTGTCCGATGCGATGCACCGCAAGGGGGCGATGCACGACATCATCTCAATCTGCGGGGACGTGCATATGGCGGGCCGTGCGGTCACCGTACAGACGTTTGCCGGAGACTGGGCAAAACCGGTGGAGGCGATCGATCGTGCGGGCGAAGGCGATGTGATCGTCATTAATAACGATGCGGCGACGCACATCGCCCCCTGGGGTGAGCTTGCCACGCTCAGCTGCATAAACCGGGGGATAGCGGGCGTCGTCATCGACGGAGCGGTGCGGGACGTGGACGACATCCGGCGCCTCGGGTTTCCGGTCTTTGCAACGGCGACGGTGCCGAACGCGGGTGAACCCAAAGGCCTCGGTGAGATCAACTGCGAGATCACCTGCTGCGGACAGGAGGTGAAGCCCGGCGACTGGATTGTCGGTGACGAAAACGGCGTGGTCGTTATCCCCCGGGAACGGGCGTACGAGGTGGCCCGGAGGGCCGTGGAAGTCCAGAAGGCGGAAGACAGGATTCGCGAGGAGATTCGCAGGGGCTCGACGCTCTCGTCGGTGATGGAACTCCTGAAATGGGAAAAGAAGTGAGGGCGTGCCGCGCCGTCCGGCACCCATGTTTTTTTTCTACGTAAAGAGCGATGACTGCAGGAGTTCGCCGCCCGCCCCGCGGATTCTCCTGATCGCATCGTCCACATGGTCGACCCGGAGAATCAGCACCGCCACCTCTTTCCCGCTGTAGGCATAGGCGTATTCGATATTGACCTCCGCCTCGCCGAGGATCTTTGCAATCTCAAAGAGTCCGCCGGGTTCATCACGCATTTTTACCGCGATGACATCCGTAAACGAGACCATAAACCCGAGTTCGGTGAGTTTTTTGTACGCCACCCCGGGTTTGTCCACAAGTGCCCTGACGACACCGAAGCCCTTTGCCTCGGCGATGGAGAATGCGAAAATATTGATCTCCTCCTCCTGCAGCGCCCGGGCAATGGCCGCAAGCCGCCCGGGCCGGTTCTCCGAGAAGACGGAGATCTGTTTGATGGTGAAATTTTCCGTGTCCATCTACATCACCCTCTTGTCTACGACCCTTTTTGCTTTTCCCTCAAACCGCGGCAGAGAGCCGGGTTCGGCGAGTTCGACGCCGACACCCACGTTGAGTGCGTTTTTGAGCGTGTGCGCCACTTTCTGCCGGACCGCCATGAGGTCCGTGATCTTATCGGAGAATGCCTCCGGTTTCATCTCGACCTGCACGAGCATCACATCGAGCGCCTGCTTCCGGTCCACGATGATCTGGAAATGCCCTGAGAGTTCGGGGATGCCGAGCAGCGCATGCTCCACCTGTGAGGGGAATACGTTGATGCCGCGGATGATCAGCATGTCGTCCACGCGGCCCGAGAGCCGTTCGATCCGCGGGTGTGTCCGCCCGCAGGGGCACGGTTCGGGGATCAGGGACGTGATGTCACCGGTCCGGTACCGGATGATCGGAAGCGCCTCCTTCTGGAGAATGGTAACCACCATCTCCCCCCGTGTTCCCGGCGGGAGCGGTTCGCCCGTTTCCGGGTCCACGATCTCGACGAGGGCGAGGTCGCTCCACATGTGGATGCCGTTCTGCTCCTCGCACTCGCAAAACATCGGGCCGGAGAGTTCGCTCGTGCCATAGATGTTGTAGGCCCTGATGCCCAGCTGCTCCTCTATCCTGATGCGCATCTGTTCGGACCACGGTTCCGCACCGAGGATCGCAGCTCTCAGGACCGTATCGTCCTTAATCGAGATCCCCATTTTTTCGGCTACCTCACTGATATGGATGAGATACGAGGGGGTGCACGCAATCGCGGTCACGTGGAGGTCCTGCATCAGCTCAAGCTGCCTCTCGGTGTTGCCGACCGATGTGGGCACGACCGTGGCACCAATCCTCTCGGCGCCGTAGTGGAGGCCGAGGCCCCCCGTGAAGAGGCCGTACCCGTAGGAGACCTGCACGACGTCTCCCCGGCCGATCCCGCATGCGGTCAGCGCCCGGGCAAGCGATGTCGTCCAGATATCGACGTCCTTCTGGGTGTACCCGACCACCGTCGGTTTGCCGGTTGTCCCCGATGAAACATGGTACCGGACGAGCTCGTCCCGGGAGACGGTGAAGAGCTTGTCGGGATAGTTGTCCCGCAGATCGCTCTTGACCATGAACGGCAGTTTTTTCGCGTCATCGAGTGTCTGGATGTCGTCGGGGTGGACGCCGTGTTCGTCCATGCGGCTCCGGTAAAAGTTCGAAAAGCTGTACAGGCGGTATACGAGGGTTTTCAAGAGCGTGAACTGGAGTTTTTTCAGTTCCGGCTCCGGCATCATCTCGATCCGCGGGTCCCATGCCATCACCAGATATCCCCCCTGCGGTCGATGACCCGTTTTGCCTTCCCCTCGAATCTCGGCAGGCTGCCCGGCTCCACGAGGGTGACACGCGTCCTGAGGTTTAAGGAGTCACGCAGCACTCCCGCCACACGTTTCTGTACATGGGTGAGGTCGCCGAGTTCTCCGCTGAAGTAATCACGGTTGACTTCCACTTCGATTGTCATTTCATCCAGATGATGTATCCTGTCAATGTATACCATAAATTGTTCCCCCACTTCGGGGAGCGACAGCAGGACATGCTCGATTTGCGAGGGAAACACGTTAATCCCCCGAATCACCAGCATATCGTCGCTCCGCCCCATAATCCGTGCAATCTTCTGTCCCCGCCCGCACGGGCACACGTCGTCGAGGATCATCGTAATATCGCCGGTGCGGTACCGGATAAGCGGCATCGCCTCCTTTACGAGCGGAGTTACGACGAGTTCGCCCCGTTCGCCCGGCCCGAGCTGCTCGCCGGTTTCGGGATTGATAATTTCGATGAGGAATGAGTCGTGCCAGAAGTGCAGGCCGTTTTTCTCTTCGCACTCGAACGCAGCACCGGGGCCGTACAGCTCGCTCATCCCGTAGGAGTCATATGCGGTGATGCCGAGACGCTCCTCGAGTTCCCGCCGCATGTTTTCCGACCACGGTTCTGCACCGAACGTGCCGATACGGAGCGTTTCGAGTCCTGCTCCCATCTCTTCCGCCACCTCGGCGAGCCGCATGGCGTAACTCGGGGTGGCGTTGACCGCGGTAACGCCGAAGTCCTCGATCATCTCGATCTGGCGCCGGGTATTGCCGGTGGCGCTCGGGATCACGGTCATCCCGATCTTCTCCGCGCCGGCGTGGAACCCGAGCCCTCCCGTAAACAGGCCGTACCCGAGTGCGTTCTGGAAAACGTCGCCCGGACCGAGCCCGACCATGGTGAGGTCGCGGGCCATGAGGTCGGCCCAGTTTTCAAGATCCGCCCTCGTGTATCCGACCACCGTCGGTTTTCCCGTTGTTCCCGAGGTGGTGTGAATCCGCACGACCTCTGTGAGCGGCACTGCGAGAGAGCCGAACGGGTAGCCCAGACGGAGGTCCTTTTTACTGGTAAAAGGCAGTTTTACGAGGTCGTCGAGCGATCTGATCGCATCCGAACGAATACCTGCATTTTTTAGCAGCGATTGATAAAAGGGAACCTTCTCTGCCTGCCTGACCGTCCAAGTGAGCCGTTTGAGCTGCAACGTACGGAGATCCGGGCCGGAGATGGTCTCCATGGCTTTATTCCAGAACATTCTGATCTATGGTATGCCATGTCATGGCATAATAATGTAGTCCGGGAGCCTTTTTACCGTCGGCGGGCGACGATTGTGTTTATGAAAGCGGTCATTGCGCTCGGCGGGAACGCGATTCTCCGCCGGGGCGAACGGGGGACGGCGGAGGAGCAGTTTGCACACGTCAGAACCGCTGTCCGGCAGATTGTCCCGCTGATTGCCGGGGGCGACGCGGTGCTCATCACCCACGGCAACGGCCCTCAGGTGGGAGACATCCTGCTGAAAAACGAGTGTGCCCGGGATACCCTCCCGATCATGCCTCTTGATATCTGCGGGGCGGAGAGCCAGGGGATGATCGGGTACATGATCCAGCAGAGCCTGGAAAACGCCCTCGCAGAGGATGGTATCCGCCGCCCGGTGATCTCCGTCGTGACACAGACGGTTGTCGATCCTGACGATCCTGCGTTTACGGACCCGAAAAAACCCATAGGACCGTTTTACACGGAAGGTGAGGCGGCACTGTTTTCCCGGGAGCGCGGATGGACGATGGCGCCGTCGGATGCTTCTGAGACGGCGTTCCGGCGGGTTGTTCCCTCTCCCGAACCGCTGGATATCGTCGAGCACCCGTCCATCCGCACGCTGGTGAACGAGGGTTTTGTCGTCGTGGCGGGAGGCGGAGGCGGGATTCCCGTCCGTCGTGACGGTACGGGGAGGCTTGCCGGGGTGGAGGCGGTGGTGGACAAGGACCTGGCGGCGGAACGCCTCGCCACCGGTATCGGGGCGGAGATGCTGCTGGTTCTTACCGATGTTCCTTCTGCGTTCCTCCGGTACGGGACACCGGATCAGGCGCCGCTCGGCCGGGTGAGTGCCGACGAAATCGAAACGCTGCTCCACGACGGGCACTTCCCGGAGGGAAGCATGGGACCGAAGGTGCGTGCCTGTATCCGGTTTGTCCGCGAGGGCGGGCAGACCGCAGTTATCACATCGCTTGACCTGATTTCGGAAGCGCTGGCAGGCACGGCAGGCACACGGGTGGTTCCGTAGCATCTTTTCCCGCGTTTTATCGCTGGTATAATTACCAATTACCTCCATAGTCCTTCATGAGGTGAACTTTTGCGCATCCTGATGGTGGACCCCGATGAACCTCTTGTTCGCCTGGCCACCCGTTTTCTATCCACGGTGGAGGGAGTCTCCGTCGAGACCGCTACAACGGCAGAGCGGGCACTCGCCCTGGTGACAGGGACACCGCCGGATGTCGTTGTCACGGAACTTACCCTTCCGGACGATGACGGTATCGCACTGAAGGAAGCGATCCGGAGCCGGGGATCCTCCGTTCCCTTTGTTCTGTACAGCCGGCACTCTACTCCCGATGACATAATCCGTGCCCTCAATGCGGGCGTCGACCGTTTTCTCACCAAGAGCCGCGATCCGGTTGTCCAGTTTCCCGTTCTCTTCCGGATGATCACCGATGCCGTCGCCGGGTGGCAGGATGAGGCAAAGCACCGGAAGGCACAGGAGGAATTAGTCTGCTGTGACCTGATGAACGGGCTTTCCGTGCCGGTTCTGGAGCTCGATGAGGAGGGGGTCATCACCTTCGCGAATGACCGGGCCGTGGAGATGTTCGGGTATGCACACTCCGAATACACCGGCATGCCGGTGTCGAAGCTGCTTGTCCACGACGAGAAAGGCAGGGTCCCCGAGCATCTCTGGTGGACGCTCCGCGGGGCTGAACCGGTTGACGAGGAGTATCGGGCCGTCCGGCATGACAAAAGTACCTTCTGGGGGCTCTTTTCCCTCTTTCCCGTGCAGATCGGCGGAAAGCCCGGTTTCCGCGTGATGGTTGTGGATACTACCCGGAGAAAGGAGATGGAGCGGGAGTACCGGGAGAACGAGGAGCGCCTGAATCTGGCTATCGAAAGCGCAAACCTTTCCATCTGGGACTGGGATCTTGAAACGGGTGTCATGAAGAGCACGGGACATTCGTCGGAAGCTGCATCCGATCCCTTCGAACAGCTGCAGGGGCACGTGAACGTGATCGAGGATCTCATCAATCCCGAGGATCTCCCCGGCCTGATGAAGCGTGCCCAGCGCCATTTTGTGGAAAAAACTCCCTTCTTTGAGACCCGGTTCCGTGTGCGGGGAGATGATGGCGAATGGCGGTGGATCCAGATGATGGGGCGCGTGATCGCCCGCGACGACCGCGGACTGCCCCGGAAAATGACGGGGATTTATCAGGATGTTACGGAAGAGACGAACCGCGAACGCATGATCCGGGACCGGGCGGCGCAGTTCAGGACGCTCTTTTATAATATGAACTGTGGCGGTGCGATATTCCGTGCTGTGGACGGAGGGCGGGATTTCGCTGTCATGGATATCAATTACGCCGGAGAGGTGATCGAAGGGAAGAAGAAGCACGCTCTTGCAGGGAAGGGCATCTCAGACCTCTACCAGGGCGAGGAGTACACAACCCTTTCCGAAGCGATGCTGCAGGTCTGGAAGACCGGGAAACCGCGCTCGGTGGAAAGGCTCGCCTTTACGCACGGGAAGGAAACCCGGTGGCGGGAATACTACTTCTACTCTCTCCCGACGGGTGAGATGATTGCCATCTACAATGACATCACGGAACGCATAGAGCGGCAGAAAGAGATCCTTTCGTCGCTGAAGGTCAAGGAAACGCTGATTAAGGAGATCCACCACCGCGTAAAGAACAACCTTCAGGTGATTGCGAGCATCCTGAAGCTCCAGGCGCTCAGGACGGAAGACCCGGAGGCGGCGGAAGTACTCCGCGACTGCAGGAACCGTGTCTTTTCCATCGCGATGATTCATGAGGAGCTCTACCGCTCGGAACACCTCGCCAGCATCCATGTCGTCGATTACATCCGGCACCTGGGGGAGCACCTGATCTACGAGTTTCTCTCGGTGTCACCCCCGGTTTCGCTGACGGTTGACTGTGATGAGAGTATCGATCTCGATATCGACACGGGTATTCCCTGCGGGTTGATTATCGACGAGCTGTTGACGAATGCCCTGAAATATGCCTTCACGCCGGGAGATCACGGGAGCATCAGGATCGTGTTCGCCCGGTATGACGGCGGGTACGAACTGCGTGTCAGCGACAACGGTGCGGGCTTTCCCCCGGATATCGACTTCCGGGAGACGGACACGCTCGGGATGCAGCTGGTGACAAATCTCGTCGAGCAGTTATCAGGCACGATTGAGCTTGTCAGGGGGCGCGGCACCGAGTTTATCATACGGTTCCCCGCCCCGGGCAGGAAGAAAAAATATTACCGGTGACAGATATGCCCGACAGACAGATTCTGGTTGTTGAAGACGAGCAGATTGTGGCGATGGAACTGAAGGAGACCCTGAAGAAACTGGGGTACACCGTAGTCGGCACAGCGAACAACGGAGAGGACGCGATAGACCGGGCGGGACTCCTCAGCCCCGATCTGGTTCTGATGGATATCCACCTGAAAGGCGAGATGGACGGCATCGAGGCGGCGGGGGAGATTGCCTCGCGGTACGATATCCCGGTGATCTACCTCACCGCACATTCGGATTTTGACACGATGGGGCGAGCGCTCGAGACCCAGCCCTACGGGTACCTCATCAAACCCTTTAACGACCGGACGCTCTACAGCAACATCGAGATGGCGGTTCACAAGCACCAGGTGATCCGGCGCTTCAGGAGTGAAGTGCCACGGCCGCCCCGGACTCCCGATCCGGAGCCGCGCAGTATTTCCGATCCGGCATGCGAAGCGGCACTTGACGCTGTCGAGGAGCCGATATTCCTTGTCGACCGGGAGATGCGCCTTGTCAGGGGGAATGCCGCCTTCAACCGCCTGGCCACCACGCTGGGGGACTCTCCGCCCCTGACCGGTATGCCGGTGTTCCACGCCCTTCCCGCTTCACTCATCGGGGCGCCCGAGGCGTTTGCCGCCGTCTTTGAATCGGGGGCCCCGAAGAAAGAGGAAAAACCCCTGAAGGCGGGGGGGATATCGTACGCCATGCGGATCGAGCGGATACCGAAAACGACGAACGGAACGGTCACCCATGTCCTCACCGTGCTGCATGATCTGACGCGTGAAACCGAGATCACGCTCCAGAGACAGCGCCTGGCCCGCGATGTGCGGCTCCTCCGGGATAATCTCGTTGATATCGCCTCCCTGACGGGGAGAATGAAACATCCCCTCACCGAGATCCGGTCTCTTGCGGGGATGGACGAGGACACGATTGTTCACCGTCTGGCGATTGAAAAAATGGGGATGTACGCCGACCAGGCGTGGGACGTCCTTGCGGAGATCGATCTGGTCTTTATGAAGTTCGAACGCGAATACCGCGAGAACCGCCGGTAATTATCCCCGGCGGAGCACGCATGTCATGCAGTGCGCCCCGCCGTAGCCGCCGGTTGCGTTTGTGAGGGCTATCGGCACCATCTCAAGCCCGTGGGCATAGACCTCTTTTTTATGGGGGAAAAATTCCGCATCGGCACGCAGCACCTGCAGATCATGCTCCGCCTGGCGGAGGAGCGGCCCGTATTTTTCCGGGGACACCCGCGCTTTTTCCCGGACCCGGAGGAGCACGTCCGGGGCAAGCGCTTCGGTGTCGGGTGTGACACAGGCGCCGTCGCGGACGCAGAGGAAATTACTTGCGTAGCAGAGCTGTTCGAGGGTGGTGACCGGGATTATGGACCAGCCGCGGCCGCGGAGGTATGCGTCAAGGGGCATTGTTTCCGTGTGCGGGCGGTAATCCCCGCCGTCCCGGTCATACACGGTAACGGTCGCCGCGGAGAGGAGCAGGGGATTTCCGACCACGACCCCCTCTGATGCGATGTTCATGTAGGTATCGAGATGCATCGCCACCATCGGATCGTATCCGGCGACGAGAGGGTGGCCCGGCAGGTGCACGACGGCTATCTCGTCACAGCCGGGATCCTGCGCCAGCAGTGCGGCGACACCGTTCTCATCTGTTCGCGGGCCCACGCCGATAAGGGCCGCATCCCCGAGGGGCATGAAATCCCCGCCTTCGAACCTGCCTGCGGAAATACGGCCGCAGGGAGTATACCCGGCCGCCTGCAGCCCGAGCCCTGCGAAATCCACCTCCGCTTCCCGTTCTTTGTGCGCCATCCGCGCCTGAATGATGCCGCGGGCGCACGCCACCTGCTGATCACGCATGAAATAGAGGTTGTGAAGCGGGTGCGCAAGTTCGGTCCGGATACCGGCATCGCCGAAGATAAGTTCCGGGTTTAAGCATGCGATGAGGCAGAGGTGGGCCGGGTCCCGGCCGGCCAGCTGAGCGGCTTCCTCCCATGCCTGCCGTGTCCGCGGCGAAAGCGTGCATGCATCGCCATCACACCGGGCGGAGAAGCGTTTTTCGGCAAGCGAGAGCAGACCCGTGCTGATCTCTTCAGACTGCCGTGCCCCTTCACGGATGGTGTCGGAGAGCATCCTGACCCTGATCCCGAACGAATCGTGCAGTACGGAACGGAGCTGCCGGTGCTCCCGGCGTGCTCCCTCGAGGTCAAAGAACCGCTCATAGAGATGTGCGGACGGGGAGAGCAGGGCGAAAAAGACCTCTATTCCCGGCTCATGGACCAGTACCTCGCGGAGAGTCTCCCACTCCGCACGGGCGCCCCCCTGCATGGAGCATGAGTAGGGTTTTCTTCCTTTTTTCCATTTCGGTAGGAATTTCCGAAACGATGGGTTAATGTGTCTCATTGACGAGATAATTCCCTATCAGAGACCCTCGGACAGAGGGCTGTCTCTTTCCGGGAATGTGCATATGGCAAACGACCTTTTCCCGTGGCAGGTCGTCTCCGGGTTCGGAAGTCACATCCGGGCCACGACCACCACGCTCACTATCCAGTACAGGGGCACTATCCGGGAGTATCCACTCTCTTCAGTCAGGCACCTGCTGATCGTCGGGGGACATTCCGTGCATACGTCGGTCATCAACCACCTGATGCGGGAAGGAGCCTGCGTCTCGTTTTTTGATGCGGACGGGACGCCCATGGGCACGCTCAGGCCGTTCGGGTTTCGGGAAGACACCGCTATCCGCATGCTCCAGCAGGATGTGCCTGTTCATTCGGCGGCGGTAGAGCTTGTGAAGGCATCACTCCGCTCCCGCCTGATAATGGTGCAGAAGACAGAAGAACTGCTCGAAATGCCTCTTTTTTACGAAGGGGAGCAGGATTTTCTTCATTCGGCATGTGATGAAGTGGAGTTTCTCATCAAGATGGACGAGCTGCGCCGCATTCACCGCCTGACCTCGGACATGTACTATGAGATCATGGCACGGAGCGTTCCGCGCGATCTCGGGTTTAAACGGCGGACGGGGCGTCCGCACCGCGATCCCGTCAATACAATGCTTTCGCTCGGCTATGCCCTCCTCTTTGGCACCACGCTTGTGTCACTGGTCGGCGCCCATCTTGATCCCGACATCGGCGTGCTCCGTCAGGGTGAGCGGTCACTGGTGATTGATCTCATCGACCCGCTGAAGGCAGTGATGGTCGACCGGGTGGTCTTCGCACGGGCCCGCGAGGGCATACCATCCGAGAGTTTTGAGTGTGCCGATACGCGCTGCCACCTCGCGGACCGGATTACCAAGGATCTCGTGCGCAGGCTGCGCGAGACGATTAACAAGCAGATGATCGATACGAATATTCTCCGGTATCTCCGGTTTATCGGGAAAAAAGAGGATTTTTACATCACATACTGATGGACGCCCCGCTCGATGGAAAAGTCCGGGAACGCCCTGAATTCACACGTGTTCACGTGCATGTCCCGGATGATGGCACGGGGGCAGCTGTAGAGCATCGACATGAACTTTTCCAGGATGACGGGTTCGGCCGTTGCGTGGATGAGCACACGCCCGTCCTCCAGGTTCATGACTTCACCGGTGATGCCGATACTCGTCGCAAAGTGCCGGATACAGGCACGAAAACCGACCTTCTGGACACGCCCCGAGATTATCACCCTGATTGTCCGGGGTTCTTTCTGCCTGTCATCCCGGGAGGATGTGTGCGCCATAGTCATCGCGTTCGAAGTGATAGTCTCAATTTGGGATACTTAAGTTTTATTTTCGGGAAGAAAGGCCGATCACCGCCATGACATCCGCCTGCAGCCGTTCGGCTGCGGCCCGGTTTTCCCCTTCGATAACGAGGCGCATGAAGGGTTCCGTTCCCGACGGGCGGAGGAGTGCCCATGCGTCGGGGCGGTTGATCCTGATGCCGTCCGTCAGGTCGGTGTCGTCAGCGGTACATGCCTCGATGAGCCGTGCGCACAGGGCAGCGGGCTCATCGGCATGTATTTTATCCTTAATCATGACATACGGGGGCAATGCTTTCGAAAGTGCCGACAGGGGCTCCCCGGCACCGGTAAGCAGGGCGACCATCGCTGCTGCCGTCATGCCGCCGTCACGGCAGTGCTGGTGTGCGGGGAAGATGAGCCCGCCGTTTCCCTCGCCCCCGAAAGACACCGTTTCGCCCGCTTCGGCAAGGGCACGCATCGTCCGCGCTACGACGATGCTCCCCACCGGGGTGTAGTGCACCCGGCATCCGGTTTCCCCGGCAACTGTTTCGCAGAGCCGGGATGTTGCTACGGTGGTGATGACGATGCCGGGCTGTTTCCGGCACATATACCGTTGCATGAGGGCAAACTCGCGGTTTTCCTCGAGGTAATCTCCCTGTTCGTCCACGAAGACCGCACGGTCGGCATCGCCGTCGTGGGCGACACCGAATGCTGCTCGTGTCTCCCTGACCAGCTGTGCGAGGGGTGCAAGCCCTGCGGGCGAGGGTTCGGGGAGCCGGCCGGGAAATGTGCCGTCTTCCGTCGAATTGATGGTATGGACCGTGCACCCCAGGCGGGAGAGGATTTCAGGTGTCGTGCGGGACGCAGGTCCCGAACCCGCGTCAACCACGACGGTCATTCCGCGCCCTGTGCCGTCCGGAAACGCCCCTGCGACTGCTTCGATATACCGCTCCGTAAGATGGGGGTCGAAGGTTTCGGTTCCGACCAGATCCCAGCTTTTTACGGCGAAATCTTCCGAAAAGATCCGTTCTTCGAGGGCAATTGTTTCCTCGTCGTCCATCTCGGTGCCGTCCGCCTCGATCACCTTGACACCGTTGTATTCGGGGGGGTTGTGTGATGCGGTAATCATCGCTCCGGCATCGAACCCCTCCCGCACGAGGTACTGGAGAGCGGGTGTCGGGATGACGCCGACGTCGCAGACATCACACCCGCAGGCCATGATGCCCGCCTTGATCGCACCCGAGAGCGCCGGCCCCGATGTCCGTGTGTCGCGCCCGACCACAATCGTTCCCGGCCTCATGGATGCGAGAGCCATTCCAATCCGCATGGCCAGGTCCGGGGTCATGGCGGTTCCGACGATCCCGCGTACGCCGTTTGTTCCGAAGAGCCGTTTTTGCTGTTTTATTGCGTTCCCTGCCTGATTCATTCCTGTTTCCCCCGGCTGGTTTCCCGGTCCGCCGTTTCCTCGAGTATCCGGGAGAGTTCCGAGAATGCCTCGGCACGGGTGCGCCCGAGCACGGCAATGCAGGTCTCTCCCGGGAGGCCGCCCCCTTTCGTCGAGAGGCGGATGTCGAGGAGGCCCTCGTAGGACCCGGTCTCTTCCTCTCCGGTTACGCCACGGTACAGCAGGAGTGCACCGCTGCCGCCCGCATCCTGCACCTGCCTGAGTTTTCGGAGGAGTGTTTCGGCGGTTTCATACTCGAAGAACAGGTCGAGCGACGCAAGCACCTCGCCCACGTCCGGGTTCCGGAGGACACAGGTGTCGTCCTCGAAGTCGCCGAAAATGATCTTCGGGAACGGCTCGGTCTTGAATCCCTCGATTACCGCGAACCTGATGCCGGCCCGTGCGAGCATGGCGAGAGTTCCGGAAAGATCCTGCTTTCGTAGAGCAGCCAGCGCTTTTTCATTGTCGATCCCGACAACAATGTCGGCACCGTGGGCATAAAAGAGCGTTGTGTCCTTCCCTTCCGGGAGTGACTGGCGGTGATGCCCGATATGCTTGACGACGCCTACTGTTCCCTGTTCCCGGAGAGCGCCGATGAGTGAGGTGACGAACCGTGTCTTGCCGGTGTCCGAGAACCCGGCGACGTGAATAATCTTCATGGGCTGTCCTCTCCTTCATCGTCATCGTCCGTGTCCTCTTCCGAGGTGGTCGGTTTCTGGCTGCGGATCATCGACGCCGCCACGGCAACGCTTCGCATGACCTCGGCGATCCGGTCCTCGATATCGAGTTCGTCGTCGATATCGATGGTCGTCCCTTCGACTTCGAGGAGGAACCGGGCAACCTCGCTTGATTCGAAGAGGATGTCGTCAAGCTCTTCTGCGGTGAAAAATCCGCAGAGGGCTCCGTAAAAGAACGTCGCTCCGGCTTTTCTCACCTTTCGCTTGAATGAGTTGCGTGCCTGGTTGACCGCCTGCGGGGTGTAGGTGTCGGTCATGAACGGCACGAGGTCGGGGAGGTTCTGGCCGATAAAGGTCATCTCTGCACCGCTCCGTGTGGAGAAATCGGCACACAGCCGTGCGATTGCCCACTCCCGTGCGGTGACATAGGTATGTTTCCTCAGGAACCCGTTGACGCGGTGGTAGGTGGCGCCGTCGACTTTCTTGAATTTGCGGTATTTTTCGATGCGTTCCCGCTGTTCCGGGGTGAGCGCCGGGGCTGCCTCTGCCGTTTCCATGCCGGGCGGTGCCGTGTCCCCGACGTCCGGCGGTGCTAAAACCGGACCCCGCTCTTCGCTGCCCGCTTCGTGCTCCCCTTCATTCGGCATCGGCACCCCGGTGGCGTCCGCCGGCTCGTTCTGATACGGCTCCTCCATTGACTATACCTTGGCCGGGGCGGGTATCAACGTTACTGGTTTATACTGCGGTCCGCCGGTGCCTGTCCCGGAGTGCTTCCCTGAGGCCACCTGAACCGCGCCCCGAACGTATCGCATCATAGGGTTTACGCGGGTTTTCCGGCCCCGTTTCCGATACCAATGGAAAAGGTGTGTACAGGGCAAAACTCTCCGGATAGTGCTCCGATGGCGGTACGGCGGTGACCGGGGCCGGGGGGTCGCCCTCTCCGCCCCCTTCTCCGGAAACGGTCTCCGCCATAATCCTGCATCACGTCCTGACGGCCGATAGCTCGTGTGGCTTCCGGTGCTGCCGGGTACCTTCTGCCTGTCCCGGTTTCCCGCGGCAGGTCTCTCCCCTGTGATCCCGCACCGCCCCCGATATCCCGGAGCCCTCCCGGCTTTCCGGTATCGGCGGTACCTATCTTCCTCCGTCCCCCTCCCGGCGATCGGGTTCTTCCCTCGGGATCCTCCCCGCACGGATACTCCCTCTCACCTTCATGGGTACTCCCTCTCAATTTATGGTCCTGTATCTCCCCGGTGTTCGCGGCTCTTCCGGCATCCTGTGCACCATCGGCCCGCCCCGATTCCCCCGGCGGCGATCCCCTCTGATGACCCTGCAGTGCCCTCCGACGTCCCGCCGCTCTCCGGGGCCTGGCCACTCTGCTCCGCCGGACGGCATGCACCCTGATCGGTAAGTATTTCCTGAGGGCACCCCGATACGTATCGCATCATACGGTATATGGCCACTCCGTGTACCGGCAGGACGGGAGCACGGAAAAATCATGAATTGTCGATTTAAAGCGAAAATAACCTCTATAATGCCTCCTTTCCAGCCGGTATCTGTCTGCGGCCCCGAAGAATGAATGCCCGGGATTTTCCCGCATGATGCAGGGGTTTTGGGAGGTGCGGTACCGTTCACGTGCGTCGATAGGGTGGATTTTATGCGGCATAATCGCTGTCGGGGCGTATCGTGGAAAGAGAGAATGCATGGTCACGCAAACCCGTCAGATGCCCCGGCTGCGAGAGTGCGTATACCCCGCCCACAGCCAAGTGTCCAAAGCTCATCACATCACCCCCGATCCCGGCTCATTTCACGGAGCATTTACGCAAAATGCAGCCTTTTCACCGGACCGCTCTGTCTCTCTCCTTCCCGGCCCCGGGGTGATCAATCGCCGTCATGAGGTATGAGGCGACGATTCCCCTGGTAGAGAGAAGCCGAAAAAATGCGCTTAATATCGAAATTAACCTGTTTATGCCATTGGTTTGCAGCGGCTCAACGAAGTGATGCATACACTACGTGTCGAATGAATCCGTGCCTGTATTATCTCTCCGTTCGTATCGGCGGGCGCGAGATCGTTTTCACATACGACGGGTTTTTTGCGTTCTCCATCGTGTCCGCACGGCAGAATAAGGCGAATCTGTTGATGGCCTCTTCCTACTTTCGGTAGGTTTCAGGACGAATAATTCCGCATTGGAGGGTGAGGGTGAAGCCGGAAAATCATAAAAGTAAAATAACTCCTTTTCATGGCCCTTTACTCTCTATCTCCAAGAATCTACGTATTGCGTAGAATCATCATTCTGCGCAATATGGGCCCGGAACGGGATCTCCCCACACCTGACTGCCCCTGAGTGGATTTCCCGCTCCTGAGCGCAGTCTTGCGCTCCCCGGACACGGTTGAAATTTTACAGAGAAGGGCATGAAGCCTTTGTGTGCGGTATGATACCCGCACATACCCCGGAGTGTCGGGATTTTCTGAGGCGGATTGGGCGACTCCCCTGCACCGAAAACCTGCCGGGAAACATGATCCGCGGTGGTCTTCGCTCTCTTCTCAAAGGTGCTTTTTTGGGTCGTTATTCCTAAAAAAACGGCTGTAGCGGGCTTTTAACAAAAGGGGGCTTTCAGGCCCGGTTGTTGCATTACCTGTATGTTTACCCGGATTAACCGGAGATCGGCGCTCTAAGGGGCGTTATGGCGGCCGTTCTTTACGGGATCTGTTTCGTTGTAGAAGTACCCGGGCGTACAGCCCGCCGTTCTTGTGCATGACTGGATCGTTACTGCACCTATTCGTTAGCTCTGAGGTTTAAATTGGAAATAATTAGCTATAATCTGCCTATTTGTTATCAGAACGGCCTCCCGGATAGAGGGATGGAAGACGGCGATAAACCCTATGATGCGATACATACCAGGGGCCTCCTGAGCACGTAATCCTGTAGGATAATTGAACCTCCGCAGCACCCGGATCCTGCACCCCGGCGGTAGAGGAGAAATGGGCGGCAGGGGGTGTCGTGGTGATTAAGCAGCCTCGATGTGGCTGATTGCGACGAGGTCCGGCGTTGTGATGTCTCGGTTTCTCCCCCCATCCCTGGCTTTATTTTATCCGCTCTGCCGCCAACCACTCTTCTTAAGCACTATGCTCATCGAACACATCCTGTATTCCACCGCTGTTGCCATTCCCGTGGGCATGATCTCCCTGCGCCTGACCGGGCGGGACCCCTCGTGGATCATCATTCTCTGTGCATGGGCGCCTGATATCGACCAGGTCCTGTACCCCCTCTCGTATAGGCTGCTTGGCGTGTCGATGATCGTGAACGGGCACACCCTGCGCCACGGCGACCTGCATACTTTGGGTGCCCTGCTGGTGTTTTCCGTTCTCTTTGCCCTGGTCCTGCGCATGTATCCCTTCTCGATACGGTATGGCGACGGTATGCTTTTCTCCGGCATCGGGTATGCCGTCCATCTATTAGGCGATGCGCTCGTGTACAATCCCGCGTACCCTTTCTTCTGGCCCCTGTCCGAGTCCCGGCTTGGCCTGGGGGTGGTCTTCTATGTGCGTGACTTTTTCGGGATTGCCGATTCGCGGGTGCTGGTAGTGGGCCTCCTTCTCTGTGCCCTCGCCGTCCTGGTCCGGACGGCGGTGGACGGCAGAGGGTGGACCCGGCACTATATGTTCTGGCGGAAGCCGGAAAATACCTGAAACGTTTTTTATCTCCCGGGTATCCCGGTCTCCTGAATCGCCGTCCGGCTCAGGTCGTCACGGCTGAAAAAAGTATGATGCACTACAAAACCGGGGGCCAGCGTGGCACCCGAAAAGAAAAGAAAAGAAACGGAAGTTGGATCGTAATGTTTCCGTGTATCCGGCTTCAGGCGGTAACCGTATGGGTGAGAGCCGGGATGGTGATCTGGTTCGTAAAGACCTCTTCGGTGCCGTCCGGGAACGTAACGACAGTGGTTTCCGGCGAGAAGTCGGGGGAAATCAGCGGTGCAAACCAGTATTCGTCAAGGATTTTCTGGGCCCCCGCAAACGAGAGCGTCGGTGTGGTATAAGTCATGCCGTCCTCGCCGGCGACAGCCTGTGCATACCCGGAGACGACAAACCGCATCGACTGCTCATCTGCCGCGATCACCGAGACGGGCCGGTCGGAGTGGCCGGCAAAGGCTTTCGAGAGCTTCTCTGACGGACTGCCGATCTTTAGATAGACGGCAAGGTACTCGACCCACGAAAGGGAATAATCAAACGTTATCACAGCATCTCCGTCTGCGTTCAGGTCAATCGCGAGTGTATCTGCAGTAAACGCACTCGCTGGTGCCGCCATCAGCACGCATGCTATCAATAATCCTACAAGTACAATTCCCCTCGTCACCCCTAACACCTGACGGAGATGTATCTCTCACTCGCAGATAATACTATGCGAGGCGTTGGAGATTCCCCGATTCCGGAATGTTAATCAGCGCAGAATTGAATTATTTTGCGATGACGGCGAGAAAGAAGGAACTGGCTTCAGCGGCCCTCGGGGTATGGCTGCTCGTGGTCCTCCTTTTTATGATCCTCGCCAGGACCCTCAACCTTGAGATCTTCTTCGTCCTGTGGCTCATCGGCCTGCTCGTTGTCGTGGAGCTCATCGATCCGCCCTCAATCGAACCCGCATATATCAGGAACCTCAAGTACCTCGTCGCGGCCGGCGTGGTGATCTTCGGGGTTATCGTTGCGGAGAAAGTGCTGGAGATTCTCAACCTATGAAAGACCGGTTCTTTTTCGGCGTGGTCGTGCTCCTCTCCCTGCTCTTCCTCGCGCTCCTTGCCCCGTTCGCACTCGAGCCGGAACTCTACACGGTGGAGGACGATGCCTACACTCCTTTTCATACCAACCCGGCCGCCCTTGCCCGCACGGCAGAGGAGACGAGCGCCACCCTGCTCCCGCTGATGCAGGATTCGCTCGATGTGACCGGCACGATCATTTCTGCGGCCCGTGAACGCGACATCGAGGGCGCCCGGCTGGATGCGTATGCCTACGATGATACCCTGCGGTCAATCGGGCAGATTGCCGGCCGCCTCCGCCTCTCGGAATCGGAGATTGCTGCGTTCTCGAGGGACCACCAGACGAACGCGGCCGACCTGCGCGAACTGGTCAACGACACCGAGGCGTACGATGCGCTCGAGGCGGAGTTTATCGCAACCCTTGTCAGAAACGACCCCACCCGGCTTGCGGTGCTGGTCTTCGAGGGAGAGGCTCTCCGGAGCAAAATGCGCGCGAACTTTGAGAGCTACAGTGACCGTTCGGAGGAGATGGTGAATCTTTCCGCCCGGTTCGAGCTCGATCCGACCGGGTACGAAGCAGGTGTGGAGGAGTTTGCGGCGCTGATTGCGGAGATCGATGTCCGGCAGGTGGAGCATGCGGCCCGGGCCCCCCGCATCGCGTCGGGCAGCGAGCGCCTTGACGTCCGGGTGACACCGGATACGGGGCAGTACGGTGAGACGCTCACGATCTCCGGTACGCTTGCAAGCAGCGCCGCGTCCGGGCGCTCCATTGAGATTGCGGTTGACAGCCGCCCGTGGAAGACCGTTCTGACGGATGCCGCCGGCCGCTACGAGGCGCCGTTTTCGATCGGGAGGATCACTTCCGGCCGCCACTTCGTGTACGCCCGGGCCGGGGAAGTACACTCGGAAATCATCTCGTTTACGGTGATGCCGCGGGATACGCAGCTCTTGCTCGAGTACAGGGGCCGGGATAATGCCGGCCGGATGGTGCTCGCCGGGTCACTCTCGGCCGGCCCGGTGCCGGTGTCGAACGCTCCCCTTCGGGTGGACTTTGATCTCGTCTACGAGGGTGGCACGTTCGCATGGTGGTTCCCGGCAACGACGACGGGGAACGGTACCTATACGGTCCGGGTCACCAATCCGATCGAGGGGACGTACACGATGCAGGCGGTGTTTTCGGGCGATGGCTATCCCCTCAACGCTTCGAAAAGCCGGAGTGTCGTTGCCGTGGTGACGAACGAGCGCCCGATCGGTGTGGTGGCTGCCGTGCTCATCGCTTGCCTTGCCCTCTGCGGTGCCGGGGCATGGTGGTACCTGCGGCGGCAGAGGCCCCGCCGGGCACATGTGCCGGATGATGTCCCCGCCGGAAATGCCCTGCCCTCCGGGACCCGCTCCCCCCTCCGGGGCCCGAAGGAGGCGTCTCTCCCGTCCGCCGCCCCGCCCGCCGAATCGTTTGCCGATCTTGTCGCCCAAAACCGTGCCGCCGATGCGGCGCTGCTCCTCTATGTGCGCCTCGCCGGTCTGCTCGCCGGCTACCTTTCCGGAGCCGAGTTCGCGGTGATGACGCCCCGCGAAGTGACGGCGGCACTCCGGAATGAGCCGTTTTACGCCGCCCTCAACGCCTTTATCCGCCGCTATGAGTTAGTCCGGTACAGCGGCCGGCCTGTCTCGGCCGCCGATGCAGACGCACTGCTCGCCGCATGGGAGAAATGTGCCGCGGCACTCGGTGCGCCGCAGGAATAATACTGCTTTTTTATGGTGCGGGCCGGCGCCTGCCCGCAGGGAAAAGGCCCTCCCGGTCGGCCTCCTCGCAGAACCAGAAGGGTGCGAAGAGGTCACCGGTCCGGTAGTAGTTCTGGGCGATGCAGGAGCCGAGGCAGATGCCGTTCATCAGGCAGTCGCCGCAGATGCCGCTGAGCGCGGACGGCAGCCGGTCCCTCAGATCCCGGAGCACCGGGCTTGTTTTCCACACGTCCGCGAGCGAGTCGGTTCCCGCCTGCCCGAAGATCAGGTCCGGGATGTGCTCCCCGATGCCGCAGAGCGCGTAGCTCCCGTCGGGGAGCAGCCCGAGGATGCTGTGGATGCCGCAGATGCCGCACCCCCCGTCGTCGCATCCCAGCAGCCGGTGCAGCGGCCGGAACGCGGGGGGGATACCGAAGATGAGGCGGCACCCGGACATCGCCGCTCCCTCGCCCTCGACCCATGCCGCGAGCCGGATCGCCTCGGCGACCGGGATCGCCCCGCCCGCCCGGTGAAGAGCCGCACCCCGCTCGGTGGGCTGGAGCAGGTTGAACTTCACCGATCCCGCCCCGAGCTCGCCCGCGAGCGTGATGAGGTCTGCCATCTGGCCCTGGTTCCTCTCCATCACCGTCATGATCACCTGCGGGTGCAGCCCGGCATCCGCGCATCTCCGCACAGCCCTGCATGCTGCCGCAAACGACCCTTCCACCCCCCGCACCCATTCGTGGGTGGCCGCATCCGCACTGTCAGCCGTGGTTTCGGCAGCGGTGGCAAAGATCTCGCGGAGCCTCTCGACGGACGTGAGGGCCGGCTGGATGATCACGGGGAAGGTGAAAAACGTGGTGACGGAGGCCGAAAACATCGCGATGTAGGCCGCAAAGGCGACGAAGTCCCCGATGCTCATCGATCCCGCGAGCACGAGCTGCCCGCCCACGAAGAAGACCACGATCAGCATGAGAAACTGGATGCTCTGCCGTGACGAGCCCGAGAGGGTGAGGAGCACTGCGTTGTGTATCCGGGTCGCCATGACGCTTCACATCGTCGCCGCGACACGGTCAGCCTCGCGTTCCTCCGCCCCGCAGGCCTTTACCGTATCGATCGATGCCCACGAGCATCTCCTGGATGTCCCGCATGAAAAACGCTTTTCCTTCCCGCTCTGTCCGGGTGAGGCGGCGGATACGTTTCGTGAAGAGGGCGTTTGCGACGACAAAGAGCGGGATTGCGAGCAGGACGACGACTGTCAGCTCCACGCTCAACCTGACGAGAACGGCGACCGAGAAGAGGATGAAGAGGATGTTCGCCACGATCTGCGGGAGGAACTGGGAAAAGACGTACTCGACGCTGTCGGTGTCCCCCGTGATCCGGGCCATGATATACCCCGTCGGGTGCGAACGGAAGTAGGCTGCCGGAAACCGGAGGACGTGCTCGACAAGGTCCGTCTGGAGGTGATACGCGTACCGCTCCCGGAAAAGAGCGGTGAAATACCCCGAGGCAAGGGTGCACACGCCCATCAGTGCCCCGAGGACGACCATGGCGAGGACGAGGGCCGGCATCGAGGAGACGATAGCCGTTGCAGGGCCCGCGAAGATGCCGAGATGATAGTCCTCTAAAACCGCGAGTGCCGCCCCCGGACCCGTGCCCGGCACGATATAGTCGGTAAATATCTTGGAGTTAAGGGGAATGAGTGCCCGGAGTGCGGCCAGCAGCACGGTGGTGGCGAGCAGGCCGAGGGCGACCCCCCGAAGCGGCTGCAGGTACTTCAGAAAAAACGTGATGTCAGCAGCGGTGACGGAGTTTCCCGGAGCATCGCCTTCCTTTGCCACGTCCGCCTCTGCCTCCCGGCTGCCGCCCGGACGGTTTCCCTCCTCGTGTTTCACTCAAATGAAACGTGCGCTTTTCCCGGTAATGAACGTTATGTAAGCCCTGCACGCCGTCCCGGTCGGAATTATGAGCACCCACCGGCCCCGCCGGGGTATGCCTGCCCTTTCCGGACGGGGCCGTCCCGGAAGAGGTTCTGCTACCACCACATAGTGTAAATAGGTACCATGCTTACAATCCTATAATGACTGCCAGCAAGAGAATCCCGGTATCTGTAACTACCTGGAAAGAACTCTCGGAAATGCGGCACGCAGGACAAACATACGATGATCTGCTTGCCGAGCTTATTGAACGGGCAAAGAAGGCCCGGCTCGCCGAGGATATCCGGCGCCTCGAAGAAGAGAGCGAGTTTGTTCCGCTATCGGAGATTAAACCGTGAGATTCACCCTCCTCATCCGGCGCGAACTCGTGGATTTCCTCAACACGCTTGACGATAAAAGCCGGAGGATCATTCGCACGAAGCTGGCCGCTCTTGAGGAGGATCCCTACCCGGGAACCGGGGATAAAGAGCGGCTGCATCTCCCCGATGACACCCTCCTCTACCGGATGCATATCGGAAGAAGCTGGACGGTATTTTATCGGGTTGATGAGCCCGGTGCTCTTGTGAAGATCATGGATATCATGACGATCGAGCAGGCGCACAAGCGGTATGGGCGGTGGTAATCTGACCCGTCCGGTTCCCCCTCCGGGATGATCTCACCGGAAACGGCATCACCGATTGGGGCGACGTGGTGAAACCGGCCTGCTACTTCCGGGGAAAGATACCCGCGCTGTAAGACACAGAGGATTTTTCCTCTTTTCCGGTCATTCCCCTGAAAAAATATTTTCACACACCGGGCTTTTTACAGAAACCGGCTGAAATCGTCGGGATGGACCCTTGCCATTTTCAGAATCCCGCGGAGAGTACCCCTCTTTAATTCGTCGTGCATGGGTACGACCGTGCCAATTATCCCTCCGGCGTCGCTTTCGAAAGACGCACATGGCTGCCGGATCGCCCGCTCACAATAAAGCCGTATTCTTTAATGAGGATCGTGATGACCGATGCACCGGAACACGGTTTATACCCGGGCACCTCTGTACACCTCAAAGGTTGTAATAATCGGCCTTTCTTTGACGTCCTGTGGGAATTCTTCAAGATACAGTTCGGTTGCTTCTGTGAGATTCGCCACGGCCTCTTCGACGGTCTTCCCCTGGCTTACCGTGCCGACTTCCGGACATTCTGCGACATACATATCCACTTCCCGATACAGCACGGCCGTCAATGTCTTCATAATGCTCTTCCAGTGTATCATGGCGTTCGGGAATGATAATACTGATCGAACCCTCCCCCCACCCCGGTTTTATCCATCCACCGTCTATGACCGGAAACCCGGTGTTCGAATCACCACAACTGGCGACTACAGCAACGGTGTGCAGGGATATACCGGTGGAAAAGGTACCTCATAGTATACTGCCGGGGCCGACTTCATGGGCACCGGCATCGTCGACCGGGGCGACGTGGTCAAACACGCCTCCACCTACCGGGCCTTCATAAACTTATAGTATACCTGAAGTTTTTCGTCATTTTTCTTAAAGTATACTTGATGTTTGTCGAGAGGCAGATCACACCTCTTCCCTGATCTCTCTTCCCGGACGATCTCCTCAATTCATACTCTGGCGATGAAACAAAGAAAGGGCTGCTTTTTGATATCTGAGGCTGACGTCACCATACAAGGCCTCGTCGACCGGGGCGACGCGGTGGGACAGGGAGTGTTCGGGAGTGAGATCACGAACCGTGGTGGCTTCCACCCGCATGGAATGGATTTTTCCCCGGGTTTTTCCGGGTGCCCGGCGATCGACACTACCCTGCACCAATTTCGACCCATTTATCGTGCATGGAGCATATATTTCCTGCGTTAACGCCACCGGCAGCAGGCCGGCGGCATTCAGTCCGGCGACGAGGGGGTGATACACATGCAGGCGGTTTCATGGATTGCAGTGGTGCTGATCTTTCTTTCGGCCCTTGTCGTGACCGCCCATTTCTCCTCGACGACGCTTGAATTCTCCCGGTATAACACCGAATGGAACGGGACATCCGAACTCTTCTCCCGGCTTGAAGCTGCGGGGGCCGTTCATGCTCCGGACCTTGCCGCACTCCCGTCGTCGGAGAACGCCGTCCTCTTCATCATCGCCCCGGCAGCACCGGTCGATACCGCTGCCTGCGGGGCGTTTCTCGGGGCCGGCTCTACGATCCTGATTGCCGATGAGACGGGATCGGCAAATTCCCTCCTTTTTGGGATCGGGAGCACGATGCGGATTGTGCCGGGCAACCTCTCGAGCCTGGACCGCGAGTATGACGATCCGCGGTCTGTTGTCGGTTACTCTGCCGGTGCCGATCCGCTCACCGAGGGTGTCGCCACGATCGTCACCAACCACCCGGCGGCGGTTTCGGGCGGTGACGCGGTGATCACGACCTCCGTGCTCTCGTGGATGGATGAGGACGGCGACGGCCTCCTCGCGGACGGCGAGGTGACGGAGCGGTTCGGCCTTCTTTCCCGGGAGTCAGTCGGCGGCGGGACGGTGTACGTGCTCTCCGACCCGAGCATTGTCATCAACGGGATGGTAGGCACCCGCTTTTCGCGGGACAACGATATCCTGATCTCACGGATGCTCTCCCTCGCCCCCGTGGTAATCGTCGAGCAGAGTTCGTCCCGGACTGCCGCGGAGGACGGCGTGCTCCCGTGGCTGAACCTGGTCCGGAACACAACGATTATTAAAATTTCTGTGCTACTAGTGCTTATCAGCGCACTTGTTGCCGTATATTACCGAAAACACCTGTAGGCGACTTTCATGTACGAGCGAATACCCGAGGACGAATTGACGGCAATGGCAACGACCCTGCTCGCTATAGAGGAAGGTGTCAGCCAGCTGATAGTAGGGAACCGGGACCTTATCGAAATCATCTTAATAGGCCTCCTTTCCGAGGGGCACATTATAATCGAGGGCGTGCCCGGCACAGCGAAGACGACGCTTGTCAAGGCGATGTCGGCGCTGATGGGCTGCGATTTCCGCAGGGTGCAGTGTGCGGTGGATATCCAGCCGGCCGATATCACGGGCATCCGCGTCTGGGACCAGGGGTCCCGCGAGTTCGTGCTGAAAAAAGGCCCGATCTTCTCCAACATCGTTTTGATCGACGAGATCAACCGTCTCCCCCCCAAGAGCCAGAGTGCGTTTATCGAAGCGATGGGTGAGAGGCAGACGACCATCGACGGCATCACCCTTCCTATAGAACGCCCGTTCTTCGCCATCGCTACCCAGAACCCCTATGAACAGGAGGGCACGTTCCCCCTCATCGAGACGCAGAAGGACCGTTTTATGTTCTCGATCAAGGCGAATTACCTGGGATCCGACGAGGAGCTCGAGATCCTCCACCGGGAGCATGATGGCGTGCTGGACTGGAAACCGTTCATCAACCGGCTGCAGCCGATCCTCAATTCCGAGCGGATCCTCGAGTACATCACGAATGCGAGAAACGTACATATCGAGCCCCATCTGCAGGAGTACATCCGGGACCTCGTGATGGCCACCCGCACCCACAGCGACATCTATCTCGGGGCAAGCTCCCGCGGGACGATTGCGCTCCTGCGGGGGGCGAAAGCGAGCGCGGTCCTCGATTCCCGCGACTTTGTCCTCCCCGATGATATCAAGAAGGTCGCCCCGCTCGCGTTTCCGCACCGGATGTTCCTCACCCGCGAGGCGGAGATTGCGGGCATCACCACCGAACGGGTCGTCGCGGAAATCCTCGATACGGTCGAGGTGCCATGATCCGGCCGACACGGTGCACCGCCGGCATCGTGGCGCTCGTTTTTGTCCTCGTCTTCTTCGCCTACCTGACCGACGACATCCCGGCGGTGCTGGCGGCAGGCTCGCTCGTCTTCTTCCTCGCCCTCCGGGCGGTGACAACGCTGTTCGCCGCCCGCGACATCGCTGGCTCCCTCACCATCGAACGGGAGCCCGCATACCTCTTCGTCCGGCAGGGAAGTGTCGTCCCCGTCACTCTCTCGGCCACGCTCACGCTTCCGGCCGGCACGGCCGCAACACTCACCGATCTCGCACCCGCGTCGGCCCCGGCCACCGGCGGGGAGCCTTTCGTGCGGCTGGATCCGGGCCGGGACTCCTCCCGGACCGTAACAATGCACTATACCATCCGCTGCATGGCGAGCGGCGAGCAGGTTTTCGGAGGGATACGCCTCGCGGTTGCGGATCCCTTCTTTACCGGCGGGTTCCTGCTCGAAAACGAGCGGTTTTGCATTCCGGCAATCCGGGTCTTCCCGCTGCCGCAGGATCTGCTGACGGGCGATGACGCGTACGGCGATATGGACGTCCCCCGCATCACCCCGCTCCGGGGCTACGGGATCCGGTCGTTCCGCAAGTACCTCTTCGGCGACGACCCGAAGACCATCGACTGGAAACTCTCCGCAAAGCACGACACCCTGTACGTCCGCGACTTCATGGGCCGGGAGAGCGCAGGCTCGCTCATCGTCGTCGACGTGCCCGACCGTGCCGTTTCCTTTCCCGCAGGCGATTTCGCCCGGCTCCGTGAAGCGGCGGCAGGGGCGGCCGCAGCCACTCTCCGGCAGCAGAAGGAGTGCGACATCCTCGTCGTCTCCGGCGGTAACATTATCAGGTTCCTGCCCGCCGGCGGGGAGCAGGATGCACTCATGGCATTTCTCCGGTCCCTCGAACCGCAGGACCGCATGGTGCGCTTCTTCCGCCATCCGGGCCTCCTCGCCCGGCCTCCCATCCTTGCCGCCGCCCCCGGATCGGACGGTGAAGCGGCCGCGCACCGGATCACCACCCTCAGAAAGAAGGCGGCCGCGGCCCGGCGCATGACGCCCTTCGAGCGCCAGATCGCCCGCGTGCTCCACGCCGTCCGGGGAACCGACGTCGCCATATTCTCCCTGTTCGACGGTGACACAAGCCATATCGGGATGATTGCCGGGCAGGCCGATCTCCTCTCGAAGGAGACCGTGCTCCATGTTCCGGCTGCCGCCGCCACGCCGTCGCTCCGCAGGAGGGCCCGAGGATGCGGTATTTCCGGAGTGGAGGTGGTCCCCGCATGAAGCCCCTCACGGCGAAGGAGACCCCCTTCCTCGCCCTCGCCCTTGCCGAGATTGCGGTCATCGCGGCGGGCCAGTACAGCCTTGGGGCCGCAATTGCGCTCCAGGCCGTTGCCCTCGCAGGTTTCGCGTTCCTGATGTCCGGCGGAGGGGCCCCTGCCGGGAGGCATCTGAGAGCGCCCGCCCTCGCCCTCTCCCTCTTCCCCGCCATAGCCCTCGCGGTCTTCTACCGCCATGCCGCGATGCCGCTTTTAATCCTCGCCGCCACCGCCCTTGCCGCAATCTTTCTCGTACGGCTCTATGAATACCATATCACCCGCACATTCCGGGGTGCCCCATGACTCCCGACACACCGACCACTCCCGACAGCCCCGAAACGGCCAAGACGGCCGCCCCCTCGCGGCCCGGCCTCTCCATGGCACAGATGAAGCGGACCGCAGTATCCACCCGGTTCGCGGTCGTCACCCTGCTCATAGCGGCGGCCTGCCTGCTCCTCCTCGCCCTGTTTGCCGGCCGGGGCGACCTCACGACTGCCATGCTCATCCTCGCCGCCGTCGCCTGCTTCTTCGGCTCGCTCTTCGTGCTCTCCTCTGCCCGCCGGCCCGGCATCGATCCCGAGATAGCGATGGCCATGGGGGCCGCGGGCTCGATCAACAGTGCGAGGATGTTTGCTGATTTAGGGATTCACGGGCCCGCGGTGTTTGTGCCGGTGGACCCGGCGGACGGCTGGCCTGCGGCGGTTATGCAGGTGAATATGGCCGAGGGGACGGATGTGCCGTGGCCCTTGCCCGTGGGGGGGAAAGGTGGCGAAACGGTGTTTTTTGAGCAGGATGGGAAGATTGGGGTTGTTTCGGTGCCGGCCGGGTGGCCGGTATTCTCACTTCTCAAGGATAAGTACGGAGTTCATGTTCCCGATGATAAAGGGCTGCTATTTCTCCTACTGCAGGAGATTGCAAGGGATATCCTCAATGTTGGGGAAGACCTCGCAATCGAGCGTTCGGACTCTTCGTTAATTATTCGGCATTCTGATGTGTCTGCAGATGGCTCTCACAATCAGGGTGGAATAATCTATACAGTGGTACCTGAACCCATCCCAAGCCTTCTTGCTGTTTTTTTGGTAGCAGGATTACAGAAATCCTATCATTATGAACAGAATATACACGAACCGAACAGTCGTTCAGTATTGTATACCTTTACTGAAATTGAGGGCGAATAGATGGTCCACATGTTGCGAGGATCGAGCCCAGTATAAGGGCCGTGACGCTTCCGATGAAGACGATGTAGTGGAATGAATATGTATGATAGTATTCTGGAAAAACCCAAATCCCAGAACTAATTCCTGATGTTGCCAGAATTACCGCGGGAATCCCAAAAAACCACATTGGTTTTCTGATCGTGATCAGCGAAATTAGGTTCCTGAGAACATCTAACCCGTGATACAATGGTTGCTGGCTGGAAGTATCCTCGATATCATAACGAACGTTAATTGGTACCTCCTGTACGTTAAGACCGTGATCATTGACTTGGACGAGGATTTCAGAACCCGCCGACATGCCATTTCCCTGAATTTGGAGTGCCCGGATAGCTTTTTTTCCATAGGCACGATACCCGCTCTGCGAATCGGATACTGAAAGTTCTCCAGCAAAATTAGTGGCAACATCGAGGATTTTCATGCCGAATTTGCGATATTTTGGGATCTTGTTGGATTGTTCGGAGAAAACTCTATATCCTTCCAGAAATCGTGAACCGATGACTATATCCGACCCGTTATTGAGGGGTGCAAGAAGTTTAGGGATTTCATCTGGATTATGCTGCCATTCAGCATCGAGGGTAACGAGTTTCTCTACCCCGAGTTCACGGGCTGTGTTGAATATTGTCCGGAGCGCACCCCCATACCCCGTGTTTATGTCATGGTGAATGACCATTGCTCCCAATGCCTCGGCAATTTCGGCGGTGGTATCAGAGGAGAAATCATCGATAACAACAACGAGATCAACATGCTTTTTCGCACCAAGGATGGTTTTGGCAATATATTTTTCCTCATTATATGCTGGCAAGGCTGCAAGGCTGTGTATTTTTGACTCTGGATAAAGTTCAATAAATTTCTGGATTTCATCAATTACCGAACCCTGAGCGATGATACGAGATCGAAGCCCCTCAATATCTGCACCCAATAATACCACATCCACTATATTCCAGGGTTGTATGGGCGCTTTATTATATAAACCTGGGTGACCTATTATGGGAATATATTACCAATGATTATATTCAATTCCAAGTATGGGGTGATTTTAGGTTGTTAAATTCATCGCGACAATATGCGATAAAGCAAAGGAAAAATTAGTTGAATTTAAAATTAGTTTATGCAGGATATTTCGTGCGAAATTGGCAATAATATGTTATACCCCATTAGGCGCTTGATACTGCCCAGATGAAACACTCATTTACTTTTATTTCTCTGGTGCCAATTTATTTCAAAAGAATTAGTCGAAATCATTTGGTTATTGTAGAAGAATGGGATTTTAAGTTTCAATATCGCGAGTGTTGAGGGCTGTTATCCAGTGATGAAGATCCTTGTAGCAGGCGTTGATGCGATCTGAGGTGTCGTCATCTGCCGAAGGCGATCTCTGGACACCATTTTCGCTAGAGTTCTAGTTTTCCGCTCCCCAGACGACCCTGAAGGCATCTCTCCCTTCATTTGCACCCAACAATAGGTGCTTTAGGAAATCTTGATTCTTTTGGGTATTACAGGAATAATCCTGGTTTTCGCGTACTTTAAATTTCGTTCTCTCTGACAAGTATTTCCAGAAAATCCTTGAGTTTCTTCATCTTCACGGCCAGTCGAGGTATTCCTCAGCGTAGCGGCGCATCTTTAGCGGGTGTTCGGGGTCAGCACAGACTTCATTCGCGAACGATAGGACCCTATCGATATCAATTGGGGCCTCATTGGGTGGGAAGTGGAGGATATATGGAAAATCTGCAGGATAATCAGGGTCGGCCATGCTAAAATATAAGGGATCCCTCTGGCGCAGTACTCCCTCCCCTTCAACTCAGATGTCTGCGTCAGCCCCTTCCTGTGAATTCCGAGATTTCCCACAGCGATATGGCACTGGTCAAAAAGAGCATCAAGGGATTTGCCGGTCAGAAAACCGTGGAAGACTACACGATCGCTGATACCAAGGTTTATGGCCAGGTTTTGGAGATGAGTTAGTTCTGCTCCAACCCCAGCAATATGGATTGACACTTTATGCATTCGATTGTTGGCAGCGATGCACCCGATGCCCTCCAGTTTCTCAATGGGCTCACCCCGACCGATCGCCTCCTGCACCTCTACGGCTACCGGAGTACGGGGACATTCCGGCAGGCCCGGGAAGAAACCGGCCCTCTCCCGGCATCCCCCCTGTCCGCACGGGTTCATGAAATCATGGGACATTTCCTGGATTTCCGCAAAGTGTCTCTCTTCGAGT
Source organism: Methanomicrobiaceae archaeon (assembly GCA_016926855.1). Lineage (GTDB taxonomy): Archaea > Halobacteriota > Methanomicrobia > Methanomicrobiales > Methanomicrobiaceae > LKUD01. Next base: position 2,312 of record JAFGNT010000025.1, on the reverse strand, counting down.
CGCAGATGCTCAACTCCTTCCATTCCACGGAATCAACCGAAATTCTTCTCTACACTCTCACCACCGGGGATGCCAGCCACCTGCAGATCATCACGCGTCTTGCGAACCGCCTCCGCATGGATACCCGGCTGCACATCCCCGAAGAGGTGTATTCGCCGCCGGTCGAGAGGCGAGCGTCCGGGTGGGGATTCGGCAACATCGAGGTGATCTGAATGGAACACAGATCCGTCCGGGTTCTCTCCCTGCTCTGCGCCGGCGAGATCGCCGTGGTCGTCGCCGGGCAGTTCAATCTCACCGTCGCCCTCCTCATCCAGGGTGTGGTGCTGGGTCTCCTCTACCAGGCAGTATTCGTAGCGGCCCCCCGGCGAACTCTTCGCCATGCTGCTGCTTCTCGGCCTTCTGCTGGCGGGGAGTGCGTATCTGCTCTTCCCGCACTTCCACCACGTGCAGGTCCCCCTGGCGGCGGCCGCAATACTCTCCCTGTTCAGCGTCTTCGCGATCCTCGTGTGGAACCACGCATCCACCCGATCTCTGGAGGAATTCCTATGAAACCGCGAAACCTTTCACCGTATCCCACATCAGGACTGGTCCTCCTCCTGATGAGCGCCGTCGTGCTGATCATCGTCGCCTTCACCGACCGGGGGGATTTCACCAGTGCGACCCTGGTTCTCCTGGGGTTCGCCTGCTTTGTGGGGGGCCTCTTCCTCACCCTGTTCGCAAAGCTTGGCGACCCCATCCCCGCATTCGTCTCCCTCCTCCCCACCCAGGCCATCATCAACCAGGCACGGTTCATGGCCGATCTGGGCATCACCGGTAACGCCCACTTCGTGCCCGGCACCACGGACTCCCCGGCGAAGGTGATGCAGTACAACCCGGTGTCAGAATTCCACCCCCCCGACCTTGCGGCCGATGGCACCTTCCTGCTCGGAGCAGACACCGCCGGGATGGTGAGCGTCCCGGCAGGCATCCCCATCCTCCAGATGCTCGAGGACGACCACCACCTCACAATCCCCGAAAGCGAACCCGCCCTCTTCGAGACCATCCAGGAGGTGCTCACTGACATCCTCGAGGTCGCCGACTCCGTCACCCTGGCCCGGAACGCCGACCACATCAACATCACCCTCCACCAATACCGCTTCCTCGCCGGCTGCACCCAAATCCGTAACGAGTCCCCCAAATGCTGCACCATGGCCCCCTGCCCGGTGTGCAGTTTGATCGCATCGCTGCTGGCACTTGGATTTTCGCAGACGGTTGCGATGTTGGGCAGTGCTCCGGAAAAAGGGAAAAATCTTGTTCTTGTGTTTTCGGTGGTTTCTGATGGCCTAGTTGGTTCGTGAGTTTCAAGTGATTCCATGAATTCATGCATAAAATTCATGCAATCCTTTCCTTATTTGTGAATCCTCCGGAGTCATCCATGCTTCAAGCCCGTAAGAGACAAAACTGCTCATTTTATAAATATTGCCATATCAGCGTATTAATACGAAAAGACTGATTAATATCGGCCTTATCATTAGATATAAATTCCCTAATAAATTAGGGAATAATATCATAAATGGTATAGTAAAAATCGTTTGATTGGTAGGATGAACGATATTCGAGTGTGATGTGGTTCAAGCATCTGTAATCAACAATTGAAATACTACCCAGTTTATTATTTGATCAGTATTCTCCAGTCGAGGTGTCACCGTGCAGTCGGATTCGGAAACAAACAGCAGATTTGCTTCCCAGCTCCCCCGCAACCTTGCGGCAAATATCGCCTATTTCCTTGTCAATATCGTCATCGGCCTCCTGCTGGTCCCCTATTTCATCGACACCCTCGGCATCGCTGCCTACGGCCTTATTCCTCTGGCCACATCTATTACTGGATTCGTTGCCCTTGTAGTCCAATCCATTAATACAAGCGTTTCACGATTTCTCACAGTCGATCTAGGGCGGGAGGATTACGTATCTGCAAATAGAACATTCAATACAGCACTCTTCGGGCTTACAGGAATTATCATATTGATGATTCCAGCAGTTATTGCTGTATCTTATTACGTACCTGTATTCTTTGATGTTCCAGCAGGTCAAGAAACAGGTGCGGTTTTCCTTTTTTTCGGTGTGATGGCATCCTTCCTTATACGAGCATGGAGTGGTAATTTCACCGTCCAGCTATTCGCCTACAATCGACTTGATCTACAAAATTATGTAAATATAACAAACATCGTAGTCCAAGTCGTAATAATTATTATTTTTTTCGGCTTTTTCGGACCCAGTCTTGCTGCCGTTGGATCTGCTTATCTGATTGGTTCGGTTATTGCATCCTTGATCTC